>CAVWPE010000006.1:0-191313 GCA_963756835.1 uncultured Thermoleophilia bacterium
TCGAGCACTTGCTGCCGTCGCCGGGCACCCACGATGTCGTCGACGTCCACGAGAACAGGATAATGGAACCGATGAAACGGGCCGGACCCCACGCGCCCGGCATCGTGCTCGCAGCCGCGTCCGGCGCCCAGGCTGCCGTGGCATTCGTAACCGTCGGTCTCCCCGCGATCGGCCCCGAGCTCAGCCAGGTCTTCCAGCTCAGCCTGGCCGGCCTCGGCGCGGTGCTGACCGCGGGCTTGTTCGGAGCCGGGCTCGCTCTCATTGCGGCGGGGATGGCCGTCGATCGCTTCGGCACCCGGGGGCCGCTTCTCGCGGGAACCGCCCTCGGCGTCGTGGGTCTCGGTGTTGCTGCAAGCGCCTCGTCCACGGCAGTGCTCCTTGCGGCACTCGTCGCGTTCGGGGTGGGTTCCGCCGTCGTCCCGATAGCAGGCGCCGGAGCGCTCTTCAGCGCCTATCCTCCGGCGCGACGCGCCTGGGCACTCGGGGTCCGCCAGATGTCGGTTCCGCTCGGCGGGACGATCGCGGCGCTCGCCATGCCGGGTCTCGAGGACTACGGCGGCGTCCGCCTCACGCTCGGCGTGGCGGCGGTCGCCGTCGCGATCACGGGCGTCGTGTTCGCCTACGCCGCCGGTCCACGACAAGCCCCGTTGGGGCGTGTGCACCAGCCGCTTCGGAGTATCTGGCGGACGCCCGGAATGCAACGACTGCTCGTCGTCGCCGCCCTGTACATCGTCGTGCTACAGGCGGTGCTCGCGTTCAGCGTGCCGTC
This sequence comes from uncultured Thermoleophilia bacterium, assembly GCA_963756835.1. Classification (GTDB taxonomy): domain Bacteria; phylum Actinomycetota; class Thermoleophilia; order Gaiellales; family Gaiellaceae; genus Gaiella. Next base: position 770 of record CAVWPE010000006.1, read on the forward strand.
TGCTCTCGCAGCCGGGCTGACAGCCTTTGCCGCGTCGGCGACGTTCTTCGCGATCAACGTCTCGGCGATGGTTTCTCGCATCGTGTGGGGTCGTGTCGCCGACAGAGGGGGCGGGTCTCGTCGCGTCAGAACGCTCGCCGAGGTGGGGATCGTCGCGGCCCTGGGCGCGTTGCTCTTCACGCTCGCTCTGCACGTCGGAACGTCAGTCGTGATTCCCGCTGCCGTGCTGTTCGGCTTCGGCGCGCTCGGCTGGAACGCCCTCGTGTACGTCACCGCCGGAGAGCGGGCAGCGCCCGAGTTGGCCGCAAGGTCGGTCGCGGTGGCGGCAACCGTTGTCTTCCTCATCTCTGCCATCTCGACACCCCTTCTCGGGGCGCTTGCCGCCCACGCGGGCTGGGACGTCTTCTGGGTTGTGACAGCCGTGCTCGCGGCGGCCGGCTCTCTCGTCGCCTCGAGGCTGCCGGCCGGCGTCGTGCGCTAACCCAGCGACGCCGCCAGCGCGAAAACCAGGTTCCGAGGGAGCGCGCGCCGAAACTGATCGAGAATGCCGCGGGCGCTCTCCACGCGGAAGTACGCGAACTCCCGGAACTCGAGGGCCTGCAGCTCAGCGGTGACGCAGAGGTCGGCGACGAGCGTCTCGCCCGGCTCGGACGCGAGATAGGGGCCGATCGCCGACCAGGGCTCGTCGAGCAAACCATGCGCGGCGAGAGCCCTGTACATGCTCGGCACGTGGTGTGTCCGATAGACGGCACGGATGCTGTCGAAGAGGGCATGCTCGCCCCGCTCCTCGGGGACGGGGGTTGCGGGGATCGGCCCTGGCGGGGGCAGGTCCGGTGGAGGTGACGGTTGAAGGGGAACGACGCCGTCGAGCGCCAGCCCGAGCGATGTCACGATCAGCAACAGCGCCGGCAGCTCCTGACAAAAGGGCGCCACCGCGGCTCGGACGGCTGCGCTCGGCCGATAGGAGGCAGAGGTCGGGCGCGGCGCTCTCCCGAAGCCGGGCGAGCGCTGCCTCGACGCGTGGATCGTCATAGATCGAGCGCGCCTGCACCCATGCCGGGACGAGCGCCACGGGATCCGGTGCGAGTGCTTTGAAGATCGCCGGGACGAACTCCATCCGCTCGCGGATATCGCAGAAGACGGCGGCGACGTCGCCTTCCGCGTCCTCCTCGTAGCGGAGCGTGAATCCGGAGGTGGGTGGCATGAGGGGCATAGTGTATGTTCGGGCGATGGTGCGGGCCTCGCCGCGAGTTCGCCGTCGTGTCGTCCCGTCGTGCGCCGTGGAGTCGCCATGATCGTCCGCGACGGCGGCGATACGTGGCAGGTCGTCCTCCAGACGGATCACGCTGATGTCTCGGCGGCTTGCGCGCGCCTGTGGGCGGACCGCGGCGCGCGGCACGCGTCACTCGTCGTGGCGGCCGAGCGACACGACGACGGCTGGGCCGTCTGGGAGCAGTCTCCGATGATGGACCCCGATACGGGCCGGCCACTGAACTTCCTCGATGTCCCAGTTCCGGCTCATCTCGCGTTTTATCGTGCGGGAATCGCGGCCATCACCGACGAGGATCCCTACGCCGGCCTGCTCGTGTCGATGCACGGCGCGGGCATTTACCGCCACCGCTACGGCACACAGCCGGAGCTCAAGCTCAGCCGGGCGGACGAGGTCATCGACCTCGTCGAGGCGTTCGTGGCCGAACAGGAGACGTCGCATCCGATCCGACGCGACGCGATCGGCGTCTCGGAGGAGGAACGCTGGGCCGACTACCACCGGCTTCAGGTCTACGATCGGTTCTCGCTCTTCTTCTGTCTCAACGACCTCGAGGCGGGTAAGCGCGCAGATGTCGGGGGGTATTGGCTCGAGCCGATCGGCGAAGGACGCGTGCGCATGGACCCGTACCCGTTCGTCTCGGAGAGAGCCGATTTCACGCTCCTCCGCCACGTGCTTCCGAAGCGCCGGCGGACGACCGACGAGTTGAGGCACGAGCTCCTCGGTACTCCGGCGGAACGTCTGGAGGTCACCGTGGAGCCGGGATAGCGTCCGGCCACGGACACTCGGGGGAGCTGCGTTAGGCTTGCCCTCACGATGAGAGGAGAGCAGCGATGGAGGGCATGATCGACGTCAACGGCGTCAGCCTTTGGCACCGGATCTCCGGTGAAGGCGACCCGGTCGTCCAGATCCACGGTGCAGGTTTCGGGCACTTCAACTTCGACCCCGCGACGCCGGAGCTCTCGAAGCATTTCCGGGTGATCGATTTCGACATGCGCGGCTACGGGCAGTCGGAGAAGCCGCTGCAGCACTACGACATGGAAGTGTGGGCCGATGACGTCGCCGGCCTGATGGATGCTCTCGGGATCGAGCAGGCGCACATCCACGGCACGTCGATGGGTGGGATGATCGCGACGGTGTTCGCCGGCAAGTACCCGGAGCGCACGACGTCGGTCGTGATCAACTGCGCCGCCGCGCGCCTGGGGGTTTCGGGGCGCCTGATCTTCAAGAACTGGATCGACATCGCAACGTTGGATCCGGCAGGGCCCGGCAGCCGGGTGCTCGCCGAGTTGATCACCTGGCAGGCGCTCTCGAAGGGGTTTCTCGGAGAGCAGGGCGCCGAGGGACTGGTCGAGACGATCCAGACGATCCTGCGGGATTCCAATCGCCTCGAGGTATTCTGCGCCGCCTGTCAGGCAATGTGCGACATGGACATCACGGCATGGCTGCCGCGGATCACCTCGCCCGCGCTCGTCCTCGGCGGCGATGAGGATGTGATGACGCCGTGGGATCAAGGCCCCGGGGGTGTCGGCCAGGAAGGCATCTACCAGGGGATTGCAGGCGCCGAGAAGCATGTCATTCCCGGCTCGGGACACTCGACGGTCTTCGACAACTCGGAGGAGCACAACCGCGCCGTGATCGACTTCTTTCGTCGCACGGGCGTTGCGTCCGAGACGGTGACAGCCACCGGCACGGCTTCCTAGAGGAACCGCGTGCCCGCGGTCGAGGAGTTCGGCATCGAGCCGGTCCCGGCGGAGCTCCGTACGGCCGGCTGGCGTGATCTGTTCGCGATCAACTTCACGTTCTTCCTCAATCCGGTCATGTACGTGCTCGGTGCGTTCGCCGTCGTCGCCGGCGGGCTTCCGCTCTGGTGGGCCGTAGCGGCGATGGTGACCGGGCAGGCGCTTGCCTTCGCTCTGCTTACGGTGGTCGCACAGCCCGGTGTCGACTACGGGCTTCCCGGTCAGGTCGCCATGCGTTCGCACCTGGGGTACTGGGGAGCGCGCCTGCTCTCGTCCCCGTACCGGGTCATTGCTGCGACGTACTGGTTCGCCGCGCAGGCGCTGACGGCCGGCCTCGGCGCCCAGGCCATCTACGAGGCGATGACCGGTGACCACCTGCCGCTCGTGCCTCTCGCCCTCGCCTTCGCCGTTGTCCACGCGACGTTCGCGGTGCTCGGGTTCGATGTGATGCGGTGGCTCCTGCGCGGCGTGCTGCCCGTCTCGCTCGCGTTCACCGTCGTTCTCATCGTCCTCTATCTCTCGACCGACAATCCCAGGTATTCGGTCAGTCGTGTCTTCGACTCGCCCGATCAGCACTTGACCTGGGTGGGCTTCGCGACCTACGTGACGGTGATGTGTGGCGCGTCGCTGACGTTCGTCACGAACGTCGCCGACTTTTGCCGCTACACGCCGACCCGCCGAGACATGCGCATCGGACTCACCGCCTCCGCTCTCATCTCCGCTGCTCTGACCACCTTCGTGGGCGGCTACGCGGCGGCGGCGACCGGCGCGACGAACCCGTTCGTCGCCGTCGCGGACCTGACCTCGAGCAACCTGCTCCTCGCCGCGCTCCTCGTAGCGATCGTCGTACAGGGGTTGGCCGCGAACATCACCAACGTCTACACCGCAGGGCTCTCCCTCGTGAACTCCATCCCACGGCTCGGCCGCGTCTGGGCGACCGTGGCCGCCGCCGCCGCCGCCGTCACCCTGTCGGGCTTTCCCGACTTCGTGAACGATGCGCAGCGCTGGGTCACGCATCTCGGCAACCTCGCCGCGCCGCTGACGGGCGTCATCGTGGCGGACTACCTGTTCGTCAAGCGGCAGCGGATCGACGTCGAAGGGCTGTTCGACCCGCACGGTCCGTATCGGTACCTGAACGGGATCAACGTCGCTGCACTCCTCGCCATCACCTCCGGCGCCGGCGCGTACTACGCTGTGCCGTCGAGTTGGGTAAAGATCGTCTGGGGTGTTGCGGTGGCCGCTGCGGTGTATCTGGCGATTGTCGTTGGGGGTCGAATCGTTGCCGCGCGGCCGGCGCAGGAGATGGCATAGCGTGAGCTCGGCGCGGGCGCGTGATCCGAGACCGCACTCCCGACGAACCAAACGGTGATGCGCGTGTCGAAACGACAGGTCGTCACACTGGGAACTGCGGCCGCTGTTGCGACGGCAGCGGTCGTCTGCGCGGCGCTGATCTTCAGTCCAGACGGGGAAGCCGAGCCGACCCGGGCGCAGTACTTCGAAAGGGTGGCGAAGATCTGCAGCGTTTACGGCCCGAGGCTCGACCGGATCCCGCCTCCGGATGCTTCCGGCACAGGAGATGTCGTCGCTGCCATCCGCCTCGCGCTTCCCCTCGTCAGGGCGCAGGAGCGCGAGGCAAAATCGCTCGAGGCTCCAGCGGCCCTGAGTGCCCAGCTCGCGCGGTGGTTCGATCTCCAGGACAGGCGGATCGAGATGCTCGAGCGAGCGCTCCGAGCGGCCGACAACCTGGACTTCCTCTCGGTCGGCGTCGCCTACACCGAGTTCACGCTCTCGGGACCGGAGATCGCCCGACTCGGGGATGCGATAGGCATCCCGCACCCGCCGTGCTAGAGCGGTCGCGGACGTCTCGGCGCGGAAAAAGTTAGACCTTGACTCGGAAAGAGCGCACCGGTATACACCATCTATTCCAAGGTCATTGCACACAATAGTTTTTTCTCGGTCGACACCTCGGGTCGGTCGTGGCTGGTGTGAGCGGGCCGAGAGACCATCGAGTTCCTCGAGAGGCGACGAGGGAAGGGAGTCGAGGATATGAGTGGCGATTGGGAGCATGATCCCGACGAGTACCTCAGGGAGCTGGCCGCCGGCGAAGATCTCGGTCGCAGCGATCTCTCCGAGCCTCGCCGGGGTGACGAGCGCGGTGGCCTCAGCCGCCGCGAACTGCTTCGCCGCGGAGGTGTAGCTGCCGCCGCAGTTGGCGGCATGGGCGCACTCGCCGGCACGGCCGGCGCTGCGAGATCCGGGTCCAGCGAAGTGAACGCGGCCGGCAAGTTCACCGGGACACTCCGAGTGCTCAGCCTCGGCGTCGAGTTCCCCATCCCGGACATCGCGAAGCAGGCCTCCAAGGACCTCGGCTTCACCGTGAAGCCGATCCTGGCCGACTCCGGGAAGCAGCCCCAGATCGCGATCACCTCGCCGGACACGTTCGACGTCTTCGGCGGCTACAACTACCAGTCGCTCCTCGTCTGGCCGTCGGGCAGCCTCCAGCCGGTCGATACCCGGAGGCTTCCGAGCTGGCGATCCCAGTACAAGCTCTTCTCGCGGGGCAAGCTCAACCCGGCGTCGAAGCGCTGCACGTACGGCGACGGCAACGCGCCGTTCCGGACGACGTACGTCGACCCCGACGGCTCGACCGGGCTGCCGCCGTTCTCGGGCGGGCCGAAGAACAACAAGCAGATCGTTCGCTGGATCGGCGAGAACGGCAAGCCGATCAAGAACAAGCGGGAGCCCCGCTACATCGTCGGCCCGGCGGCCCACTTCAACGCCGACTCGATGGGCTACAACGCGGACGTGATCCAGAAGGCTCCGAACAGGGTCTCCTGGGCAGAGCTCTTGAACAAGAGCTGGAAGGGGCGAGTGTCGCTACTCCGCGATCCCGGCATCATGGCTCAGGACGCCGCGTTCGCCGTTTCGGCGCTCGGCCTGATGAAGTTCGCTGACTACGGCAACCCGACGAGGGCCGAGATCGACCGCCTGTTCAAGATCCTGACGACCTACAAGAAGGCCGGTCAGTTCCGCGCCTTCTGGTCGGCGTTCACGGACTCGGTGAACTTCATGGTCTCGAAGGAGGTCGTGATCCAGTCGATGTGGTCGCCTGCCGTGGCGCTCGTCAAGGCAGCCGGCGTCAACATCCTCTACGCGGCGCCGCCCGAGGGCTTCCGCGGCTGGTGTAGCGCCGAGGGCATCTCAGCCAAGGTCACGGATCCCGCGAAGCTGCAGGCTTGTTACGACTACATCAACTGGAACTACAACGGCTATCTGGGGGCCGTGATCATGCGCCAGGGCTACTACATCGCGAACGGTCAGAAGCTGCTCCCGTGGATCAAGTCCGCCGCCGGCAAGAAGGCAGGGTTCTCGTCGGCCGAGTACGACTACTGGTGGAAGGGCAAGGCCGCTGCACGAGACCTGCCGGGGATTACCGGCAAGGTCGGCGACATCAAGAAGGGCGAGCGCAGGGAAGGTGGCTCGTTCCCGAACCGCATCTGCAAGTACGCGTCGTGGAACTCGTATCCGCGGGAAAGCGTGTATCTCACCAAGAGGGCGAACGACTTCCTGTCCGCCTAGCCGCATGTCGGATTCAGCATCAACGCAGTCTGAGGGGGCGGCTTCGGCCGCCCCCTCACCATCGCAGCAGCCGGGACTCGATCTCATCGGGCTGACGAAGGTGTTCCCCGGGGGCATGGTCGCCGTGGACGATGTCAACCTGCACGTCGACCACGGCGAGTACGTCGTTCTGCTGGGGCCGTCCGGTTGCGGTAAGACGACCACGCTGCGGATGATCGGCGGCCACGAGTTTCCGAGCTCCGGAGACATCGTTCTCGACGGCGAGTCGCTCGTCGATCTCCCTCCGCACAAGCGGCCGACGACGACCGTCTTCCAGCACTTCGCCCTGTTCCCGCACCGCTCGGTTCTCTCCAACGTCGAGTTCGGTCTCAAGATGCACGGCGTCGGCAAGGACGAGCGACGGAAGCTGGCGTTCGAGGCTCTCGAGGTGGTCGGCCTGACGCCTCTTGCCGACCGGAAGCCGCGGGCCCTCTCCGGGGGGCAGCAGCAGCGTGTCGCGCTGGCGCGGGTCCTCGTCACGAAGCCCAAGGCGCTGCTGCTCGATGAGCCGCTCGGCGACCTCGACCGCCTGCTGCAGCTGAGGATGCGTGTCGAGCTTCGCGACCTTCAGCGGCAGCTCGGGCTCATGTTCATCCACGTGACGCACAACCAGGAAGAAGCGCTCTCGATGGCCGACCGCATCGTCGTCATGAACGAGGCTCGCATCCAGCAGGTCGCCCCGCCGTTGACGATCGCCACGAAGCCCGCGACCGATGTCGTCGCGCGGTTCATGGGTGACAACAACATCGTTCGTGGCACCGTCGTCGAACGCGATGGGGACAGGCTCGTCGTCGAGGATTCGGAGCACGTGCGCGCGAGCGTGGTGGCGCCCGATTCCGCACTCGCGGTAGGGGACGTAGCAGTGATCGCCATCCGCGCTGCCGCTGTGACGGTCGGCTCGAGCGAATCCGGTCCGTCCAGCCTCAATTCGGCGGAGTGCGAGATCGTCTTCGTCGAGTTCCTCGGCGACCTCGTCAAGCTGCATCTGCTCGCGGGTAGCGAGCGAATGCTCGCGAAGGTCGGAGCGCAGGCGTATCCCGACCTGCGCGGCCGCGAAGGCGAGCGGATCCGGATCTCCTGGAAGGAAGAGGATGTCCAGCTCCTCGACTCCTGAGCTCGAGGCGCCAAAGGCCGAGGCTGCGCTCGGCGAGGGGCGCGGGAGCGGTCGCGGTCGTGGTGGCGGCTGGGTGACCGCGGCTCTGGCCGCGCCGGGCTTCATCTGGATCGGTTTCTATCTGCTCGCCCCGCTCGTGATCATCGTCCTCGTCAGCTTCTGGACGTGGACGGATGCGGGCTTCGACAAGACGTTCACGACGGCGAACTACAGCGAGCTCTTCCACGACTCGACCTACTGGGCCAACATGCGTTCGACGTTCATCACGTCGGTGCTCGCGGTTGTAGCGTGTCTCGTTCTCGGCTTTCCGGTCGCGTACTTCCTCGCTCTCAAGGTTTCGAGCCTTCGGAACCAGATCACCCTGTTCATCATCGCGCTCGCGCCGTTCTGGACGAGCTTCCTGACACGCGCGATTGCGTGGACGTTCCCGCTGATGGGACGGGAGGGTGCCTTGAACCAGGTGCTTGTCAAGTTCCACATCGTCTCCGAGCCCCTCTCGCAACTCGGCTTCTCGACGCTCTCGGTCAGGCTCGCAATGATCCAGCTCTACATCCTGTTCATGATCACGCCGCTGTTCTTCTCGCTGGCACAGGTCGACCAATCGGCGGTCGAGGCCGCACGCGATCTCGGCGCCAACTCGTGGCAGACGTTCCGGGAGGTGATTCTGCCCCAGTCGATGCCGGGCGTCGTGATCGGGTCGATCTTCATTTTCGTCCTCACGATGGGTGACTACGGGACGGTCGCGACCGTGGGCGGCGGCAACATCACATCGGTGGGCACGCTCATCAACTCCAAGATCGGGGCGGTGCAGTATCCGCAGGGGGCGGCTTCGGCTGTTCTCCTCGTTCTCGCCCTGCTCGTCGGCGTCTGGGTGATCACACGCTTCTCCAACCTGCGGGAGGAGTTGTGAGCGAGTCGATGGTCGAAGCGGCCGGGGCGGCCCCCCGCCCTCAGGACGCGGTCGTGCGGCGCGAGGTCAAGCAGCCGCGGGACTGGTGGAAGGCAGGTCTCGGGGTCTATTTCGCCCTCTTCCTGTTCTTCCTCTATCTCCCCATGATCCTGATGGCGATCCTCTCGTTTCAGGGGTCGACCGGACAGCTCACGTTCCCGTTCCGCGGTCCGATCAGCCTCGACTGGTGGAGGACGCTTTGGGACGCGAACGTCTTCAACACCATCTCCGACGACGTCAGTGCGTCGGGCCGCCAGTCTCTCTGGCTCGCCATCGTCGCGGGCATCCTCGTCGCCGGGTTCGGATTCTCGTTGTCCATGGCGTTCCGCCGCCGGTGGCGACTGAAGGGCGACGTGATCGCCTTCTACATTCTCATGCTCGCGCTGATGACGCCGGCCTTCCTCGTCGGTCTCGGTAACCAGCTGCTCTGGAGATACATGGGGGAGACACCGAGCCTCTGGTACACGGCGCTCGGCGCGAACGTGATCTGGGGGATCCCGTTCTCGTTTCTCGTCATGCTCGCCGTCTGGAACCGCTACGACCGGCACGTCGAGGAGGCAGCCCGGGATCTCGGGGCAAACAGCGCGACGACGTTCCGCGAGGTCACGCTGCCGCTCGTCTGGACGGGTATCTTCGGCAGCTTCCTGTTCGGCTTCACCCTGGCCTGGAACGACTTCGACCGGACGATCCTCCTCCAGAACGGATACCAGGCGCAGCCGTTGCCGATCCTCATCGGGACATGGCCGTCGAGCCGACCGATTCTCCCCAACCTCTACGCGCTCGGGGCCGGCACGACCGCCGTGACGCTGTTCCTGATCTTCGTCGTTCTCGTGATCGTGAATGTCGCCCTCCGCTTCCGCTCCACGCCCGTGCACGCCGTCGAGGAGGAGTTCGGCGAAGAGGTCGGTGGCAACCTCGACGTCACGCAGGCCGCCAAGCTCTCGAAGAAGTAGACGGGCCGCCGTGTCGACTGTAGTCGTCATCTCCACCGGGGGGACGATTGCGATGCGGCCCGACCCCCAGACCGGCAAGCTCGTGCCTGCTGTGAGCGGTGGCGAGCTCGTCGGGATGCTCGATTGGCCCGACGCGCCGCCACTCGAGCTGGACGATTTCGTCAGTGTCCCGAGCTTCGATCTGCACGGGCGGCTGGCGCTCTCCCTCGCCCGCCGGGTGATCGAGCAGGCCGACCGTTTCGATCTCGCCGGCATCGTCGTCGCACACGGGACGGACACGATGGAGGAGAGCGTCTTTCTGATCGACCGGCTGCTCGACTCGGACATCCCCGTCGTGCTGACGGGCGCACAGCGCGGCGCCGACGAAAAGGACACGGACGGGCCTCGCAACCTCCGCGATGCGATTCGGGTCGCATCGGACCCCGCTGCCCGTGGGCGCGGCGCACTGATCGTGTTCGCCGGCAAGATCTACCCGGCGCGAGAGGTGCGCAAGGTTCATACGAGCGCAGTCGCCGCTTTCGCCGCTCCGGGATACGGGCCGATCGGAGTCGTCGACACGGACCACGTCCTTTTCCGGCTACGGTCCGAGAGGCGCCCGGCCCTGCCGGTTCCGGCGGAGCTTGCCCCGGTCGACCTGATCCGCCTGTATGCGGGGAGCGACGCCCGTTTCGTGCATGCCGCGGTCGATGCCGGAGCGCGAGCGATCGTGCTCGAAGGAACAGGCCGCGGGAACGCCAACGAACAGGTGGTAGCCGGCGTCCGCGATGCCGTGGCGCGCGGGGTCACGGTGGTCGTCTGTTCGCGCTGTAGCGCCGGTCGTGTCGAGCCCTTGTACGGGCGTGGCGGCGGCCGCGATCTTGCCGAGGCGGGCGCGCTCTTCGCCGGCGATCTCGCCGGGCCGAAAGTTCGTGTGCTCATGCAGATTGCACTCGGCGCCGGCCTCGACCCCGCCGCCCAGCTCGCGGAGGAGGTCGGGTAGCGCCCATGGTGAGCGGTCACGTCTTCCGGCCGCCGGGATCGGCTGCCACCGTTGTCGAGCTCGCCCGCGCTTTGGCGAGCGGCGACACGACTGTGGAGTCCATCGCCGCCGACCACCTCGATCGGATCGAGGCGGCTGAGCCTACCGTGCGTGCGTGGGCTCACCTCGATCCGGCCCAGGTGCGCGCCCGCGCCCGCGAGCTCGATGAGGCCCCACCGGTCGCTCGAGGTGAGTTGCACGGGATCCCGCTGGGGGTCAAGGACATCTTCGACACCCACGACATGCCGACGAGGCACGGATCGCCTATCTACCGCGATCACCGCCCACCCACCGACGCTGCCAGCGTGGCGATCGCCCGCCGACGCGGGGCGCTCGTGTTCGGAAAGCTCGTGACGACCGAGTTCGCTGCGTGGCCGCCGGGGCCGACCACCAACCCGCACGATGTGACCCGAACCCCGGGCGGCTCCTCGTCCGGTCCCGCGGCGGCAGTTGCGGCCGGCATGGTGCCCGTTGCCTTCGCGACGCAGACGACAGGCTCGATCGTTCGACCAGCCGCCTTCTGCGGCGTCGTCGGCTACAAGCCGACGCACGGGATGCTCCCGTGCGTGGGGGTGAAGGCGATCTCGGAGACGTTCGACACGGTTGGCGTGATGACGCGTACCGTTGAGGATGCGGCCTTCGTCACGGGCGCACTCTCGGGACGCGACCTCGCCCTGCGGCCGCCGCTGCCGCCTCCCCGCCTGGCCATCTGCCTCACGCATGAATGGGCGGCCGCCGCCGCAGAGACCGTCGCTCTCTTCGACTCGCTGCCGGAGCGGCTCGCGAGCGCCGGGTCACGACCCGTCGCGATAACGCTTCCTTCGTCGTTCGCCCGGCTCGTCGACGCGCAGAACCGGGTCTGGACGTTCGAGATCGCCCGGTGTCTCGCGGACGAGCATCGTCGCTTCCGGGAGATGATCCGCGAGCCTCTGCGCGGCATGCTCGACGAAGGAGCGGCGATGTCGGTGCGTGTGTACGAGGAGTCCCGCGACCTGGTGAGGGAATGCCGGGCGGAACTCCGCGACGTGCTCGGCCACGTCGACGTGCTGATCACACCGTCGGCCCCGGGCGAGGCGCCGGAGCTTGCGACGACCGGAGATCCGATCTTCAACCGCGGCTGGTCAGCGCTCGGAGCCCCGGTCGTCAACGTCCCCGCGGGCACCGGCCCGCTGGGACTCCCACTCGGGGTTCAGATCGTAGGGATGCCGCGGCATGACGCACGCACGCTCGCCTGCGCTGCCTGGGTCGAGGCGGCACTCGGCGATGGTGACGATCAGGCCACTGCATGAAGGCGATCCTGTACAACGATGCCGGCTGCCCGTGGGGATACTCGGCCAACCCCGCGCTCCGAGTGCTCGAATGGCGCTACGGCTCTCAACTCGACTGGCGGCTCGTACTGATCGGCCTGACCGAGCAGGCGCAGCAGTACGTCGATCGGGGCTACACGCCGCTCGGGTCGGCCGACGGGTACGCCCGCCGGTTCCGGCGTTTCGGAATGCCACTCTCCCCGGAGCCGCGTGCGCGGGTGGTCGGCACGGGGCGGGCATGCAGGGCTGTCGTTGCCGCGCGCCTGCAGTCGCCGGGAAGCGAGTGGTCGGTCGTCCGTGCGCTCCAGTTTGCGTGGTTCACGACGACGTTGCTCCTCGACGAAGACGCCGGTATCGCGGAGGCTCTGCGGGGCGTGCCGGGGGTCGATGTCGGAGCCCTGATCGCTTCGATCGACCAGCCAGAGGTCGAAGAGGCCTATCAGCGCGACCGGGCCGAGGCGCGTACCGCCCTCGGGTCGCCGGCCGAGCTCCAGGGCAAGACGGCGACAACCGACGGCCCCGTCCGCTACACCGCGCCGTCTCTCGTGTTCGAGACTGCCGACAGGAGGGTCGTTGCCGGCGGCTGGCAGACGATCGAAGCGTATGACGTCCTCGTTGCCAACCTGATCCCGGACGGAGAGCGCCGAGGTGTGCCGGATGATCCGCTCGAACTGCTCGAGTTCTTCCCCGGGGGTTTGACGACTCAGGAGGTCGCACAGTTGCTGACGCGTGGCAACGATGCCACGGTCCGAATCGATGCGGAAGCCGCGATGCTGAGGCTGGTCTCGGCCGGCGCCGCCGTACGAACTCCGGTGGGCGACGACGCGGTCTGGACGCCGGCGTAGCCGGAGCGCAGGCGTCCCGGCCACGCCGGTGGAACTCGCGAAACGACTACGTCTGGCGGGGAGACCTCCTGGCGAAGTCGTCGGCGATCTCGTCGAACGTCGCCCACCGCACTCCCTCGTGCTTGTTGATGTGCTCGATGATCCGCTCGTGCATCAGCAGAACCTGTGGCCGGCCGCTCACGTCGGGGTGGATCGTCATCGTGAAGACGGCGTAGTCGTACTCGCGGTACACCCAGTCGAACTGGTCGATCCAGATCTCCTCGAGGTGGCGCGGGTTGACGAAACCATGGCTGTTGGGAGCACCTTTGATGAACATCATCGGTGGAAGGTCATCGAGGTACCAGCTCGCCGGAATCTCGATCAGATCGGTCTCCTCGCCGCGCTGAAGCGGCACCATCCACTCCTCCGCCTGTTTCGCATAGTCGATCTTCGTCCACGAGTCGCCGACGCGCACGTAGTAGGGGTGGAAGTCCTTGTGCATGAGCGAGTGGTCGTACTTGATCCGTCGCTCGAGCAGCAGTTCGTTCGTGACGGTCGAGAACTCCCACCAGGGAGCCACGTAACCCGTCGGCCGTCTTCCCGACACCTCTTCCACGAGTCCGATGCACTTGTCGAGAATCGCCGTCTCCTGCTCGCGGGTCATCGCGATCGGGTTCTCGTGGGAATACCCGTGAATGCCGATCTCGTGGCCGCCCTCGACCACGAGTTGGGTCTCCGCGGGGAAGGTCTCGATCGAGTGCCCGGGAATGAACCACGTCGTCTTGAGATCGTGCCGGGCGAAGAGGTCGAGCAATCTCGGGGTGCCGACCTCGCCTGCGAACAGGCCGCGCGAGATGTCGTCAGGCGAGTTCTCGCCCCCGTAGGAGCCCAGCCACCCCGCAACAGCATCCACGTCCACGCCGTACGCGACAAGTATCTCCTTGGCCATCACAACCTCCGTTGTCGGTCTCTCGAGAGCCAGTGCTGCTACAACCCGACTCTAGTGTGTGCGCTCTGCGGTGTCATTCTGAACGAGCACTGGGCCGAGCAGGAGGGGGGACGGCGGGCGCGGGTGTTCCGCGTCGTGCTCCTCAGCCGGGTGCTCTCCCACTTTGGGCTATCCCTGCACGATTGGTCCGGCTCGGTCTACGTCCTTCGTGACAGCAAGGGCTCGTCGACGGTCGTCGGCGACATCAGCGCCGTCTGGAGCGAGGCCGAGCGGCTTCTCGGCCGACCTCTCGACCCGCTCGATCCGGCCCTCGTCGCGGAGCTGAGCGAGTGAAGACGCCTGTCGTCCTCGTCACGGGCTTCCTCGGTAGCGGGAAGACGACCCTGATCTCCAAGCTGCTCCAGCATCCCGCCATGGGTGAGACGGCCGTGATCGTCAACGAGATAGGGGAGATCGGGATCGATCACCACCTGCTGCGGCAGGTCGACGAGCGCACCGTGCTGCTCGCGAGCGGGTGCGTCTGCTGTGTGCTCCGAGGCGACCTCGTGGACGAGCTACGCGACCTCCTCGACCGCCGCGATGCGGGGGAGGTGCCGCATTTCGTCCGAATCGTGGTCGAGACCACGGGGATCGCCGACCCGACCCCGCTCGTGATGACGCTTCTCACAGATCCGATCGCGCGGAATCACTACGAGCTCGAGAGCCTCATCGCCACTGTCGACGGGGTTCACGGGCTCCGTGGGCCGGAGTCGGTCAAGCAGGTCGCGATCGCTGATCGTCTGGTGATCACAAAGGCCGACGTCGCAGCTCCGGCGGACAGGCTCGGGCTCGCAGCCGAGTTGGCACGACTGAACCCAACGGCACCTGCTCGTGAGGTGACGTTCGGGCAGGTCGATCCCGACTGGCTGTTCGACGGAACGGAACGTGACCCTCGCGATCTCGAGCAACCGGGCGGCCTCCGACCCACGCCTGATGCGCACGACCATGACGTGGGCTCGTGTGTGCTCTACCTGGACGAGGTCGACTGGACTGCGTTCGGCATCTGGCTGACCATGCTCCTCCAGGCGCGCGCACAGGACATTCTCCGGGTAAAGGGCCTCCTGAACGTCGGCGGTGCAGGCCCGGTGCTCGTCAACTGTGTCCAGCACGCTGTTCACCCGCCCGTGCACCTCGAGGAGTGGCCCGACGACGACCACCGCTCGCGCCTCGTCTTCATCGGTCGTGACCTGGTCGCCGATCGCCTGCGCGAGTCACTCGCGGCGTTCGATCGCGTCGCGCGATCGTGACCGGGAGCTCGTTGTCGGTGGGGGGTTCGGCCAGGCGGTTCGAGTACGCTCTTCGCCGGGTCACGAATCCCGCTCCCGGGACAGGATCGAAGCCAAAGAGGCGAAGTGGAACCGACACTGGCACCTACGCACGGAAGAGCCCCGGCGGCCGATCTCGCGGCCCTGTCGGCGATCGAGCGTCGCGTGCTCTGGCTCGCAGTCCGGATCGTCGACTACGCGAACCGGGAGCGGCCGAAGGGCGATGCGTTGAAGGTGGGTGGCCATCAGGCGTCGTCGGCGTCGATGGTGACATTGATGACTGCCCTCTTCCTTGCCGACCTTCGGGCGGAGGATCGCGTCTCGGTCAAGCCGCACGCGTCGCCGGTGCTGCATGCGATCGAGTATCTCCTGGGACGGTTGGACCGTTCGTACCTGACCCGGTTGCGGGACTTCGGAGGGTTGCAGTCGTATCCGTCACGGACGAAGGATCCCTTTCCGGTCGACTACTCGACCGGCTCGGTCGGCCTCGGCTCGGCGGCCCCGCTGTTCGGGGCGCTCGCCGACAGGTTCACGCAGACCCGCCTCGGCGCCTCGACGGGCGGTCGGTTCATCTCGCTGCTGGGCGATGCCGAGCTGGACGAGGGCAACATCTGGGAGGCGCTCGCCGAGCCGCTGGCGCGGAGACTCGGCAACGTACTGTGGATAGTCGACCTCAATCGGCAGTCGCTCGATCGGGTCATCCCGGGGATCCGTGCGGCCGAGCTCGAGGCCCAGTTCCGGACGAGCGGCTGGGATGTGATCGAGCTCAAGTACGGGCGGCGGCTGCGTGCGGCGTACGAGCAAGACGGTGGTGAGCTGCTGCGGGCGCGGATCGACGGGATGCCGAACGAGGCGTATCAGGCGCTCTACGGCGCCTCGGATACAGAAGTGCGGGCCGCGCTCCTCGATCCTCTCGCACCACGTGAGCGATCCGGCCTGGCGCCGCTGCTCGTCGACGATCCGTCGGGATTGATCCGTGATCTCGGCGGTCACGATCTCGCCGATGTGCTCGAGGCGCTGCGCCGCGCGACGGAGCATCCCGACCGACCGACGGTGATCTTTGCCTACACGATCAAGGGGTATGGCCTGGAGATCGCGGGTCGACCGCAGAATCACTCGGCCCTACTCTCCGGCGAGCAGATCGACCGGTTCCGGGCCGACGTCGGGCTCACCCCGGAGACCGAGTGGGACGGGTTTGCCCGAGAGACGCCCGAAGGCACCTTTCTCGCCGCCGCCCGCGAACGCCTCGACCGTGGCCTCCGTCCACCTGTCGCTTCGATTCCGGTCCCGGCCACGCTCGAGACGCGCGACGGCGCTCCGGTCTCGACTCAGGCCGCATTCGGCCGCATTCTGCTCGAGCTCTCCCGGGTGGAAGGCGTCGGCGACCGGCTCGTCACCGTCTCGCCGGACGTGGCGGTGTCGACGAATCTGGGCGGCTTCGTCAACAAGACCGGCGTCTGGGGGCCGGAGGAGCAGCCTGTTTACGATGCGATGGAGGACTCGCCGTTGAGATGGCGTGTCGGTCCCGATGGCCAGCACATCGAAATGGGGATCGCCGAGATGAACCTCGTCTTGCTTCTCGGTCAACTCGGGCTCAGCTGGGATCATCAGGGCGAGCGGCTCTTCCCGTTCGGCACCGTCTATGACCCGTTCGTGATGCGGGCGCTCGAGGGGATCGTCTATTCGACCTATTCCGGCTCACGATTCGTGCTCGTCGGAACCCCGTCGGGTATATCGTTGTCCCGCGAGGGTGGCGCTCACCAGTCGATTTCGACGCCGGGAATCGGGATCGAGACCCCCGGGCTCACGTACGCCGAGCCCTGCTACGCGCGCGAGCTCGAATGGCTGCTACTCGACGGGCTGATTCAGATGCAGACGCCCGCCGGGGAGGCGCTCTATCTTCGGCTCTCGACCAAGCCGATCGACCAAGAGCCGTTCGCTGCGGCGGCGGCTCTTGTCGGCGACGAGCGGTTGCGCAACGATGTCGTCGCCGGCGGCTTCCGCCTTCGTGAGCCCGGGGTAGCCGACGATCGCGTCGTAATCGCTGCCTGTGGTGCGATCGTCCCCGAGGCGCTCGCAGCCGCAGAGGTGCTCGCCGAGGAAGAGGGTGTCGAGGCGGCGGTGCTCTGCCTGTCCTCGCCGGACAGGCTCTATCGCTCCTGGCAAACCTCCCGGGCGGCGCGGCTCAACGGGGCTGCCGCCGAGGCATCACACCTCGAGCGCCTCCTCATGCCGGATGAGCGCGGCCTCCCCGTCGTCACCGTGATCGACGGCGCGAGCCACGCCCTCGCCTTCGTTGGCAGCGCTCTCGGCACGCGTTCCGTCCCGCTCGGGGTCGATCGCTTCGGCCAGACCGGAAGTCAGCCGGAGGTCTACGCTGAGTATGCGATCGATGCCGCGGCTATAGCAACCGCGGCGCTGATCGCGCTCGAGCCCTGAATCAGCAAGCGATTGGCGGCACACGGGCCGTCCATGGGAAGACCGGTTCCAGCTGGGATGCGAGTCGAAGCAGCATCGCCTCGTCGCCGTAGCGGCCGACCAACTGCACGCCGATGGGGAGATCGTCGGCGCTCCAGGCAAGCGGCAGGCTGATCGCCGGCTGGCCGGTGATGTTGAACATCGCGGTGAACGGGGCGTAGACCGAGAACAGCTTGCGGACCCAGGCATCGCTGTCGAGCACGGAGTCGTTCTGGTCGAGCTCACCGAGCTTCCACGGGGGCCTCGCCACTGTCGGCAGAAGGAGAACGTCGGTGCTCTCGAAGAACGCCCCGATCGTTCGTCCGACCGCGTTGCAGTCCCCGTAGCCGTCGAGCAACTCGACGGCCGAGAGTGTCGAGCCACGGCGCACCATGGCGAGCGTGCATGCCTCGACCGTGGCAGGAGACGGGGGCGTACCCAGGCCGCGCTCGAGCGCGGCGGCGCGCTGTGCGAGACCGGCCGCCCACGTCGTGACGAGCGCGCGGTGCAGCACGTCGGCATCGATTTCCGGCGCACCCGGCTCGACGTCGTGGCCAAGGTCGTCCAGCGCGCGCGCGGCGCTCTCCACGGCACTGCTGCAGTCGGGCGAGACGTTTCCACCCGACCAGGCACCGGCCGTCCAGCGAATCCGCACACGGCCGGGATCGGCGCCGACCTCCGATGCGTAGGGTCGTGCCGGGGGCGGAATGACGTACTTATCGCCAGGCCCCGGCCCCTGCAGAGCGTCCAGGGCCGCCGCAGCATCGCGCAGCGTGCGGCAGAGGACGAAGTCGTGAGCCATCCCGTGAAGGCCCTCCCAGAGTCCCGGACCGACGGGAATCCGTGACCGTGTCGGCTTGAGGCCGACGATCCCGCAGAGAGAGGCGGGGATGCGAATAGAGCCGCCTCCGTCCGTTCCATGGGCGATCGGGAGCGCCCGTGCCGCAACGAGTGCCGCCGCCCCGCCACTCGAGCCGCCGACGCTGTGCTCGAGACTCCACGGATTGCGCGTTGGCCCGTGCGCGACGGGCTCCGTCGTGACGTTGAATGCGAACTCGGGCGCCCGTGTGCGGGCAATGCCGCGCAGTCCCGCAGCACGGATGCGCCGGCCGAAATGTGTGTCCGCGCTTCCCGTGACCCCGGCCCCGGTCCATCGGCTGCCGAGTTGCGTGACCTGACCCTCGAGATGAGCGCCGACCTCTTTCATCGCGAACGGCACCCCGGCGAGGCCCCCGTCTCCACTCGCCCCGAGCGCCGGCTCGACCGGGCCGCCGACCGTCGCCCCGAGCGCCGGGTCGACGCTGTCGATCGCACGTCTGGCGGCGTCCTCGACCTCTGCGGCCGACACCTCTCCGCTGCGGACGAGGCGTGCGAGCCCGACCGCGTCGTGCGCGGCATAGTCACGCAATTCCATGAGGCACTCCTGGAGCGCTCCGGCCTACCCCGGAAACTCTGCGACAGCGCGCACCGGGGAGCCCGTACCACCCAGCCATTTCAACGGGTAGCCCGTGAACTGGAACTCACCCTTCCCGAGCAACAGCTCGAGATTGACGAGCCACTCGTAGTGCACCATCCCGCGATCGCGGCAGACGCGGTGATTGGGAAACTCCGTCGTCCCTGCCTTGTCGGTCGACGGGCCCTCGACGCCGTGGACGCGTGAACGATCCGCGAGCCAGTGACTTGCGGCCGCGGTCAGGCCCGGGTTCATCGTCACCACTTCGCGGTTGGGCCAGTGGCGCTCGTGGAATCCCGTGCAGAGGAGGACGATGTGCCCGTCGATCTCGACGGCGGCCTGCTTCTCCGCGCGCTCCAGATCCTCGACGTCGATGTCGCCGAGGTCGGGAATCTGGCGGAGGTCCAGGCACACCGCCTTGCCCGTGAACCAGTCGAGGGAAACGGCGTCGATCGACGCGCCTCCCGCTCCGATGTGGAGAGGAGCGTCGACGTGCGTGCCAACGTGCTCCAGCATCGAGATGTAGTTGACGGAGTAGGTAAACGGATCGCCGGGCTCGCCGAGCCCGGCCGCGGTCGCCTGCTCGTGCGTGACGTAGGGGAGGATGATCGGCGACGGGAACAGCGCGTGTGCCGGCATGCCGTTCGTGATCTCCAGCGAGAGGTCGACGAGCACCGTCCCGCGTTGACTGAGTACCGGGGTTGGTTCGGCCGTCTCTGTCACTCGCTCCTCCTTTGTCGTCGTTTCGGACCGGCGCGGCGACGGGCGAAGCGAATGCTACACCCGTCGGACTCCTCGACTGAGTCCGCGCGAGATCAGATGAGCGAGAGTGTGACGCCTCCGTCAACGACGATCGTCTGGCCCGTGATGTACGACGCGCGGTCGCTCGCGAGGAAGAGAAACGCGTTCGCGATCTCGAGAGGCTCTCCATTACGGCCCACGGGCACGCTCCTTGCGAACTCCTCGAGGCCGGCAGGCCCGAGCGAGTTGACCGGGTCCAGCGTCTGAGGACTGACGATCACGCCTGGCGCCACGGCGTTGACCGTGATGCCGTGAGCGGCGTACTCGAGGGCGAGGCTGCGGACGAGCCCGACGACCCCCGCCTTCGCGGCGGTGTAGTGAGCGTGGCGGGGCCAGCCCTGCACGGCACCGGCGATCGAACTGGTCGCGAGCAGTCGTCCCCGTCCGTTCTCGATCATGTGCGGGAGTGCGGCTCGGAAGCATCGGAAGACCCCACCGAGGTCGACGTCGAGCAGGCTGAGCCAGCGTTCGTCGTCGAGGTCGTGGGAGGGCACATCGCGGGCGATCGCGGCGTTCGCAACGACGATGTCCAGCCGGCCGAGCTCTGCCACTGTGGTGGCCACCATCTGCTCGACGCGCTCCGTCCGGGCGACGTCACCTTCGAGCACGAGCGCCTTGCGTCCGAGACCCTCGACCGCTTCGGCGACGGAGCCGACGTCGTGTTGATCGCCGGCATACCAGCAGAGCGCCACATCCGCACCGGCCTCGGCGAACAGCGTCGCCGTCGCCGCGCCGATACCCGACGCTGCGCCCGTGACGAGGGCGACTCTGCCGTCCAGTCGGAGCATTCCGTGAATCTATCGTTCACGCGCCGAGCGGAGCCGCCATTCGTGCCGTCAGTACGAGCGCGGCATCCCGATGACGTGCTGGCCGAGATAGGCGAGGATGAGGTTGTTCGAGACGGGCGCCACTTTGTAGAGGCGCGTCTCGCGGAACTTCCGCTCGATGTCGTACTCCTCGGCGAAGCCGAAGCCGCCGTGCGTGTCGAGGCACGCGTTCGCAGCCGCCCACGAGGCCTCGGCGCCGAGCAGCTTGGCCATGTTCGCCTCGGCGCCGCACGGCAGCCCCTGCTCGAACAGCCAGGCGGCCTTGTAGCGCATCAGATCCGCGGCCTCGATCTGCGCGTACGCCTGCGCGATCGGGAACTGTACTCCCTGGTTGGCGCCGATCGGCCGTCCGAAGACGATGCGTTCGCCGGCGTACGCGGAGGCCTTCTCGATGAACCAGTGCCCGTCACCGATACATTCCGCCGCGATGAGCACGCGTTCGGCGTTCATCCCGTCGAGGATGTAGCGGAAGCCGAGCCCCTGCTCACCGACGAGGTCGTCGTCGGGGACGAAGACGCCGTCGAGGAAGATCTCCGTCGTGGCGTGGTTCATCAACGTCTTGATGGGACGGATCGTCATCGTCCCGTCCGCAAGCGCCCGCTTCATGTCGACGATGAACGTCGACAGGCCTAGTGTCCTCTTCTCGACCTCGTCGGCAGGCGTCGTCCGGGCAAGCAGGAGCATGAGGTCCGAATGCAGTGCCCGCGAGGTCCAGATCTTCTGGCCGTGGACGAGCCAGCCCCCGTCGACCTTCGTCGCGGTCGTGGTGATCGATGTCGTATCGGAGCCCGCGGCCGGCTCCGTGACGCCGAACGCCTGCAGCCGCAACTCGCCGGTAGCGATCCGAGGCAGATAGCGGAGCTTCTGCTCGTCGGAGCCGTGGCGCAGGATCGTCCCCATCGTGTACATCTGCGCGTGGCAGGCTCCGGCGTTGCAGCCAGAGGCGTTGATCTCCTCCAGGATCACGCTGCCCGCCGTGATCGTCAGACCGGCCCCCCCGAACTCCTCCGGGATCAGCGCGGCGAGCCAGCCGTTCTCGGTCAGTGCAGCAACGAACGCCTCCGGGTAGCGGTTCGGCTCGAGCTCGCGCCAGTACTCGCCGGGATACGCCTCGCAGAGCTCCCGCACGGCGGCCCGGATCTCAGCGAGTTCGGGTGACGGTGCGAAGTCCATCGGCTAGGTCGCGCTCCTCTCGAGCAGGCGTCGGGCGATGATCAACTGCTGGATCTCGTTCGATCCCTCGCCGATGAGAAGGAGTGGGGCGTCGCGGTAGTACCGCTCGGGCCTGTACTCGAGGGAGTAGCCGTAGCCACCGTGGATCCGAAGGCAGTCGACGGCGTTCTCCTGGGCAGCCTCGGTGGCGAAGTACTTGGCCATCCCTGCTTCGAGGTCGGCCCGCTCGCCGGAGGCCTTCTTCTCCGCCGCCTGCAGCGTCAGGAGGCGTGCGGCCTCGGCCCGTGTCGCCATCTTCGCGAGCATGAGCTGGACGGCCTGGTGATGGCCGATCTTCTTGCCGAACGCCTCGCGCTCCTGCGCGTAGCGGAGAGCGTCGTCGAGCGCGGCCTGCGCGACCCCGACGCCGCGCGCGGCAACGTTGACGCGACCGACTTCGATCCCGCTCATGAAGTACTTGAACCCCTGGCCGACGCCCGCGTCGCCACCGAGGACGCTCGCTGCCGGTGTGCGGAAGCCGTCGAAGACGAGCTCCGTGGACTCGACCCCCTTGTAGCCGAGCTTCTTCAAGCCGGGCATCGGGATCTCGAGCCCGGGCGGGCTCGTCTCCGGCTCCTTCTCGATGATGAAGCCGGTCATTCCCGCGTGGGCAGGGTCTGCCGCCGGATCGGTCTTCGCGAGGAGCATCACGATCCCCGATCGCCAGCCGTTCGTCACCCACATCTTCTGTCCGTCGATCACGTACTCGTCGCCGTCTCGCTTGGCCGTCGTTCGGATCGACTGGACGTCCGAGCCCGCGTGCGGCTCGGTCATCGAGAACGACGAGCGGAGCTCCATCGACGCGAGGCGGGGGAGGAAGCGCTGACGCTGTTCCTCCGTGCCGTGGAGGCGGATCATCGTCGCCGCAATGAACGATCCGTTGAGGATCCCGGAGAGCGTCACCCACCCGCGCGAGATCTCCATCACGATGAGCGCGTAGGTGTCGAGGCCGAGACCCAGGCCGCCGTACTCCTCCGGAATCGTCGTTCCGAACAGGCCCATCTCGCGCATCGTCTCGACCATCGACGCCGGGTACTCGTCGGCATGCTCCAGCCCGCTGGCGAAGGGCACGACGTCGCGATCGACGAACTCGCGCACGGCGGCGATGATCTCCCGTTGGTCGGATGTGAGATTCACGCGCACGCTCCCGTCACGCGGGCACCGCGGCGCCGAGCGTGAGTGGGGCGAGAGCGGCCGAGAGATCGTCGTGGTCTTCGAGCGCCAGGATCCTCTCCTCGAGCGTTTCGACATCGCGATCGGACATCGCGAGCGAGGCGTTCGCGCGGAACTTCGCTCGAACCTCGGCGCCGGAAAGCGGGTTCTCAGGACCGCCCTTCTGATACGGGAAGTCCGCCTCGAACGTCGTTCCATCGCTCAGGGCCACGACGGCCCCACCGGGGAACGCCTGCGGGTAGGTCGGGTAGGGGCGGGTCTCGTACCGCACCTTCGCCGCCACGGCGAGCACCCCAGGATCGGCGATCGCTTCGTCGGTGAAGTCGACGACTGCGACGTGGCCGCGCACCAGCATCGAGGCAACGGAGTACTGCAACGAGAACTTGCCCTCGTACTCGGAGCGGGGCACCCGCTTCTGGTCGGCCGGCTCGAGCACGAGCGAAACACCGGCCTCGGGGACGGCGACGAGCACGTCGGCGATCTCGTCGGCAGAGAACGTTCGTCCCTCTACCGCCTCCGCCGCTGCTCCGAGGGAGCCGTGCATGAAGTGACAGACCGGGAAGGGCTTGTAGGCGATCCGCGGCGTCTCCCAACGCGACCCCAGATCCGCGAGCTGTCCCGCGATGTCGATCTCGCCCTCCGCTGCGGCGAGGAACGCGTGGTACAGCCCGAATTTCCCCTCGAGCACTGTCTTCGGCCCCTCGGCGCCGTGCGTGGCGAGGGCGGAGGCAAGGTGCGCGCCGTGTGCTGCCCAGGCGGCATGCATCGGCTTCGTCGGCGTCCCATCCGTGAGATAGGCGAAGAGTCCGCCCGCGAACGACCCGGCGATGCCGAGCGCGCTCGTTGTCGTCGCAGTGCCCGCGCCCGTGACCCGTCCGATCGCGGCGACGCCGCCGAACACACCGCAGATCGCCGTGGGATGGAACCCGCGCGCGTGGAAGGCGCCCGGTGCTGCCATACCGATCCGGCAGACGACCTCGTTCCCGGCGACGATTGCCGCGAGGGTGTCCCTCCCGTTCGCCCGGACCTGCTCGGCGGCAGCGAGAGTCGCAGGACAGATGACCGCCGAGACGTGGCTGACCGACTCGGAGTGTGTGTCGTCGAAGTCGAGCCCGTGACAGAGCATCGCGTTCGCGAAGGCGGCGTTCGCGGCAGGGAGCCGACGCTCCGTGCCGATCAGTGTCGCCTGCGGCTCGCCGCCGAGGTCAGCCATCGTGGAGCGGCCCTCGGTTGCGATCCCGCCGGCATGGGCTGCAAGCCCGCAGCCGAGGGCGTCGAGGAGGTGGAGCTTGGCGTCCGTGAGGACATCATCGGGGATGTCGGCGAGGGAGAGCGCCGAGCTCCACTCGGCGATCGTGATGGCAGCAGTCGGCATCTGGGTCTCCTTTTCTCGGCTGGGAAGGGCTTGACGAGCCCGCCTCACACCGTCCAGTCGTCGTTGGAATACGGAAATCCGTCCGCGACCTCGGGGGCGCCGCGACGGTAGACCATGAAGGTTCGCTTGAACTCGATCACGACCTCGGAACGCTGGTTGATCCCACGACAGCGCATCGAGACGATCCCGACGCTCGGGTTCGAGCCCGACTCACGAATGTCGAGGATCTCGCTCTCGGCCCAGAGCGTGTCGCCCTCGAAAACCGGCTTCGGGAGCTTGATGTCGGTCCAGGCGAGGTTCGCGGCGGCATTCTCGCTCGTGTCGGGAACCGTCAGCCCGGTCACGAGCGCCAGCGTGAATGCGCTGTTGACGAGCGGTTTTTCGAAGCGAGTTCTCGCCGCGAACGGCTCGCTGAAATGCATGGGGTTCGTGTTCATCGTCAGGCAGGTGAACCAGATGTTGTCCGTCTGGGTGACGGTGCGGCCGAACCGGCTGCGGAACACATCGCCGGGAGCGAAGTCCTCGTAAAAGCGACCCCGCCATTCCTTCGGCGCTCCGGATACGTCAGTCTGCATCGAGCATTCTCCTCTTGTTGTCGGCGATGAGCAGGCGCGCGCGCTCGACGATCGGCAGATCGACCATCTCGCCGTCGAGAGCGATCACTCCCAGCCCCTCCCGCTCGGCCTCTTCGAAAGCGACGACGACGGTGCGGGCACGGTCGAGCTCGGTGTCCGAGGGAGAGAACGCATCGTTGACGATCGCCACCTGATCGGGATGTATGCATGCCTTGCCGCGAAATCCGAGCGAACGCGCTAGGGCGCAGTCGCCCTCGAGCCCGGTGGGATCGCGCACGTCGAGCCAGACCTGATCGATCGGGCCTCGTAGCCGTGCGGCCGCGGAGTCGACGACGATCGAGGATCGAGCGAAGAGAAGCTCCTGCCCGTCGGGCCGGGACTCGAGGCCGAGCGCAACCCCGAGATCGACAGCACCGAGCATGAGCGCGACGACGGATGGTGATGCGGCGAGCTCATATGCACCGCGGAGGCCTTCTGCGGTCTCGACGATCGCGATGATCGGCAGCCCCAGCACCTCCGCAACCGCCGCGGCCGCGTGCGCGGTCGCTTTCGGAAGAACGACGCCGTCGATCCCGACGTCGGCGACCAGCGCGAGGTCATCCTCGTGCCAGGTGGTATCGACCGCGTTCACCCGGACGAGCCTCTGACCAGGGATGTCGTCCACCGCGGAGTACACGCTCGCGACGACCTCGCGCGCCTCGGCTTTCATCGCCGGCGCCACCGCATCCTCGAGGTCGGCGATCACGACGTCGGCTGAACTGTCGAGGGCACGACGCAGCTTGCGGGCGTCGATGCCGGGTACGAAGAGGAAGGAACGCGCAGTGAGAAGGTCGGTCATGAGTTGACAGAATCGCGAATGTCATACATAAACACAAGTTCCATCCGACGCGAGAGGAGCCCGTCCGTGAAAGCCGTCGTCTTCCACGAGTTCGGCAGCACAGATGTTCTTCGGGTCGAGGAGCTTCCCGATCCCGTAGCCGGTCCCGGCCAGGTCGTCGTCGACGTCACCGCGACGGCGCTCAATCATCTCGACGTCGACGTGCGCGAGGGGGTGTCTCGCTTTCCCGTTTCTTTCCCGCACACGGCGGGCGTCGAGCCGGTCGGCCGGATCTCGGAAATCGGCGACGGCGTCACGGGGTGGGCCGTCGGCGACCGGGTGGGCGTCTATCTCATTGCAACCTGCGGGAACTGCGTGTACTGCCTCACGGGACGCGAGTCTCTCTGCACGGCACCGGATTGGTTCATCGGGATGGGGTCGGGGGGCGCATATGCGGAGAAGATCGCCTGCAAGACCTCGCAGTTGATCCGCATCCCGGACGGCCTCACCGATATAGACGCGGCTGCCGGCCTGATCGCGTTCGGAACCGCCTGGCACATGCTGGTCACGCGCGCGGGTCTGCGTACCGGGCAGACGGTGCTGATCAACTCGATCGGCAGCGGGATCGGGTCTGCGGCCGTGCAGGTCGCGAAGACCGCAGGCGCGTTCGTGATCGGCAACTCGAGCCGTGACGACAAGCTCGAACGCGCGAAGGCACTCGGTCTCGACGTGGGAATCAACTACACGAAGCAGGACGTTGTCGAAGAGGTGATGAAGGCGACGGGCGGTCACGGGGTCGACGTCGTCTTCGAGCACGTGGGCGGCGAGTTGTTCCAGCACGGGATCGACTCGCTCGCGAAGGACGGTGTCCTCGTGACGTGCGGCGCTCACGCGGGGGAGGTCGTGCCGTTCGACATCATTCCGTTCTTCCGACGGCAGCTTTCGGTGATCGGCTCGTTCGTCTTCGGCCGCAGCGAGGTCGAGACATGCTTCGCGCTGATCGCACGCGGCACGCTCGAGGCACAGATCGCAGCGACGTTCCCGCTCGAGCAGGTGAAGGAGGCGACCGAGCTCATGGAGAGCAGGGAGTTCTTCGGGAAGATCGTTCTCACGACCGGGGGTGAGCAATGAAGCGGATCGGCGTTGACGTCGGCGGTACCTTCACCGACCTGATCTACGTCGACGACGAGGCAGGAGTGATCAAGGTGCACAAGCTGGCGACCACCCCGGAAGACCCGTCGCTCGGAACGATTCAGGGTGTCCGAGAGCTCGCGGCCGACGCCGGCATCGATCCCTCCGAGCTCGACCAGGTCTTTCACGGAACGACGATAGCGACGAACATCGTGATCGAGCACAACGGCGCGTCGGTGGGGATGATCACGACCGAGGGCTACAGGGACATCCTCCACATTGCGAGGCATAAGAAGCCGCTGAACTTCTCCAACTACCAGGATCTTCCCTGGCAGCGGTACCCCGTCGTCCGTCGACGCTATCGGCTCACGGTTCCCGAGCGGATCGTGGGCGACGGCTCGGTGCTCGTCCCGCTCGACGAGGAACGAGCACGCGAGCAGGTACGCAGTCTCAGGGCATCGGGTGTCGAGGCGGTCTGTGTGTGTTTCCTCTTCTCGTTCCTCAACCCCGTTCACGAGCAGCGAGTGGCGGAGATCGTGCGCGAGGAGTTCCCGGAGGCGTTTCTCTCGGTCTCGAGCGAGGTGATCCCGCAGTACCGGGAGTACGAGCGGTTCTCGACGGTCGGGCTGAACGCGTACGTCGGTCCCAAGGTTGCGTCGTACGTCGCCCGCCTTCAGGAGCAGCTTGCGGCACTGGGTCTTCGCAGCGGACTCCATCTGATGACCTCGGCATCCGGGGTGGCGACGGCGGAGGCGGCCATCAAGCGCCCCGTGAACCTCCTGATGTCGGGTCCGGTCGCCGGCGTCGTCGGCGGCATCTGGGCCGGGCGGCAGGCAGGCTTCGACAACGTGATCACGCTCGATGTCGGCGGAACGTCCGCCGACATCGGACTGGCGCAGGAAGGGCGCCTGCGGATGAAGCACCTCCTCGACACGAAGGTCGGGCCGTACCAGGCGATGATCCCGATGGTCGACGTCGACACGATCGGTGCCGGCGGAGGCTCGATCGCCTACGTCGACGGTGGCGGGATCTTCCGTGTCGGTCCGCGCTCGGCAGGCGCTCTTCCCGGCCCCGCAGCGTACGGTCGGGGCGGGACCGAAGCGACCGCGACCGACGCAATGGTCAATCTGGGCTGGCTTCTCCCTGAGGCGTTTCTCGGCGGCGGCATGACGCTCAGTCGGGATGCGGCACGCAAGGCCTTCGCGGACGGCCCGGCCGGCGCTCTCGGCATGAGTGTCGAGGAGGCGTCGATCGGCGCGGTCCAGATCCTCGCTCACTCGATGGTGCAGTCGATCGAGGAGAACTCCGTCCGCAAAGGGTTCGACCCACGCGACTTCGCGCTCGTCGCCGAGGGTGGAGCCGGTCCGCTCTTCGCAGTCCCGATCGCGGTCGAGGTGGGGACGCCGAACGTCGTCGTCCCCCTCTATCCAGGGATCGCTGCGGCGATGGGCCTCGTCGCGACGGACATGGTGTACGAATTCGCGGCGACGACCTACCAGCGACTCTCGACGCTCGACGCCGGGGCACTGCAGAAGCGGTTCGAGGAGCTCGAGGCACAGGCCGCAGAGCAGCTCGCCGAGGACGGCATCGAGGCGGAGAGCGTCCTCGTGCAGCGGATCGTCGACGCCCGCTATCTCGGTCAGGGGTACGAGCTTCGGGTCGACGTCGGCGGTGGAGCGATCGACGAGGACTGGGCCGAAACCCTCCGTCGCGACTTTCACGACATCCACGAGCGTGAGTACTCCCGGCGGTTCGAGGACTCCGACATCGAGGTTCCGAACATCCGCGTGCGGGGCATCGGCCTGATGCCACAGCTCTCGACCCCGGAGATCGAAGCGGGCGGCGAGTCGTCCGAAGGCGCGCTCCGGTTCGAGAATGACGCGTGGTTCCTCGTCGACGGCGTGCTCGAGAAGCTCTCGACGCGGTACTACGACCGGGCAGAGCTCCGGGCGGGAAATCGTCTCGTCGGCCCGGCGATCGTGAACCAGTTCGATTCGACGACCGTGATCCCGCCCGGGATCGAGGCCCACATCGATCGGCACGGAAACATCGTGATCGAGGTCGGTGCGTCGTCTCAGGCGAGGGCGATTGCGGCATCGGCAACAGTCCCGACGAGCCAGGGGGTTTGACATGTCAACGACCGAATACGAGCTCGGCAAGCATCCTGGCCCTCCCGAACTGGAACGGGTAGCCGTCGACCCCATCACGATGCGGGTCCTGGGCGGCGCATTCCACGCGATCGCGAAGGAGATGTCGGGGGTGTTGTTCCGGATGTCGTACTCGTCGATCATCCGCGAATCGGAAGACCTCGGAGCGGGCATCTTCGATGCGCAGGGGCGGGAGCTCTGCGAGTCCGACTCCACGCCGATGCACATCGGTTCGCTGCCGTGGTACATCCGCGGGTTCATGCGCCACCTCGAAGGGAAGATCGTCGAGGGCGACGTCATCATTCACAACAACCCGTACTACGGCGCCTCGCACAGCCCGGATATCGCCGTCGCCGTTCCGATCTTCCACGAGGGCGAGCTCTACGGGTTCGCGGCCGTGACCGCCCACGTCCTGGACGTTGGTGGGTCGTTCCCCGGTATCAACGCCGACGCGTTCGACGTCTATGCCGAGGCGAAGATCTACGACGGGCTCCGCTGGTACCAGGCCGGTGAGCTGAACGAGGACCTCGACAAGATGATCTTCGACAACGTCCGAACGGTCACGATGAATCGCGGCGACATGAACGCGATGATGGCCGCGTGTCAACTCGGCCGCGACCGGATGCTGCGGCTCTTCCAGCGCTATGGGGCGGACACGGTGATGAGTGCCGCCTACAACTGGATGGACTACTCGGAGAACATGCTCCGTGCGCAGATCCGGGCTTTGCCGGACGGTGAGTACCGGGCGCCGACAGGCTGGCTCGACGACGACGCGCGCAACCGTGGCGTGCGCCTGCGCGTCGAGACCAAGGTGATCGTCGAGGGTGACGAGATCACGATCGACCTGACCGGCTCGAACGCCGAAGTGCCGACCGGATTCAACGTCCCCTACGAGGGCTCGCTTCTCGTCGGCGCCTACTACGCCGTGCGCACGATCCTCCTCGACGAGGTGACCTTTCCCGAGCACGTGCCCCAGAACGACGGTGTGTTCCGTCCGGTCAAGGTGATCGCACCGAAGGGGACGATCTACAACCCGACGTTCCCCCGGGCCTGCTTCTCGCGGTTCTGCCAGGTGCAGCGGGTCGTCGACAACACGATTCTCGCTCTCGCCGATGCGTTGCCCGAAGGCGTGACGGCGGGGAACTCCGCCGGGATCCACTTCTGCGCCTATTCCGGCTTCTCGGAGGAGATGGGCGAGTACTGGCTCTATCTCGAGGTGAACGAGGGCTCGTACGGTGGCCGGTTCGGCAAGGACGCGATGGATTCGGTCGACAACCTGATGGCGAACACCCGCAACAACCCGATCGAGGAGCTCGATCTGCGGTTCCCGATCCGCTGCGACCAGTACGAGTTGCGTCCCGAGCCGGCCGCTCCGGGCCGATGGCGGGGCGGGATCGGGATCATCCGTCGCAACCGGTTCCTCGTGGACGGCGTCTACTCGTGTGAGGGCGATCGCCAGACCGATCCTCCCCGCGGCATCTTCGGCGGCTGGGACGGCCTCGTGGCGTCGTGTCGGAAGAATCCCGATACGGCGAACGCCGAGGATCTGCCTGCCAAGGTCACGGGCATCCCGTTCGCGGCGGGCGAGTTCATCGAGTTCCGCGAGCCGAACGCGGCCGGTTACGGCGACCCGCTCGACCGACCGGCGGACGCCGTGCGGGAGGACGTTCTCGACGACTTCACCACGATCGAGCTCGCGCGAGACGCCTACGGCGTCGTCTTCGCCGACGAGCAGACGCTCGAGATCGACGTTGATGCGACCGAGGCGCTCCGCTCGGAGCTGCGGGCCGGTGTCCGTGGTACGTCCCTGACCGACTTCTACCTCGACCGGCTTCCACAGGCGAACAAGCCGGTTTCGGTCGCGGGCAACGCCGAGTTCGGGATGACGTAGGCGGGTGGCCCAGCCAACCCTTCTGCTGCCGTGACGGTGGGCTACGAGCCTCAGGAGTCGAGGGCGGCGCCTCCCGCCCTCGACGGGCTTCTTCCACCCGTCCCTGCCGGCATCGTCCCGCTACGGCGGGTCAGGAAGAGCTACGAGCAGGTTGCCGACCAGCTTCGTGAGCTCATCGTCTCGGGTCGACTCGTCCAGGGCGAGCGTCTTCCGACCGAAACCGCGCTTGCACGGCAGGTCGGCGTGAGTCGGGCGACGGTTCGCGAGGCGCTTCGGCTGGTTGCGGCGCAGGGCCTTATCAGGACCTCGAAAGGGGTGGGTGGCGGCAGCTACGTGACGATGCCCACGGTGCGGCACATCTCGGAGTCACTGAGCTCCAACATCGCCCTCCTCGCGGCGGCCCGCGATCTCACCCTGGAGGAGCTGATCGAGGTGCGCGTGCTGCTGGAGGTCCCGGCGGCGAGGCTCGCCGCCAGGCGTAGGAGGCTCGACGACGTCGAGGTGCTGCGGGGAACGATCCCGCCGGACAACCCTTCTCTCGACACGCACACCGAATTCGTCCACAACCGGGACTTCCACGCGACCCTCATCGAGAGCTGTGGGAACGCCCTGCTGCGAATCGCCGCGCAGCCGGTCTTCTCGGCCCTGCAGACGAGCCTGTCGCGGACGGGCCTCGGGCGAAGCTTCCATACGGCGATACACGTGCATCACGCGCGAATCGCCGATGCGATCGAGGCGGCCGACGAGGACGGCGCCGCGAACGAGATGAACCAGCATCTCGAGTTCCTCGTTCCCTTCTACGAGAAGGCATGGCGGCACGCGCGCCGCCCGGGTGACTGATCAAGATCGGGATCCAGGGATCGGGGCAGCTCCCCGGGAGTCTTCCCGACCCCGGTCGTTTCCGTGCGGTCGCCGAGCTCGCGGAGGAGCTCGGGTACGACTCGATCTGGGCGGGCGAGCACCTCTCGTTCCACAATCCGATACTCGATCTCGGCGTCGCGCTTGCGGCCTTCGCCGCGGTGACAGAGCGGATCGCTCTCGGCGCAGGTGTCGTTCTGTTGCCGTTGCGACATCCGAGCCACGTCGCGAAGCAGGCCGCGTCGCTCGACTACCTCTCGGGCGGGCGGCTGCTGCTCGGCCTCGGCGTCGGTGGCGAGGGCGCCGGCGATTACGAGGCGGCCGGGGTTCCGGTGGCGGAGCGCGGCGAGCGCGCCGACGAGGGCGTCGTCGCCCTTCGCGCGCTCTTGACGGAGCGACCGGCGTCGGCCCGCGGCCGATTCTATACGTTTTCCGGCGTGTCGATCGAGCCGGCCCCGGTTCGCGCAGGCGGCCCGCCGCTCCTCTTCGGGGGTCGCTCGAACGCCGCGATACGCCGGGCGGGTGCGCTTGCCGACGGGTGGATTCCGTACATGATCTCTCCTCGCCGCTATGCCGCCGGGATCGAGGCGGTCGCCGGTCATGCGCGCATCGCCGGGCGCGACCCGGCGACGCTCCAGCACGTGCTCGTTCTCTTCGCGCACGTCGACGACGACGGAGAGCGGGCCCGGTCCGAGGCGATCGCCCATCTTTCGGAGCGCTACGGAATGCAGTTCGAGCGGCATCACGTCGAGCATCTCTGCGTCGTCGGGACACCGGAGGAGTGTGCGAATCGGGTCGCCGCCTACCGCCATGCGGGCGTCGAGCACGTCTCCTTCAACCCGGCCGTCGCCGAGGCCGGCTTTCTCGAGCAGGCACGGCGGATCCGGGCGGTCGTCCACGCGGCGGTGGCAGCGTGAGGCTTCCCCTCGCGGACATTCGGATCGTCTCGGTCGAGCAGTTCGGCGCCGGACCGTGGGGCACGCTACAACTCGCCGATCTCGGGGCCGAGATCATCAAGATCGAGGACCCCGGGTCGAGGGGTGACGTTGGCCGCTTCGTGCCTCCATTCCAGGAGGGAGAGGACTCTCTCTTCTTCGAAACGTTCAATCGCGGTAAGAGCAGCGTCTCGCTCGATCTCCGTCATCCCGAGGCGCGGAGCGTCTTCCACGACATCGTTCGGGTGTGTGACGGTGTCTACTCGAATCTCCGCGGCGATCAGCCGGAAAGGCTCGGGCTCACGTTCGACCAGCTTCGCGACGTCAACCCTCGCATCGTCTGCTGCTCGCTGTCTGGCTTCGGCATGACCGGACCGCGGGCCGGCGAGGGCGGCTACGACTACATGATGCAGGGACTCGCCGGGTGGCAGAGCCTCACGGGCGACCCTGCCGGGCCGCCGACGAAGAGCGGCCTCTCGCTCGTCGACCTCTCGGGCGGCTATGCATCGGCGATCGCACTGCTCTCGGGCATCTGGAGGGCCCGGCGCGACGGCGTCGGGTGCGACTGCGACGTCTCGTTGTTCGAGACGGCCCTGCACGAGCTGATGTACATCGGCCCCTGGGCGGCGACGCACGGGTACGTCCCGCCCCGGCGCAAGGGCTCGGCGCACCCGACGATCGTTCCGTTTCAGAACTTCGAGGCGTCCGACGGCTGGTTCGTCCTCGGGGCGGCGAAGCAGGTGTTCTGGGAGCGGACCTGCACGGTGATCGGCAGGCCCGACCTTTGCGTGGACGAGCGGTTCGCCACGATGGCGGGACGGAACGAGCACCGCGACGCACTGGTGCCTCTTCTCGAAGAAGTGTTCCGGACCCGCACGACGGACGAGTGGGTCGAGGCGCTCGTGGCGGCCGGCGTGCCGGCCTCCCACGTCAATACCGTGGAGGAGGCGCTCACCGACCCGCAGACGGTGGCCCGCGAGGACATCGTCGAGCACGACCACCCGACGCTCGGCACGGTGCGCTCGATCCGTACGCCACTGCGTCTCTCCTGCGACGGGGAGCGACTCGAGCGGGAGCCCTTCCGTGGCCCGGGCCGCGGCGAGCACACGGCGGCGGTACTCGAGGAGCTCTGCGGCTATACGCCGGAGCGCGTCACGGAGCTCGCCGACGCGGGCGTCTTCGGAACGACGCCGTGAGCGCTCGCGATCTTGTCGGCTACGGAGAGAGTCCGCCCGATCCGCGCTGGCCGGGCGGAGCCCGCGTCGCCGTCAGCTTCGTCCTCAACTACGAAGAGGGCGGCGAGATGTCCCCGCTCGAGGGCGACGCGACATCGGAGGCATTCCTGCACGAGGTCATCGGGGCACCGCCCACGGTGGGCCGTCGGAATCTCGGCTCCGAGTCGATGTTCGAGTACGGCAGCCGCGTTGGGTTCTGGAGGGTTCACCGGATCTTCGAGGAGCACGGGATGCCACTGACCGTCTACGCGGTCGGTCAGGCCCTCGAGCAGAACCCGGTAGCGGCTCGCGCAATGATCGCCGCCGGGTGGGAGGTCGCGAGTCACGGCTGGCGTTGGATCGACTACGTCGGGATGCCGCTCGAGGAGGAGCGCGCCCATGTTCGGCGGGCGATCGAGGCAATCGAGAGAGTCTGCGGGACTCGACCCGTGGGGTGGTATACGGGTCGGATCTCCGAGAGGACTCGGGCACTCGTCGTCGAGGAAGGTGGCTTTCTCTACGACTCGGATTCGTATGCGGACGAGCTGCCGTACTGGGTCGACGTGGCAGGCGAGGCCCATCTCGTGATCCCGTACACGCTCGACGCGAACGACTTCAAGTTCCTGTTGCCGAACGGGTTCGTCACAGCCGACGACTTCACGACCTACCTGATCGACACCTTCGAGCAGCTCCACGCCGAAGGCGGCCGGATGATGTCCGTCGGGTTGCACTGCCGCATCACCGGCCGTCCCGGGCGCGCTCGGGCTCTCGACCGCTTCCTCCGGCACCTCGGGACTCGGAGCGAGGTCTGGGTGGCCACCAGGGCCGACATAGCGCGCCACTGGCACGCCGAGCATGGACGGCGCTGAGCAGCCGCGATACGATCACCTCACCCGGACGAACAAGGAGGAACGATATGTCGACGACCGCAGCCACCTGGACGCGTGAGACTCTCGCCGCCGCGCCGCAGACCTACTTCGACGCCGTGGACGCGATGGATGCCGACGGCGTTCTCGCCCACTTCGCGGACGACGCGACACTGACGGTGCAGACCGACCACGTCACGTTCGAAGGTGCGGAGGAGATTCGCCGCATGTTCACGGACTTCTTCGACGCCTCGGTGACGATCCGGCACGAGATCCGCAACATCGTCGTCGAGGAAGCAGCCGGCAAGGTGTCGACGGAGCAGGGCTATATCGGTGAGTTGAAGGACGGTTCGCAGAATGACATGCACAACTGCAACTTCTTCGACTTCGACGCCGAGGGGAAGTTCAAGCGCGTGATCATCTGGATGGCGGGATCGAACCCGCTCAAGTAGCGCCCGGGCCTCTCACTCGCCGTTCGTGAGGGCGGCGCCGAAGAAATCGCTCACGATCGAGACGGCTACGGCCGGGCACTCGAGCAGGTCGGCGTGCCCGATGTCCGGGAACTCGTGCGTCGTGATGTTCGAGTTCAGCTCCGCCATCTTCCGGGCACCGAGACCGGACGGGGCGAGCACGGGCGGGCACAGGATGTCGTGCGTTCCGTTCGTCATCAACAGCGGGCGCTCGATCTCGGGCACGAGAGGCGAGAGGTCCATCTGCTCCATCGCGATGCACGCCTGGCGCACCGTGTACGGGTCGTTGACGCCGATCACCGAGCGGACGACGCCGAACGTGTCCTTCCCCTCCTCGCTCTCCAGAAATGCCGCGCCGACCGCCTGCGTCGTCACGTGGTCCGAGAAGTCGTCCCACGGCATCGATTCCGCCATCCGACGCCAAACGCGGAAGAGGGTCTCCCGGTAGACATCCGGTTTCGCGAACGCCACATCCGCGCATGTCGCGATCGTCCGGTCGCCGTGCAGCGCCGCGAAGGCGATCGCGATCATGCCGCCCATCGAGGTGCCGTGGATCAGCACTCGCTCGAGACCGAGGGCGTCGAGGAGCTTGGCGCCGTCGGCCGCCCACCCCTCGATCGTGTACCACTCCCGGGGGCTCGACGAGGCACCGTACCCGCGCGCGTCGAAGGAGAGCAGCTGAAATCCGCGTTCGCGGAAGCCGTCGTTGACGAAGCCGAAGTTGTGCCGACCGAAGAGACCGCCACCGAACTGCACGATCACCGGTGCCTCCGCAGGCCCCGTCAGCTCGTAGTAGAGGCTTACGCCCTCGTCGATCTCCGCGTACGGCATTGCCGCCCTCCCGGTCGTTTGACGTTGCCGGGAGTCTGACAGATGGGGCGCCTCAGTCCCAGCTGCGACCGACGCGGTCCCACGCGACGTCGCTCGGCAGCCATTCGGTCGTGATCCGCGAGAACAGTCTCGTCACGTCCTCCGAGCCGCACTTCGGGCACGGTGGAGCATCGTTGGTCGACAACGTGAGAAACTCCTCGTACTTCTCGTTGCACTTCTGGCAGCGGTATTCGTAGATTGGCATCGCCTTGGATTCTAGCCCTCACGCATCGTCCGAGCAGCTGCGAGCGCAGGCGGCGTTGTTCGGCGTTACCCCGTCCGACGAGGACATCGAGAACGTGCGGGGGTTCCTGGAGGTCATTCTGCCGGCGCTCGCGGAGCTCGAGCGACGGCTTCCACCCGCTCTCGCCGGAGGCCACGACGTCCCCGATGGTGAGGCACCGTGAGCGTCGCGGGCCTGGCAGCGCGGCTTCGTTCGCGGGAGCTGTCACCCCGAGAGGCCGTCCAGGGGTACCTCGACCGCATCGATCTCCTCGATGGGACGCTCAATGCGTTCATCACGGTTCGCGCCGAGGAAGCGCTCGCCGAGGCGGACGCGCTCGTCGAGGCCGACGACCGAGGTCCTCTGTGGGGCGTCCCGGTTGCCGTAAAGGACGTGATCGACGTCGCGGGCTCGCCGACCACGGCCGGGTCGAAGATCCTGGCCGACAACGTCGCAGTGGCCGACGCGACTTCGGTGCGGGGGCTCCGTCGAGCCGGCGCCGTGATCCTCGGCAAGCTGAACACCCACGAGTTCGCCTTCGGCGCCATGACGACTTCTCCGCACTTCGGACCTGCTCACAATCCGTGGTCGCCCGATCGCATCTGTGGTGGTTCGAGCGGTGGTAGCGGGTCTGCCGCCGCGGCCGATCTCGCGGCGGGAACGCTCGGGACCGATACGGCGGGCTCGATCCGCATTCCCTCGGCGCTCTGTGGCGTTACCGGCCTGCGGCCGTCCTCGGGCCTCGTCTCCAACGAGGGCGTCGTGCCCGTCTCGTGGACATACGACACCGTGGGGCCGATCGCGCGGAGCGCGGAGGACTGCGGTCTCCTTCTGGACGCGATCGCCGGCACGAGCGTCGTTGTCGCGGGAGGCGTCGAGGGAGTGAGGATCGGCGTCGTCGAGGCTCTGTTCGAACGGGCCGAACCCCGCGTTGCGGAGGCCGTGCGGGCCGCGGTGGCCACGCTGACCGAGCTCGGGGCCATCAGCGAGCCTATGGAGGTGCCAGGACTCGCCGAAGCAGGCACCATCACCCAGCTGCAGATGCTGCCCGAAGCGACCGCGGTGCACCTCGAGTGGATGCGGACGCGCCTCGAGGACTACGGTGCCGATGTCCGGGCCCGTCTCCTCGCGGGCCTCTTTCTACCTGCGACGGCGTACGTCACCGGCATGAGGGCCCGGCGCGAATACTGCGCCCGAGTCAACCGCCTCTTCGGGCGGTTCGACGTCCTCGCCGCCCCTGTCATGCCCGTCGTCGCACCGAGCATCGGTGACGACGACGTCGAGCTTCGTGGGGAGCGCGTTCCGTACCGCCTCGCGTTGATGCCGTTCAATTCGCCGTGGGCTCTCGCGGGACTGCCGGTCGTCAGCGTCCCGTGCGGATTCGTCGACGGCCTTCCGACCGGGCTTGCCCTGGTGGGACGTCGGTTCGCGGAGGAAACCGTTCTCCGTGTTGGTCATGCCTACCAGGCGGTGACCAACTGGCACGAGCAGACGCCGCCCAGTGCCGTTTGACGGCGGCGGGACGCGAGGCGTATACACATGAAAGGCAACCAAGGAGAGGAGCTCGGCTCATATGTCACTTCTGATCAAGGGTGGGCGGATCATTACCGCGGCTGACGACTACGTCGCCGATATCTTCATCGAAGACGGTGTGATCTCGATGATCGGCCGGTCGCTCGATGTCGCCGCCGAGCGAACGATCGATGCGAGCGGGAAGATAGTGATCCCCGGTGCGATCGATCCTCACACCCATATCGAGATGTTCTTCGGCGGCACCACCACCTGCGACGACTTCACGTCGGGGACGACGGCCGCCGCGTTCGGAGGCACGACGACGCTGATCGACTTCTGCGTCCAGACTCCAGGCGACACCTTCGCCGAGGCTCTGGCGAAGTACCACGAGAAGATCGAGCGGTGCCCGCCGCTGATAGACGTCGGCTTCCACATCGCCGTCACGGACCTGCATACCGGGGGCACGCTCGAGGATCTCGCCAAGCTGCCCGACGAGGGCGTCACCTCGTACAAGTTGTTCATGGCGTACAAGGGCGCCGTCATGGTCGATGACGAGACGCTCTTCAAGGTCATGCAGGTGGCGCACGACACGGGCGCGCTCGTGATGGTGCACGCCGAGAACGGTGATGCGATCGACATCATCGTCAAGGAGACCGTGGCGGCCGGAAACACCGATCCCGTCTGGCACGCGCGCAGCCGGCCGATGGAGACCGAGGCCGAGGCGACGAACCGCGCGATTCAGCTCGCGCATGTCGCCGACGCGCCACTGTACGTCGTCCACGTTTCCTGTCAGCCGTCCGTCGAGCCGATTGCGCTCGCAAGGGAGAAGGGCTGGAAGGTTTGGGGCGAGAGCTGTACCCAGTATTTCTTCATCGACGAGTCGATGATGGAGGCACCGAACTGGGAAGGCGCGAAGTACATCTACACCCCGCCGCCGAGGCCGAAGGAGCACCAGGAGCACCTCTGGAACGCGATCCGGACGGACGCCCTCTCGGCCGTCTCGACCGACCACTGCCCGTTCAACTGGCCCGAGCAGAAGGAGATCAACGGCCGCGAGTTCCCGGTCGTCCCGAACGGTGGGCCCGGGATCGAAAACCGCCTGCACATGCTCTGGACATTCGGTGTCTCGACGGGTCGGATCACGCCGAATCGTTTCGTCGAGCTCGTTTCCACGAACATCGCAAAGCTGTTCGGGCTCTATCCGCGCAAGGGGACGATCGCGCCGGGCTCGGACGCGGACATCGTCGTCTGGGATCCGAACAAGAAGCTCACGATCTCTGCGGCGACCCATCACACGAACGTCAACTACAACCTGTACGAGGGGACCGAGGTGACGGGGGCACCTGAGGTCGTGCTCGTCCGCGGGCAGGTGATCGTCGAGAACGACGAGCTCGTCGCCAAGCCTGGCGCAGGGCAGTTCGTGAAGCGGGCGCGGTTCGGCGAAGATCTCTCCTCGGCTGGGGTTTGACGTGTCCGACGACGCGGCAAGAGAGGTCTACGCGCGGGCCGGGCTCGGACAGGCGGTCACTCTCGGGGAGAATCCCGCGATCCTCGTGATCGACTTCTCCTGTGGGTTCACCGACCCGGAGTGCCCGCTCGGCTCCGATCTGAGCCCCCAGGTGGTCGCCACCCGCCGGCTGCTCGACGCGGCCCGTGAGAAGGGGTTGCCGGTCGTCTTCACGACGATCGCCTTCGAGCCCAGCCTCAAGGACGGTGGCCTCTGGATGCAGAAGGTGCCGGCGCTCGCGGCCCTCCAGCTCGGGGGACCCTGGGCGGCGATCGATCCCCGGCTCGACCCTCGCGATGACGAGACGGTGCTCGTGAAGAAGGGAGCGTCCGGGTTCTTCGGCACGAATCTCGCGTCGGTCCTCGTCTCGCAGCATGTCGACTCGGTGATTCTGTGCGGCGCCACGACGAGCGGGTGCATCCGGGCCACGGCGATCGACCTGCTGCAGTACGGCTTCCCGACGATCGTGCCACGAGAGTGCGTCGGCGACAG
Source organism: uncultured Thermoleophilia bacterium (assembly GCA_963756835.1). Classification (GTDB taxonomy): domain Bacteria; phylum Actinomycetota; class Thermoleophilia; order Gaiellales; family Gaiellaceae; genus Gaiella. The sequence continues at coordinate 40,621 of CAVWPE010000006.1, forward strand.
GGCACAGGCGCCGCACGACGCGAACCTGTTCGACATCCAGGCAAAGTACGCCGACGTCGTCGGGCTCGACGATGCGCTCGCGTTCGTGGGGAGCGTGCCGGGGAACGTGGGCGCTGCCGCTTGAGCTATCGAGTTGCGGTGCTCGGAGGAGACGGTGTCGGTCCCGAGGTGATCGCGGAGGCCCGGCGCGCCGTCGACGCGCTGGGCCTCCCTCTGCAATGGACGGAGCTGCCGTGGGGGTCGGCCTTCTGGCACGAGAACGGAAGCATGATGCCCGAGGATGCACTCGACGTCCTCCGCGCTCATGACGCCTGCCTGATGGGTGCCGTCGGCGACCCGTCCGTCCCGGATCATCTCTCTCTCTGGGGCCTCATTCTTCCGATCCGCCAGAAGCTCGACCTGTGGGCGAACGTGCGGCCTGCGCGGTTGCTGGCTGGAATCCCCTGTCCCCTCGCCGGTCGCGGGCCGGCCGATGTCGACATGCTGTTCGTGCGCGAGAACACGGAGGGCGAGTACGCAGGCATCGGCGGCCGCGCGCACGAGGGCCTCGCCACGGAGGTCGGCATCGAGACGGGCGTGTTCACGCGTGCCGGCATCGAACGTGTCGTTCGTTATGCCTTCGAGCTTGCCGAGAGCCGCCGCCGCGTCGTTACGAGCGCGACGAAGTCGAACGCGTCGCGCTTCGGCTATGTGCTGTGGGACGAAGTGACGGAAGAGGTTGCGGCCGGGTTCCCGTCCGTGCGCTACGAACGGGTGCTCGTCGATGCGCTTGCCGCACGGATGGTTCGCGATCCTGGCAGTCTCGACGTCGTCGTGGCGTCGAATCTCTTCGCTGACATCCTGACCGACCTCGCCGCCGCGATCCAGGGCGGCATGGGCACTGCGGCGAGCGCGAACCTTGCGCCGGGCTCGGGAACTCCCGGGCTGTTCGAGCCCGTGCATGGCTCGGCCCCCGACATTGCGGGAAAGGGCGTCGCCAACCCTGTCGGTGCGATCTGGAGTGCGTCGCTGATGCTCGAGCATCTTGGCGAACCGGGGGCGGCGCGTATCGTCATGGAGGCGCTTCAGTCGGTATGCCGGGAAGGGCCACGCACGCGCGACGTTGGTGGCAAGCAGACCACTCGAGAGGTGGGCGACGCGGTCATCAGGGCCGTCTCGGTCAGCGCAGGACGCTGATCAGCACGGCCCCGGCCAGCACGAGGAGGCCCGAAAGCACCGTCCGCCGCCCGATCTGCTCGCTGCTCCCGATCAGCACCGCGGCGAGGAGTACCGCCCAGAGGGACTGCATCGCATTGAGTGGGGCGACGACGCTGACGCGACCGTGAGCGAACGCTTCGACGAGGCTGGCATACGCGAGCCCCAACAGGACACCTGCCGCTGCGAAGGCAGGCAGCGCAGTGCGCAGTTTCGATCGCAGGCCTCTGCGGCGCACAACGAGGAGGTACAGCAGCACAACCACGCTTGCCCCCAGGAGCGAGGCGGCGGAGGCGGCGAGGGGCGGGGCGTCCGATCCCCGCGCCGCGATGCGAACTGCGTTGTCCCGCAGGGCGAAGAGCGCCGCGCACGTGAGCGCGAGCACGACACCGAGCGTTCGGAAGTTCGCCGGTCTGGATCGCTCGCGCACCAGGATCGACCCTCCCAGCACGATCAGCGCGGTGCCGGCGAGGAGCGGCAGGCGGAACGGCTCGCCGAGCAGGAGCAAGGCGATTATCACCGAGATCAGTGGCGCGGTGCCGATCAAAATGGCGGCTCGCGAGGGCCCGGCGTCACGGATGGCGAGAATGAAGAGGATCTGGGAGAGGCCGGGCACGATGGCGCCGACGAGGGCGAAGGGCCAGAGGTCGGAGAGCGTGACGCCGTGCACGAGCTCCGGAAGCGCGAGAAGCGCGCCCGTGACGAAGCCGACTCCGATGATGACGAGCGCGCCCGCCTCGGGATCGGCTCCCCGTTGCAGCCCGCCGCGGACGGCCAGAGTGAGAACGCCGAACAGCGCGCCGGCGAGCAACGCGAAGACGACGGCCGTCACCGTACTACGATCTGGGCGTGGTTGAGCGAAACGAGGCCATCGCGGGGATCCTCCCAAAGCTGTGGGCCGGGAGGGTTCAGATAGTGCCCCGCATCGGTTGACGACGATCCAGAGGGCCGTGGTCGGTGGCTGCGCGCTCGGCTTTGCAACGGGCTGGAACATCGCCGATATCGGCTCTGTCGCCGGTGAGCTCTCGGACGTCTACGGTGTCGATCTCGCCGTCATAGGGCTCTTTACGACGGCGCTGTTCATCACTCACGTTGCGATGCAGATTCCGGCCGGCCGCGCCGCTGACCGCTTTGGAGCGCGCCGCACCGGGCTCGTCGCGCTGGCGGTGATCCTCACCTTCAACGCGCTCGCGCTCCTTGCGCCCGATCCGGCGCTCGCGCTCTCGGCCAGGTTGATGATCGGCGTTGGCACCGGCCTGGGGTTCATCTCGGGGAGCGCGTACGTGCGTAACGAGGGCGGCACGGCATTCGCGCAGGGTATCTACGGCGGTGCGGCCCTCGGCGGAGGCGGGGTCGCTCTGGCTGTCGTGCCTCTTGTGGCGGAGCGGGTCGGCTGGCAGGCGCCCTTCGCGACCGCGATGGCCCTTGCTCTCGTCGGGTTGGCACTCCTCACCGCCGGGCCTCCAGACAGGCCCCGCCGTCGCCAGGAGCGTGAGCAACACGTTCCGTTGGGCGTTCTCATGGACGTCCGCCTCTACAAGCTGGCGGTGCTCTTCTCCTGCTCGCTCGGGTTGAGCGTGGTGCTCGGCAACTGGGTCGCGACGCTCCTCGAGCGAGAGGGCGGCATGAGTCGGAGCGCCGCCGGCGCAGTCGCAGCGCTCACGCTGGTTCTCGGCATCGTCTCGCGCCCGCTCGGCGGCTGGATCCTGCACAAGCACCCGCGTCGCATCCGCGCCGCCATGGCTGGGAGCCTGGGTGCCGGAGCCCTCGGTTGCCTCGCCGTTGCCTCGGCCGCCCCAGCCCTTGCCGTTCTCGGCGCGACGACGATCGGCATTGCTGCCGGGATCCCCTTCGCGCCTTCCTTCCAGGGCGCCGCGCACCTGCGCCCGGATGCGCAGGCGGCGGCTGTCGGTTTCGTCAACGGAGCGGCGAGCACGGTGATCCTCGTAGCCACGCCTCTGCTCGGGCTCTCGTTCTCGCTCCCGGGAGGCGGCAGGGCCGGTGTTGTCGCCGTAGCTCTCCTGTGGGCCGCCGCGCTGCTCGTGCTTCCGAGCACCCGGGCTCTGGGAGGAGAGGTCAGACGAGTGCCTGAATTGCCTTCAGGATGATCTGGGCGGCGAGTGCTGCGTCGGCCGAGTCAGCGTCCTCTGCCGGGTGATGACTGATCCCCTCCACGCACGGGACGAACACCATCGCGCTCGGCACCCGATCGGCAACGCACATCGTGTCGTGCGCCGCGCCGGAGTGCATCCGCATGTATGACTCTCCGGATCCTCGGGCAGCGTCGTCCAGGGCGTTCACGATGGCGGCGTCGAGCGGAGTGACGGCGAGCGTCTGGCGACGCACGACCTCAGCGGTCATGCCACGGCGCTCGGCTGCAGCAACGACGAACGTGCTGATCGCGTCGGCGACGCCACCGAAGGCCTCGTCGACCGGGCCGCGGATGTCGAGTGAGAATCGCACGGAGCTGGCGATGGCGTTGATCAGCCCCGGGTCGACCTCGATCTCGCCGATCGTCGCGACCGTCCCCTGACCGGCCTCGACGGCCAGCCGCTCGAGCTCGAGCGCCGCCTCGGCGAGGACGAGAGTCGGATCGAGTCGAAGATCCATCGGGGTCGCGCCTGCGTGGTCGCCGCGACCCTTGACGAAGACGTCGGCGTGGACGTAGCCGGCGATCGCGCCGACGATCCCGATCCGGTTCCCCGTGTCCTGCAACAGGCGCGCCTGTTCGATGTGCATCTCGATCCAGCCGACGAGGTCGTCGAGCTCGTGGATCGACTCGCGCCAGCGGGCCGGCTCGTACCCGGCCTCCTCGGCGTGCTCCCAGAAGCTTCGGCCGTCGTCGATCGCCCGGAACGACTCCCGCAGCTCCTGCTCGGTGACGCGCTGCAGCATGATCCGGCTGCCGAGGAGCATCTGGCCGAAGCCCGAGCCCTCTTCCTCGAGGAACGAGATCACCTGCAGTGGCAGGCCGAGGCCCAGCTCGTGATTGAGGCGACAGACCTCGAGCGCCGTGATCACGCCCATCGTGCCGTCGTAAGGACCCCCGTTGCGGTTCGAGTCGCAGTGCGACCCGATGCCGAAGACGGGCTCGCCGACCGGCCGGTTTCGCGCGATCAGCGTGCCGACCGGATCCTCATGCACCGCAAACCCGAGCGTGGTCAGCTCGCCTCCCACGTAGTCGAGCGTCTGCCGGTATTCGGGCGTGTATGCGTAGCGGCGGATCGCCTGATCGCTCATCGTGTAGGCACGGCCCGTGAGGGTCGCGATGTCGCACGCGATCCTCTCCGCGCTCAGCGTCCGGTCGATCGAGGGCGGGTCTGTCGTCACCCTCCAGAACTCTACTATCGCTGCATGGACGACGTGTGGCCCCCACCCGAGGCGCAGGCTCGAGCCGCGCTGTGGGCAGCGGAGCGTCATCTGCTCGTCGCCGAGTACCTTGCTGCGGCTGACGCCCTCGGTGGCGCGCTCGAGTTCGGCTCCCCGACGACCGTCCGTGTGGCGCGCGCGCTTCGACAGCTCGCGACGGCCGGTTACCGGACGCAGTGCGGAGACGCCGCGCGTGCCTCGAGGCTGCTCGTCCGTGCTCGCTCGCAGCTCGGACCGTTTCTTCCGAGCTACGACGAGGTCGACCTTGCCGCCCTACTCGCTGTTGTCACGGTCGCGCTCGAGACGTAGAGTCGACGAATGGAGAGCTGGCGCAACCGCAAGACGCTGATTCTCGGCCGGACCGACATGATCGGGCTCCTGTCTCCCGCCGAGTACAACGATCGGGTCGAGCATGCGTTTCGCATGCACGGCCTCGGCCGCGTCTACATGGAGCCGAAGGGGCACATCGTGCTCGACCGGTATCCCGGCGAGTGGGAAGTGATGCCGTCCTACATCGAGGAGCCCGAGGCGGCGGCGTGCAAGTGGGTCTCGATTCGCGAGAACAATGCCCAGTACGGCCTTCCCGCGGTCTTCTCGATTCTCATCTACACGGACCCGGAAACCGGATTCCCGCTCGCGATCTGTGACGGCTCGCACCACACGCTGATGCGGACGGGGGCCTCAGCGGCAGTCTCGGCGAAATGGCTCGCGCGGAAGGATTCCACCGTGCTCGCGATCGCCGGCACCGGCAGCGTCGCAAAGGGCACGCTCGCCACGTGCGACGCCGTCTTCCCCTTCCGCGAAGTTCGGGTCTGGAGCAGGACGAAGGAATCGCTCGAGCGATTCCTGGCCGATGAGCAGCCCTCGTATCCGCACCTCGAGCTCAAGCCTTCCACGGACCTCGAGCAGGTCGTCCGTGGTGCCGACGTCGTCGTGACCGGGACGCACGCGCGGGGTTGGATCGTCGACAACGGCTGGATCGGGCCCGGCACGCACATCGCGGCGCTCGGTGCCGATCTCAGCGGTGAGCAGGAGCTCGATCCGCGCATCCTCCAGCGGGCGCGGGTCTTCGTCGACGACATCCGGCAGTGCATCCCCGACGGCGAGATCAACGTCCCGCTTCGCGAGGGCCTGATAACCGAGGACCATATCGCCGGCGAGATCGGCAAAGTGATCTGCGGCGAGCTCGAAGGGCGGCAGTCCGAGGAGCAGATCACGGTGTTCGACTCGACCGGCATAGCCCTGCAGGACTCCGCCACCGTCCCGCTCGAGGTCGAGCGCGCGCACGCTGCCGGGGTCGGGATCGAGAAGAAGATGATCTCGACGTGATGGCCGCGGTGATCTTCGAGGCTCCCCTGAGCGCCGATCAGGCGACGCGGCTGACGCAGCTGATGGAGGAGGGGCGTGCGACGAGACCCGTCGGGGTGCTCACAGCCACGCTTCTCTACGACGGCAAGCACGGGCGGCTGCTCGCGATCTGGAAGGACCGTGGCGAGCTCGAGCGGTACGTCGCGGAGACCAGGGTGCCCCGCGGGGTCGAGCTGATGCGCAAGGTCGGCGCCGAGCCGACGTTGACGATCGTCGACGTGCTCGATTTCGGCTGATGGATCGCCTCGCGCTCTACTGGCACCCGTCCTGAGCGAGCTGCGCCGCGGCCAAGGAGTTCCTTGGCGAGCACCGGCTCGCCTTTGCCTCACTCAACGTTCGTGACGGCGGCGACGGCGAGGCGCGGTGGATCGAGGCGGGAAAGCCGGTCGTTCCATCGCTCGAAGTCGACGGTGTGGCCTTTCCGATCCTCCACGTCTCTCAGCTCGCCGCCGCTCTCGGCCTGCCTCAGCCGGCCCGCCGGGTGGGCGCACGTCTTGCCGTCGATACCGCCGATCTTCTCCGGGCATGGCTCGACCAGCTTCGTCCGTTGCCCCTGACACTGCTGCTCGAGGCGACGCCGTCGCGGGGCCGCTCGCTGCGCAACCTCACCGTCAACGTCTTCCATCCGTTTGCCCTGCTGCCCGGCGCCTGGGGCGGCGAGGGATTCCCGTGGCACCCCGAGGAGGACGAACTGCTCGAGGAGCCGCTGCGTACCGCCAGGGACGTCGTGGGGTACGCGGAGTCGATCTACGAGGCCTGGAGCGGCTTCCTCGAGGACGCCGACGACCTCGAGCGGCCCGGGCTCAGGGTGCCGTCGCCGCGGGGAGAGCTCTCCTGGCACGATCTCCTCGACCACCAGCGCTGGCACGCCGCCTTCCACTACCGGCAGTTGGCCGCGTTCCTCGCCGCCCGAAACGTCGCGCGTCCGGCGATCCTCCCACTCGAGCTCCTCGAAGACCTCGAGCTCCCGGACGAGGTCTTCTAGCCCGCCGCCGCCGTCTGGACGTCGCCGTAGCCGATCGGCGCGGCGCTTACGTCGTGCGGGGGATCAGCGGCTCGCCCGCGAGTATCCGCTCGACGCCGCCGAGGCCCCAGTGCGTTCGGCCGTCGGCGGTGAGCAGCGTCGGCACGCCGCGGACGCCGGCCCCCTCGGCCTCGGCACGGATCGCGCGGATCTGCGCGTGGCGCTCGGCGTCGTAGGCGGCGAGAACCGTATCGTCGGAGTCGAGGCCCGCGCGCTCGGCAGCGCGCCGCAGCTCGGCGTCGGTCGAAATGTCCTCGCCCTCGCAGAAAAACGCCTCGTAGAGCGCGTGCTTGAAGGCGCGGAGCAGACCCTGCTCCCCCGCGTGGAGGCACGCCGAGACGATGAGCGTCGAGCGCGGCTGGAAGCGCGGCAGGTGGATCTCCACTCCACGGGCGAGCGCGTGGCGATAGACATTGTGCGTCCAGTCGGTGCGGAGGTGGTCGCCGCGCACCTCGAGCAGGGGTCGCGGGGCCGGGCGAAGCTCGAACGGGAGCCATTCGACCTCCGCATCCCCCGCGTCCTCGGCCTTCTCGGCGGCCTGCGACTCGAGATACGAGTACGGGCAGACGACGTCGTAGTAGAGGCGGAATTGCTCCACGGCACCGCGAAGTATGCTTGACGGATGACGCCCGACGTCAGCCAGATCCATGTCGACCCCGATCCGTACGTGCCGTTTCGGCTCTCGCAGGGCTTCCGGGTCGGTGACCTCGTCATTGTCTCCGGTCAGGCGGCGATCGACGAGCACGGCGACCTCGTCGGCGTCGGCGATTTCGACGCGCAGGCCGAACAGGTCTTCCGCAACCTCCAGCGTGTGCTCGAGGCCGGCGGCTCGAGTCTCGACAGAATCGTCAAGGTAACGATCTTCCTGACGGATATGGCGAACTTCCCGAAGATCGTCGATCTACGCGGTCGCTGGTTCACGGAGCCGTACCCGGCGGACACGATCGTCGAGGTGTCCGCGCTCGCGTTGCCCGAGCTCGAGATCGAGATCGAGGCGATCGCCGTCGCGGGCTGAGGTCGGCGTGGAACCTTCGAGCGCGTCGTTGCGGCGGTGGTCCGACGCGTTTCAGCTGACTGGCCCTCGCGTGGAGCGCTGTGGGTTTGACATTCCTGGCGCGACCGCGCGAAACTACCCGCCTCGACTTCGATGTCAGACATCCAGGAGGCAGTCATGCATCGTGTTCTCGTCATCGTTCCGTTCGCGTTCGGAGAAGACGGACTTGCGAATCGCGAGGCTCAGATGGCCGACGTGAAGATCGGGCCCGACGTCACGTTCGAGTACCGCGGTGTCAAGGCCGGCCCAGCGTTGTTTGACAGCTACCACGATTGGATCCTGGCCGATGTGGCGCTCTTCGAGGCTGGCAAGACGGCGCAGGACGAGGGCTACGACGCGGTGTGCATCGACACGATGAGCGACTCCGGGATGAACGGGTTGCGCTCGGTGCTCGACATCCCCGTGATCGGCCCCGGGCGTTGCTCGTACCTCACCGCGCTCATGCTCGGCTCGCGGTTCTCCGTGCTGACGCAGTGGGACCCGTGGATCGGGTTGTATAAGAAGGGCCTCGCCGAATACGGGCTGGAGGACAAGTGCGCCTCGATTCGATCGATCAACATGCCCCCTGACGTCGAGAACCTTCTCGGCGGCAAGGAGGAGGTCGTGTTCCCGAAGCTGCGCGATGCGGGCTTGCGCTGCATCGAGGATGGCGCCGAGGTGATCTGCATGGGGTCGACGACGATGCACCAGGCCGTTCCGTACCTGCGCGAGAACCTCCCCGTCCCGATCATCAACCCCGGCCCGCTTACGTACAAGCTCGCCGAGTTCTTCCTCGGGCTCGGGCTGACGCAAAGTCGCAAGGCGTACGCGAAGCCGCTCGTCCCGAAACTCGAGATGCTCGAGGCGATGCTCGTCGGCGCCGCGCAAGCCGAGCAGGCGACTGCCTGAGCCTTCCCTCGCTCACGCGACTCACCAGGGCAAGGCCGGCTCCCCGGCGGTCCAGCCGCCGTCGACCGGGAGCACGACCCCCGTGATCGCGCTCGCGAGCGGGCTCGCGAGGAACACGACAGCAGCCGCGACCTCGTCCGCCTCGAGGATGCGGCCGAGGGGGATCCTGCCGGTTGCGGCGCGGGTGAAGGTCTCGCTCTCGAAGAACGCCTCCGTCATCGGCGTGAGCGTGAATCCCGGAGCGACGGCGTTCGCGCGCACGCCGTACTCGGCCCAATCGATCGCGAGCGATCGGGTCAACGCCGCCACGGCGCCCTTGGCGGCGGTGTAAGCAGCCTGCTGCGGGAGCGAGACGAGGGCTGCCTGGGAGGAAACGTTGACAACCGCACCGCGACGAGCGCGCAGGAGTGGCTCGAACGCCTGACAGGCGTTGACCGTGCCGATCACGTTGACCTCGAAGTTGCGCCGGAAGTCCTCGATGGGCAACTCACCCACGGGCAGGTTCTGCGTCAGGATCCCGGCGGCATTGACCAGCACATCGAGCCCATCGTGTGCGGCTTCCACCTGCGACGCGAGCGCAGCAAGGGTTGCGCGGTCCGTCACATCCACCGGCGGATCGCTGGTGAGATCGGCGACGTGAACGTGCGCACCGCTTCGCTCGAGTAGCCGGACGACCGCCGCGCCGATACCAGAGCCGCCGCCACTGACGACGGCCGCTGCTCCTTTCAGGCCATCGACTCTCATCACAAGACCTCCCGTTCGAAGATGTCCAGAGGAATGAGCGCAGAGACGAGCGGATACGGAACGTCGACGACCTCTGAAAGGTGGAGGTCGACGCAGGCCGAGCAGAGACAGTAGGCAGCCGGACGCGAAAGGCCGTGCTCGGTCTCGAGCCAGTCGATCATCGCGAGAAGCGCAGCACGCGCTGCCGCTGTCAGGTTCATTCCCTGCTCCTCGGGGATTCCGGTCGTCGCGAAACGGCGCCTACCAGGCTCGGGTGCGGCGATGTAGGCAGGAAAGCGCGGGACCCAGCGTGGCGCCTTCTGTAGCCCGAGCCGGATCGTCACCGCTGCCGCGATCTCGATTCCGGTTCCGCATACCTCGCCGTCCCCCTGTGAGAAATGGACGTCGCCCAGGGAGAGCAGTGCGCCTGGTACGTGGATCGGCAGCAGGAGCGTCGAGCCGACGCCGAGGCGACGGATATCGAGATTGCCTCCCGTTTCGCGTGGGGGGATCGTTCGCAGACCGTCCGCGGCAGCTGGAGGCAGAGCACTCTCGGGCATCGGGTCGGCGACGGGGCCGCCGGCCGCGCGGATCCGCTCCTCTCGCGTGCGCTGTTCCTCCATCAGCGCGTAGGAGGGCGCCACGCCGATCACGCCGGCGTGGACGCAGGCGGGAACAGCGATCCCCGGTAGCTCGTCGCTGCGAGCATGTGTGCCGTCGAGCGTCCAGGGAACGATGAACGGCTCGGTGAAGACGTCCGCGAGGAACCCGAACCCGGGGATGACAGCGTTGACTCCGAAATCGGGCGTCTTGTAGTCGAGGATCTCGATCTCGAGGACATCGCCGGGCTCGGCCTCATCGACGAAGAGCGGGCCGGTGAGGGGATGCGCACCGCCGAGATCCAGTCCGCCGCAGTCGGCGTGGACGCTGTCGCGGGTCAGCTGGCCGTCGAGCCCGTCGCGGCACTCGAGGGTGACGACGTCGCCGGGCCGGACGTGGGCGACCGGCGGGATGTCCGGATGCCAGCGGTTGTGGAGGTGCTCGGCTGGGATCCTCACAGCAACTCCCGCAGACGGTCTGCGGTCGAGCTCGCCGCGGCGACCTCGTCATCGGTCCAGCGACGCGGCGTGCCGAGCTGGTGGAGCGAGAGGATCGCCTCGAGTCGGCCGTCGAGCTGAATCGGTGTCACGATCTGCGCGCCGAGACCGCCGTAGGTGACGAGCATCGCCTGGAACGCGGGGTCGCCGTACGCGTTCGCGCAGTCGTCCTGGACGACCTGGTTGCCACGTTGGATCTCGAGCACGACCGGCTGCGTCGGGAGGTGCACGGTCCGCTCCTCGCGCAGCGAGCCGACGCCCGGCGCCAGCGCCTCGGCGACGACCGGGAACGCCGAAGGGCCCTCCACGTCGCGGCGCAATGTGACGCGGCTCGCCTCCGTCGTCTCGAGCAACTCCTCCAGAAGCGCAACCACCGTCGCCACGGGGAGAGTATGACGGTGGAGAACTGCTTGCGCCCGATCGTGGTGGACAGAGTAGGCTCGTCCTCACATCGACGTCGACGTGAAGGAGGCAGAGCCATGGCCGATCCCGAGCTCGTTCCCGAGGCGATTCACGAGCAAGATGGCCTGAAGGTGTCCAAGAGCCCCTGGGGGCCTGACGACGAGATCGGTCGTCTCAACTGGATCACCCCGGAGACCAACGCGGCAATCCTGGGCCACCTCGACGGACGTCACGTCTTCGACCTCAACGTCGAGTACTTCATCGGGATGCCGTCCTGGGTTGCTGCGGGCGATCCCGGCTACGGGATTTGGATGACGCACACACCGCAGGGCTCGGTCAACGACAACCTTTCCGGCGTTGGCAGCCACGTGCACGAGAAGTACTCGTACTGCGGCGACTCGATCCACATGTACACCCACTGCGGCACTCACATCGACACGCTCAATCACCTCGGTCATCACGGCAAGTTCTGGAACGGGTGGACCGCGGACAAGGATCTCGGTAGTCGGATCTGGAACAAGGGCGGTCTGGAGAAGTACCCGCCGGTGATCGCGCGCGGCGTTCTCGTGGATGTCGCCGGCATGCACGGCGTCACCTGCCTGCCGGACAGCTATGCGATCACGCCGAAGGATCTCCAGGACACGCTCGCGAAGCAGGGGACGACGATCAACAAGGGCGACGTCGTCCTCGTCCGCACCGGCAGGATGACGGTCTGGCCGGACTTCGACGGCTACCTCGTCAACACCCCCGGAATCGGGTTGCCGGCGTGCAAGTGGCTCTGTGAAGAAGCCGGCGCGATGTGTATCGCGGGCGACACGATAGGCCTCGAGGTGCTTCCGTCCGAGGAGAACGACGTGTTCTTGCCCGTTCACGCCTACATGTTCTCGACCGCGGGCGCGCAGATCATCGAGGTCGTCGACATGGAGGAGATTGCGGCGGAAAAGCAGTACGAGTTCGCCTTCCTCGGCATGCCGCTCAAGCTGCGTGGGGCAACAGGCGCCCCCATGCCGTCGTACGCGGTGCCTCTGCGGAGCTAGCTGACCGTCGCCACGGTCTCGCGCGGGCGGACGCACGCCCCCGCGAGACCGTGAGCGAAGCGGGCAGTGCCGGTGACGGCCGCCGCCGCGTCGCCGGCGGGAGGCGTCACTCCGACGGAGGTGTCGTGAGCCGTGGCCTGCGTCCAAGGACGATCCCGGCGGCGATTACGCAACCGCCGGCGAGCTGAACCGGCGCCAGCCGCTCCGACAGCACGATGACGGCGAACAGGGCGCCGACGAAGGGCTGCATGTTGGCGAACAGCGAGGCGCGCCCAGGACCCGCCCGGTCGATCGCGGTGAACCAGAAGACATTCCCGAGCACGATCGAGGCGAGGGCGCTGTACAGCAGCGCGCTCCAGGCGAGCGGCTCCACTGCGCCCCAATCTTGGCCTGCGAGGACAGTGGAGCAGACGAGGGCGAGCAGTGCGGCGCCGATCAGCGCGCTGACCGCGTTCACCGCCAGAGGCGAGTTGCGTCGCACGACCGGAGAGATCGCCACGGAGTAGACGGCGAAGGTCGAGGTGGTGACGAGCGCGAGCAGGATGCCCCCGAGGTTCGCCGTGAGCCCGCCGCGCGCCCCCTCGGCCACCAGGATGACGCCCGCGAAGGAGACGCCGGTGGCGACCCAGTGCCTTCGGTGCAGCCTCTCGATTCCGCTCAGGTGGGCGACGAGCGAGACGAAGATCGGCAACGTGCCGAAGACGAGCGCCACGGTCGCGGCGGACGAGAGCTTGAGGGAGTAGGAGAAGGCCACCTGGTTGATCGCGATGCCGGCGACGGAAGCCGCGGCGACGACCCCCAGGTCTCTCCGGCCGAGTCGCAGGTGGTGTCCGCGGAGGCGCGCGAGCACGACGAGCGTGATGCCCGCGATCCCCCACCGCAGCGGCGCGTACGAGAGTGGAGCGAAGCCGTGCGTGACGCCGTAGCGAAACGCCGTGAAGTTGAAGCTCCAGAGCAGTACCGTCGCAAGCAGGAACCCCTCTGCCGGCATGCGACGCACGCCCTCGAGCCTAGATCATGGTGCTACCGCGTGGCCGCCCTTCGTCGCGAAGACCGAGCTTCGACGTGACGCCGACGACGCCGGGTACCCGGCGAACCTGCAACGGCACGATCTCGATGTCCGCCCGGGAGTCGACCGTGCCCATGAGCGTCACCTCTCCCCTTGTCACGTCGACGCGAATCTCATCCGGGTGGTCGATCCACAGCGAGCCCCGCAGCAGGTCGTCCTCGATCTCCCGCCGGATCGCTTCGTCGGAGCGGACGAACGCCCGCACGAGGTCTCCGCGGCTGACGAGGCCGACGAGCTTCCCGTGCTCGTCCACGACGGGCAGGCGGTTGACCTCCTCGTCCAACATCGTCGTGGCGGCCTCGACGACGGGCCGACCGACCCCGATCGTCAGCGCCGGAGAGGACATCGCCTCGGCAACCGTTCTGGCCGCGAACCGGCTCTCGAGCCAGGGATCGTGCGGGTCGAGCAGCCAGTGTGCAACGCCGTGGCGCTCGCCTTCGGCGGCCGTTTCCTTGGCGAGCACGTCGGCCTCGGAGAAGATGCCGACGACGACGCCGTCGCCGTCGACGACGGGCAGGCCAGAAATGCCGTTCTCGGCCAGGAGAGTCGCCGCCTCCTTGACGGTTGCCTCCGGCACGACCGTGACGACCGCGGTCGTCATCACCTCGCGCACCTTCATGATCGTTCCTTCCTTCGTGTCTGGTTTCCAGAGAATCGCCGGAATCGGGCGCCGCTGCATCCGTGCTTGTCCCCGATCCCGGTGCGGACTTCCCGGGATCCCGTCCGGCCGTGCCCCGCAGAACGCGACGTGTATCCTCCGGCCCGGAGCGCAGGCGTGACGAACTTCCCCGAGCCGATGGAGCAGATTCCGGTGAGCGAGCCCCGACGACAGCCTCCCGCCCCCGGAGCCCCGTGAGGATCGCCGTCGTCGGTGCGGGAGCGATGGGCTCTGTCTACGCGGGCTTGCTCGCGGACGCAGGCAACGACGTCTGGGTGGTCGACACGTGGCAGGAGCATATCGCCGCGATCCGAGAGCACGGCCTCAGGGTCGCCGGCGCGAGCGGGGAGCGGACGGTGCGGGTCGGCGCCACCACGAGCCCGGTCGAGGTCGGGGAGGTCGATCTGGTGGTCATCGCGACGAAGGCGATGGATGTCCGCGAGGCGGCGCGGGCCGCAGGCCCGCTGCTCGGCACGTCGACGCTCGTGCTGCCGATCCAGAACGGTCTCGGGAGCGTCGATGCCGTGGCGGAGGAGGTCGGGCCCGATTCCCTCGGGAACGACCGGGTCGTCGTCGGCGTTGCGGGGGGCTTCGGAGCGTCTGTCCGCGCGCCGGGGGCCGTCCACCACGAGGGTATGGAGCTCGTTCGCCTCGGCGAGCGCAGGGGGCCCGTGACTGCGCGCCTCGAGCGTCTCGCGGACGTGTGGCGAGCAGCCGGCTTCACCGTGAGGACATACGACGACGCCGACGTCCTCGTCTGGGAGAAGCTCGTCTGCAACGCGTGCTTCAGTGGGGTCTGCGCAGTGCTCGATGCAACGATCGGAGAGGTGATGGGCGACCCGCAGGCGTGGTCGGTCGCCTCTCGCTGCGCGATCGAGGGGTACGACGTCGCCCGCGCCCTCGGCGTCGCGCTGCCCTTCGACGATCCGGTCGAGCACGTGCGGGCGTTCGGCGGCAGCATCCCGGGCGCACGACCCTCCGTGCTGCTCGACCTGAGGGCGGGTCGCCGGACCGAGATCGACGTGATCAACGGCGCGATCCCACGGGCAGCGCGCACGGTCGGCCTCGATGCGCCGGTGAACGCCGCCGTCGCGGCGCTCGTGCAGGCTACGGAGTCCCGTCGGCGCCAGGCCGCCGAGCCCGTCTAGGGTGGGACGATGGCCTCGCACGAGATCCTGATCTGGTCCGACTACATCTGACCGTTCTGCCGCATCGGCCAACGGACGGCCGAGCGGCTCGAGCGCCGGTTCGGCGCCGCGATCGAGTGGCTGCCGTTCGATCTTCACCCCGAGTATCCGCCGGAGGGCATTCTTCGCACGGATCTCGTGCGCCGCTACGGCGTGGCCTTCCACGAGAATCTCCGGAGCTGGTTCGAGCGCGAGGGCCTCGTCTACAACCCACCTCCGGATGTGGTGCCGAACTCACGCGCCGCGCTCCGCCTCACGGAGCTCGCCCGGGCGCAGGGGCGACACGCAGAGACGCACGAGCGATTGATGCTCGCCTACTGGGAGCAGGCGCTGAACATCGGTGACCCGGACGTTCTCCTCGCGCTCGCGACGGAGCTCGACCTCGAGGGAGCCGCTGACGTCATCGCAGGCGACGGCTACGGCGCGGAGATCGCACAGGCGACGGCTCAGGCTCACGCCGCAGGGATCAACGCGGTCCCGGCGTTCGTCCTCGACCGCCGGCTGATCGTGCTCGGTGCCCAGGCCGACGACGTCTTCGCGCAGGCGTTCGCGCAGCTGGCGGAGACGGCGACCGACGGCGCACCGGGCCCGTAGGCGCTACGCGACGTCCACCCGACTCTCGAAGGGTGCGATCCCGCCGAGATACTCGAGCACGCGCTCGAGCGGCTCGACGTCGCCGAACTTGGCGTCGATATCGAACAGGTTCCATTCGACGACGCCGGGCACGCGATCACCGACCGCCTCGCGCACCACGATCGGCCTGAACCCCTCGGCGATCGCGTCCTCGCACGTGTGGCGCACGCACCCGGCCATCGTCACGCCGGTGAGGATCACCGTGTCGACGCCGTGGGCGTTGAGATGACTCGTGAGATTCGTGCCGTGGAACCCGCTCGCCCGCTTCTTGATCAGCACGAGGTCGTCCCGCGCGGGCGCGATGCGGTCGTCGATCTGCACCGCGGGATCGTCGACGTGAAGCAGTTCGACGGGAATCTTGAATCGCCAGAGCCCCGTGTCGCCGTTTCTCCCTTCGGTGTTCGTGTAGGCCGTCGTCGTATACACGATCGGAATCCCCTTTGCGCGCGCGGCCGTGTTGAGGCGCTGCACCGCCGGGATGATCACGTCCATCCCGTCGCACGAGAAGGCGTGCCCCGGACGCGTCCATGCGTTCGCAAGATCGATGTGGACGAGTGCCGGGCGACGTCCGAAACCGACGCGACGCTGGAACCCACGCTGCTGGTAGATGCCTGTGTCCGCGTCGAAGATCTTCGCGAGCGCTTCGACGACCTCCTGCTTGTGTGCCATGGCGTCTCCTTCGTCGCTTCTCGAGGACTGTGGGCTCAGGCCGACCGTACCCGTTCGCTGCGCAGCCGCGCCGTTGCATCATCGTCCACCCTCGAGGCCGCGGTGTCGATGACGACGCCGTAGTCCTCCGCGGCGAGCTCGACCGTTGTGAAACCGTCGAGCACGTCGGAGAGCACCGCTCGCGGGTCGCGTTCGTAGGGGCTCCCGTAGCCGCCGGAGTTCGGTACGGCGAGCTCGATCGTGGACCCCGCCTTCAGCGTCTTGCCCGTGAATTTCGCGGGCCAGAGCTCGACCGTCCCGTCCGGCTCGGTTACCTTCCCGTACGCGAGGGTGCCCTCGTGGCCGCCGAAGATGCCCCAGGGAGGATCGGATTCGTAGCGATCGCCCTCGCATGAGACGATCGTGTCGACGAGGAATCGGTTCACGCGCACCATCCCGATGCCGCCGCGCCACTGACCGGCGGCGCACGGGTCGTCGCGAAGCTCGTAACGCTCCGTTCGCATCGGGAACCGCCACTCCAGCTCCTCGATCGGGTTGTTTCTCGTGTTTGCAATCAGGCAGTCGACGGAGTCGAGACCGTCGCGCCCCGGGCGGCCGCCGTACGACCCCTCGTCGACCTCGAGGTACACCCAGTATTCACCTTCTTCCTCGACGAAGCCGGAGTAGGCGAGAAAACCAAGATGGGCCGAGTTTCCCGCGGTGATCTTGTCGGGAATAACGGGGGCGAGTGCCCGTAGCGCGAGGTCGACCGCTCGCTGCACCTGGCAGAACCGGGCAAAGCAGGCACGCGGGTAGTTGGGGTTGAAGATCGAGCCCTTCGGCGCGATCACGTTGACCGGCTTCAGCATCCCCTCGTTTTGCGGGACGAAGACGGGATACGTCGCTTCGTCGAGGAAGATCATGCGTGTGATGAACGTCATCGCGGACACGGTCGTGCCCTCGAACGGACAGTTGTAGCCCGTTGGTACCTCGTCGCTCGAGCCGGTCAGATCGAACGTGATCTCGTCGCCCTCGATCACGACGGCTACCTTCACCGGAAGCCGCACGCCGCGCGTCCGACCATCGTCGTCGAGCCAGCCGACGTCCGTCTCGTAGCGGCCGTCAGGGACCCTCGCGATCTCCTGTCTCAGCATCGACTCCGAGTACTCGAGCCACGCCTGAGCGACCCCGAGCACCGTCTCCTCGCCGTATCGGGCAAGCAACTCGATATAGCGCCGTCGCGCGAGTTCGCAGGCCGCGATCATCGCCTGAATGTCGCCGTTGTTGAAGCTCGGTGTCCGAACGTTCTCGAGAATGTGCTTCCACAAGCCGTCTTGCCAGACACCCTTCTCCTGCAGCTTGACAGCGCGGTAGATGTTGCCCTCGGACCAGTTGTCGACGAGATCGATGGCGAGCCCGGGATAGGCCCCCCCGATGTCGAGCACGTGCGCGGAGGCGCCCGCGAAGCCGACGATCTCGTCGTCGTGGAAGATCGGGATCACGATCGCGACGTCCGGCGAGTGGGTGGCGCCGGCATACGGGTCGTTGTGGAGGATCACGTCTCCGTCGTGGATGTCGTCGCCGAGGATCCTGATCACGTTCTTCACGATCTTCGGCATTGCGCCCATGAACATCGGTGTCGAGTCCGACTCCGCGAGGTTGTTCCCGTGGCGATCGAAGAGACCCGCTCCAAGATCCTCCGACTCGCGGATGATCGAGGAGTACGACATGCGGTAGAGCACTCCGGCCATCTCCTTCGCGATCGAGGCGAACGCGCCGCCGACGACGCGCATCAGGATCGGCGTCGACAGGCCGGCGCTGCGGCCGGCCCCTGTCTCGGGACGAGTGGTGCAGTCGATGACGATGTTGCCGTGCTGGTCGATCGTTGCTTCTAGACCGGGCGGAATCACGGTCGTCGTGTCGTACTGCTCCACGATCGCGGGGCCGCGGAGCCGGTCGCCTGCGCGCAGCAGCTCGCGCTCGTAGAACGGGGTGGGGTGGCGTTCGGCCCTGCCCTCGACCTCGTATACGACGTCGCGCTCCTGCGTGATCGCGCTGGCCGGGTCGCCGTCGCCGGCGGGCACAGGCGCGGGCTGTAGCTCGTCCACGCGACCGATGCCGACGGCCCGGATGTTGATGATCTCGATCGGCGCGTCGAACCGGTGCCCGTACTCGGACTCGTGCGCGGCATGAAAGCGCTCCTTGAGAGCCTCCACCCAGGCATCGTCGACGACCCCGTCCGGCATCTCGGTCCGCACTTCATACCCTTGCCCGGCGTAGCGGCAGTCTGCGAGCCGCCGCACGAGGCGGCGGTCGGCCGGGACGGCGTCGGCGTCGAGCTGGGCCACGGCCTGCTCGACGAGCTCGTCGAGGCGCAGCGACAGCCGTTGCGTGTCGAGGCTCTTGAGCGCGTGACGCTCGGTGGCGACGAACTCGTGTTGGAGGTCGGTGGCGAGCAGGCCCGTCGCCGCGAGGATGCCCGGGTGGGGTGGCACGAGCACGCGGGCGATTTCGAGCTCGAGCGCGATGTCGCACGCGAACAGCGGCCCGGCCCCGCCGGAGGCGACGAGAGTGAACTCGCGCGGGTCGTAGCCCCGGCGCACCGAGTTGAGCTCGATCGCTTGGGTCATCCCGTACTTCTGGATCTGGAGCGCTCCGAGCGCTGCTTCCTCGACTGTCATCTCGAGCTGGTCGGCGATCGCGCTCACCGCCTGCTCGGCGAGGTCGCGGTCGAGATCCATCGCCCCGCCGAGGAGCCCGCGGTCGGAGCGGAGGCGGCCCAGCACGAGCTGCGCGTCCGTGGACGTCGGCAGTGTGCCGCCCCGCCCGTAGCATGCCGGCCCCGGGTCGGCGCCGGCCGACTCGGGGCCGACGCGGAACACGCCCCCCTGGTCGACGTACGCGATCGAGCCGCCTCCGGCGCCGATCGTGTCGATGTCGACCATCGGCACCATCGCCTGGTAGTCACCGATCTTCGTGTCGAGCAGGTGGCGCATGCGCAGCTGGCCGCCGGCAGCCACCCCGATGTCGGCAGACGTGCCGCCGATGTCGAGGGTGACGACGTTGTCGAAGCCGGCCATCTGGCCTGCCCAAATACCGCCGATCAGCCCTGCCACCGGGCCGGACATGAGCAGGTTGACGGGCCTCTGTGCGGCGGACTCGGCCGTCGCCATCCCTCCCGAGGACTGCATCAGCTGCACGCCGTGGCGCAGGCCCGAGTCGCGCATCGCCTCGTCGAAGCGCGCCAGGTAGCGTGAGACCCTTGGCCCGACGTAGGCGTTGAGTGCGACGGTCGAGAAGCGCTCGAACTCCCGGTAGAGCGGCAATACCTCGTTCGAGACGGACACGTACGCCTCCGGGAACTCCTCGAGCAGGATCTCCTTCACGCGTTGCTCGTGCTCCGGGTTGAGATAGCTGTGGAGGAAGCACACGGCGACGGCCTCGACCCCCGCCGCGCGGAGCTCGCGGACGCGCTCGCGCACCTCTCCCTCGTCGAGCGGGATGAGCACGTCGCCGTGTGGCACCGTCACCCGTTCCTTGACCGTCAGCCGGTGGCGGCGTTTGACGAGTGGGCGCGACTGCCAGGGCAGCTCCTGTTGGAGCGAGAAGTTGAGCGGCTTCTTGTGTCGTGCGATATGGAGGATGTCGCGCATGCCCTCAGTGGTGATCATCCCGACCTCGGCCCCCGTGTGGGTGAGCGCGATGTTCGTCGCCACCGTCGTGCCGTGAAGGAGGTTGTCGACCTGAGAGAGGTTGACGTCCGCCTTGTCGCACAGCTGGCGGATGCCGTCCACGACGCCTCGGGCAGGGTCGTCGGGAGTGGAGGGAACCTTGTCGACCGTAATCCGGCCCGATTCCTCGTCGACGAGGATCAGGTCTGTGAACGTGCCGCCGACGTCGACTCCGATGCGCTTCATCCTCTGCCCGCCTCCTAGGCTGTCGTGGTCGCGACGGCGGAGATGATCTCGCGGCCGACGGTGTCCATCTGGTCGAAGTTCCCGTTCTGGTAGGCGCACGAGATCTCGTCGATGCCGAGGTCGAAGAGTCCCTGCACCTTGGCGCGAACCTTGTCGGCGGAGCCCGCGATCCCGAAGTCGTCGATGAGCTCGCCGGTCAGGAAGGCCGTGTGATCGGCGTCCGACGAGAGGTGGCCCGCGTAGTAGTCGTAGTCGTCACGACTCTGCGGCAGCCGCGTCATCGTCTCGGGCATGCCGTGGGCCTTGTTGCGCTTCATCGTGTCGGCGATGTGGTTTGCGCACGCCGCCGGCGCCCAACGGCAGCGGTCCCAGGCCTCTTCCTGGTCGTCGCTCACCCACATGGCGGTAAGGAGTGAGAGCTTGACGGCGTCCGGGTCACGACCTGCCTCCTCGGCGCCCGCCCGAACGTGGTCGATCGCCCAGCGGACGGACGTCTCGTCGACGCCGACATAGAGCATGACGCGGTCGGCGAGGGCACCTGCCACCCGCAGGTTCTTCGGCCCTGTCGCGGGCATCATGATCGGGATCGCCGGGTCGTGGTCGAGCCAGCGCAGGTGCACGTCGGCGTCGTTGATCGTCACGTGCCGCCCCGCCATCAACTCGCGTAGCAGCACGACCGACTCTTCCAGCACGGACGTCTTGACAGGATTCAGGCCCATCGTTCGCACCGAGCTGTCACCCCGTCCGATTCCGAGCGCGAGGCGCCCAGGATGGAGCCCGGCCAGAGTCGTGAACATGCTGGCGGTGGCGGTGACGTGGCGCGTGTAGGGGTTCGTTACCGCTGTGCCGACAACGATCTTCTGGGTTGCTGCGAGCGCGTGGGTGATGTAGACGTAGCAGTCTTGCCAGAGGAGCTGCGAGTCGACGAACCAGGCGTGGCTGTAGCCTGCCTCCTCCGCCTTCTGCACCGACGCGACGCACTCCTCGAAATCCTGTGCCAGGAACTGGGAGCCGATCGTGCCCATGTCCTCTCCTCTCTCTAGTTGCCGGCGAGGGGGAACGCGTGGAGCTCGCCGAGCGTCTGCTCGAGCGTGTTCACCTGTCCCCAGCCGACGCGGATCATCTCGATTGCGGGATCGTGGAGGTGTGGCGTTGCGGTCCCGACGCACTCCTCTACCACGATGGGTTTGAAGTCGCGGAAGAGCGCATCCTTGCACGTCGCTCCGACGCATTGGTTCGTCAGGACGCCCGTAATCAGTACGGTCTCGGCGCCGAGCGCTCGCAGGATCTGCTCGAGGTTGGTCTGGAAGAACGCCGACAGGCGGGTCTTCTCGACCGTCCAGTCCTCCTCGCGCGCGTCGAGCTCGTCGAGGATCTCGAAGCCCCACGTCCCCGTCCGGAGCCCGCCCTCGGAGAGGAGCACCCGTTTCGACATGAACGGGCCGCCGTCGTCGATGCCGCGGGTGCCGTGCCGCGTCCACACGATCGGAATGCCGCGGGCCCGGCACTCCGCGTTGAGGATCTTCGTCGGCGCGATCACGCGCCGCATGTGCTCGATGTCGATCTCATGAGTGGCATACCACCCGTCGGCGTGCAGGAAGTCGTTCTGGTCGTCGATCACGACGTGCACCGTGTGACCCGGGGTGAGTCGCCAGGCGGAAGGGTCGAAGTAATGCGACTCAGGCACGCGCGTCCTCGCTCTCCTTGATTTCATCTCAGATCTCAGATATGAATATCTTTACACGATCGCGAGAAGATTGCAACGTGAGCTCGCTCACCCCAATTCATCCCACCTATCTGCGCGACCAGGCCTTCGTCAGCCTCCGTGATTCGATCGTCTCGGGCAGTCTCGCGCCGGGCTCTCCGCTCGTGATCGACGACCTCGCGGCGGCGTTCGGGCTCAGCGCGATGCCGGTGCGCGAGGCCGTCAAGCGGCTTGTCGCCGACGGGCTCGTCGAGGAGTTGCCGCGCCGTGCGCACCGCGTCACGCCGCTCACGAGGCGCACCGCTCTCGACGTCCTCGAGGTGATGGCGGTGCTGATGGTCCGCGCCTACGAGCTCGGCGTCCCGGCGCTCGACGCAGACGAGGTCGGTGCCATGCGCGCTGCTCTCGACCGCGCGACGGCGCACGCTGCGTCCGACGAGCTGATCGAGGCGCTGGCCGATATCCATCTCCTGCACGGGATCGTCTACGCGGCGACCGGCAACTCGGAGTTTCACCGGGCGCTATCGTCGATCGGCCCACGCTTCGACCGCGTTCTCTACCTCTGGTACCGGGAATCGATCGCCGAGGTCGGGAGCTCGTACCGCCATGACCTGATAACAGCGCTCGAGCGGGGAGAGCCCGACGAGGCGATCGAGATCATACGTCGGGCCTGGCGGAGCTTCCACGACATGGTCGCCGCGCGCGCGGACGACGGACGCCCGTGATCGCCGATGCGCGCGTCGTCGTCGTCGGCGGCGGCATCGGCGGCGTCTCAACGCTCTACCACCTCACGAGGCTCGGCTGGAGCGACGTCGCGCTCGTCGAGGCGAATGAGCTTACGAGCGGATCGACGTGGCACGCCGCCGGTCTCTGCACACAGTTCATCCAGAGCCTCAACCTGATGCAGCTCCTCCGCACATCGGTCGAGCTGTACGGAGAGCTCGAGCAGGAGACAGGACTCCCGGTCGACTTCCACCAATGCGGCAGCGTCCGCATAGGAACGACCCAGGACCGGTTGCACCAGTTCGAGCACGTGCGCGGGATCGCCGAGAGCGTCGGCGTCCCGTTCGAAATCGTCTCGCCCGAGCGGGCGCTCGAGTTGTTCCCGCTCGCGCGACCCGACGGCGTCCTCGGAGCCGCATACCTGCCGACCGACGGGCACATCGACCCTACGAGCCTGACGAACGCGCTCGCGCAAGGAGCCGTCGACGAGGGCGCGACTATCCTGCGTCGCACCCGGGTGACCCAGCTCGCCCGCGAGCGCGGCGGCTGGACGGTGTCAACGCCCGACGGCAACATTCGGGCCGAGCACGTCGTCATTGCCGCGGGCCAGTGGTCCCGCGAGGTCGGACGACTCGCCGGCATCGAGTTGCCGATCGTCCCACTGCAGCACCACTACCTGATGACGGATCCGATACCCGAGGTCGAGTCTCGCGCGGTCGAACTGCCGGTCTTCCGCGATCCGGACAACTCGTTCTACGCGCGCCAGGAGGGTGGCGGCCTGATCATCGGACCGTTCGAACGCAACCCACTCACCTGGGCGCTCGATGGGATTCCCGAGGGCTTCCACAGCCAGCTTCTGCCGTCGAACCTCGAGCAGATCGAGGACTGCCTCGTCGCGGCTGCCGAGCGCATTCCCCGCTTCGGCGAGGTCGGAATCAGAACGGTGATCAACGGGCCCGACGGATACACGCCCGACGGCCGGTGTCTGATGGGGCCTGTGCCGGGGCAGCCGGGGTTGCACGTGCTGGCAGGCTTCTCGATCTTCGGGATCGTGTTCGGCGGCGGGGCCGGGAAGTACGCGGCCGAGTGGATCGTGGACGGCCAGCCGAGCGACACCATGTGGGAGCTCGACGTCCGGCGTTTCGGCGACTATGCGCGATCGACCTCGTACATCGTGAACCGCGCGTCGGAGGTGTTCGAGGACGAGTACAAGATCCACTTCCCGGAAGAGGAGCGGCCGGCCGGACGCCCACTCAAGACCGACCCGCTCTACGACCGCCTCGCAGCCAAAGGCGCGGTGATGGGCGCGCGCTCCGGATGGGAGCGCCCCCTCTGGTTTGCGAGCGCTGGTAATGCCCGGGACGAGTACTCGTTCGATCGTGGCAACTGGTTCGACGCCGTCGGAGAGGAGTGCCGTGCGGTGCGAGCCGGTGTGGGCGTGCTCGACCAAACGAGCTTTGCGAAGTTCGTCGTCAGCGGCGAGGGCGCAGAGGCGCTGCTCGACCGCCTCTGCGCGAACCGACTTCCAACCGAGCTGGGAAAGATGGCGCTGACGCAGATGTGCACAGAGAAAGGAGGCGTCGAGACCGATGTCACCGTCGCGCTCCTCTCACCGAACCGCTACTACGTGGTCTCCGCGGCGGCGACCGAAACGCACGACCTGGCCTGGATCGAGCACCACTCCCCGGTCGACGGGTCGGTGAAGATCGACAACGTCACTCCACGCTACGGCGTGCTCACGATCGCGGGGCCGCAATCGCGAAAGCTGATGCAGCTCATCTCACGCGACGACTTCTCCAACGAGGGATTCCCCTTCTTCCGCGCGCGCCATGTCGAGGTCGGGAGCGCACGGATGCTCGCCGTGCGCGTGTCATACGTGGGCGAGCTCGGCTGGGAGCTGCACCACCCGATCGAAACACAGCGGGCCTTGTACGACCTACTTTTCGCTGCCGGCGAGGATCTCGGTCTCGTCGACTTCGGCTACCGAGCGCTCGAGTCGATGCGCCTCGAGAAGTGCTACCGGCTCTGGGGAGCGGACATGTCTGCCGACTGGTCGCCGCTCCAGGCGGGCCTCGGGCGTTTCGTCGCGTTCGACAAGAGCGACTTCATCGGACGCGAAGCACTTCTTCGGGAGCGCGAGCAAGGGTCCACGCATGCGCTCTCCTGTGTCGTCGTCGAAGCCGATAGCGCCGACGCCCACGGACTCGAGCCCGTCTACGCGGGTGGCGAGCGCCCAGTCGCCTACGTCGCGTCCGGCGGTTACGGGCACACGATAGAACGCTCGATCGCCCTCGCGTACCTTCCAATCGAACATGCCGCGGTGGGCACCGAGCTCGCGATCGGAATCCTCGGAGAGCGCCGCCGGGCCGTCGTCTGCGAGCAGCCGCTGTTCGATCCGTCCGGTGAGCGCCTCTTCTCGTAGGATCCACGCTCGGAAAGCGAGGCGTCACGTGCCCGTCGGCGCTCGCGCCCGGCTCACGTGTCGATCGGAGGCGGATCGCCGTTCTCGGCCGGACGCTCGATCCAGGCCGAGCGGGCGGTGCGACGGTGTCCGCTCGAGCGAACGCGGTGAAACGTTCAGACACGAGGTACTAGTGTGCCCCATAGTGAACGCGACGACGGGAGGACGCATGTCCAAGGAACGCTACGACGCGGGGCTCGCGGTTCGGCGTGACGTCATCGGTGCCGACTACGTCGAGCGGATGTTGGAGGGCGCCGACAGTTTCAATCGCGAGTTTCAGGAGTTCGTGACGGAGTTCTGCTGGGGTGGGACGTGGGCTCGGGGAGTGCTCGAGCGCAAGACGCGCAGCATGCTCAACCTGTGCATGCTCTCGGCGCTCAACCGGCCGCACGAGTTCAAGATCCACTTCCGCGGCGCGCTGAAGAACGGTTGCACGCTCGACGAGCTCAAGGAGGTCCTGCTGCAGGTGACCGCCTACTGCGGCGTGCCTGCCGGCGTCGAGGCGTTCCGGCTGGCGCGGGAGGTGCTCGCGGAGCAGGGAATCGACCCTGACGAGGCGCGGTGACGACCCCGCGGCGATTCGGCTTCGTCGGCCTCGGGAACATGGGAGAGCCGATGGCGGCGAACCTTGGGCGCACGGAGGCGGATCTCGTCGTTTTCGATGCTGCGGGCACGCTCGAGCGAGCGCCCGCCGGGACGCGTGCCGCAACGTCGCTGGACGACCTTGCGGCGAGCGCCGAGACGGTCTTCCTCAGTCTTCCCGACGGCGCAGCCGTCCTCGATGTGGTGTCCGAGCTCGGTGCGCTGCGAGGTTGCAACGTCGATACCGTGGTCGATCTCTCCACGATCGGCATCGAGCTCGCACAGAAGGCCCATAGTACGGCGAGCGCCGCAGGTATCTCGTACGTCGATGCCCCGGTCTCGGGCGGTCGCCGAGGCGCGATGGAGGCAACGATCTCGCTCATGTGGGCGGGGCCCGCCGACGCGCTCGAGAGCCATCGTCCGCAGCTCGAGGCGATCGCAGAGCACGTGTTTCACGTCGGCACGAAGGCCGGCCAGGGACAGGCTCTCAAGCTGCTCAACAACTACCTCTCGGCGACCGCCACGGCAGCCACGGCGGAGGCCGTGTTGTTCGGGCTCGCCCACGGTCTGCAGTTCGAGATGATTCTGAACGTCGTAAACGTCTCGACCGGGCGCAGTAACGCGTCGGCCGTCAAGTTCGTGCAGCGCGTGCTCACGGGAACATTCGACTCGGGCTTCGCGACGGGACTGATGGCCAAGGACGTGCGCCTGTTCACGGAGGCCGCGGCCGCCGCCGACACACCGCACGAGATTGCAGGCACGGTGAGGGCGCTCTGGGACTCAGCCGACGCCGGCCTGCCGGGGAGCGATCACACCGAGGTGTTCACCTTTCTCCGCGATCAGCATGCGTCGAGCACGTAGACGCGGCTACGTGGATGCGCGACCGTTCCCGGGTCGTTCCGATTACGCGGACCGCACAAGCTCCGGTGGGGCTACGATCGTGATAACGACCGACAGCGAAGGAGCGACGCATGGCTGCGATTGAGACAGACCCGAACCTCGGCGCGCAGATCGTTGCCGACGCCAAGGAGCACGTTCTCTACTCGTGGTCCGTGCAGAACGCGATCAACCCGATCGCCGTTGCCGGCGCAGAGGGCCGCTACTTCTGGGACTACGACGGCAAGCGCTACCTCGACTTCGCCTCGCAGCTCGTCAACGTCAACATCGGGCACCAGCACCCGAAGATCATCCAGGCGATCAAGGACCAGGCCGACAAGCTCTGCACGATCGGGCCGCCGATGGCGAACGAGTCGCGCTCGCAGCTCGGACGCATGCTTGCCGAGGTGACGCCCGGCGACCTCTCCGTCTCCTTCTTCACGAATGGTGGTGCCGAGGCCAACGAGAACGCGATCAAGCTTGCCCGGATGGTCACCGGCCGCCACAAGATCATCGCGCGGTACCGCTCCTACCACGGCGCCACGCACGGTGCCGTGTCGCTCACCGGGGATCCGCGTCGGTGGGCCGTCGAGCCGGGCATGGCCGGAATCGTGCGCGCGTTCGACCCGTATACCTATCGCTGCCCTGCAGGACACCCCGACCCATGCCCGGTCTGCACCGGCGCGCCGCACATCGAGGAGATCCTCGAGTACGAGGGCGCCCATACCGTCGCTGCGATCATCCTCGAGACGGTGACCGGGACGAACGGCGTCATTGTGCCACCCGACGGCTATCTCCAGAGCATCCGCGAGGTCTGCGACAGGCACGGCATCCTGCTCATCCTCGACGAGGTGATGGCAGGGTTCGGGCGCACGGGCAAGTGGTTCGCCTGCGAGCACTGGGACGTCGTGCCCGACATCCTCTGCGTCGCAAAGGGCATCAACTCCGGTTACGTGCCTCTCGGCGCGATGATCGCCCGCGGCGAGATCGTCGACCAGGTGCGGGACAGATTCTTTCCGGGCGGCCTCACGTACGCGGGTCACCCACTTGCATGTGCGTCGGCGGTGGCCTCGATCGAGGCGTTCCAGGAGGAGGGCATCGTCGAGAACGCCGCGGCGATGGGCGACTACTTCGGCGAAGCACTTGCCGGGCTGCAGGCGAAGCATGCCTCGATCGGTGAGGTGCGTGGGCTCGGGTGCTTCCAGGGGATCGAGCTCGTCAAGGACCGTGAGACACGCGAGATGCTCGTGCCGTTCAACGCCTCCGGCGATGCGGCTGCCCCCGTTGCGCGGATGGCGAGGGCGGCGCTCGATCGAGGCCTCTATCTCATGACCCACTGGAACGTCGTCATGGTCGTTCCACCGCTGACGGTGACGATCGACGAGGCCGAGGAGGGCATCTCGATTCTCGACGACGTACTTGCGATCGCCGACGAGTATGTCGCCTGAGGCGACAGACGAGGCGGGGAACGTCGTGTGAGGGCCGTGAGGGGAGCGCATCGCAGGGGCCGGGGCAGAGGCGTCCGACCGGGGTCATCCTCCCGCGCCTTCGGCAACGCGCGCTGACGCCAGATCTGCGTGTCGAGCCTCTACGCGTCGAGGAACGCGACGATCGCGTTCGACGTCTCTTTCAGCGCATCCCAGAGCACGGTATGGCCGCCGGGGACGGTGACGACCTGGAGGAGATCGCCGAGCGCGGTCCTGGTGGGCGTCGAGGAGGTGGTCATAGCGGACGTACGAGCTCTCTGCGAGCACGAGGAGCGTCGGGATGCGCACGTTTTCGAACGAGGGCGGCGCGCTGCTCATCTCTCCGTACGACGCCACCACGGCGGCCTGGCTGTAGCGGTACCGCCAGCGACCGTCGTGATCGGCGACGAGGAAGCCGTCCAGATCCTCCACGACGCTCTCTCTCGGGGTGCGCTGTAGCGCGCTCTCTTCAAAGCGGCGCTCAACACCCTCGTCGAACGATGCGTACGAGCGGTCTTCGCGCGCGAGCTCGGCTACGTGCAGGGCAATCTCCGCATCGAGCAGGATCGCCGGATCGAGGAGCACGAGCCGGTCGACGAGCGCCGGTCGACTGGCGGCGAGCTCGAACGCGAGGCGAGCACCGTAGGAATGACCGATCCAGGCGGCCGGCTCTGTTCCCAGCGAGGCGACGAGGGTGTCGAGATGCTCCGCGATGCTCCAGGGCGGCTCGTACGACGAGGCGCCGTGCCCGATCAGATCGGGGGCGAGGACGTGGTACCCCGCGAGCCATCCCTTTGCGAGCCGGTGCCAGCCGGCTCCCCGTCCCGTCACGCCGTGCAAGCAGACGACGCGCGGCGAGCCGACATCACCCCACGTCTCGACGTGGAGTGTTCTCGTCAACGGTCGAGCGCTTCCAGCGACTCGGGCACCATCTCGGTTCGACGCCCGGCCTTCACGAGTGACCAGATCACGGTGCCCTCCTTGTCGATCAGGAAGGTTCCTCGCGTCGGGGCACCCGTCTCCTCGTCGAAGACGCCGTACGCCTTCGCTGCCGCACCGTGCTGCCAGAAGTCGGAGGCGAATGTGTAGGTGGCACCGAGCTCCTTCTTCCACGCTTGTCGGGCGGCCGAGGTGTCGCACGACACGAAGACGACGTCCGTCTCGGCGTTGTCGAACGATTCGAGGTTGGCCTGGAGATCGAGGGCCTCGTCGCGACAGACGTCCGTAAAGGCGAACGGGTGAAAGACGAGCAAGAGGTTGCGCCTGCCGCGGAAGGTCTCGAGGCTTAGGCGCGGCTTTTCGTATGCGTCCTCGAGGTCGAACTCCGGTGCACGATCACCTGTCCCGACTGCCATCACCCGTCTCCTCTCCGTTGCCCGAGGGCACATAGTACGTTCGGCTCTCGAGTCCGTCGGGGAGGTACGTGGCGGTCGCCCTGACGGGGTCGTCGTGCGGCGAGACATACCCTTGGCCATGGCCCCGATTCCGGGCGCCGGCGTAGTGCGCATCGCGGAGAGCAGGCGGTGGCGGCTGGATCCCGTGCTCGCGTACCTCGGCCCGCGCGTCCCAGATGGCGCGCGCAGCGGCATTCGATTTCGGCGCGTTCGCGAGGTAGATGGCAGCCTGTGAGAGGTTCAGCTGGGCTTCCGGCAACCCGACGTGCTCGAGCGCCTGCGCGGCGGCCGTGGCGACGAGGAGCGCCCGTGGATCGGCGTTCCCGATGTCCTCGGAGGCGAGGATCACCATCCGTCGCGCGATGAACCGCGCGTCCTCCCCTCCCTCGAGCATCGCCGCGAGGTAGTAGACGCTCGCGTTCGGATCGCTGCCCCGCATCGACTTGATGAAGGCCGAGACGATGTCGTAGTGCTGATCGCCTGCCCGGTCGTAGCGGAGCGGTCGCTTGCGGGCGGCGTCGGCGACGTGGCGGGCCTCGAGCGCAGCCCCTTCCGCGACCGCTGTCCGCCAGGACAGTTCGAGCGTCGACAGCGCGCTGCGCGCGTCTCCTCCGGCCTTGCGCACGATCGCGCCGACAACGTCGTCCGTGAGCTCGACCCCGAGCTCGGACGCCCCTCGGCCGACCACGCTCGCAACCTCCTCGTCCGAGAGCGGCTCGAGCTCGACAACGGCACAGCGGGAGAGCAGTGCCGCGTTGACTTCGAAGTAGGGGTTCTCGGTCGTCGCTCCGATCAGCGTCAGCAGCCCGCTCTCGACACCTGGCAGGAGCGCGTCTTGCTGGCCCTTGTTGAAGCGATGGATCTCGTCGAGGAAGAGGATCGTGCGGATGCCGTTCGCTCCGAGCCGGTCGCGGGCGCGCTGGAGCACGCCGCGGACGTCGTCGACGCGAGCCGAGACCGCAGAGAGCTCCTCGAATTCGGCTCCGGTCGTCTCGGCGACGATCCGCGCGAGCGTTGTCTTTCCGACGCCGGGAGGCCCGTAGAGGATCATCGAGGGCGGCCTGTCACCTTCGATCGCGAGACGGAGGGCAGATCCCTCGGCCAGCACGTGTCTCTGGCCGACGAGCTCGTCGAGTGACCGGGGACGGATTCGCTGGGGAAGCGGTGCGGTCTGGCTCTCGCGGGCCGACGCGGCGTCAGAGAAGAGGTCGGTCATGGAGTGAGTGTAGGGTCGCGACCAGTTCCCGTCACCACGTCGCCGGGAGATCGACAACGGCCTGCTGCCATCGTGGAGCAGGAGCGCGTGCACGCCGGGCGTCCATGGCCCCGTTGGTCGGCACGGTGTCGCCGACTCTCACGATCTCGGCGTGCGTGTTCCCGCCGAGGAGGAGCTCCTCATCATTCGGACGAGCATAGGTGCCTCGAGGAGCGGTACGCGCACGAATGTGGTGGTCGGGCACGACTCCCGCACCTCCGGGGTCGAGCCGAATCGGCGGGGATGAGCCCGTGCGCGATGGAGGTCATAAGGCTCTATGCTCTGTGCCGTGCCACAGGAAACCTGGGAGCCACCGCTGAGCCAGCCTGTCCTTCCGGGCGAGGCCCGAACCGACTACGAGCGCTACCTCAACAGCGAGGAGCTCCTCTCGCTGCAGAAGAGCCCTGAGGAGTGGGTGCACCGCGACGAGCTGCTCTTCCAGGTCGTTCATCAATCCTCCGAGCTGTGGCTCAAGCTCGCATGGAACGACACAGGTGCGGCAGCGACACTCGTCGGCGAAGACGATCTCGGCGGGGCGCTCCGCCTCCTGCGCAGGGCGAGCATGTGCATGCGATACATCACTGCGCAGCTCGACATGCTCGAGCAGATGTCGCCGTGGGAGTACCAGGAGATCAGGAAGGTGCTCGGACACGGCTCCGGGTTCGACTCGCCCGGCGTCAAGGCGCTGCGACCGGCGATGGCACTGCTCGGTGAGGCGTTTCACGCAGCGCGCGAGCGCGCAGGCCTCTCGCTTCTCGAGGTCTACGTTCACGGGCGCGACCACGAGCAGCTCTACCAGCTCGCGGAGGCGATGATGGAGCTCGACGAGTGGATGCAGACGTGGCGCATCAGGCACTATCGGGTCGTTGCCCGAGTGATCGGCGAGCACGTGATCGGGACGCAGGGTACGCCGGTCGAGGTTCTCGGCCGTCTCATCCACCGGGTCGAGTATCAGGAGCTCTGGGACGTCCGCAACGAGTTGACGGCGAAGTCGCAGGCCGAGGGGTGAGCCTGCGCGAGGAGGCGACTGTCCTCTTGCAGGCGTTGCTGCGGGCGAACACCGTCAACCCCCCCGGGAACGAGACGATCGCCGCAGAACTGCTGCGTGACTACCTTGCCGCGAACGACATTCCGTGCGAGCTCGTCGGCCGCACGCGCGATCGCCTGAATCTCGTGGCCCGGCTGAAGGGAGGGGCCGGTCCGACGCTCGCGTTCCTTGCGCACACGGACACCGTTCGAGCCGACCCGGAGGAGTGGTCCCGTGATCCCTGGTCGGGCGATCTCGTCGACGGTGAGATCTGGGGGCGTGGAGCCCTCGACATGAAGGATCAGGTCGCGGCGAGTGCCGTCGCCTTCGCCTCGCTCTGGCGCGAAGGGTTCGTTCCGGCAGGCGACATCGTTCTCGTGCTCACGGCGGACGAGGAGGTCAACGAGAACTACGGGCTCTCGTGGCTCGTCGAGGAGCATCCCGAGCTCGTTCGCGCCGACTACGCACTCAACGAAGGCGGCGGCGAGCGCTGCGTGTTCGGCGGCGAGGTGTTCTACCTCTGTGCTGTCGGCGAGAAGATGAGTGCGCCGTTCCGCGTCCATGTCCGGGGCCGCAGTGGGCACGCTTCGGTACCGTCGATCGCCGACAACGCGCTCGTCAAGGCGGCGCCGATCATCGAAGCTCTCGGCCGCTACGAGCCACCCAGGGCGGTCATTCCCGAGGTCGCCCGTTTTCTCGAGCTCGTGCTCGGTGAACTGCCGCCGCTCGACGAGGCGATCGAGCGGGCGCGGGCCCTTCATCCCCTCGCAGCCGAGCTCGTCGAGCCACTCCTCTCGTTCACGCTCGCCCCGACGCTGATCGAGGCCTCGAAGCAGATCAACGTGATTCCGGCGACGTGCGTCGTGACCGTCGACTGTCGCCTTCCTCCCGGGATGAAGCCCGAGGACGTCGATCCCCTCGTCCGGGCTGCGATCGGTCCCGGCGATTACGAGCTCGACTGGTTCGAGTGTGACGGGGGGACGCGATCGTCGATGGACACCCCGCTCTGGACGGCACTGGAGAGCTGGGTCGGTGACGTCGAGCCCGGCGCGCGTCTCGCGCCGATCGTGTGCGCCGGCTTCACCGACTCCCACTGGATGCGGGAGGCGTTCGGCACCGTCGGCTACGGGTTCTTTCCCCAGAAGGCGATGGACACCCGAGCTCGCGGCCCGGCTGGTCCATTCAGCGGACGAGCGGATCCCTGTCGACGACCTGGAGCTCGGCGTTCACGCACTGCGCGCCGCGGCCCGCGCCCTGGGGCAGTGATGGACGACCTCGTGCGTGTGAGGATCGTCCCGAACGAGGTCGCCGCCGACGTCATCTGCACGTTCCTCCGCGCAGAGGGCATCCGGTGTGCCCACCGCGTCACGAACGTCGGCGCAGGCTCGTGGGACGGCGTTCCGAACATGGGCGGTGCCCGCGAGGTGCTCGTCGCACAGCCCGATCTGGAGGCGGCTCTCACGATCCTCGAGGCCGCCGACGAGGGCGACTTCGTCGGCGACACCGCACCTCCACCAAACCTCTAGGGTTCGGGTTTCTCGTGGTGGCCGCCGAACTGCTTGCGCATGGCCGACAGCACCCGGTTGGCGAAGAGCCCCTCGTCGCGTGACGAGAACCTCGAGTAGAGAGCCGCGGTCAGCACATCGGCCGGCACCCCTTCCTCGATCGCTGCGATCGCAGTCCAGCGTCCCTCGCCGGAGTCCGACACTCTGCCCGCGAAGCCGGCGAGGTCGGGCGACTCCCGGAAGGCGGACGCCGTGAGGTCGAGCAACCACGACTCGACGACGCTGCCGCGGCGCCAGAGCTCGGCGATCGCCGGAATGTCGAGGTCGTAGGAGTAGAACTCGGGATGATCGAGTGGGGCAGTCTCGGCATCCGCGTCCCTCTGTCGGAGACCTGCATCTGCACCGTGGAGGATGTTCAGTCCCTCGGCGAGAGATGCCATCATCCCGTACTCGATCCCGTTGTGCACCATCTTCACGAAGTGGCCGGCCCCGGCCGGTCCACAGTGGAGATACCCGCGCTCCTCGGGAGCTGCCGGCCCGCCCCGACCGGGCGTCCGCGCGGCCGCGTCGGCACCGGGCGCGAGCGTGGCGAAGATCGGCTCGAGCTCTCCGAAGGCGTCGTCGGGGCCGCCCACCATGAGGCAGAATCCGCGCTCGAGGCCGAAGACGCCACCGCTCGTCCCACAGTCGAGATAGCGAACCCCCCGCGAGGCGAGCTCGCTCGACCTCCGGATGTCGTCGCGGTAGTACGAGTTGCCACCGTCGATGACGGTGTCGCCCGCGCTCAGTAGCGGCGCAAGACCGGCGATCGTCGACTCGGTGATCTCGCCCGCGGGAACCATGATCCAAGCCGCCCGAGGTGCCTCCAGCTTGGCGACGAATTCGTCGAGCGAGCGCGCACCGGTCGCACCCTCGCGCTCGAGTGCGGCGACGGCGTCGTCGCTGACGTCGTAGACCACACATGTGTGGCCGTCGCGCATGAGTCGCCGAACGATGTTGGCCCCCATGCGACCGAGACCGATCATCCCGAGCTGCATGGTCGGAGCCTATACGCTCGTTCGCGTGGGCAAGCTCGTCTCGAGGAGCATCGTGCTCGCTTCTGGCGTTTGCGTCTCACCGGCTCCGGGGCGGGATCGGTGACTGGCTCGACGATAGAGATCTTCGACGCCGACGGCGCGGTCGAGGCTCTCGATACGTGGCTACGAGGGCACGGGTTCTTCGTGCCGGGAGGGGAGAGCCTGGTCGCGGACGTCTACCTCGGTTACGGGCTTTCGGCCACGATTCGCAGGAACCACACGCCTCCACCACCCGAGCCCTGCCGATTGCCTGTGATCGCCGCTGCCGTCCGGCCCCCGGTGCACGGTGTCAATGATGGCAACAGAGAGAGCAGCCGAAAGGGCGAGAGATCCGGCCCGGGCTACGCGATCGGTTCGTGGACGAAGACGTGGAGCGCTCTCGACTACGCCTGGGCAGTCGGTCGTGTTCGGGATGCGATCGAGCGCGGCGACGTCTACCAGGTCAATCTCGTCCAGCACCTGTCGGCGCCGTTCGAGGGCGATCCGCTCGCGCTCGCCGCCCGTCTCGGGCGGGTGAGCCCACGCAATCCGGAGCCGTACGGGGGCAACGGGTGGACGGTGATCTCCGCGTCTCCCGAGCTGTTCCTTGCGCGTCGCGGCCGTCGGGTCTGGACGTGCCCGATCAAGGGAACGCGGCCGGCGGGAGCCGCTCGCGAGCTCGCGGGCTCGAGCAAGGATGCCGCCGAGCACGTGATGATCGTGGATCTCGAGCGAAACGATCTCTCACGCGTCTGCGAGCCTGGCAGCGTTCGATGGCCCGAGCTCATGGCGCCGAGATCGCTGGCCGGCGTCGAGCATCTCGTCTCCACGGTCGAGGGCACGCTGCGGGAGGATGTCGGCCTGCCGGAGTTGCTCGCCGCAACGTTCCCCGGCGGGTCGATCACGGGTGCCCCGAAGATCGCGGCTGTCGACCTGATCGCCGAGATCGAGCCCGTGGGGCGAGGGGCCTCGATGGGTGCAGTCGGGAGGATCCACGGCGACGGAGACGTCGATCTCGCGCTGACGATCCGGACGTTCGCCGTCGCAGACGGTCGGATTCACCTCTGGGTCGGCGGCGGCGTCGTCTGGGACTCAGATCCCCAGGCAGAGATCGACGAATCATGGGTGAAAGCCGACCCGCTTCTCGAGGCGATCGGGGCGCCACGTGGGGTCGAGGCGGCGCGTGGCGACCGTCGCTCGAGGTCCCGGTCGCGGTGATCGGCACGGGCGCGCTCGCCGTTCAATGCGGGAGCCTTTGCCGCTCTGCTCGGGCAGCGTTCGCTCGTCTTGCGATCGAGTCTCTCGGGAGGCATGCGCGCGCCTCGGAGCGACGCGGGTGAGCCCCGGAGCCGTCTGTGCGAGCATGAGCCGATGAGCCAGCCGTTGCTTCGAGCGGTCGCAGTTTCGGGCCGGGGTCTCGTCGACCCCGCTGCTCCAGTCCTTGCTGCCGACGACGAGGGGTTCACGCGTGGTCGGGCGGCGTTCGAGACGATGCGCGTCTACGACGGGAGGCCGTTCCGACTTGAGCAGCATCTCGTGCGTCTCGAGGCGTCGGCCGAGCGGATCGGCCTCGACCGGCCGGACACGGGGGAGGTCGCTCGCCTCGCGGCGCAGGCGCTCGAGCATGCGCGGCTTCCGGATGCCGTCCTGCGGTTGTACTGGACACCCGGCTCACCGGGCGGTGAGCATCGTGCGATCGCCCTCGTCAGCACCATTCCCGAGTGGATCGAGGTGACCCGTGAGCGCGGGCAACGGTTGATCTCGCTCGTTCACCAGCGCCGCTCTGCGTCGTGGCTCCTCCCCGCCACGAAGTCGACGAGCTACGCCGTGAGCATGGCCGCCGAGGCGGAGGCGAAGAAGCGGGGCGTGGACGATGCGGTCTTCGTCGACCCGGAAGGAATCGTCCTCGAAGGCCCGGTCACGAACATCTGGTGGCGCGAGGGCGATCTCCTCGTGACGCCGTCGCTCGAGGTCGGGATTCTCGCGGGTGAGACGAGGGCAGCGCTCCTCGGTCTCGCACGTGCCGAGGGTATCCCGGTCGAGCAGGGCGTCTACCCGCTCGAACGCCTTCTCGCCGCCGACGAGGTATTCACGTCGTCGTCCGTACGTGAGGTCATGCCCGTCGTCGAGATCGATGGTCGCCCGTTCGAGATCGGCCCCTCGGCGGTGGCGTTGCAGGGCTCGCTTCGGCGGGCAGCCCGAGCCTGAGGCAAACGAGCTTGCTCGGCAGGTGACGGCCCGGCGGCTCGGAAGTCGTCGGCCGTCGTCTTCGCGGCCCCGCCGAATCGCGCGCCCACCGTCCATGTCCCGGCTGCCTGGATCGTGACGCCTACCGAATGCGCGCCGGAGCCGTTCCTGTCACCTCCGAGAGGGCCTCGGCACCGATCGGTGGCGCCGCTCGTGCTTCGCCGTGGCGGGAGCGTTGCCAACCCCCTACCCGGTTTGGATCACGAGATGCGCGCAGCTGACCGGGTCGTCCCCGGCGACGTAGCGATCCTCCGACGGCATCCATTTCTCGACCCACGTGACCCTTGCTGCCTCACCGTCACGCGCAACCCCGCGCGCGAGCCTCACGGCGTACGGCGCGTCGACCCAGATGCGTACGGCATACGCGTCGCGAAAGTCGCGATGGAGGGCGCAGACGCCCTCGACGACCACGATGCCGTCGGGCTCGACAGTCCTCTCGCCTCGAGCAGTGCTCTCTGCCCAGTCGTACGATGCGAAGCGCGCGGGTAGGCCGGCCGCGAGAGGCGTGACGACCTCGCGCCCGAGCCGCTCCAGGTCGAACCCCTCGCCCGTCCAGAACTCGTCCGTCGACACGACCTGCGCTCCCGGAATCATTGCTGCGAGCGTCGACTTGCCCGTGCCGCCGTGGCCGCCGATCCCGACCAGCACGAGGCGGCGACCGGTTGCTGCTGCGCTGATGAGGTCGAGCACGGGTTGCGGATCCATTGGGGAACGGTACCCTCAGAAGCATGGAGAAGATTCGCCTCGGCGGGATGGCTCTCTCGAACGGGGTCCTGGTTCACGGGCCGACGTCGTGGGGCGCGGCCGTGCGGTCACGCGATGGCTCGATTCGGTCCGCGGCGGGTGCGAAGCGACGGTTTGCCTCGAGCGTGACGACCCCCTTCCTCCGAGGCCCGTTGCGCCTCGCCGAGGCATTCGCCGTGCTGCCGGACGTGCGGCGTGCCCTGCCGGAGGCCCGCTTCCCGTTCGAGCGACCACGGGTCGGCGCTGACGATGATCGTCGGCGCGACGGCCGCCAGCATCGCACGTCGATCGAGCCTCAGCATCCCCGTCCGCGAGGCGATCGCCGCACTCGCGTCGATCGCGCCGGCGGCTCTCGCCCTGAGGGGCGGCGAGCTCGCCTCCTACCACGGCGCCGAGCACATCTCGATCGGCACGTACGAGAAGGGCGAGCGCCGCGACCAAGGAGCACGAGCGCTGCGGTGGGCACCTCGTCGGCCCGCTGCTCCTGACGAGTGCCGTCGCGAGCGCCCTAGCCGCCCGCGCGCCCGTGAAGACACGTCCCGCTGCCCGCGCAGCTGGTGCGATCGGCGCGGTGTCGGCCGCCGTCGAGGTGTTCGCCTGGATGGGCCGCAACCCCGACCATCCACTCGCCCGCGCGCTCGCTCGCCCCGGACACGAGTTGCAGAGCCGGGTCTCGACGGCCGAGCCCTCCGACGCCCAGCTCGACGTGGCAGCGGCAGCACTCGCCGCCTGTCTGGGCGCCGAGGAGAACGTGAGCTAGCCCGACACCCTCGCGTGCAGGAGCCACCGCTCGTCACGAAGGCGCTCGCCCTGGCGGAGGCTCAGAGGGTTCGAGCGGTCGTGCTTGCCCGAGGTCGGCGCCCTGCTGCACGTGCTCGCCTCCCGCCGTGGGATCGTCCGGGCTGCAGAGATCGGTGGCGGAGCCGGCGCAGGCTCTGCCTGGATCGTCTCGGCGCTCCGCCCGGCGTCCCGTTCTTCACGTCCGAGATCGATCCCGAGCTCGCGGCGGCGGCGGAGACGCTCCACGCCGATGACCCGGGTGTCGAGGTTCTCGTCGGGTCGTGGCGCGAGACCTTGCCTGTGGAGGCGCCGTTCGACCTCCTGTTCGTGGGCGCGAGGGATGCCAAGGAGGATGTCGACGCAGCGATCGGCCTGCTCGCCCCCGGCGGCACGGCGGTTCTCGACGACTTCTGGTACGACCCGACGCGTCCGGACCCGTTGCGCGACAGCTGGCTCGAGCACGCGCTCCTGACCACGGTTGAGGTGTATGTCACGCTCGAGCGGCAGGCTCCTGGTCGCCGTCCGCCGCTGAGTCTTCAGTCCTCTGGTAGGCGTGCCGATAGTCCTTTCGTGGTCACCTGGCCCCATTCCGTTAACGACATCGGCGGCTTCCTCATCACGTGGTTGCCGATCATCTTCTTCGCCATCATCATCTGGCTGCTCCTGCGCACGATGTCGCTCGTGCCCAAGGTCAAGCCGGCAATGGTCGATCGGGACACGACCGACCTGGTCGGTTGGGACGATGTCGCCGGGGCGGACGAGGCGAAGGAAGAGCTCATGGAAGTCGTCGAGTTTCTCCGTGATCGGAAGAGGTTCGAGCGGCTCGGTGCGCGAGTTCCGAAGGGCGTGATGCTGTACGGGCCGCCGGGTACGGGAAAGACGCTGCTCGCAAAGGCGGCAGCAAACGAGTCGGGTGCAAACTTCTATTCGTCGAGCGCGTCCGCGTTCGTCGAGATGTTCGCAGGCCTCGGTGCTGCTCGAATCCGGAAGCTGTTCGCCGAGGCGAGAAAGAACGCACCGGCGATCATCTTCATCGACGAGCTCGACGCCATCGGGACGGCCCGCTCTGGAGGCGCGCACAACCGCGAGCAGGACCAGACGTTGAATCAGCTCCTTGTCGAGATGGACGGCTTCAGCAGCGCGGACGACGTCGTGATCATGGGCGCATCGAACCGACTTCAGGACCTCGACCCCGCCCTTCTTCGACCGGGTCGCTTCGATCGCCAGGTGAATGTCGCTCCGCCGGACCTCCAGGGGCGAGACGAGATCCTTCGCGTCCACACGCGCTCGAAACCGCTCGGCGCTGATGTCGACATCGGCGTGCTCGCACGGCGTACTGCCGGCCTGACCGGTGCCGACCTCGCGAACATTGCCAACGAGGCGGCGATCTTCGCTGCCCGCAACGACCAGCAGTACATCCGCCAGGTCGATTTCGAGGGGGCGATGGAACGTGTCCTCACAGGCCTGCAGAAGCGCCGCATCGTGACGGAGAAGGAGAAGCGCATCCTCGCGTATCACGAAGGCGGCCATGCCCTGCTGGCCTATCTCATGGGTGACGTCATGCCGGTCCAGAAAGTGACCATCGTCGGGCGCGGCGATGCGCTCGGTCTCGCGTACTACCTGCCCGTGGAAGATCGATACCTCCACACGAAGGAAGAGTTTCTCGACGTCATGAAAGTGGCCCTGGCGGGACGCGCTGCCGAGGAGATCGTCTTCGGGAGGGTCACGAACGGCGCGGCGAACGATCTCGAGAAGGTGACGGAGATCGCGCGTGCGATGGTGTTCGAGTTCGGAATGTCCGAGATTGCTCCGTCGCGCACCATGCGAGCGGACAACTACGCGCTCTCCGAGGAGACGAAGCGGATGCGGGACGGCGCCCAGGCGCGCTTGACCGATCACGCCTATGAAGAGGCGCGACGCCTGCTCGAAAAGCACCGCAGCTCACTCGACATGCTCGCCTTCGCGCTCCTCGAACGGGAGACGATCGACCGCGTCGAGTTCCTCGAGATGATGGGCGATCTTCCGCGCGAGTCTCGGTCGGCCGAGACGGTGGGCGTGGTGCAGGTTATCGGCGTGGAAGCGCTCTAGAGGCGGGCCTCGACGAGCTGTTTCAGGGCTGCCAGCCGCTCGTCCCAGGCGGCTCCGACCTCCTCGATCCACCGCGAGGCTGCCGCCAGTGGCTCCGGTGTCAGCGCATACCGCGTCTCCCGGCCGCAGCGCGTTGCCTCGACGAGACCCGCCTCGCGCAGCGCGACGAGGTGCTTTGCCACGGCCTGGCGGGTCACGGGTAGCTCCACGGCGAGCTCGGTCGGTGTTGCGGTCCCTCGTGCGGCGAGCGTCTCGATGACGAAACGTCGGCTCGGGTCGGCAAGTGCGCCGAAGACCTCGTCTACCGGATCGCGCACGCGGCCAGAGCCCGGATCTCGAGCGCCGTCGACCACGAAGGCGCGGTCTCGCGCACGTGCACGACGCTCCCGGCATCCGACGGAGTGACCCGCAAGTCGACGACTCCGTCGTCGTCGAAGCGGAGAACGATCCGCTCACCCTCGTCGACGGATTCGACAGCCGCCTCCCGCGTCTCGCCGTTGTCCCAGCGGAACACGCCGCGACCCCCGGCCGCAGGTCGAGCTCGACCGCGTTCGCGAACCATTCCTCGAGCTGGCGCGGGTCGGTCAGCGCTTCCCACACGTCTGCGGGCTCTGCCTCGATCTCGATCTCGCGGACGATCTCCATGAGCAACCTCCAAGTTGCGTGTAGTATCGAGCAACCGACAAGTTGCATGTTATCGCAGGGAGGCTCGCGATGCCGCTGATACCGACCGTGATCGAGTCCGACGGACGCGTCGAGCGCGCGTTCGACATCTATTCGCGCCTGCTTCGGGACAGGATCGTCTTTCTCGGTCGCGAGGTCGACGACGAGATTGCGAACCTCATCGTCGCGCAGTTCCTCCTGCTCGAGGCAGACGACCCTGAGCGCGATATCGCCCTGTACGTCAACTCGCCGGGTGGTTCGGCCTATGCGGGGATGGCGATCTACGATGCGATGCAGCACGTCCAGCCGGACGTCTCGACGATCTGCTTCGGGATCGGCATGTCGGCGGCTGCGATGATCATGGCGGGGGGCGCGCCGGGCAAGCGCTTCTCCCTTCCGAACGCCAAGCTCATGATCCATCAGGGAAGCGCAGGCTTCCGGGGTACCCCGTCCGACGTCCAGATCGCGGCGCGTGAGGTCGCCGCGACGACGCTGCAGATGGCCGAGATCATCGGACGCCACGCCGGACGAGACGTCGCCGCCGTCATGGAGGACATCGACCGAGATCGGTTCATGACGCCCGCGGAGGCAGTCGAGTACGGTCTCGTCGATGCGATCATGCCGCCGCGGCGTGTGCGCTCAGGGAAGTAGCATCGGTGGGATGGAGCCCAGAAGCGTCCACCACGTCGGCATTGCGGTGACCGACCTCGATGCGGCCGTCTCGACGTACACGGCGCTTCTCGGCGGCACGCTCGAGCACCGCGACCTCGTTCCCGAGCAGGGAGTCGATGCCGCATCGATCCT
Source organism: uncultured Thermoleophilia bacterium (assembly GCA_963756835.1). Lineage (GTDB taxonomy): Bacteria > Actinomycetota > Thermoleophilia > Gaiellales > Gaiellaceae > Gaiella. Next base: position 82,264 of record CAVWPE010000006.1, read on the forward strand.
GCTCGGCGACGGCCGGATCGAGCTGCTCGCGCCAACCGGCGAGGATACGCCGGTCGGGCGATTTCTTGCCAAACGCGGCCCCGGGATGCACCACATCGCCTACGAGGTCGACGATGTCGGGGCGGTGCTCGCCGAGCTCGCCGCGGTCGGCACCGAGCTGATCGACTCCTCGCCCCGCATGGGCCTCTTCGGCCTGGAGGTTGCCTTTGTCCACCCCGACGCCGTCCACGGCGTCCTCACGGAGGTCGTAGCCGTTGCCCGAAGTACCTGACTCAGTCCGGATCGAAGTCGCCTTTGCGGGCGGCCCCATCACCGCCGCCAACGTCTCGCCCGCAAGCGCCGACGCGCTCGAGCATGCGCTCGCGGCAGGTTCTCAGGGAACACACCAACTCGACACCGACGACGGACGGATGGCGATAGTGCTCGACCGTGTCGCGTATCTGAAGCGCTTTGCCCGTGACTCGCGGGTCGGATTCGGGCTCTAGCCCCCGGCTACCCTGGTACTCGCCCGCCGTGGAACGCCGTCGCGTCCACGCCGGAATGGTGCGTAGGCCTCGGCGGGATCGGTCGTATCCTCCAGGACCGAGGCGCCGCAGCGGCGCGCGTCCTCGTCGACCGTGTGGGCGGCCCCAGTTCAGTCCGGTCGAGCGGTCGCGCAGAACGGAGCGATTCTTGTCGCACCTTCTCACAAGCGGTGGGCGGTGTGCCGGCCACCGCGCGGGCTTCGAGCCGCTGCCGGGTACTCTTCGCCGCCGTGGCGCTCGAGGTCGGCATCGTAGGACTCCCCAACGCGGGCAAGACGACGCTCTTCAACGCCTTGACCAAGGCCGGCGCCGAGATCACGGCGTACGCCTCCCAGACGGACAAGTCGAACGTCGGCATGGCCGCGATCGCGGACGAGCGGCTGCAGCGTCTCGCAGATCTCGTCGGCGCCAAGAAGGTGACCCCGGCGGCGGTGCGGATCCAGGACGTCCCCGGAACCGGCCCGGCGCTGCTCGGAGGCCTGCGGCAGGTTGATGCACTGCTCGCCGTGGCGGACGGGTTCTCCGGGACGGGCGATCCGGAGAGCGACCTCGAGATGCTCGAGCTGGAGCTGCTCGTTGCGGACACGGATCACGTCGCGAAGCGGCTCGAGCGGGTGGAGAAGCTCGCGAAGTCGGGGGACGCCGCCGTTCGCAAGGAGGCTGAGGTGCTTCGCGCGATCCTCTCCCACCTCGAGGCCGGCAAGCCGCTGACCGCATGGGCCGGCGAGCTACCCGACGAGCTCGACCCGCTGACGACAAAACCGCTGATTGCGATCGTCAACGGCACGGCAGGGATCGACTGCAAGCTCGAGGCGGAGCTCGCGGAGATGTCCGACGACGACGCCGCGGCGTTCCGCGACGGTGCGTCAGCGCTCGACGAGGTCGTAGGACGTCTCAAGGACGCACTCGGGCTGATCACGTTCTTCACGGCGGGCGAGAAGGAGACGCGGGCGTGGACACTCCGGAACGGGCAGACGGCGCTCGAGGCCGGTGGGACGATCCACTCCGACATCGCGCGCGGCTTCATCCGTTGCGAGGTGATCCGCTGGAACGACCTGCTCGATGCAGGATCCCACGCGGAAGCGTCCAAGCGAGGCACCCAGCGGCTCGAGGGAAAGACCTACGTCGTGCAGGACGGCGACGTGCTCAACATCCGCTTCAACGTCTAGGCACGCGCTCTCAACCGTCCGCTAATGAGGGCGGCTCCGCCGATAGCGATCAAGACGCCGACGGCAGCGATGAGCGGCAGGAGGCGGGGCGAGACGCGGGGGACGGTACGCGACGCGAGAAGGACGAGCAGCAACGCGATGACCGCCGTCAGGCGCGCAGCAGCAGTTGCGCTTGGTCGTGAGGCCGCCGCAGAAGTCGCCCGTTCCCCACAGCGCCGCCGCGCAGAGCGCGAACAGGGCCGCTGCCCATCGGGTCAGCTGTCGCCGACGGGCCGCGTTGCGGCCATCGCGTCGAGCTGATTCGCGTGGTAGAGCACGGCGGCCTCGGCCGTGCGGGCCGCCTGACGGTCGTGGTGCGTCGCCACTGCGTGGAGGAGCTCGGCAGCGGTAGCGGCGTCGAGGTCGTCTGCGTGCGCATCGATCAGGCGGAGACCGAGGTGGACATGGCCGAGCAGGCGACCCTCCTCGGTCTGTCGAAACGAGGGACCTCGCCCGAGCTCGACGGTGCGGCCGACGTCGTGAAGGATTGCGGCTGCGAGGAGAAGGTCGATCCGGAGGCGCGGATGAAGCTGCGCCGTCTCGCGGCAGAGCGTCGCGACGCCGACAGTGTGCTCGAGGAGGCCGCCGGCGTAGCCGTGGTGACCGTCGGCACCCGCCGCGGGGAGCGCGCGTAGGGCGCTTCGAACGCCGTCAGCAGCGAGTACACGGGTGACTACGGCGGCGAGACCTGCATGCGAGATCTCCGCGGCCAGGAAGTCGAGGAAACCGTCGAGCTCGTCGGGATCGCGTCGCATCACCGGGGTCAGAGTCGTGGGATCGGTGTCGAGCGCGGCCTCGACCGCGCGCACCTGAACCTGAAGCGAGCCGCCGAACCGCTCAACCCGGCCCAGCACCCGGACGGCGTCTCCCTCGACGAACCGCGCGTCGAGCAGCTCGACGTCGTCCCAGATCCTCGCCTCGATCCTCCCGCTCGCATCGACGAGCTCGAGCGCGAGATACGGCGAGCCGCTCTTCGTCCGGCGGCGCTCCTTGCGCCCTACCGCGTAAACGCCTTCGACGGTGCGATCTTCCGCGAGCTCGGCAATGCTGGTCACACCGGCAGTCTAGGGCTGCTCGGAGGTACGCTCGAGACATGGCCGATGTCGCTCCGTTCCGCGCGATTCGGTACGCGAATCCAACCCCCACGGTCACCGCCCCGCCGTACGACGTTCTGACGGCGGAGTTGCGTGATGCGTACCGCTCGGGTGACCCTCACAACGTCGTTCACCTCACCCTGAACGAGTCCGAAGACGAGGCCGGGCGGCTGTTCCGGACGTGGCTCGAGGAGGGCGTGCTCGTGCAGGACGACGAGCCCGCCTTCTGGGCCCTGAGCCAGGACTATGTCGGCCCGGACGGGGTTGCTCGTCGACGTGAGGGGCTTGTCGCGTCGCTGAGGGTGGAACCGTACGAGACGGGGTCGGTGCTGCCGCACGAGCGCACGCATGCCGGCCCGAAGGAGAGCCGTCTGCGGCTACTGCGCGCGGCGCGAGCCCAGCTCGAGCCGATCTTCCTCCTCTACGACGGAGAGCCGGCTGTCCTCGTGCCCGAGCGAGAGCCCGACCTTGCCGCAGACGGCTCCCTGCTCTGGCGCGTCCCTGGTGACGGGGTCGCGGAAGCGTTCGCCGACGTGCAGCTTCTCATCGCGGACGGGCACCACCGCTTCGAGACGGCTGTTGCCTATGCCGCCGAGGAAGGGACGCCGCAGAGCGCTCGCATGATGGTGGTTCTCGTTTCGACCTCCGACCCCGGTCTCGAGATCTTTCCCACACATCGGCTCTTCCGCGGTCACGCCGATGCTCTGCCGCCGGCCGGAGTCGGCGACACCGCGAGCCCGGCTGCCGCGGTCGAGCGCCTCGGCCGTCTCCCGTATGACAGCGCTCACGCCGTCGGCTATCGGAGAGGCGCCACCTTTCCCGTCGTCGGCGAGTCGGGTGAGCTCGACGTCGAGCTCGTCGACCGGTTGATCGGCCACGAGGACATCGCCTACACGGCCGATCTCGACCAGGCCGTGGGTCGCGTCGATGCCGGCGAGTTCGATGGTGCCTTCCTCCTGCGCGCTACGCGGATCGAGGACGTCTTCGATCGCGCCCGCCGTGGTGAGGTAATGCCGCAGAAGACGACCTACTTCTTTCCGAAGCTGACGAGCGGCCTGCTCTTCCACCCGGTATGACGGTCGACTGGCTGGAGCTCTGTCGTGCCTGCGTGGCCGACATCGACCGCGTCCTCGAGCGACTCCCGAGCCGGGTCGAACGTGAGCCGGTACTGCGGGCGGGTCGGGGCGGAGACGACACGACGGCGATCGACGCCGCCGCCGAGGATGCCGTCGTCGCCCGACTCGAGGCGCTCGAGGCCGACTTCCTGCTCGTCTCGGAGGAGCTCGGTGAGCGGACGTTCGGCAACGGCGGCCCCATCCGCGTCGTGGTCGACCCGATCGACGGCTCGGTCAACGCCAAGCGCGGAATCCCGTTCTTCTCGCTCTCACTCGCCGTGGCCGACGGCCAGACGATGGATGATGTGTCCTTTGGCTACGTCTACGACTTCGGCGCACGGGAGGAGTGGGTCGCCGAGCGAGGCCGCGTCGCTCGACTGAACGGTCGTCCGCTGCTCGCCCCTCCCCCGAAGCAGCCGATCGAGATTCTCTCGTTCGAGGCGACGACGACGGCCTACATCGCTGATAACGCGTCGAGCCTGCTCGGTGTTGCCGAGCGACTCAGGGTGATGGGCTCTCTCGCCCTGTCGCTCTGTCACTTTGCCGCGGGGCGCGTCGACGCCGTCTGCTCGCTCAAGCCGGCACGCTCGATCGACATTGCCGCCGCCCAGTTGCTCGTCCGTGAACGCGGCTACGCGATCGAGCTCTTCGAGGATCCGCCGTTCACAGCGGCTCCACTCGATCTCGAGGGGCGGTCGCGTCTCGTCGCGGCTGCGACGCCCGAGCTATGTGCTCGTCTCGCAGGCGCTCTCGGCGAAAGTTGAGAGGGCGGCTTTCGCCGCCCTCTCGGGCTCCGGGAGGTCGGAGCGCCCCGGGTGGACGTGCCCTGCAGCCTGCCTCCCGTGTTCGGCTGGAGGGGCGGGCTCGTGGTCAGGAGCTCGCCGTCCCGTCCCGCGTAGGCTCAGCTTGCTCCAGCGGCTGTCGTCTCGAGCGATGGAGCCTTCGCCCCCTTCTTCGCGCCTGATCCGAGGACGATCAGCGCGAGGATGATGAAGCCGATTCCGCTGAGCAGGAGCGCGATCCCGACGATCAGGCCGAACAGTGCGATCTGCTCCGCCATGTACGAGACGTTCAGCGCTGTCGAGAGTGCCGTTTCCGTCACCCAGGTGTTGCGGGCGGCATTCGAGACCGGCTTACCGCTCTCGTCCTTCACCGCTGCGGTGTCGTCGTTCGTACCTGCCGGGTTTGTCGGGTCGCTCGCGGCCAGGAAGCGGCCCATCTGCGAGTAGGTCAGCCCGCCTGACGACTCGAGCGCGTGGATGCGCATGTACTGGGCAAAGCAGCGTGCGTCGGTTCCGTTCTCGATCGGCTGGTCGGCGACATCGCACGTTGGTGCCGCGACGTTCTCCAGGCCCGCTTCCTGCATTGCGGTCGCAATCGCGGTCGGGTTCATGTCCGCTGATCCGACGATCTGTTCCGATGCGACCTCGTCGCTGACCGTGTTGCGCGCGTTGATGCTCATGACGAGCGCTCCAATACCGAAAGCGATCATGATCACGCCGGCGATGACTCCGCCGATCTCGAGAACTCTTCGACCTGTCATGTGCTCCTACCTCCCGTTTGGCTCCTCTCCCACTCCGAACGGTGGGACTTGCCTCAGGCTCCTCCTTTTCCCGGTCAGGGACATCGGGACAAACCACCCCACCGCGATTACGGGAACCCGCGGACTTGCGCGGGCAACTACTGAGCCGGTGATACCCTCGGGAAGCGATGATTCCTGACCGGGACGCGATCCTCACGGCGCTCGAGTCGGTCATCGACCCGGAGCTGCACAAGCCCGTAACCGAGCTCGAGATGGTGCGCGACGTCCTGATCCACGACGACGGCCGCGTCGAGGTCACCGTCGCGTTGACCGTCGCGGGTTGTCCGATGCGCTCTTCGTTCGAGGACCAGGTGCAGCGCTTCGTGGGCGCCGTCGAGGGTGTCGGCGCCGTGCAGCTCCACTTCGACGTGATGAGCCCCGACGAGAAGGCGGCCCTCTCCTCGCGGCTCCGAGGCGGGAGGCCGGAGAAGACCATCTCTCTCGATCCCATGACACGTGTTCTCGCGATTGCGTCCGGCAAGGGAGGCGTCGGCAAGTCGACGTTGACCGCGAACCTCGCGGCTGCCCTCGCTGCCACTGGACAGCGTGTCGGCGTGCTCGATGCCGACGTCTACGGACACTCGATTCCGCACATGCTGGGCGTGCAGCAGCGACCGGTCGTCGTCGACACGATGATCGTCCCACCGGTGCGTGGCGACTTGAAGCTCATGTCGATCGGCTTCTTCCTCGACGACAACGCTCCCGTGATGTGGCGCGGGCCGATGCTCCACCGGGCGCTCGAGCAGTTCCTCTCGGACGTGTACTGGGGCGAGCTCGACACGCTGGTCGTCGACATGCCGCCAGGAACGGGTGACGTCGCAATCTCGCTCGGACAGCTGCTTCCACGGGCCGAGGTTCTGATCGTCACGACCCCTCAGCCCGCCGCGCAGCAGGTGGCGGTGCGCGCGGCAGGGATGGCCGAGAAGGTCGGGATGCGGATCATCGGCGTGGCAGAGAACATGTCGTATCTCGTCGGCACGGGTCAGGAGATCTTCGGCTCGGGAGGCGGGCAGCGCCTTGCCGACGAGATCGGCGTGCCGCTGCTCGGTAGCGTGCCGCTCGATCCGGCCCTGCGCGAGGCAGCTGACGCCGGGACGCCGGTGCTCGAGACCGCGCCGGGCTCCGAGGCGACGGCCGCGATCGTCGACCTTGCCGCTCGCATTCAGAAGAGTCGCCGCGGCACGATCCGAAAGGCCCTCACGGTCATCTAGTCGAAGATCCTCGAGACGCACAGAGGGCGCCCGCAGGCGCCCTCTCGGTCGTACCGTCGCTCGCTGGCCCGAGCTAGTGGTGCCCGTGCTGCGTCAGCCGGCGCAGCGTCCACACGGCCGGATCGCCTACTGCCTCGCACTTCATCTCGACGGCCTTCGTGCCGACCGGGAAGCCGGCCGGAATCGGGTAGGTGGCGTCGAGGTTGCAGGTCACCGGGCCCTTCTTGCCGGTCACGGTGATCATTGGCGGGGGGCCGTCTGCGAGACCGGCGATCTCGCCCGTTACCTCGACGTACTTCCCGGCTTTCTTCGGCGTCTCGGCCTTCTTCTCTTTCTCGGGCTTCGCCGTCCTGCATATCGGCCCGGCGACGATGGCGAGCGGGGCCTTGCTGCTGGTTGCCCCGATCTCGCCGTTCTCGAAGTTCGTTGCGCCACCGGTGAAGGTCGCACTCAGATTGCCGTAGACGGTCGCGTGGTTCCCTCGAGCCTTGCCCGTGATGAAGCCGACGAGCTGGTCACCCGCGATCGTGCCCGAGAGCTTGCCCTTGACGCGGCTGTCGCCGTCGTTGATCTGGAACGAGCCGTCGACGTAGCCGAGCTTGTCCGTCGAGGAGTACCGGGTCGTCGCTTGAATCGCGAGCGACCCGGCGAGAAGAGCGTTCCCCGACATGACGGTGCCCGTGTAGCCGCCTACCGGGGGATACGCTCACCCGTATGAGCGACGTTCCCGCTACCCCGACCGAGGCGAGACGGCGGTTGGGCGAGATGGGGCTCGACGCAACGGTTGCGGACATCCTCTTCGCTCACTTTCACGACGCGGAGCAGCGAGGCAAGCGTGGGCACGGCTACTCCCGCATCGCGTGGCTCGAAGGGCAGTCGTTCGACCGTGAGGCGCGACCCGCGAAGGCGGAGTCACTCTCCGGCCTCGATCGCTGGGACGGTCGAGGTGCGCTTGGCTACGTAACTCTCCAGGCGATCTGTGACGACCTCGTCGCGACGCCACCCGCGACGGCGAGGCTCGTCGTCGCGACGCGCTGCTTCCCGACCGGTGCGCTCGGATACTGGGTCAGGGTGCTCGCAGAGCAGGCCGGACTGATTGCGCTGCTCACGGCGACTTCTCCGCCGCGCCTCGCGCATCCCGACGGCTCTCCGTCGCTCACCGGCACAAACCCGCTCGCCATCGGCATCCCGTCGACCACCGGGGCGCCGATCGTGGTCGACGTCTCGATGGGGGCGGTTACCCACGGGGACGTGCTCGCCGGCCTCGCCTCGCCCGAGGATCTCGTACCGTTCGGCGGGTCGAGCGCACACAAGGCATTCGCCCTTGCCGTCGGTCTGGAGCTGCTCGTCGGCGCCCTCGCCGGTCCGGAGCACGGGGCGGTGCTGCTCGTGGCCCCGCCGGAATACGATCCAGTTCCCGCGTTCCGCGAGCGAGCTGCCGGAGTCCGCCTGCCGGGCGACGCGTGAGCCGAGGGACTACGACTCGGAGGCCGGGAACCGCTCGTCGTCGCGGATCGCGGCGAGGTCGGGATCCCTCTGGGCGTTCGTCGCGAAACGTGGCTCGCGCGCGGTTGCAAGGAGGAGGTGGTCGAGGGCGTCGTCGGCTCTGCCGCCTCGACTCTCCGCGCACGCGAGGTTGTAGAGGACGTTGGCGTTGTCGGGATCCTCTGCGAGTTGCCCCGAGAGGACCTCGATCGCGCGATCCCACTCGCCGGTCGTCCAGAACCGAAGAGCTTCGGCCGAGCGCTCCCACGGCGAGACGGAGAAGGTGCTTCCGGGTCGTCCTCCGACGACGAGGATCGTTGTCGAGGCTTCGTCTGCGACCGCACTCCTGCGCACGCCCGGGTCCTTGAGATACACGAGCGAGCCGGATGGCGCAGCGACGCGCTCACCGTCGATTCTGAACGTCGCACGACCCGCGAGCACGAGGTAGAGCTCCTCATGGCGGCCGGCTCCCTCACCGAGCTCGTCGTGCTCCCCAATGATTTCCTGACCGGCCGCGGTTGCGCGCCAGGCGTTGATCCCGAACGATTCGATCCCGAGCATGGTCCGGATCATGTGCCATCGGGGCCGCCCCTCCTCGGCGTACCCGTCGATCTCGTCGAGACGCATCACCCGGAAGCGCTCCGTCACCGGATGTCCTTCGCAGGGCTATCCATACGTCTGATCGGCAAGATCGATGGACAGCAGCTCGGCGTCCGTGACGAGGACGCATGCGACCTCGGGTCGGGCGAGCGCCGAGGTGACGTCGCCGATCGTGCTCGCGCGGACGACGACCGGGATGCCGGCTTCGTGCGCGACGCGGAGCGCCTCGACATCGGATACGTCGTCCAGCTGGATCGCTCCCGTCAGTTCAACCGTTCCCTCGAGGACGACCGCCGGGACCTTGCGTCCGGTCGCCCCGAACCACCGGTCTCGCGTGCTCACAGGTCGACCGTCTCCCCGGGTGCCGTCACGATGAGGTCGACGTCCGCCGGGAGCAGCTCTCGCAGGGTGTCGGCGGTGCCGGTGAGCAGCGGGAACGTCCCGTAATGACTGGGGACGACGCGCCTCGCACCGATGAGCTCGGCTGCGACGGCGGCCTCCCGTGGCCCCATCGTGAAGTGATCGCCGATGGGTAGGACGGCGACCTCGGGCGCGTAGATCCGCCCGATCAGCGTCATGTCGCCGAACACGTTCGTGTCTCCGGCGAAGTAGATCGTCGGCGCGCCGGGCGTCTCGATCACGAGCCCGCATCCCTCGCCCGTGTAGGTGCCCTCGTACGCCGACGAATGATTCGCGTGCGTGAGCGTCACGCGCGAGCCCAGCAAGTCGACCCCGCCGCCCTTGTTGAGCGACTGTGCCATCTCCTGACCGATCTCCACGCCGATCAGCCCGCGAAGCTCGACCTGAGCGATCACGGGGCAGGCGAAGGCCCGTGCCAGCCGAACGGTGTCTCCGACGTGATCGAAGTGGCCGTGCGTGAGCAGGATCGCGTCGACGCGCTCGGGCTCGAGCTCCGAGGCCGGGCAGCTGGGGTTGCCCGTCAGGAACGGATCGACGTAGACCCGATCGCCGGAGGGTGTGTCGAGGCGGAACGCCGCATGTCCCAGCCACGTGATCGAGCCAGCCACGGACGTCAGATTACTGGAGCCGTGGCCCGAGGAGCGAGCACCCGAGACGACTATCGCGCTTCTTGCAGTGATCGAGCCGGCAGGACGTTGGGCCTGGCATGCCCGGATCCTAGGCGAAGAGCGAGAGAGCGGCCTTGCCGGCCAGGTCGATCAGCGGTTGCACGAAGAAGAAGGAGCCGATCGTGATCGCGACGGCAGCGCCGATCGCGACATCGAGGCCGATGTCCGTGGGTGGTGACCCTCCGGCGACCACGAGATCGGCGCGGGCAGACGTCGGGCGCATGTACATCGATCGCACCACCGCGAGGTAGTAGTAGACGCTGACCGCCGTGGCGACGACCCCTATCACGATCAGCCACCACATGTCAGCCTCGTAGGCCGCGCTGAAGACGTAGAACTTCCCGATCATCCCGCCCGTGAACGGGAAGCCCGCGAATCCGAGCATGAACGCCCACATCGCCGCGCCGTGGTACGGCCGTTCCCACCCCCAGCCCCCCATTGTCGTCAGTGTGACTTCCCGGCCGAGCTCGCGCTCCCGGGCGGTCACGACCGCGAAGGCGCCGACCGACGCCGCGCCGTAGGGGACGAGGTAGTAGAGCAGCGCCTTGCCGCCGAGGTCGTTGTTCGCCGCGATCGCGATCAACATGAAGCCCGCCTGGGAGACCGACGAGTACGCGAGGAGCCGTTTCAGATTCGTCTGCGCGAGCGCGGCGAGGTTCCCGACGACGAGCGAGGCGACCGCGAGCACTGCGATCGCGATCGACCAGATCTCGGCCTGTTCCGGGAAGGCGGTCACGAGGACACGCAGCGTCACTACGAGGGCCACGGCCTTCGTCGCGGCAGACATGAAGGCGGTTACGGGCGTCGGAGCGCCCTCGTACACATCGGGCGTCCACATGTGAAACGGCGCAGCCGACGCCTTGAAGGCGAGCCCTGCGATGATCATCGCCATCCCCGCGACGAACAGCGGATCGTCGGCTCCCGGAACGTCGCGGATCGCGTTGAAGCCGAGCTCGCCCGTGGCGCCATAGGTGAGCGCCGAGCCGAAGAGCAGGACGGCGGAGCCGAAGCTGCCGACGATGAGGTACTTGAGACCCGCTTCGAGCGACTCCTTGCGATGGGTGTCGAGGGCCACGAGGATGTAGAGCGCGATCGAGAACCACTCGAGCCCGAGAAAGAGCGTCAACAGGTTCCCCGCGGAGACGAAGAAGACCATGCCGCCGCCCGCGGCAGCGAGGAGCGCGTAGTACTCGCCGACGTGATCGCGCCGGCGGTCACCGAACGAGATCATGACCGCCAGGAGGCCAAATCCCGCAACGAGCACCTGGGTCAGAGCAGCGAGTCGGTCGCGCGTCATCGATTCTGCGATCAGAAGGCTCTGCTCCGGTGAGCGATCGAACACGATCGCGGCGAGTACACCGGCGACGAGGAAACCGGCCCCGGCGATCACCGCTGAGAAGATCCTGCGCCCCGGTGTCGGAACGAGCACCGCACCGAGGAGACAGACCGCTGCTGCGGCGAGGAGGGCGAGCGCCGGCGAGAGAGCGAGCCAATCGACCTTTGGTGTTGCGATCGAGGCTGCGAGCATCACTTGCTTCCCTCTCCGACGGCCGAGACGGGCGGCGCTTGCGGAAACGACCGCTCCGTGATCGCCGAGGGCCAGACCGACAGCGCGAGCAGGATCGCCACGAGCGGGACGATGAGCACGAGCTCGCCCGCGCGCAGGTCGAGCGACTCGACCCGGACTGCATCGCCCTTCGTTCGATGCAGGACGCCCGAGATCAGGCGCAGCGTGTACATCGCCGCGAGCACGATCGCGACCGCGCCGACCGCCGCGTAGCCCCAGCCCTGCGTGAACACGCCTGCGAGGATCGCGAACTCACCCGCGAAGTTCGCCGATCCCGGCACGGCGAGCGTCAGCATCCCGACCACCATGACGATCGTCGCGAGCACGGGGCGTCCCTTGGCCATGCCGCCGAGGTCGGAGAACCGATCGGTCCCGGTGCGCTCGATCAGCATCGCGGCGAGGAGGAACATCGCCGCCGAGACGAGGCCGTGGCTTACGGAGTGGAGAATCGCCCCACTGACGCCGAGGTCGTTGGCGGCGAAGAGCCCGAGCACGATCAGGCTCATCTGTCCCATCGACGAGTAGGCGACGACTCCGCGGATATCGGGCTGGCGGAACGCGAGCAGCGACCCGTAGACGAGACCCGCTGCAGAGAGAACGAGCACGACGGTGCGCCATGAATCGACGGGTCCGGGGAAGTGGCGCAGCACGATCCAGAGGAGACCGTAGACGGCGGCCTTGGAGACGACGCCGGAGAGGAGAGCGGCGATCTCGGGTGGCGCTTCCGTGTACGCAGTCCTCAGCCAGCCGTGGAACGGCAGGAGCGGCGCCTTCACTGCGAAGGCGATCAGGAAGCCGAGGAAGACCCAGTCGTTGCCGCTCGTGCCGGAGTCGATCAGGCTGAACGTGCCCTGCGAGAGCCCGAACACCACGATCGAGGCGAGCATCAGTAGTGACCCGGCCATCGTGTAGATCACGAACGTGATCGTCGCGGAGACCCGATTCGGGCCACCCCAGACGCCAACCAGGACGTAGATCGGGATCAGCATCGCCTCGAAGAAGACGTAGAACAGGAGAAGATCCTGGGAGGCGAAGACGCCGACGACGGCGCCGATCAGGAACAGGGAGAGCCCGAAGTACGCGCGCGCTCGATCGCGTCCGGCCCAGGCTCCGAAGCCGATCGCCGCCACCCCGACGACGACCGTGAGCCCGGCGAGCCAGAGCGAGAAGCCGTAGAAGCCGACGTGGTAGGTCACGCCGAGGTCACCGAACCACTCGCGTTGCGCCGAGTCCTGCAGCACCGGCGAGGCGAAGTCGAAGCCGGCGAGCGTCACGACCCAGACGACGACCTCCGCGAGCGCGATGAGCACCGCGAGGGCGGCGGTCCCCTCCCGCGGCAGCGGCGCCACCCAGACCGCGACGGCGCCGATCAGGGGCAGAAAGATGAGGAGGTTCGTCAGCATCAGCGAACCGCCATGAAGACGACGACGAGGACGACGACGGAGGCCGCAATGACGAGCGCGTACGTGCGGAGCATCCCGGTCTGGAGCCGAGCCGTGCCTGCGCCGGCCTCGCGGACTCCGGCCCCGATCTCACCGAGCGATCCCTGGACGACGGGCTCCTCGACGGTCTCCCGAAGGAGGGTTGCGGCGAGCTGGGACGGGCGGGAGAACAACGCGTCGTAGAGCTCGTCGAAGTAGAGCTTGTGCTCGAGGATCCGCCGCACCGCGCCGTCGGCGACGAGCTCGTGGCCGGCGAGGAACGCTCTGCGGGCGAGCCAGATGCCGAGCCCCGCGAGGGCGACGGCGACTGCGCTCGTCGCGTAGTCCTCGGCCACCGTCGCGGCGACGAGCGGCTCGGCCACAGTGTCGATCCAGTCGAGGAACGGCTCCCAGAGGCCCGGGACGACGAGGAACCCCGCGATCGCCGAGAGGACGGCAAGGACTCCGACCGGGATCAGCATCGAGAGCGGCCCCTCGGCGTGCGTGTGCTCGCCATGCCCTGCTGCGCTCTCAGCCCCGTGCGCGTGGCCCGAGCCATGACCACCTCCGTGCTCGAGCACGAGCTCCGACCGCTCACCGTGGAAGACGAGGTAGTACAGCCTGAACGTGTAGGCGCCCGTGAGCAGCGCGCCGACGAGCCCGAGGACGACGAGCGTGTAGCCGAGGACGCCGCCTTCCGCGAGCGCCGACGAGATGATCCCGTCCTTCGACCAGAACCCCGAAAGTGGCGGGATCCCGGCCAGGGCGAGGGCGCCGATCAGGAAGACGGCATGCGTGTAGGGCATCACGCTCTTCAGGCCGCCCATCTTCCGCATGTCCTGCTCCCCCGCAAGATGGTGGATGATCACGCCGGCGGCGAGGAAGAGGAGCGCCTTGAAGAAGGCGTGCGTGAGGAGATGGAACATCGCGTAGCCGTATGCGCCGATCCCCGCAGCGAGGAACATGTACCCGATCTGGGACATCGTCGAGTACGCGATCACGCGTTTGATGTCCCACTGGACGAGGGCGATCACGCCGGCGACGATGATCGTGACACCGCCGATGATGGCCGCCAGGTGCTGGACGTTCGGCGCCGCCTCGAAGATTGCGTGGTTCCGGACGATCAGGTAGACGCCCGCCGTCACCATCGTTGCCGCATGGATCAGTGCGGAGACGGGCGTCGGGCCTTCCATCGCGTCGGGGAGCCAGGTGTGGAGGGGCAGCTGGGCGGACTTCGCGATCGCGCCTCCGAGCAGGCCGAGAGCGATGAGGTTCACCGTGCTCGACGAGAGCGCGCCGCTCGAGGCGGCCTCGAAGTTCGCCGAGTAGCCGAGCGTGCCGGTCTTCGAGATCAGGAGGAAGAACCCGAGCGCCATGGCGGCATCCCCGATCGCGTTCATGATGAACGCCTTCTTGGCCGCTGCGATCGCCTCGGGGCGGTCGTGGTAGAAGCCGATCAGGAGATACGAGGCGAGCCCGACGAGGCCCCACCCGACGAGGAGGAGCAGAAGGTTGCCGCCCATCACGAGCATCAGCATCGAGAAGACGAAGAACGCCATGTACGCGAAGTAGCGCCGTTCCTCGTCCTCACCCTTCATGTAGCCGACCGAGTACCAGACGATCAGTCCACCGACGCCGGTGATGATGAGCATCATCGTGAGCGAGACGGGGTCGACGAGGATCTGCATCGGGACGGTGAACTGGCCGATCCCGAGCCAGGTGTAGGCGGTCGAGAGGTGTGAGCGGTCATCGGGGCTCTCGCCTGCGACCCGGATGAACGCGACGAGAGCGCCGGCGAAGCCGACGAACACCGATCCGGTCGAGATCCAGGCCGCCGTCGTTCGGGAGATGTGCGTGCCCGCGAGCGTGATCAGAAGAGCGCCGGCGAGCGGCGCGATCAGGCAAAGCCAGGAGCCGGCGATCATCCGCGCAGCTCCGTCACGGTGTCGACGTCGAGCGGCATCTTGCGGCGCGTGAAGGCGACGATCAACCCGAGACCGACGACGACCTCGGCTGCGGCGACGGCCATCACGCAGATTGCGAAGATCTGACCGTCGACCGAGGCGAAGTGTCGCGAGAACCCGACGAGCGCGAGGTTCGAGGCGTTCAACATGATCTCGAGCGAGAGCAGGACGATGAGGGGGCTTCGCCGGAGGATGACCCCGGTCGTGCCGATCCCGAACAGGACGGCCGCGACCGCGACGTACCAGTTGGTGCCGGGACCCATCACGACGCCTCGTCCTCTGCCGCGGTCTTCAGGGCGAGGACGACCCCGCCGACCGCGGCAACGAGCAGCACGATCGACGTGATCTCGAACGCGAGGAGGTGGTCGGTGAGGAAGAGCTCTCCGATCTGGGCGGGGCTCCCGAACGAACGGGTGATCTCGGCGCTGTCGGAGAGACCGCCGTCGGCTTTCGCGACCAGAGCCACGACGACCTCGATCATGATCGCCGCGCCGACGACGAACGCGCCGAGCTGAATCCATTTCGGCCCGCCGGCCCAGGGTGCGTCCGCGCGGCCCCCGAGGTAGGCGATCACGAAGAGGAACATGACCATCACTGCGCCGGCATAGACGAGAATCTGCGCCGCGGCGACGAACTCCGCCGACGCGAGCAGGAAGAGAACCGCGAGCGAGGCGAGGTTCCCGATCAGAGCGAGCGCCGAGTAGAAGGGGTTCGTGAAGCTGATCACGGCGACGCCGCTCCCGACGCACGCGAGGGCAGCGACGATCCAGATGACCCAGACGAGGAAATTCCCCATCAGGACGAGGTCTTGTACGCGGGGATCGGAGTGTCGAACAGATCGGCGTCCTGAACGGGGACGCGCTTGATCGGCTCGGTCAGCAGCATGTCCTTCGTGTAGATCAGGTCGTCGCGCGAGTACTCGGAGATCTCGAACTGGTTGCCGAGCGTGATCGCGTCGAACGGGCAGGCGAGCTCGCAGTAGCCGCAGAAGATGCAGCGGCTCATGTTGATCTCGTAGATGCGCGCGTATCGCTCGCCGGCCGAGACCCGGTTCTCGGCCGTGTTCTCGGCCGCGACGACCCGGATGCAGTCCGAGGGGCAGGCCGCGGCGCAGAGAGAGCAGCCGACGCACTTCTCGAGGCCGTTCTCGTGCCGGTGGAGCATGTGGCGGCCGCGGAAACGCGGGTACACGGCGCGCTTGAACTCGGGATACTGCTGCGTGATCGGTTTCCGGAAGATCTGCCGGAAGGTGACACCGAAGCCCTTGAGCGTGCTGAACGGTTGCGGGCTCATCAGATGGCCACCACCAGGATCGCCGTGATCACGGCATTGAGGGTCGCGATGGGCAGCAGCACCTTCCAGCCGAACCGCATCAGCTGGTCGTAGCGCAGCCGGGGCAGGGTCGTGCGTACCCAGATGAAGAGGAACAGCAGGATGAACAGCTTGATCAGGAACCAGATCGGCCCGGGGAGCAACGGGCCGTGCCAGCCGCCGATGAAGAGCGTCACGCACAGGGCGGAGAGGGTGATCAGGTTGATGTACTCGGACATCGAGAAGAGCCCGAACCGCATGCCGCCGTACTCGGTGTGGTAGCCGGCGACGAGCTCCTGCTCCGCCTCCGGGAGGTCGAACGGTGCGCGGGCCGTCTCGGCCGTGCCGGCCATCAGGAAGACCGCGAAGCCGACGAACTGCGGCACGATGTACCACGTCGAGTCGGCCTGCGCCTGGACGATGTCGACGAGCGAGAGTGACCGCGACATGAGGACGACGCCGAGCACGCTGAGCGCGAGCGCAACCTCGTATGAGACGAGCTGCGCGCACGTGCGCATCGATCCGAGCAGCGAGTACTTGGAATCGGAGGCCCAGCCGCCGAGGATGAAGCCGTAGATACCGAGCGAGCCGATCGCGAAGATGAGGAGCAGCGCGATCGGGAGGTCGGCGACGTAGCCGTTGATCTGGTAGCCGCCCACTTCCCAGCCGGGGCCAAAAGGGATCACCGAGAACGTGCAGAGCGCGGTGAACGCGGCCAGGAACGGGGCAAAGATGTAGAGGACGTCGATTGCCGCCGCCGGGAAGAAGCTCTCCTTGCGGATCAGCTTCACCAGGTCGGCGATCGGCTGCAGGAGACCGTACGGGCCGGCGCGGTTCGGGCCGTAGCGCAGCTGCATCCGTCCCATCACCTTCCGCTCGGCGAGCGTGAGGTAGGCGAAGCAGACGAGAACGAGGTTGATCACGACGAACGCCTCGATCGCAGAGATCCACCAGGGCGAGCCGTTGTCACCCGCCGAGAGGATGAGGTTCGGCAGGCTCACGACTTCACGACCTCGACGAGAAGGTGGAGGTCGGACGCGTGCTCGTCGGGAACACGGGCGACGCCCTCGACGAGCTTGCGGTTGATCCGGGCGCGGAGCTCGACCGAGGTGCCGTTCGAGCGTACGACGACGGTGTCACCGGTCTCGAGCGTGCGGCGTGCCGCATCGGCCGCGGAGAGCTCGATCTCGGCGGGCGGCCGTTGGAACTGGAGCTCGCCGACCCGCTCGACGAAGGGACCCGAGAAGAGCGATCGGTAGCGAATCAGCCGCAGCTCGCCGATGAAATGCTCGCCCGAGGCGCGAGGCTCGAGCGGGGCCGGCGCCTCCGGTGCAGGCGCAGGTGCCTCGTACGGGGTCCGCTCCGGGAGCCTCGCGGTGCCGTTCAGCTCCGAGCCGTCGACGCCGCCGAAGATCAGGGCGGACAGCTCGTCGAAGACGACGACCGCGTGCGGAGAGACGGAGACGTCGAATCGCTCGGCGAGCTTCGCGATCCAGGCGAGCTCGTCCGGGACGGGCGCGATCACGGCCCGCCGCAGGCGCTGCAGCCGGCCCTCGAGGTTGAGCAGCGTGCCGTCGCGCTCGAGCGAGCTCGTAGCAGGCAGGACGAGGTCGGCCCAGCCGACTGCGAGGCCGTGGAACATCGTGATCGCAATCACGTTCTCGGCGCGCTCTGCGAGGGCGCGAACGGCGGGATCGGCGGCGGCCTCGTCGCCGGAGACGATGAGCAAGCCGATCGGCTCCGGGTTCGCGTCGTCCTCGTCGGCGGCGGCTGCCCAGGCGGCGGCAACACCGCGCCCGTTCGGCGTTGCCGGCAGGTGAAATGCCCCACTGCCAGGCTTGCCCGCGAACCCGAGCGCGTGCGCGGCCTCGGCGAGGCGGGCGCCGCCTCCGCCACCGCTGCCGGACCAGACCAGGATCGCCCGCTCGGACTCTCGGAGCCGGGCGCCGAGCTCGTTGCCGTGCTCGCCGAGGGCGCGCAGAGCAGCGGCTGCCGCGCCAGGTCCTGTCGGAACGGTTCCCGTCGGGCCGTAGTGCACGATCTCGGCGCCGTTGCGGAGCGCGGACTTGAGCCAGAGGTCGACCACGGGCGCGCGATCGGCCACGTCGTCGTCACCGACGAGGACGACGATCTCGGCCGCGGCCAGAGACGAGAGCGGCAGCCGGAACGCGTCGAGCGCGTCGGAGGTCGACTCGGGCAGCACGGCGGCATGGGCGCCGAGCCCACTCCGCAGGAGCCGTGCGAGCGCGTACGCCTGCTCGACCGTCTCCGAACCGGACAGCGCCGTGACGATGCGAGTGCCTGCGCCCCGGAGGAGCTCCTCGGCGCGGTCGAGCGCGGCATCCCACGTCACGGGCTCGAGCCCGAGCTGCCCACGCTGCAGCGGCTCGGTGATCCGGTCATCGGCCGTCAGATGGGGATAGGTGAATCGTCCCTTGTCGCAGAGCCACCCGCCATCGACCTCCGGATGGTTGCGGGAGAGGATTCGCTTCACCTTGCCCTCGCGCACCGTCGCATTGACGTTGCAGCCGACGGAGCAGAGCCCACACACCGTCGGCACGTTCTGGATGTCCCAGGGCCGCGCCTCGAAGCGGTACTGCGTCGAGGTCAGCGCCCCGACGGGGCAGAGCTCGATGACGTTGCCGGAGAACGGCGCCCGGTAAGGGTCGCTCTCGAACGTCGTGATCTCCGTGTGGGCGCCACGGTTGCGCGCGACGAGCTGGTTGTCCTCGGCGACGTCGGACGAGAACCGCGTGCAGCGGTAACAGAGGATGCAGCGTTCGCGGTCGAGCGCGATCAGAGGCGAGACGGGGATCGGCTTCTCGAGGGTGATCTTCGAGAACGACATCCGCGTGCTGCCCGGCCCGTAACGGAACGTCAGGTCCTGCAGAGGGCACTCGCCACCCTTGTCGCACACGGGGCAGTCGAGCGGGTGGTTGACGAGGATGAACTCGAGGGTCGCGTTCTGCCCTTCGGCGGCCTTCTCCGAGGAGGCCGCGGTCTTCACGACCATCCCGTCCTGCGCGGTGAGGGTGCAGCCGGCCTGGAGCTTCGGCAGCCCTTCGACCTCGACGAGGCACATGCGGCAGGCACCGACGGGTGGGCCGAGCCGCGGCTCGTAACAGAACACCGGGATCTCGATCCCCGCCGAGGCGGCCGTCTCGACGAGACCGGTTCCCTTCGGCACCTCGACCTCGCGGTCGTCGATCGTGACCTTGACGAGATCGCTCATGCGTGGGCCACCGCTTCGTCGTGAATGTGCATCGCCACCGGGGCGAGGAGATGATCGAGCGACGACTCGCCGTGGAACGGGCACGCGCCCTCGTCGACGTGCGCCTGGAACTCGTCTCGGAACTTGTCGAAGTAGCTCATCACGGCGATCGCGTCGGAGTCTCCGAGCGGGCAGAGACACTTGCCGTTGATCCGCTCCGCCACCGAGACGAGCAGATCCATGTCGGCCTGCGTCCCGCGGCCATCTTCGATCTTCTGGAGGATCTCCGTCAGCCACTTGGTGCCGACGCGACACGGCGTGCACTTGCCGCACGACTCGTGCTGGTAGAACTGCGACACGCGGATGGCGAGCTGCACCATGCAGCAGCGGTCGTCGAGCGCGATCACTGCGGCCGAGCCGATCGCCGTGCCGGCCCCGACGAGCGAGTCGAAGTCGAGCGTCACCTTGTCGGCTTCGTCGGCGGTCAGGATCACCGTCGACGACCCACCCGGGATGACCGCCTTCAGCGAGCGACCGTCGGCGATTCCGCCACCGAGCTCGTTGATCAGATCGCGCAGCGGATAGCCGTGCGGAAGCTCGTAGTTGCCTCCGTTGACAACGTTGCCCGAGAGCGAGAAGACGCGGGTCCCGGTCGAGTTCTCGACACCGAGCTTCGCGTACTCGGCGCCGCCGATCTCCATCACCGACGTCGCCGAGGTGATCGACTCGACGTTGTTGACGGCCGTCGGGGAGGCATAGAGGCCTGCGATCGCCGGGAACGGGGGCTTCGTTCGCGGCTGGCCGCGGCGGCCCTCGAGGGACTCGAGCAGCGCCGTCTCCTCACCGCAGATGTAAGCACCGGCACCGCGATGGACGACGATCGTGACCCCTCCGAGCAGATCCTGCGCGCGCATCTGCTCGAGCGCTGCCACGAGGACGTCGAACTCGGCCTCGTACTCGCCGCGGATGTAGATGAAGACGTGGGTCGACTCGATCGCGTGGGCTGCGATGAGACTGCCCTCGAGGAACCGGAACGGCACGCGCAGCATGATCTCGCGGTCCTTGAAGGTGCCTGGCTCGGACTCGTCCGCGTTGATCACGAGGTAGTGGGGCTTGTCGATCTTGTCCGGCTTCGGCACGAAGCTCCACTTGCGGCCGGTCGGGAAGAAGGCGCCGCCGCGGCCGCGGAGGTTCGAGGCATTCAGCTCGTCGATCACCTCGTCCGGCGTGAGGGCGCGCGACTTCGCAAGCGCCTGGAAGCCGCCGACGGCCTCGTAGTCTGCGATCTCGGTCAGCGCACCACCGTTCGTGCCGGCGAAGACGATCTCAGGCGTCGCCGTCATCCGGCTCCTTCCAGTCGATCCCGCGAAGCTCGGCCACGATCCGTGGCACGTCGTCGGCCTTCACGTTCAGGCGGTGCCGGTTGTCGATCGCGACGATCGTTGCCCAGCCGCAGCCACCGAGGCATTCGACGGTGCGGAGCGTAAACGCGTCCGTCGTCTCGCCGGCCCTCAGACCGAGCTCGCTCTCGAACGCCTCGACTACCTGCTGGGCACCGTTCAGCCCGCACGAGATGTTCGTGCAGACCTCGATCACCGTCTCGCCGACGGGCTCGAGGCGGAACATGTCGTAGAACGAGGCGATCGAGAGGCAGTACGCAGGTGTCAAGTCGAGCGCGTCGGCGACGTCACGGAACGCCTGCTCGGGCAGCCAGCCGCCGCTCCGCTCCTGGGCGAGCTGCAGCGCAGGCATCACCGCCGAGAGGCTCTCGGGGTAGCGGGCACGGATCTCCTGGATCTCGTCGTAGAGCGTGCTCACCGGTCGACCTCTCCCATGACGCCGTCGAGCGACCCGACGACGGCGATCATGTCGGCGATCGCGGCATCCGTCATGCAGGTTGCGGTCGCCTGGAGCGCGACGAAGCTCGGCGCCCTGAACTTCACACGCCATGGCTTCGGGCCGCCGTCTGAGACGACGTAGACGCCGAACTCGCCGCGCGGCGACTCGACGCACTCGTACACCTCGCCCTCGGGCACCACGTATCCCTCGGTGACGATCTTGAAGTGGTGGATGAGCGACTCCATCGAGGTGTGGAGCTCCTCGCGTGGCGGCAGCACGACCTTGCGGTCGTCGGCGATCCACGGTTCTCCGCGCATCTCCTCCAGCCGGTCGAGGCACTGGGAGACGATCCGCACCGACTCGCGCATCTCCTCCATGTGAACGCGGTAGCGTGCGTAAACGTCCCCCTCGGGGAAGACGGGGACGTCGAACGAGACCTCGTCGTAGGCGAGGTACGGCATGTTCTTGCGGAGATCCCAGTCGACGCCCGAGGCGCGCAGCACCGGGCCGGACTGGCCGAGGGCGATCGCGTCGTCGGCCGAGAGAAGGCCGATTCCCTTCGTGCGCTTGAGCCAGATCGCGTTCCGGTCGAGGATCGCCTCGTACTCGTCGATCGCCTTCGGCATCTTCTTGCACCACTCGCGCGCCTGTGCGTAGAAGCCCTCGGGGATGTCTTCGGCAAGGCCACCCGCCTGGAAGTAGCGCGTATGCATGCGCGTGCCGCAGACCATCTCGAAGAGGTCGAGCGTCGCGTCGCGATCGTCGAACGTGTACCAGAACATCGAGATCGCGCCGAGCTCGAGAGCGGACGTGCCGAGCCAGACGAGGTGCGAGTGGATGCGCGTCAGCTCGGAGAGGCACATGCGCATCCACGTCGCCTTCCGGGGCACCTCGATCTCGAGCAAGCTTCTCGATCGCGAGGACGAACGCGAGCTCGTTGACCTGGAACGAGACGTAGTCGATGCGCTCCGGGTAGGTGATGCACTTCCACCACGTCTTCTGCTCCATCGTCTTCTCGAATCCGGTGTGGAGGTAGCCGATCACCGCCGAGAGGCCGGCGACCATCTCGCCGTCGAGGTCGACGACGAGGCGGAGCACGCCGTGCGTCGACGGGTGGTTCGGCCCGAAGTTGATCGTGAGGATGTCCTCGAGCGCGTGCTTGGCCGGGTCGACCTGGAGCGAGGTCGGGATCGGGCTCGGGATGCGCGAGCCCTCGTACACCTGGATGCTGCGCTCGGTCACCGACATCGCGTCACTCCTCCCCCGAGAACCGCACCGGCTCGCCGCCGATCGGGTAGTCCTTCCGCAGCGGGTGGCCCTCCCAGTCGTCCTCCATCAGGATCCTGACGAGATTCGGGTGGCCGCGGAAGACGATGCCGAACATGTCCCACGCCTCGCGCTCGAACCAGTCCGCGGTCGGCCAGACGGGGATCGACGCTGTCGATCTCCTCGCCGTCGTCGAGCCAGGCCTGGAGCCGTACGCGCACGGGCTCGTCGGAGAGCCGGAGCGCGTGGTAGTTGACCGCGAAGCGCTTCGGCTTCGCGTCGGGCACGCGGGCGAGCCCCTGCGTGCCGGGGCCGTGGAGGTCACGTCCGGCGGGCGTGCCGATGTACCCCGAAACGCCGCGCGCGCCCCAGCCGAGGTAGTCGGTCGGCGACAGGTCGGAGAGGAAGTTGAATCCCAGCTCGTCTCGAAGGTAGGTGGACGCCTCGACGATGCGGGCCGCGTCGATGACGAGCGTTGTCTCCCCGTGGCCGCCGGTCGTCTCGACGAGCCCGGGTACGCCGTCGTAGCTCACTGGGCGACGCCTCTGATCTGATACGCGGGCGGCACCCCGGCCTTGATCTTCTCGTGCAACCGCACGATGCCCTCCATCAGCGCCTCCGGGCGCGGCGGGCATCCGGGAACATGGACGTCGACCGGGACGATCTTGTCGACGCCCTGCAGCACGGTGTAGTTGTTGAACATGCCGCCGGAGCTCGCGCAGGCCCCCATCGCGATGACCCATTTCGGCTCGAGCATCTGGTCGTAGACCTGCCGCAACGGCCCGGCCATCTTGTGCGTCACGCGCCCGGAGACGATGAGCAGATCGGCCTGCCGCGGCGACGAGCTGAAGCGCTCCATGCCGAAGCGCGAGATGTCGTAGCGTGACGAGACGATCGACATCATCTCGATGGCGCAGCACGCGAGCCCGAACGTGTCGGGCCACACCGAGTTGGCCTGCGCCCAGGCGACGGCCTTCTCGACGGTCGTGATCCCGAGCGCATCCTCGATCCCGTCGATCTCCTCCTCGAAGACGCCCGGTCCCTTGTTCGGCATCAGCACGCGCTCGGAATTGAGGCCGGCCTTCGCGAGCGGGCGGTTGCTGATGACGGGGAGCTTGCGGGCTAGTGCCATTCGAGCGCTCCCTTGCGCCAGATGTAGATGTACGCGACGAGAAGGATTCCGATGAAGGTGAGGAACTCGATCAGGCCGAACCAGCCGAGGGCATCGAGCTGGATCGCAAGCGGATAGAGAAAGACGATTTCGATGTCGAAGAGGATGAACAGCATGGCGGTGAGATAGAAGCTGACGGTGAAGCGTCGGTCCTGGGCGGGTGGCCCTTCCGAGACGCCGGACTCGAACGGCATCATGCGCTGCTTCGTCCGCGATGTCGGGCGGGTCGCGAACAGGAACGATCCCATCACCATCGTGGCGGGGATCGCCGCCGCGAAGAATGCGTAGATCAGAAACGGGAGCCAGTCCGACAGCATGCGGGTTCCTCCCCGGCGGGGAGCCTTTGCGCGAAACCTAGCACCTTTCGACTACAGCACGAGATCATGTGCAAGCGGCTTCTTCAGAGGGAAAGCGGTGTTACAAACTCGGCCGCTCTCGGTCGCCCGGGACCGTTCGGGTAGGATTCGTGGCGTGGAGATCCAAGAGCGTCCCATCGACACCGTCCTTTCGATCACGCCGACAGCCGCGGCGAAGATCCGCGAGCTGATGGCCGAGGAGCCCGACGGCGACACGATGGTGTTGCGCGTCGCGATTCAGGGCGGCGGCTGCTCTGGCTTCCAGTACGGGCTCGGCTTCGATACGGAGCCTGCCGAGGGCGACCTCGAGTTCTCCCTCGAGGGCGTGAACGTGGTCGTCGACCCCTTCAGCGTTCCCTATCTCCAGGGAGCGACCGTCGACTTCCTCACCGGTCTCCAGGAGTCGGGCTTCAAGATCGACAACCCGAACGCCGCCTCCTCGTGCGGCTGCGGCCACTCGTTCCAGGTGGAAGAAGGCGCAGAGGGCGAAGCCGCCCCGGACGCCAACGTCGGCGGCTGCGGCTCCGGCTGCTCGCACTGAGGCCGGCCCTCCACAGGCATGGCACTACGCGTTGCTGTCGTGGGTTCCGGCCCTGCGGGCTTCTATGCCGCAGGCGCACTTCTCGCGGACGAACCGCCGGTGAGGTCGACATGTTCGACCGGCTGCCAACCCCCTGGGGCCTCGTTCGCCTCGGCGTCGCGCCGGATCACCCGAAGATCAAGTCCGTCTCGCGCGCCTTCGAGAAGATCGCACAACGTCCGGGATTCAGGTTCTTCGGCAACGTCGACGTCGGCGTCGATGTCTCGCACGAGGAGCTCGCCGACCTCTACGACGCCGTGATCTATGCGTACGGCGCCCAGGCAGACCGCCGGATGGGCATTCCCGGAGAGGACCTGCCCGGCTCGTGGGCGGCGACGGAGTTCGTCGCCTGGTACAACGGCCATCCCGATTTCCAGGACCTCCCGTTCGATCTCTCGTCGAAGAGGGCCGTCGTGATCGGCAACGGAAACGTCGCCGTCGACGTGGCGCGCATGCTCGCGCTCACCGAGGAGGAGATCGCGCCCACCGACACAACCGACGCCGCGATCGCCGCGATCCTCGGCTCGGGAATCGAGGAGATCGTCATTCTCGGCCGTCGTGGGCCTGTGCAGGCGGCGTTCACGACGCCCGAGCTGCAGGAGCTGCGTGAGCTCGCGGGTGCCGATCTCGTCGTCGACCCTGCCGATCTGGAGCTCGACCCGGTGAGCGCTGCGACGCTGGAGGACGACACCGCCCTTGCCCGGCGGAACGTCGACGTCCTGCGCGAGGTGATCGCCTCACCGGCCACGGGCAAGGCGAAACGCGTCGTACTCCGCTTCTGCGTCTCGCCCGTTGCAATCGTCGGGGACGGGGTCGTCGAAGCGGTAGAGGTCGCTCGCAATGAGCTCGTCGCGGACGAAAGTGGTCAGATCCGCGCCGTCCAGACCGAGGAGTGCGAGGTGATCCCGTGCGGGATCGTGCTCCGGAGCGTCGGCTACCGGGGCACGGCGATGCCCGGCGTTCCGTTCGACGAGGGCCGGGCGACGATCCGGAACGAGCAGGGACGCGTGCTCGACGACGTCGGCAATCCTATTCCGGGGCTCTATTGCACGGGCTGGATCAAGCGCGGCCCGAGCGGTGTGATCGGCACGAACAAGAAGGACGCGACCGAGACGGTCGAGCTCCTCCTCGCGGATGCGGAAGCCGGTCTCCTCCCGCGCCGAGGCGAAGGAGACGTCGGTGACCTGCTGGCTGCGAAGGGCGTGACGTCGGTCAGCTACGCCGGCTGGGAAGCGATCGACGTGGCCGAGCGTTCGCTCGGGGAGACGCAGGGCAGGCCGCGCGTCAAGCTCTGCGGCTGGGACGAATTGCTCGACGCGGCGGCACAGTAGGCATCAGCTGCCTGCGTCTGCCTCCATCACGGCGAGCCGCGTGTAGTAGTCCGGTAGCTCCTTCAGATGTGCCCAGGCGATCTTCCCGGTGACCAGCTCGTCATCGTTCGTCACGTTCGTCTCCGGGTCGCCGGCCCCGTGCTCGAGCTCGACCTCGAGCCCGAGAAGATACTGGCCCGCGTCGAACGGCGAGGTCTCCCACTCGATCCCGATCTCCGTTCCGATCCGGCGAGCGTCCTCGATCGTGAACTCCCTGGTCGGTGTCATCGCTTCCTCCATCCGCTCGTGACTGTGAA
Source organism: uncultured Thermoleophilia bacterium (assembly GCA_963756835.1). Classification (GTDB taxonomy): domain Bacteria; phylum Actinomycetota; class Thermoleophilia; order Gaiellales; family Gaiellaceae; genus Gaiella. The sequence goes on from CAVWPE010000006.1 coordinate 108,484, forward strand.
CACACATGGTCGCGCGCGTACGGCGTGCTCGCAACCGGTGCCACGCGGGTCTCGGTCAGCACTTTCTACCGACCGATGCCTTCTTCGTCGCTGAGGGATTCTCAGCCGACGAGAAGCCCGGTGACGTACATCACGAGGATCCCGGACAGGTAGCCCCCGATCACCCAGCCGGAGCGAAGGCCTCCGGGTGCGCGCCGGGCGACGAAGCGGCCGACCTCGACGACGACCTGGAGCGCGGCACCCGCCGCGGCACCGAAGAAGACGACTGCGAGCACATCGCTCGACGCGTAGCCGCCGACCCACGCCCCGAGGATGGCCGGCCCGCCGGCGATGACCGCAAGCCCGAGCAGCTGGGGAAAGCTGATCCGGCGCGTGTCCGTCGCGGGGGCCGCGATCGCGAGTCCCTCGGTCAGGTTGTGGATCATGAAGCCGACGACGAGGAACGACCCGAGCTGGAGCTCGCCGACGGCGAACGACGTGCCGATCGCGAGGCCCTCGCCGAGATTGTGCACGCCGATGCCGATAGCAACGAGGAGCGCGAGACCGAGGCCGGCTGCGCCGACACGGCCGCGCGTGAGACGGCTCGAGAGGAACGTCATCCCGAGGGCGCTGACCGCGACGCCGAGGAGCACGAGCCCGGCTCCGCCGAGCGAGCCGGGGAGCTGTGCCTGAAGAGTGAAGGCCTCGGACAGCGATTCCACGGCGAGGAACGAGAGCAGGCCACCGGTGAGCGCCATGAACGCGGCGAGCCACTTCGGGTCGGCTCGACGGAGTGACGGCAGCCAGAGGAGCCCGAGAGCGACCGGAACGACGCCGACGAGGAGGCCGATCACGCCGTACCCCAGGAATCCGCGCGCCGACGCGGAGGGTGTCTCGACCGCGGCGGGAACCTCGTGAACCGTCTCGATGCCTGTCGAGCTCGTCACACCGACCGCGATCGGGTCGCCCTCGACCCAGTTGTAGGGGACGACGATCGTGCTGGAACGCAGCCGGTTCAGCGTCACCGGTCCGTCGACCGTGAAGGGGACGATCGCGTCGTCCACGGTGACGGACGCGATCGTCAGCTTCTCGGGTTGCGGGTTGCGGACGCGGATGCGGATTTCTCCCGGTTGGAACTCGACGCGTTTGATGTCGAACACGTCGGGCGGGGGCGGGTTCGTCCCGATCAGGTCGACGAGCGACGACCCGCCCGAGACGAAGGCGCCGACGACGAGGGCGAGGAGCAGGATCGGTGCGAGGGGCCACAATCGCCAGCCGAGCCCGGTCCTCGGAGGTGCACCCGCCTCCATCAGCCGACGACGTCGAAGAAGCCCATCCAGCCGAGCTCCGTGAACTCGGACTGGTGCGCGTGGAACATGTAGGTGCCGGCCTCGGCGAACTCGATCTCGACGATCCCTCGCTGCCCCTGGCACTGCATCACGGTATCCGTGTACTCGAAGTGGCCCGTGGAGCCGGTCGGGTAGTAACGAAAGAAGGCAGCGTGGAGGTGGAACGAGTTGATCAGGTCGAACTCCGTCAGGTTGACGAGATAGATACGGACGAGCTTCGAGCGCTCGACCCTGATCGGGTAGCGCGCGTAGTAGAAGGTGCGCCCGTTGACGGTGTAGAAGTTGTTCGTCCCGTCCGCGTCGGTGTCGTAGCCGTTCATGACCATCACGAGCTCCTGTGCGGGTGCGCGCGGCTCCTTCGGGTCGATGATCAGTGCGCCGTAGAGCCCCTTGTGGATGTGCTTCTTGAGCGGAGTCGAATGGCAGTGGTAGAGCTGCAGTCCGTACGGCTTCGCTTCGAACTCGTAGGTGAATTGCCCGCCCGGCTGCACGATCTCGAACACGCCGTCCATGTTCGTCGGGTGGATCCCGTGGAAGTGGATCGTATGTGGGTGGGAACCGGCATTGACGAAGTTGACGCGAAGCGTCTCGCCCTCGGTCGCCCGCAGCACCGGGCCGGGGACGGTGCCGTTGTACGTCCAGGCCGGGAAGAAAACCCCGGGGGCGACCTCGATCTCACGATCGATCGCAGTGAGCGTGTACTCCCGCGGGCGGCCCGGTTCGTATGGCAGCGCCTTCGGCGGGTACAGCAGTGCGTCGAGATCGTTCGGGCCGCCGACCGCGGGCGCCCCCTCGCGGATCATGGCGGCGTGGCCCATGGCCGCGTGGCTCGTGTGATCGTCGCCAGCCGCCTGGGCAGGCGCGTCGATCATGTAGCGCGCGGCGATCGGCGCGGCCGCGAGCGGAGCTGCCGCCGCCAGAAGCCGCCGACGGGTGAGATGATGTTTAGCCATTCCTAATTCAAAAGCGGAGTGTACGCTATTCATGGTGGAATCGGGCATGCAACTGACGAGCGCGATCGAGGATTACCTCAAGTCCGTTTATGCGCTCGAGGTCGACGGGCGTCGCGCGACGACGTCCGCTGTCGCCGAGCGCATGGGCGTCAGTGCGCCGTCGGCGACGGCGATGATGAAGCGGCTCGCCGAGCTCGGTCTCGTCGTGCGAGCACCGTACCGAGGGGTCGTCCTGACCGACAAGGGCCGCCTGTGTGCGCTCGAGGTGGTGCGGCACCACCGCCTGCTAGAGCGCTACCTCGCGGACTCGCTCGGCATGTCGCTCGACGAGGTTCACGCCGAGGCAGACCGGCTCGAGCACGTGCTGTCCGAGGAGCTCGAGGCGCGCATCGACGCTGCGCTCGGCTTTCCGACGCATGACCCGCACGGCGATCCGATCCCCGACACGAAGCTCAGGATCACAGCCAACCCAGTGCGGTCCCTCGCGGATCTCGAGCCCGGCGACCGCGCCGTCGTCGTCCGCGTCCCCGACACGGATTCCGAACTGCTCCGCTATCTCGCCGAGATCGGGATCGTCCCCGGCGAGTCGCTCGAGCTGACGGTTTCGGCACCGTTCGGCGGGCCGCTGACCGTGCGTACGGGCAATGGCGAGCACGCGATCGCGCGGGAGCTCGCCGCAGCCGTCGGAATCGAATCGTAGTTTTCTACTGACGCCCGGGTCGCCGGGGGTTGTCTACCCTGGGGTGATGGCGATGGAAAAGCTCTGGGGCGGCGAGACCGACAAGGCGGTAGCCAACTTCCCCGTCTCCGGCGAGCCGATTCCGGCAAGCGTCGCGCACTGGCTCGGCCGCATCAAGGGCGCTGCGGCCCGTGCGAACGCCGATCTCGGCCTGCTCGACTCGGAGATGGCGGGCCGGATCGCCGCGGCCGCCGACCGCATCGCAGCGGGTGAGTTCGACGACCAGTTCCCCATCGATGTCTTTCAGACCGGCTCGGGGACCAGCTCGAACATGAACGCGAACGAGGTCGTCACAGCGCTCGCGGGCGAGGGCGTGCACCCGAACGACCATGTCAACATGGGCCAGTCGTCAAACGACGTCTTCCCGTCTGCCGTCCATCTCGCCGCGCTCGATCGCTCGGTCAACGACCTGCTGCCGGCGATGGAGACGCTCGCGCGCTCGCTCGAGGCCAAGGCGGCCGAGTTCGACGACGTGATCAAGTCGGGCCGGACGCACATGATGGATGCGGTTCCGGTGACACTCGGCCAGGAGTTCGGGGGCTACGCGGCGCAGGTCCGTCAGGGCATCGCCCGCGTCCAGGATGCGTTGCCACGGCTCGGCCAGATCCCGCTCGGCGGCACTGCCGTGGGCACCGGGATGAACACGCATCCGCAGTTCGCCGAGAAGGTCCGGGCGCTCCTCCACGCCGACACGAACCTGCCGATCTCCGCTCCCGCCAACCCGTTCGAGGCACAGGCCGCGCGCGACGGGCTCGTCGAGCTCTCGGGCGCACTGAAGGTCGTCGCGACGAGCTATTCCAAGATCGGGATGGATCTTCGCCTGATGGGCTCCGGCCCCCGGGCCGGGCTCGCCGAGATACGTCTGCCGGAGCTGCAGAAGGGCTCGTCGATCATGCCCGGAAAGGTGAACCCCGTGATTCCCGAGGTCGTCACGCAGGTCTCGGCCCAGGTTCTCGGCAACGACGTCGCAATCACGGTCGGAGGCATGCAGGGTCACTTCGAGCTGAACGTCTTCATCCCGATGATGGCGCGCAACCTGCTGCAGTCGATCACGCTCCTCGCGAGCGCTTCACGGCTCCTGGCCGAGAAGTGCGTCGACGGGATCGAGGCGAACCGTGAACAGTGCGAGGCGTACGCCGAGCTGACGCTGTCGGCTGCCACGGCCCTCAACCCGTTCATCGGCTACGACAAGGCGTCGGAGATCGTGAAGACGGCCGCCGCGAGCGGCCGCTCGCTGCGGGACGTCGCCCGCGAGGCCGGCGTGGAGGAGAGCGTGCTCGACGAGGCGCTCGACTACCACGTGATGGCCAAGCCGCACGGATGAGGTCCGATTCGACGAGACTGCCACGCGGTCTCCGGTGCTTGCTCGACCTGCGGATCGGGTAGCGGGCCTGTCAACAGATCGAGGGATTGGCCGCTGCAGGATGCGAGTCGATCCAAGGGCTGTACGCCATTGCTCTCGTGGTACCTCTCTTCGGGGTCGACCGCGAAGCACCGACATGCGTTCAACGGACCGTCGCCGAGCCGACTGCACCCGCGGCAGTGTGGACAGGTGTGGCGCCGGATTCGACGAAATATCGAAAAAGGGGAGAAGGAATGAGACCAGCACACGTGCGGTCGATGGCGCTCTCGGCGATCGTCGTCGCAGCCGTCTCGGTGGCCGCAGCGGGCGGAGCGACGAAATCGGCGAAGGTCGACGTGGGAGCAAGGCACGCCAGTGAGGCGGTCGAAAAGGGGACGCTCCCGCTCGATCGCACGCTACCGACCAAGAGAGGCTTCAAGACGCAGGAGATGTCGGCGGCATCAGCCGCTGCGGCTGCCGATCCGCCGCTCGGAACAAGTCGGCTGATGGTCGTCCTGAACGACTTCACGGGGCAGTACGAGTTGGACTACTTCACTCTACGGGGCCTCGGCCAACACATCGAGGTCTGGGTGCAGGAGGACATCGACTTCCCCGCCGGTGACTGCCGAAACGACGGGACGCGCAACGTTGTCACGGACACGCAGATCGCGGGTCTGATCAGTGAATTCGACACGAACATGTACCCGAAGGAGTCCGCGGCGTTCAGCGTGCCCCCGACCCGGGACGGCACGAACGCGATCCTCGACTTCATCGATGACTACTCGGGCGACGGAGACAAGATCGTCACGCTCGTGTCGAATGTCCGCGATGAAAACTACTACGACACGGACAACGCTCATCGCAACACGTACATCGCCGGCTTCTTCTCGTCGCAACTCAACGATTTCTTCGATCGCAATGTGATGACGATCGACGCGTTCGACTGGTTCCACCGCACCGGCGCCAATCCGCCGGACAACCCTTCGACCGACGCGTGTACCAGTGCGCCGGCACGGCCTCACCTCTACGAGGGTGTGTTCGCCCACGAATACCAGCACTTGCTCGAGAGCTACGAGGACCCGGACGAATTCAACTGGATCAACGAGGGCCTCTCCGACTGGGCGCAGACTCTCGTCGGCTATGTCGATCCAAGCCTGCCGATCACGGACAAGGGCTTCGATAGCCACGTCCAGTGCTTCCTTGGCTGGCTCTCGGTGGAGACGCCGGTGAACCCGAACCCGCGGGCCGAGTGTGGTCCCGAAAACTCGCTGACGCGGTGGCAGGACCAGGGAGATGCCGAGATCCTCGCCGATTACGGCGCCGCCTATTCGATCATGGAGATGCTCCAGAACCGCTACGGCAACGACTTCATGAGCGCCTTGCATCGAGGTGACGAGAACGGCCTGGCAGGGCTTCAGGAAGGGCTCGACGCCCTGACGGGCCACGGCAAGAAGGGGAAGGGCGGCCACGGAAAGGTCATGGCCCAGGATGTCCTCCACGACTGGAGCCTGATGATCGCGCTCGATGGCTTGCTCGACCAGAAGTACAAGTTGGGCGGGCACCTCAAGGCGAGCGACGTGACTGCGAGAACCCTGGACGCGACGATCAACTGGGACAACCCGAACGCGTACGACTCCCCGGGGGCGCCGTCGAACGGGGCGGACTACGTTCGACTTCGGGACGGGGCCGGCAGCTATCTGACCGGCAAGGACATCGACTCGCTGTCATTCAGCGCGTCGAACGTCTTGCCGACCGAACCCGTCCAGTGGACGGTGGACGCGAATCCCCCGACCTCTCCGGGCGACTCGGCACTGTTCTCCGGCGCCGGCGATCTGCGAGACGAGGCGATCGTGCGTCCCATCGTCGTGCCCGCCGGAGCGGGCGCGACGCTTACGTTCGATGCATTCTGGAACGAAGAGGACTTCTGGGACTTCGGCTTCGTCCAGATCTCGGATGACGGCGGGTCGACGTACACGAGCCTCGAGTGCACGGACACGACATACGACCACGACTCGGATGCGCTTTCGACCGCGGTCGAGAACGTACCGGGCTTCACAGGCTTCTCTGAGGCGTTCAGGCCACAGGTCTGCAGTCTCGCTGGCTACGCAGGACAGCAAGTCCTTCTGGCCTTCAGGGCGTTCAACGACCCTGCCACGCTCGGCAGCGACTCTGGTACGGACACGGGCTTCTGGATCGACGACGTGAAGGTCGGCGGAAAGCTCATCTCGGACGGGTCTAGCCTGGACGGCTGGAATTCGTTCACGGAGACGAAGCCGAACACCGTCGACGGCTTCACGGTCTGGATCGTGAGCATCGAGACCAAGAAGAAGGGTGGCGACATCAGCGTGAAGTCGCTGAAGCTGAATTCGGACTTCTCCATCAAGGGCAAGGTGAAGATCGGCAGGTACGTCGACAAGAAGGCCGACATCGTGGCGGCGATCGTCTTCTACGACGACCCGTCGGAGGGCAGCTTCCAATACGCGCCGTACACGCTCGTCGTGAACCGCGTGACGCAGCCCGGCGGCAGTTAGCCCGATCGGGCATCGCGGTGGCTCGCGTGAGGGCCTGGGATTCCAGGCCCTCACGTCGTGCGAATGTCTTCTTCCTGAGACACCCGTCAGTACGCGACGACGCCGACACCGCTGTCTGCGGCGTGCTTCTGCTCGTCGGCCCGGTAGCTCGAGCGGACGAGCGGCCCTGCGAAGACAGAGCCGAAGCCGAGAGCCTCGCCTTGCTCGCGGAGCCAGCGGAACTCGTCCGGGTGCACCCAGCGGGCGATCTCGGTGTGCGTACTCGAGGGCTGCAGGTACTGACCGATCGTGACGACGTCGACACCGTTCTGGCGCAGGTCGCACATCGTCTCGACGATCTCGTCGTTCGTCTCGCCAAGCCCAGCGATGATCCCGGTCTTCGTCATCACCGGATAGTCGGCGACCACCTTGGCGCGACGCAGCAGGTGCAGCGCGCCATCGTACGACGCCTTCGCGCCCCGCATCCGCCGGTGGAGCCGGCGGACGGTCTCGATGTTGTGGCTGAACACTTCGGGCCGCGCGCCGAGCACCGTCGCGAGGGCCTCTTCCTCCTTGCCGAGGAAGTCGGGTGTCAGGAGCTCGACGGAGCAGCCCGGCAGCTTCGCGTGCAACGCACGCGTGACTGCGGCAAATTGCCCCGCGCCGCGATCCTCGACGTCGTCACGGTCTACCGAGGTGACGACGACGTGCTCGAGCTCCATCTGCGCCGCCGCCTGCGCGAGGCGCAGCGGCTCGAGCGGGTCCGGTGCGTGCTCCGGCTTGCCAGAGTTGACGTAGCAATACCGGCAGGCGCGCGTGCACGTGTCGCCGAGGATCTGGAACGTCGCGGTGCCCTTGCCCCAGCACTCGGCGATGTTCGGGCAGCGCGCCTCCTCGCAGACCGTGTTCAGGCTCGCGCCGTGGATCAGCTTCTTGACGTCGAAGTACCGACCCTCGGCGCTCGGCGCGCGCACCTTCATCCACTCGGGGCGGCGCGGGCGGTCGGCGACGGGAAGCGATGTCTCCATGGCGTCAGTCTACGGAGGCGGCGGCCGGAGCCGACCAATTCGGCAGTGCTTCGAGCTCGAGCCCGAAGATCTCGCCCATCGCCGCGGTCGCAGCCGGCTTTACCTCGTCGACCGAGAACGGGTGGTCGAGCTCGCGGCTCATCGTCGTGAACTCGGCGTCGTCCAGGCCGCAGGCCGTGATCCACTGCGTGAACGGCGCAGGATCGAGATCGACGTTGAGGGCGAAGCCGTGCGTCGTCACCCAGCGCGAAACCCGCACCCCGATCGATGCGATCTTCCGCGGGCCGTGCAGCCCGGACGGCGGCATCCAGACACCCGTGAGGCCTTCGTACGTTGTTGTGTCGAGCCCGAACGCGCCGGCGGTGGCGATGATCGCACGCTCGAGATCGCGGACGTACTTCTTGAGGTCCTTGCCGTGGCGGTTCAGGTCGAGAATCGGGTAGCAGACGAGCTGCCCGGGTGCGTGATACGTCGACTTGCCGCCGCGGTCCGTTTCGATGACGTCGACCTGCGCTCCCTCGGGGACGTGCAGCTCCTTCTCCTCCTCGGTTCGGCGGCCCATCGTGATCACGGGTGGGTGCTCGAGCAGCACGATCGTTTCCGGGCCTGCGCCCTCGATGACGGCGGCGGCAATGGATCGCTGAAGCTCGAGCCCGTCGCGATAGGGAACGAGGCCCGCGTCGAGGAGATACGCTCCGGAGCCCACGGGAAGAGGGTAGTTGACGGAGATCCGTGTCGCGCCGGCAGCAACCGGGACGAGCTCACCTCGTTCGTCGCGATCGGCGACGAACGAGGCCCGTCGCAGGTTGAGCCTTCTACTCGGTGTGCTCCCAGCCCTCCAGCCGGGCGCGGAGATCGCGAAGGAAGCCGCCGCTGTACGCGCCGTCGACGAGCCTGTGGTCATAGGTGAGGGTGATGTTCATCAGGGGCCTGATCGCGATCACGTCGTGCCCGAGCTCGTCCGGCACGACCCACGGCCGCTTCACGAGAGCGTAGGTGCCGAGGATCCCCACCTGGGGCTGGCTGATGATCGGGGTGCCGTGGAACGTCCCGTAACCGCCGGGGTTCGTGATCGTGAAGGTCCCGCCCTGGACGTCGTCCGGTAGGAGCTTCTTCGTCCGGGCGCGGACGGCGAGATCGGCGATTCCCCGCGCGATGCCGAGCAGGTTCAGGTCCTGCGCGTTCTTGATCACCGGCACGATGAGGCCCTTGCCGTCCTCCAGCGAGACCGCGATGCCGAGATTGACGAACGGCCGCGTTACGATCTTCTCGCCGCGAATCTCGGCGTTGACCCACTTGTAGTCCTGCAGCGTCTCGACCGTCGCCTTGGCTATGAAGGCGAGGTAGGTCGGGTTTACGCCGTACGAGGACTGGTACTCCTGCTTCAGCTGCTCGCGCGCGGCGACGATCTTCGACATATCCACCTCGATCGCGCTCGTGACGTGCGCGGAGGTGTCGAGCGACCGGCGCATGTGCTCCATCACGCCGCGGCGCATCGCGCTCATCGGCTCCTCGACCTCGCCGGCCTGGAGCAGCGGTGCTGGCTGCGTCGCCGGCTGAGCTGCCGCGGGCGGCGTGACGGGAGCGGCCGCGGCCGGCGCAGGGGCGGGAGCGGCCGGAGCCGGCGTCGCAGGTGCGGGAGCGGCCGCACCTGGTGCCGCCGGGGTCGCGGTCGCCGCGGGTACGGGTGTCGCGGGAGCGGGAGCGGGAGCGGGAGTGGGTGTGGGTGTGGGTGTGGGAGTGGGTGTGGCGAGCGGGAGCGGGTGCGGGTGTGGTCGCAGGAGCCCCACCGGCTTCGATGTGGGTCAGAATGTCCTTCTTCGTCACGCGACCACCTGTCCCGGTGCCGGTGACCGTGTGTGGGTCGACGCCGTGCTCGGCAGCGATGCGCGCGACCACGGGCGAGACGAAGGTGCGTCCATTCCCCGATGCGGCGCCGGGCGCCTCGTCAGCGGGCGGCGGCGGGGCGAGCGGAGCCTCGGCAGGTGGCTCGACGACAGCGCCCGGGGTAGGCATCGAAGCAGCAGGCTCCAGCACGAGGGCGACCGCCTCCGGCGCAGGAGGTGCATCAGGGGCGACCGCGCCGGCAGGGAGGATCGTTGCGAGGAGGGTCCCGACCTCGACCGTCTCGCCCTCGGAGACGAGCAGTTCGCCGACGACACCGTCGCCGGGGCTCGGGATCTCGGTGTCGACCTTGTCCGTCGAGATCTCGAGCAGCGGCTCGTCACGAGCAATGGTCTCACCCGGCTGCTTGAGCCACTTCGTGATCGTTCCTTCCGACACGGAGACACCCATCTGGGGCATCACGACCTCGATCTGCGTTCCGGTGGCCAAAGCGGATCCTTTCTCGGTTACGACTCTCTAGTAAGCGGCGAGCTCTCGAAGCCCGGCGACGACATCGGCGATCTGTGGAAGGTATGCCTGCTCGAGCGGTGGTGAGAACGGCACGGGCGTGTCCGGGGCGGCCAGGCGCTTCACCGGGGCGTCGAGATACTCGAATGCCTCTTCCGCGACGGTCGCCGCGATCTCTGCGCCGAACCCGCCTGTCCGCGTGTCCTCGTGCAGGACGAGCACTTTCGAAGTGCGGCGGGCGCTCTCGAGCACCGCCTCACGATCCCACGGGATGAGCGTTCGGAGATCGAGCACTTCGACCGAGATCCCGTCCGCTGCAACGCTCTCGGCGGCATCCTCAGCGGTATAGACCATTGCGCCCCACGTGACGACGACGATGTCCGTGCCTTCCCGGTGAACACGAGCCTTGCCGAACGGAATCGTGTATCGATCGTCGGGGACATCCCCCTTGATCCGGCGGTAGAGGTGCTTGTGCTCGAAGAACAGAACCGGATTTGCGTCCTCGATCGCGCTCACGAGGAGACCCTTGGCGTCCTCCGGCGTCGCGGGGCAGACGACCTTGAGGCCGGGGATGTGCGCAAAGAGGCTCTCCGGGTTCTGCGAGTGGAACGGGCCGCCCGAGAAGCCGCCGCCCGAGGGTAGACGCAGGACGATCGGGATCGGCGTGCCGGCGCGGTAGTGCTGCTTGGCGGCGACGGTGACGAGGTGATCCCAGGCGCACGAGACGAAGTCCGCGAATTGCATCTCCGCGACGGGGCGCATGCCCATCAGAGCGGCTCCTGTGGCGCCGGCGACGATCGCCGTTTCGGAGAGAGGCATGTCGAGGACGCGCCACGGGCCGAATTCCGCCTGAAATCCCTCGGTTACCTTGAAGGCACCGCCGTAGACGCCAACATCCTCACCCATCACGAAGACACGCTGGTCGCGACGCATCTCCTCGCGGAGCCCGTCACTGATCGCTTGCAGGTAGGTCTTCTCGGCCATTACTTGTGATGAGGGGTGTCGAGCTCGTCCTGGGTCGCGAACACGCCGTCGAGGAGCGTCGACGGATCCGGCATCGGCGACTCCTCGGCTCGCGCAAGAGCATCGTTCAGAAGCTTCTTCACGCCTGACGTGATCTCGGCCTCCTCCTCGTCGCTCATCTGGGCGTTGTCGCGCAGCCACCCGCGATAGCGTTCGAGCGGGTCGCGCTTCGCCCACTCCTCGAACATCTCGCGGGGCACGTACGAGGCGTCGTCGTGAACGGCATGACCTTCCATCCGCAGCGTCACGGACTCGATCAGCGTCGGCCCACCGCCCTCTCGAGCCTTCGCGATCGCGCGCTTCGCTTCCCGGAAGACGGCGAGCACGTCGGTTCCGTCGACGACTACACCTTCGAAGCCGTAGGCGGCGGCACGATCGGCGAGATGGTCGACCGCGTGCCCGAGGTGGGCCGGGGTGGAATACGCCCACTGGTTGTTGTCGATCACGAAGACGACGGGGAGTCGACGTACGCCGGCGAGGTTCATTCCCTCGTGGGCGTCGCCGCGCGCTGCGGCACCCTCGCCACACCAGGCGACCGCGACGCGGCGCTCCTCGCGGATTCGGAAGGCGAGGCCCATGCCGACGGCGACGGGCAGCATCGCGGGAAGATGGCTGACCATTGCGTGCAACCCGAGGCGCGCGTCGCCGATGTGGACGTTCCCGTCGCGCCCGCGGGTCGGGCCGTCGGCGCGCCCCATGTACTGCGCAAAGACACGCCATGGCTCGACGCCGCGGGTTATGTGCACGCCCATATCGCGCTGCAGCGGGCACCCGACGTCATCCGGCCCCATCGCCGCCGCGACACCGACGGCCGAGGCCTCGTTGCCGCGGCCCGTGTAAAACGAGCCCGGAATCTTCCCCTGCTTGTAGAGGATGTGGCCGCGCTCCTCGATCGCGCGCGCCGTCAGCATGTTTCGGTAGAACCCGAACAGGTCCTCGCGATCGAGACCGACATCGTGCACTTCTTGAAGCGAGCCGACAGGCTCCGCTTCCCGTACCGCCATGGGATCCCCTCGGGCAGTTGTCGCGGTCACTCTACCCTGTCCCCCGGAGGCCGGAGGTAGGCTCCGATGGTGGAGGAGCGGAAGCGACCACGGCGGAACTGGATCCAGGAGGAGCGTCGCAAGACTCTCGGCGACTGGGTCGCCTTCTGTGTCGACTGCGGGTTCACGCTGCGCTATTTCGTCGAGCTCGAGGCCGAACTGCCCGACGAGTGCCCCGGGTGTGTCGGCGAGGTGCGTCACCTCTGCCCCGCGTGCGGTGCGCGTTTTCCATCGGCGTTTCTCGTCGAGTGCGAGGAGTGCGGGACGCCGGTGCGGACGAACGAGCTCTTCGGTGGGCCCATTCGGAAGGCCGGGAAGTGAGACGGACGGGGGAGAGACCGAAGCCCCGCCCCCGGCTCTTACGATTCCCCGGGCCTAGAACATCGTCCCGATGATCTGGGAGAAGCGGATCACGGTGACGGTATCGGTCTCCGAGACCTCGCGGTTGTAGAGCTGGCCCATCCACTTGGCCAGCTCGTCGACGCGCCGGATGCCCGGATTGTCGTGCTCGATCTCACGCGGTGAGAGCTCGCCGAGGGGCTTGACCTCGACGCGGTCGATCACGGCGTCGAAGATCTTCTCCCGCGGGCCATAGCGCGTGCCGACGAGGACGGTCACGATCATCCCCTTCTTGTACTTCGGCGATTTGTCCCCGAGGCGGATCGTGGCGGTCTTGCGGCCGGTTCGCAGCTGATCGGCGACGATCGGCGAGTAGAAGTTGAGCGCGAACATCGGCATCGCGACGCAACTATAGAGATCCGGACGGCAGGGGTCTTGCATCACGGCCAGAGTGTGCTAGGTTGCAGGTGTTGGCACTCTCACTCGATGAGTGCCAGAGTTCGTTATCACGTAATCGAACAACACATCGCAGGGAGGCACGTGCATGAATCTGCAGCCCCTAGGTGACCGCCTGATCGTGGAGGTCCTCGAAGAGGAATCGACCACGGCGAGCGGCATCGTGCTGCCCGACACCGCTCAGGAGAAGCCGCAGCGCGGCAAGGTCCTGGCTGTCGGCCCCGGCCCTCGTGACGAGGACGGAAAGCGCATCAAGATGGATGTGGCGAAGGGTGACGAGGTCATCTTCTCCAAGTACGGCGGGACCGAGATCAAGGTCGGCGCCGACGAAGTCCTGATCCTGCGCGAGTCGGATGTACTCGCGAAGGTCGTCTAAACCAGCTCGACGGAAGGATTGAAAAACAGATGGCTCACAAGGAGCTCAAGTTCAACGAGGACGCACGGCGCGCGCTCGAGCGCGGCGTCAACGTCCTTGCCGACGCGGTCAAGGTGACGCTCGGCCCCAAGGGTCGCTACGTCGTGCTGGACAAGAAGTTCGGCGCGCCGACGATCACGAACGACGGTGTCACGATCGCCCGCGAGATCGACGTCGAGGACCCGTTCGAGAACCAGGGTGCTCAGCTCGTCCGCGAGGTCGCGACCGCCACGAACGATGTTGCCGGTGACGGCACGACCACGGCGACCGTGCTCGCTCAGGCGATCGTCCGCGAAGGCCTCAAGAACGTGGCCGCGGGTGCGAACCCGATGGGCCTCAAGCGCGGCATCGAGACGGCCGTCGGCGTCATCGTCGATGACCTGAAGAAGCAGTCGACGGAGATCTCGGGCAAGGAGGACATCGCCCGGGTCGCCACCATCTCGTCGCGCGAGCGTGAGATCGGTGACGTCATCGCCGACGCGATCGAGAAGGTCGGCAAGGACGGCGTCGTCAACGTCGAGGAGGGCCAGACGTTCGGCCTCGACCTCGAGTTCACGGAGGGCATGCAGTTCGACAAGGGCTACCTGTCTCCGTACATGATCACGGACGCCGATCGCATGGAGGCCGTGCTCGACGACCCGTACATCCTGATCGCGAATCAGAAGATCAGCGCGGTCAAGGACATGCTGCCGGTGCTCGAGCAGGTCATCCAGGCCGGCAAGCCGCTCGTCATCGTCGCCGAGGACCTCGAGGGTGAGGCGCTCGCGACGATCGTCGTCAACAAGCTCCGTGGCGTCTTCACCGCTGTCGCGGTCAAGGCCCCGGGCTTCGGCGACCGCCGCAAGCGGATGCTCGAGGACATCGCCGTCCTGACGGGTGGAGAGGTCATCACCGAGGAGCTCGGTCTCAAGCTCGAGAACACGAAGCTGACGCAGCTCGGCCACGCACGCAAGGTCGTCGTGGACAAGGACTCGACCACGATCATCGACGGTGCCGGTGACGGTGAGGCGATCAAGGCCCGGATCAAGCAGATCAAGGGTGAGATCGAGAGCACCGACTCGGACTTCGACCGCGAGAAGCTGCAGGAGCGGCTGGCGAAGCTCGCTGGCGGCGTTGCGGTGGTCAAGGTCGGCGCGGCCACCGAGACCGAGATGAAGGAGAAGAAGCACCGGGTCGAGGACGCGCTGCAGGCAACCCGCGCGGCACTCGAGGAGGGCATCGTCCCGGGTGGCGGCGTCGCGCTGCTGAACGCGGCCGACTCGTCGAAGAAGGCGCTCGCCGATCTCGAGGGTGACGAGAAGACCGGTGCCAACATCATCATCCGCGCACTGGAGGAGCCGCTTCGGCAGCTCGCCTACAACGCGGGGCTCGAGGGCTCGGTCGTCGTCAGCCAGGTTCGTGCGGCCAAGAAGGGCCAGGGCCTGAACGTCGACACCGGTGAGATCGAGGATCTGGTGAAGAACGGCATCATCGATCCGACGATGGTGACGCGCTCGGCGCTGCAGAACGCAGCCTCGATCGCGAAGAACATCCTCACGACCGAGGTGATCGTCGTCGACGCGCCGGAGACGAACGGCGGCGGCGGTGGCATGCCCGACATGGGCGGCATGGGCGGGATGATGTAAACAAGCCCGCTACCGCGGACTTGACTCGAACCCGAGAGGGCCGGCGAAAGCCGGCCCTCTCGGTTCTTCCGGTTGCGAGGCGGCAGAGGCCGGGAGCAGTACGGGGGTGTGCTCGTCTTGCTCGAAGGTGGACGTCGAGTTGTTGCGTCGGATCGTGCGGCGAAGCCGCGAGCGCTCGGCCGCGTTTGCCCAGGCGAGCCACGACGAGAACTGCAAAGCGTGGGCAGTGATCAGCGGCGGCGTAGCCCGCCGTGGCGCCCGGGTGGATCGTCGCGTAGAGCTCCTTTAGCCCGTCGGCCCGTCGAGGGCATTCGAGAGCGACCAGCCGGCAGAATCCGTGGAACAGCTTGTACCCGCTCGGTAGGCATCGAACCCGGACGCCCCGCCTGCGATCACTCGTCGAGGAAGGCTTGAACTCGTCCCACTCGGAGAATTTGGTCGATTGTCGCCCGCCGTCACGACGCATCCGCTCCCGCAAGCCACGCCGACCGACGCGATCTCCGTGGCAGCCGACCACAGTTCGTAGAGATACGAGTGACAGTCGTTGCAGCCGCTGGCAGCGAACGAACACCTCCGGCGCATTCCGCCACCCCGCCCCGCCTTCGTCTCCCCCCCACGGGTCGATACATGCCGTGCGAGAACGCGAAACCAACTCCGGATGCGCCTCGAACAGCTCGAGCGGCGCGAGACGCTCGCCCCACCTCAGCCAGCCTTCCGGGACACGCCGGCGCGGGGGCGGTGGGAAGGATGCCTCCTCGGTACCGCGCGTGCTCACTGGCTCTCCTGCCTGTCGACGACCCGTCGTCCGATCGTCGGGAGACTAAGTGGGCGAAGGTAAAGACTGGGCTAAGCCTCGGACAGGATTCACGACGAGCGGAGGCAGAGTGCCGCAGCGACTCCCCGGGAGTGCACGGATGACGGGAGCCTTGGGCGTCGGCGTCGAGCGAGCGGTCGTCGTAGTGTCATGCGCCCGGCACGATTCGAACGTGCGACCTCTGCCTCCGCAGGGCAGCGCTCTATCCCCTGAGCTACGGGCGCGGGGAGGGAGAGTGTAGCTGTGTCACGGGAGCCGAGCCCTGCATGAGGGTCGCATCGTCTGGCACCTCTCGTCGGACGTAACCGAGCGCGAGCACGCGGTCGCCGTCGGCGACCGTGCTCGTGATTCGCCCGACGACCTTGCCATCGAGCGTCAGCTCCGCGTCGTAGGCGGGAAGATCGCCACCGTCCATCTCGACGACCCGCAGGCCGCGGTTCGGATGGCCGCGGTAGTGCAGTCGCGCCACGGGCTCCTGGCCCGGATAGCAACCCTTCGTGAAGCTGATCGCCCGCTCCTCGAGACCGGCCTCGGCGGGGAGGACGCGGTCGTCGAGCTCGCGGCCCCAGGCCGGCGTGGCGGCAAGGATGCGAAGTCGCTCGAGCTCGTTCGCGTCGAGGGATCTGCGTCGGCTCCGCCGGCGTCGAGCAACTCGTGAGCCGGCACTCCGTAGTCGTCCGTCGGGATCGAGCCCGCCGGAGCCTCTTCCCCGAGAACGATTGTCGAGGTGTGCTGCTCCTGCTCGATGTCGCACTTCGCAGCGAACCGGAATCGAAGCAGCTCGCCGGTGACGCGGTCACCGAGGGACGGCTCGGTGAGAAGAAGGAAGTCGTCCTCCCCGCGCCGGAGCACGGTGAGCGGTGCGATCAACCGTGCCTTCGCGGTCAGGAGCAACGCCTGACATGCCGCGCCGGGCTCGAGCGCCTCGACGTCGTTCGAGACCATGCGCTGGAGGTACGCGGCTGCCTCCGACCCCTTTACGCCGACGTAGTCACGCGGTCGCGCGGCGGTCTGTAACGATCGAGCGCTCATGAGGTCTAGTGTAGGAGCATGTTCCGGAGCAAGGCAGAGAAGAAGGCCCGCGAGGCCGGGTACGACCCGGCCCGGCTCCCGCCGGGCCAGTATCTGACCGAAAAGTGGCCCGTCCTCCAGGCCGGCTCGGTCGCGACGTACCCCTCGGATCTCGCAGGCTGGGACTTCCGCGTTCACGGAGAGGTCGAAACGCCCGTCGTGCTCGACTGGAAGCTGCTGAACGAGTTGCCGCGCATCGAAGTGACCCAGGACATCCACTGCGTCACGAGGTGGAGTCGGTTCGACACAACCTTCTCGGGAATCCCCTGGTCGGCCGTGCGGGACATCGTCGGACAGCGCCCGACTGCCCGGTTCGCGATCGCACATGCCGAGGCGGGATTCACCGCGAACGTTCCCGTCGAGTTCCTGGAGCGCGACGGCGCGATGTTGGCGACGCACGCCGACGGCGCGCCACTCACCGCCGAGCACGGCTTCCCGCTCCGGCTGGTCGTGCCGGGGAAGTACTTCTGGAAGAGCGCCAAGTGGCTTCGTGGGATCGAGCTTCGCGCCGAGGACCAGCCGGGGTACTGGGAGCGGCTCGGGTATCACAACGATGCCGACCCGTTCGACGAGCAGCGCTACCAGTTCTAGGTCAGATCACCCGTTCGAGGGATGAGCGACGGCCGGCCGGCGCCGATGAATGAGTCATCCCAACCCCTCCCCTCGCTTCATCCGAAACGGCCCTCCCCCAGGGCCGTTTCTTCGTTCTGGGGTAGATGCGGCCCGGGACGTCAGGCGGAAGCCTTTCGCCAGGTCAACTCTTATCGGATGCCGCGGACGCCTCGGTCATGTCGCCGCCGATCGCGTGCATGATCTCAGGGCGGTCGAGGAGGCGCGCACGCTGCTCCGGCGACTGGAGGCGGTTGACGACGTACTTGTCCTCGAGGATGTCGTTCAGCGACCGGCCACGGTCGTGCTCGCGGATCACGTACTGCGCGACGCGCTCCTCCTTGGACGAGCCCTGACCGAGGAAGGAGAACAGGTCCTTGAGTCCCATGAGGCGAGTCTAGTTGACGGGTCGCGCGCACGGGTCACTCCGATGCGCGAGCGACAAGGGTGGTACCGTCGGATTGGACGATGGAGATCCGAGTCGGCCACAGCCCTGATCCCGATGACGCGTTCATGTTCTGGGGGCTCACCACGGACATGGTCGACCGTCGGGGTTTCGTGTTCGAGCAGGTGCTCGCCGACATCCAGACCCTGAACCAATGGGCGCGTGCCGCCCGGCTCGAGGTAACGGCCATCTCGCTCGCTGCGTACCCGTTCGTGCAGGAGGACTACGCGCTCCTGCCCCACGGCGCCAGCATCGGCACCGGCTACGGCCCGATCGTCGTCGCCCGCACGCCGGCGTCACTCGACGACCTGCGCGGCAAGGTGATCGTCGTGCCAGGCGCGATGACAACCGCCTTCCTCACGCTCCGGCTTGCAATCGGCGACTGCGCGTTTCGCGAGTTGCCCTTCGAGCAGATCCCCGACGAGGTCGCCTCCGGCCGCGCGGACTTCGGACTGCTGATCCACGAAGGACAGCTGACGTTCGCGGATATCGGTCTCCACAAGGTGCTCGACCTCGGCGAATGGTGGTTGCTCGAGACCGGTCTCCCGCTTCCGCTCGGCGTCAACGTCGCCCGGCGCGACATCGACAGGCTCGGTGATCTCTCGGAGGTTCTCGCGGAGGCGATCCGGTGTGGCCTCGAGAACCGCGACGAGGCCCTCGAGTACGCACTCCAGTTCGGCCGCGGCATCGACGAGGCGGTCGCAGACCGCTTCGTCGAGATGTACGTCAACGAGCTGACCGAGGATTACGGCGACGAGGGCCGCTCCGCGGTGGCGGAGCTGCTCCGTCGTGGCGAGGCGATCGGCGCTTTCCCGCAGCCCGTCCAGCTCGACTTCGTCTGACCGGAGGATGCTGCGGTAGGAGGGCGTATTGCAGCATCCTCCGGTCACTGTCTCTGCCGCGCTTCGCGCGGATCCTGCAGCCAGGAACCACGATTTCCCGCGACCCATCCCTCAGGGAGCGGCTATTTGTGCGGCGCCAGGCATCTTTTTCGCAAGGACTTCGTCCACGGTCACTGCCCGGTCGACGCTCCCTGAGCGAGCCAGTCGAGAAGCGCGTCGCGCTCCTCGCTCGTCATGCCGGTGATGTTGCCGAGGGGCATCGACTTCGACGACACGACCCGCTCGATGTCGTCTGCACGCGCGGCGATCTCCTCCGGCGTGTCGAGAACGACGCCGGCAGGCGCGGTGGAGAACCCCGGCTGAATCGGCGCCTGCGAATGACAGGCGGCGCACCGCCCCTCGACGATCGGCGCCACGTCGGAGAACGCGACGGTGGCCCCGCCCTCGCCCGCCGGCCTCGTGTCCGGGCGGACCGCGACCGCGAGCACGACGAGCACGACGACGCACAGGGCCGGGATCGCCCAGACCGTGCGCCCCTGGTGGCGAAGGTTGAAGAAGACGCGAGAGAGGACGCCGACGAACATGATCACGAGCAGAACGAGCCACGCGCGACCGGCTCCGTAGGTGAATGCGAAGTGCCCGGCGATCATCGTGAACAGCACGGGCAGCGTGAAGTAGTTGTTGTGCACCGAGCGCTGCTTGGCGACGACGCCCGGGAACGGATCCGGCTCGCGACCCGCCTTCTTCGCGTTGATCAGCTCGCGGTGAGCCGGAATGATGTTGAAGAAAACGTTCCCGGCCATGATCGTCCCGACCATCGCGCCGACCTGAAGGAATGCGGCCCGCGGCTGGAAGAGCTGCGCGGACCCCCAGGCTGCGAGCGCCGTCAGCACGACGATCAGCACCCACGAGGTGAAGCCGTGGCGCACGAACAGCCGACAGAGGACGTCGTAGACGATCCATGCGGCGCCGAGAAGACCGACGCTGATCGCCACGGCCTCCCACGGCGTCAAGTCGGCCACGTCCGGGTCGATCAGGTAGGCCCGCGCGTTGAAGTAGTAGAGAACGACCATCAGTGCGAAGCCCGAGAGCCACGTCGTATATGCCTCCCACTTGAACCAGGCGAGGTGAGTGGGGAGGACGGGTGGAGCGACCTTGTACTTCTTGACGTGGTAGAAGCCGCCGCCGTGCACCTCCCACAGCTCACCCCCGACCCCGTCGCGCAGGTCCTCCACCTTCGTGGGCGCCTCGAGCGACTGATCGAGCAGCACGAAGTAGAACGACGCTCCGATCCAGGCCATCGCCGCGATCACGTGCAGCCACCGGATCAGGAGGTTGAGCCAGTCCGTGATGTACGGATCGAGGACTGCGGCGAAGATGCTCATGCGGGCTGCCAGCGGTCGATCGCGATCGCGACGAGTTCACCGACCGCAATCTCGAGCTCGTCGGCGGTGGCGTTACCGATCCGGTCGCGGAGCACCTCGAGGATCTCGGCTTTCGGTCGCCGGTCGACGAAGACGACGAATCGGAACCCATGACGCGCCTCGTACTCGGCGTTCAGGCGGGCGAGCTCGGCCAGGACGGCGGGATCGGCGTCGGCTCCCTGCTCGGCCGCTGATCGGGCGGAGAGGCCCTGCTTCTGACCGATCGCCGGGTGCGCATCGAGAGCCTCGCGCTTGTCTTCGTCACTGAGCCGGCCGATGGCGGCGGCGGCACTCCCGAGAGGGTCGTCGCGCTCGGCAAGAAGCTCGACGAATCTCGTTCTCCCCTCGAAGAGCTCCGCGAGCTCCTCGACGCTCAGCTGCCGCGGTAACTCGCGCACGAGAACGGCGAGATCAGCAGGGGCACGTGATAGTGGCCGTCCTCGAGCTCGATCTCGAGCTCGACGCGACGGAAGAACGGCGACGGTGGGTGAAAGACGAGCCGGTATGCCCCCGGTGCGAGTGACTCGGCGAGGCGCGCCCGGCCGTCGCCGTCCGTCTCGACACTCTCGATCGGATCGGTCCCGTGGAACAGCTCGACGGCGACCGCGGCGGCCGGCTGCCCCACCGCGGTGTCGAGCACGTGCGTCGACAGGGAGATCGTCATACGGAGAACTTTCGCGCTTGTAGGCGATGAGCCTTCGCGATCTCGTCCTCGTCGGCATTCACGAGACGGCCGTCCCGTACGACCGTGTCGCCTCCGACGACCAGCCGGTCGGGCCGGTGGGGTCCTGCGAAGACGATGCCCGCGACGCGGTCGTCGGCGCCGCCGAGCTCGAGCCCGTCCGTTGGCCAAACGGCGAAGTCGGCGCACTTGCCGGCGTCGAGCGAGCCGATGTCGTCGCGGCGAAGCACCGCCGCACTGCCGCGTGTGCCGAGCTTGATCGCCTCACGCGCCGTCATCGCGGCACCGCCGTCCCGACCGCGCGAGACGAGCAGCGCCTGCTTCACCTCGAAGAAGAGGTCGCTGCGCTCGTTCGAGGCCGAGCCATCGACGCCAAGCCCCACGCGGATGCCTGCACGAACCATGTCGCGGACGGGTGCGATTCCCGCACCGAGCCTGAGATTCGACGTCGGGCAGTGGGCGACGCCGGTGCCGGTGTCCGCGAACCGCGCGATGTCCGGCGCCGAGAGGTGGACGCAGTGGGCGCACCAGACGTCGTCCGCGAGCCAGCCGAGCCGGTCGAGGTACTCGACCGGCCTGCAGCCGTGGAGCTCGAGGCAGTAGGACTCCTCCTCCAGCGTCTCGGCGAGGTGCGTGTGGAGCGGCAAGCCGAGCCGGCGCGCGAGCTCTGCCGACTCCTCCATCAGGCGGCCGGTGACCGAGAACGGGGAGCAGGGAGCGACAGCGAGCTGTACACGCGCTCCGTGCCCCGGCTCGTGGAGCGCCGCGGCGAGCCGCTCGGTCTCCGCCAGGACGGCGTCGAGGTCTTCGACGAGATCGTCCGGCGGCAGGCCTCCGTCGGAGACGCCGAGGTCCATCGAGCCGCGTGAGGCCACGATCCGGAGGCCGATTTCGCCTGCAGCCTGAACCTCTGCCTCGATCAACCCCTCGCGTCCTCGCGGGAAGACGTAGTGGTGGTCGAAGACGGTCGTGCAGCCCGAGAGCGCGAGCTCCGCGAGGCCCGTGCGGGCGGCTGCGTACTCGGCCTCGGCGTCGATGCGCGACCAGACCGGGTACAGCTCCTGGAGCCAGGTGAAGAGGTCCGCCTCCTGTGCGCGGGCGCGGGTGAGCGTCTGGTAGAGGTGGTGGTGCGTGTTGACGAGTCCGGGCGTCACGACCGCGCCGTCGAGGTCGACCCGCGCGAGTGCCTCCGGCTCTGGCCCCGAGCCGACGGCTACGATCGTCGAGCCCTCGACGAGGAGCCAGCCGCTCTCGTGCTCGGAGCCCGTGTCGTCCATGGTCACGATCCAACCGTTGCGGTAGAGCGTCGTCGTCATGCCGACCCGGGGTGCGATTCGCGCTCGCCCGCCTCGGTCTGGCGGATGAAGCTCGCCTTCTCCCAGAACTCGAGGATCGTCGCCGCGTCGACGTAGCTCATGCCGCTGCGCAGGCCTCCGTGCAGCTCGTCGATCACTTCGGCGACAGGGCCGCGGAGGGGAAACTCCATCTCCTCGCCCTCGGCGACGTACTGGTCGAGAGCGTCACCGCGCCCTTCGACCGCGAGTCGCGCCGCCGCGGCCGACCGCGAGGCCATCCCCCGGTAGACCTTGAAGAGCTGCCCGCGCCGTCGCACCACGTCGCCGGGGCTCTCCTCACGCCCGGCAAGCAGACTGCCGACCATCACCGTGCTCGCACCCGACCCGATCGCTGTTGCGACGTGGCCTGCGCGGCGGATGCCTCCGTCGGCGATCAACGGCACGTCGATGCTTCTCGCGGCCGCCGCGCAGTCGAGCACCGCCGAGAGCTGAGGTACGCCGACTCCCGCGACGAGGCGGGTCGTGCAGGCGAAGCCAGGGCCGATGCCGACCTTCACCGCGTCCGCACCGGCTGCCGCAAGATCCGTGACGCCTTCGCCCGTCGCCACGTTGCCCGCCACGACCTCGACCTCGGGCCAGGCGCTCTTCAGCTCCTGCACTGCCTCGATCGCCGCATCTGCGTGACCGTGGGCGATGTCGAGGACGAGCGCGTCGACCTCGGCCGCGATCAGGGCGCCGGCGCGCTCGAGGTAGTCGCCGCGGATGCCGATCGCGGCTGCGACCCGGAGCCGTCCGAGCGCGTCCCGGGTAGCACGCGGGTGGCGTGCCGCGAACGAGAGATCCTTCAACGTGACGAGACCGGCGACCGCCCCGTCCTCGTCGACGAGCGGCAGCTTCTCGATTCGGTTCGCCGTAAGGAGCCGGCGGGCCTCGTCCAACGCGATCCCGGGCGCTGCGGTGACGAGTCGCTCGCGCGGCGTCATCAGCGTCTCGACCTGATCGCCGTCCTCCCCCGCGAGAAGGTCTCTCGCGGTGAGAAGGCCGAGCAGCCGACCCGCCGGATCGACGACGACGAAGCCCGTGACGGAGAGGCGCACCGCTTCCACGCGAGCCTCGGCGAGAGTGCGGGTCGGCACGATCGTGTACGGCTCCGAGATCACATGCGTCAGATACCGCTTCACGCGCCGGACCTCGTCGGCCTCCTCCTCGACCGGAAGGAACCGATGCAGGACGCCGAGCCCGCCGAGCATGGCCATCGCGACGGCCATCGGCACCGTTGTGACGGTGTCCATGTTCGCGGATACGATGGGCACCTCGAGCTCGATTCCCGGGGTGAAGCTGGAGCGGGTCACGACGTCCTGGCGTGAGCGGACGCGAGAGCGGCGCGGAACGAGGAGGACGTCGTCGTACGTGAGCCCGGTGCGGATCTCGCTCACGAGGTCACTTCGAGCGGGACGATCTCGAATCGGTCGACGTCGACGAGACCTCGGTCGGTGATCTTCAACGAGGGGATCACGGAGAGCGCAAGAAAGGCGAGGGTCAGGAACGGCGTCGCGCCGGACCAGCCGAGCGCGTGGGCGGCTTCGTTCGTGGAGAGGCTCTGCTCGATCACGTCGGCGAGTGGCGCGTCGGACAGAAGGCCGGCAACGGGGAGCGGGCACTCTGCCACGACCCGACCGTCGTCGACCACGACGATGCCGCCGCCGATGCGTGCGAGGTGACCGACGGCGAAGGCCAGGTCGTTGTCGGTCATGCCGACGACGACGAGGTTGTGGGCGTCGTGTGCGACAGAGGAGGCGAGCGCGCCGTGTGTGAGCCCGGAGCCGGCGACGAACCCGAGCCCGATCCGTCCGGTCGCGAGGTGCCGCTCGACGACCGCGATCTTGGCCAGGCCGACGTCGGCGCTCGCGACGGCGTAGCCGTCCACGACGACGGGCTCGCGTTCCAGCGCCTCCGTCACGACCTGGTCTTCGATGAGGCCGATCGTGCGCATCGTCTCGCCATCGGAGCGGATCTCGAAGTCCGCTGCGGTGACCGGCTGCACGCGCACGGTCTGGCGCACCCAGTCCGGCACGGGCGGTGACGGAACGTCCTCGATCGCGCGGCCGCGCTTGAGCACGAGCTCGGGGGCGAAGCCCTCGAGGTCCGCCAGGAGCATGAGATCGGCCTGGTATCCCGCGGCAACTGCGCCAAGGTGCCGAAGGCCGTGCCACTGGGCCGGATTGAACGAGGCCATCACGATCGCGTCCTCCGGCGTGACACCGGCCGCCACCGCCTGCCGGACCATGCCGTTCACGTGACCGTTCTCGGCGATGTCCTCGGGGTCGCGGTCGTCGGTGCAGAAGGCGATCCTGCTCGGGCCGTACTCGAGTGCGAGCGGGACGAGCGCCTCGAGGTTCCGCGCCATCGAAGCCTCCCGGATCAGCAGCCACATTCCGGCTCGCAGCCTCTCCAGGCCCTCCTCCGCGGTCAGGCACTCGTGGTCAGAGCGGATGCCTGCTGCGGCATATGCCTGGAGCCCCTTGCCGGCGAGGCCGGGCGCGTGGCCGTCGACGTGCTCAGCGCCGGCGAGGCCGAGCTTCACGAGCTCGGAGGGAAGGCCGGCGACGACGCCCGGAAAGTTCATCATCTCTGCGAGTCCGAGCACGCGACGGCGGCGCATCAGCGATTCGAGGTCACCGGGACCGAGAGGCCGGCGGGGAGACTCGAAGGGGGACGCGGGCACGCAGGAGGGCGCCATGAAGAAGATGTCGAGCTGGAGGCCGGAGGACGCGTCGAGGAGCCAATGCACGCCGTCGACGCCGAGCACGTTCGCGATCTCGTGCGGGTCTGCGACCACCGCTGTCGTTCCGAGCGGCAACACGAGTCGCGCGAACTCGTCGACTAGCAGCTTCACGGATTCGAGGTGCATGTGGGCGTCGATGAAGCCGGGGACGACGTACATCCCCGATGCATCGAGCGCCTCTCGACCCTCGTACGAGCCGAGCCCGGCGATCATTCCGTCGACGATCGCGACGTCGCACTCGAGCCACTCGCGCGTGAAGACCGAGAGGACGCGGCCGCCGCTGACGACGACGTCTGCCGGCTCGTCTCCACGGGCGACCGCGATCGTTCGTTCGAGGGTCGACATCGTGCTGACGATATCGTCTCGTTCGACAATGGGCGACTTCGATCTCCTCCTGTGCGGCCGCCGGGTGACTGTGCCGGGCGATGTCGTCGAGGCGGATGTCGCAGTCGCCGACGGGGTCCTCGTGGGCATCGGGCCCGGCTTGGAAGGCGAGGTGCCGCCGACCTCGACGCGGGTGGACGGACTGGCGGGCGGCGTGGGCTGGAATCGCGATCGCCCTCGTCATCTTCGTGTTCCGGCGTGCCGACCTCTGTCTCGTCGATGCTTGTGTCTTTCGGGGCATTCTCGGCGCCGCCCCTCATTCTTCAGACCAAGGGATATACGATTACACCGCAGTTCTTGCAGGCGTTGCCCCACGTGATGTCCATCGTCGTGCTCGTGCTCGTGATCGTTTCGTCCGGCATCGGGCGCAGTCGGCTCCGCGCACCCGCGATCCTCGGCGTCCCATACGTGCGTGAGGAGCGTTAGGGATGGACGTCTTCACGCCGCGCTCGCTGGACGAGGCACTCCACCTCAAGTCCGAGCTTCCCGACGCGCGGCTCGTGCAGGGCGGCACCGACGTGCTCGTCGAGCTGAACTTCGATCGATCGCGGCCACCCTCGCTGATCAACCTGAACGAGGTGCCCGAGCTCCGACGGTTCACCGCGGAGAACGACACGCTCGTCCTCGGCGCGGGTCTCACCTATGCGGAGGCCATGGACGCGGGCCTGGCCGGGCCTCTTCCCGCGCTGGCGGAGGCATCGCGGACCGTGGGCTCGCCACAGATCCGCAATCGGGGCACGATCGGGGGCAACCTCGGGACAGCGTCGCCGGCCGGCGACGCGCTGCCACCGCTCATGATCGGCGCTGCCGAGGTATGCGTCGCAAGTGTGCGCGGCGCGCGGCGCGTTCCAATCGGCGACTTCCTCGTCGGCGTCAAGCGGAACGCCCTCGAGCCCGACGAGGTCGTGGTCTCGGTCCGGGTGACGCCGAGCGGCTGTCGACAGACGTTCATGAAGGTCGGGCCTCGCAACGCGATGGTGATATCCGTCTGCTCGCTCGCCCTGGAGGTCGATCGTGACCGTGGCCAGATCCGCGCTGCCTTCGGCTCCGCGGCGCCGACCGTGCGCCTCGTCACCGCCCCGATCGACGAGGCCGACAGCTTCCCCGCTTTGGTCGCCGAGTCGGCGAGCCCCATCGACGACGTCCGCGGAACCGCGGCCTACCGCCGTCACGCCCTCCGGGTTCTCACCGGCCGAGCGCTCGAGAGGTGCTTTGCGTGAAGATCTCGCTCACCGTCAACGGCGACCGCCGCGAGACGGAGGCCTGGGGGGCGAGAGCCTCCTCTTCGTCCTGCGCGAGCGGCTCGACCTGCCGGGCTCGAAGAACGCCTGCGAGCAGGGCGAGTGCGGTTCGTGCTCGGTCCTGCTCGACGGCACACTCGTGTGTGCGTGCCTCGTTCTCGGCGCGCAGGCAGACGGGCACGACGTGACCACCGTCGAGGGCCTCGCCGACGGCGATCGCCTCCACCGCGTGCAGGAGGCGTACGTCCGCGCGGGAGCGGTGCAGTGCGGCTTCTGCACCCCGGGCCTCGTGGTCGCGACGGTCGACCTGCTGGAGTCGAACCCGTTGCCGACCGACGACGAGATCCGCGAGGCGCTCTCGGGGAACCTCTGTCGCTGTACGGGCTACGCCAAGATCTTCGACGCCGTGCGGCAGGCGGCTGCCTCGTGAGCACCGTCATCTCAACCCCAGCCACGGGCCGCGTCGGGGAGAGCGTCCTTCGGCATGATGCCCCGCCGAAGGTCAGGGGCGAGTTTGCCTACTCGAGTGACCTCCAGGCGGCGGGGATGCTCTGGGGGCACACGTTGCGGAGCCCGCACTCGCACGCGCGCATCGTCGAGATCGACATCTCCGAGGCTCTCACGATGGCCGGCGTGCACGCGGTTCTAACACACGACGACGTCCCGGGTGCGAAGACGTACGGCCTCGAGTTCCCCGATCAGCCCGTGCTCGCCTCTGACCGCGTCCGCTACTACGGCGAGCCCGTCGCGCTCGTCGCGGCGGAGCATCCGGAGCAGGCGCGACGTGCGGCGACAGCGATCCGGGTCGTCTACGAGGAGCTCCCGGTCGTCTCCGACATGGAGCGCGCGACCGAGATGGAGCGCACTCCACGAGGGCCGTCCCACGGCAGGTCACGGCTATCGCGACGATCCCCGCCCGAACGTCGTCAGGCACATGGTCATCCGGCACGGCGAGCCGGAAACGGAGGGCGAGGTGACCGTGAGCGGCATCTACGACGTCGGCATCCAGGACCAGGCATTCCTCGGGCCGGAGTCGGGGCTCGCCGTGCCGGACGGCGAGGGTGGCGTCGACATCTACGTGGCGACACAATGGCTCCACGTCGACCGCGACCAGGTGGCTCCCTGTCTCGATCTCGCTCCCGAGCAGGTGCGGATCCACCTCTCGGGCGTGGGCGGCGCCTTCGGCGGACGGGAGGACCTCTCGATGCAGCTCCACGGCGCGCTGCTCGCGCTCCACACGAGCCGCCCCGTGAAGATCGTCTACAACCGCGAGGAGTCGTTCGTCGGTCACATCCACCGGCACCCCGCCCGGATGTGGTGCGAGCACCGCGCGACGCGCGACGGCCGACTCGTCAACGTACGGATGAGAATCCTCCTCGACGGCGGCGCGTACGCGTCCAGCTCGACGGCCGTCGCCTCGAACGCAGCGTGCTTCTCGGTCGGCCCCTATCGGGTGGACAATGCCTTGATCGAGGCCACAGCGGTCTATACCAACAACCCGCCGTGCGGAGCGATGCGTGGCTTCGGAGCGGTTCAAACCTGCTTCGCCGCCGAGGCGCAGATGGACCTTCTGGCTGCCGAGCTCGACATCGACCCCATAGAGCTGCGCCTGCTGAACGCCATCGGGCCTGGAGACGTGCTCCCAACGGGCCAGGTGATCGAGGGGTCTTGCCCGGTCGCGGAGACGATCCGCGCCGCGGCCGCAATCCCCGTTCCCCCGGCCGAAGCGCTGCCGCGGGATCCGATCCGTCTTCCCGGCGGCGCGGGCAACACGACGCGGGGCGAAGGAGTGAAGCGCGGCGTAGGTTTCGCCGTGGGCTACAAGAACATCTGTTACTCGGAGGGATTCGACGATTCGTGCGCGGCCCGCGTGGTGATCCACGCCGACGGCAGCGCCGAGGTGCACTGCGCGGCCGCGGAGGTCGGGCAGGGCGTCGTGGGCGTGATCCTCCAGGTGGCGCGGACGGAGCTCGGCACCGACGCGGTGACGCTGATGCCCCACACGACGGCCACGGTCGGATCGGCCGGTTCGGCGTCCGCCTCGAGGATGACGTGGATGGCTGCGGGCGCCGTGCAGGACACCTGTCGCGCGGCTCTCGCGGAGCGCGATCGAACGGGCGGCGCCGAGGTCGACGTCGAGCGCGTCTACCGGCATCCGCGGACGACCCCACTCGATCCGGAGACGGGACAGATCACCGGTGAGCGGACCCATGTCGCGCTCGCGTGCTCTGCCATGCGCGTCGTCACGGAGGTGGATGTCGAGCTCGGGCTGACCCGGGTGGTCTGGATCGGCACGGCGCAGGACGTGGGACGGGCCGTCAACCCGCTTGCTCTAGAGGGCCAGATCGAAGGGGGCACGGCGCAGGGCCTGGGCCTCGCGGTGATGGAGGAGATCCAGACGCGCGACGGCCGGATCACGAACGCGAGTTTCACCGACTACCTCATCCCGACAACGCTCGACATGCCCCCCGTCGAGTCGGTCTTGATCGAGGTACCGGAGCCGTCTGCACCGTACGGCGCGAAGGGCGTCGGTGAGCCGCCGACCGTCGTCGCGGCAGCAGCCGTCGTTTCGGCGATGCGCGCGGCGACCGGTCGGCCGCTGACCCGCATTCCGGTGACGCCGGACGAGATTTGCCTCGGGGGAGAGAGGTCGGGCTCTCCCCGGGGGTCTGAGGCCCTCGAGACGCTGAAGTCTCTCTCGGACCCGAGCTACGTCTCGATCAGCGGCGGCGCGGCGTCCGGTTGCCGGGACATCTCGTTGCGGATGACGACGGCGACCGAGGTCAGGATTACAGCGGCCCCGGCCGCGATCTGCCAGGTCACGACCTCGTTCAGGATGACGAGCCCGAGCGTGATCGCGACGAGCGGGTTCACGTAGGCGTAGGTCGCGACCGTGCCGAGGGGCACGTGTGCGACGAGCCAGACGTACGCGGTGTAGCCGACGATCGAGCCGACCACGATCAGGTAGAGCAGCCCGAACAGCGATCGTCGCCGACCAGTCGGCGGGGTCGAAGGACTCCCCGTCCGAGACGAGCGTCCCGACGGGGATCAGGAGCAACCCGCCTGCGAGCCCCTGGATGCCCGCGGTCGTCACCGCGTCGCGCGGCATCGGCAGCTTCGAGGAGAGGAATGTCCCGAGCGCCCACATCAGCGCGGAGCAGATGACCATGAGCACGCCGGTCACCGTCGCGCCGGCCCCTGGCCGCAGGAGAACCGCGACGCCGACGAACCCGAAGACGGTCCCGGCAAGCGAGGCCCCTGCCGGCCGGTCGCCAGTGAGCGAGCGGAAGACCACGAGCCAGAGCGGCACCGAGGCGAAGATCAGTGCGGCGAGCCCGATCGGAACGCGGCGCTCGGCGACGAACAGCAGGGCGTTCGCGCCGATCAGGAGCACACCGCAGAGAACGGTCGACGAGACCGTCGCCCAGCCCAGCCGGAACGGTGCGATGCCGTGCCGGACGATCATCCAGCTCGTGAGCAGGATCCCGACGGCCGTGAAGCGGAGCCCTGCAGCGAAGAGCGGAGGAATTGTCTCGCCCGCGAGCTCGATGCCGAGATACGTCGAGCCCCAGACGATGTACACCGTCCATAGCGCGAGCCACGCTCGTGAGCTCATCGCTTGAGCGTCAGGACGGCGCCGGCGGCGAGAAAGGCAAGGCCGAGGATGCGGGGCCACCCGAGAGCGACGGACTCCACCCCGAAGAGCCCGAAGCGGTCGATCACCGTCGCGAGCGCGAACTGCCCCACGATCAGGAACGCGGTCGTCGCCACGATGCCGATGCGTGGCCCTGCGATCGTGATCGCGAGGACGACGACGACGCTCATCAACCCGCCGAGCAGCATCCACTTCGGGCCGGCGAAGCCCGCGCGGAAGCCACCGAGGCTGCGACGCGCCAGGAGCAGCAAGAGGAGCGCGGTCACCCCGCCAATCACCGCGGCGCAGGCGAGAGCCTCGAGGCTGCCTATGCGGTCGCCGAGGCGACCCTGGACAGCGACCTGAACCGCGCCGGCGAGGCCCGCGACGAACGCAACGGAAGCGGCGGCGCCGGTAGAGCTCACGGTTTGACGCTACCTGCCGGGGCGGGCGGTCGAGCTCGACGGGACGGCGCGCGCTTGTATTGTTGCGGCCATGAGCGAAGTCCTGACGTCTCGCAATGGCGCGGTGCTGACGATCACGCTGAACCGGCCGGAGGTCTTCAACGCCTTCAACCGGGCGCTTCACACTGCGCTCCGCGCGGCGCTCGAGGAAGCCGAAGAACCTGCGATTCGCTGCGTCGTCATCACCGGCGCCGGACGAGGGTTCTGCGCCGGGCAGGATCTGCGCGAGTTCTCCGAGATCGAGACGTCGCTCGAGGACGAGCTCGAGGAGACATACCATCCGAACATCCGGTTGATCCGCGGCCTCCAGAAGCCCGTGATCGCGGCGGTCAACGGGCCGGCGGCAGGGGCAGGCCTTTCCCTCGCGAGTGCGTGTGACGTCCGCGTCGCCTCGAGCGCTGCGGCGTTCGTGCCGGGATTCGTCGGCATCGGCCTCGTTCCCGACTCCGGCGGAACGTGGTTCCTGCACCGGTTGCTCGGATTCACACGCGCGTTCGAATGGATGAGCTCCAACCGCAAGCTTGCGCCCGACGAGGCGCTCGACTGGGGTCTCGTCTCCGAGGTGATCCCGGCGGAGAGCTTCGATGCGCGTGTCGCCGAGCTGGCAGCGTCGTGGGCTGCTCTCCCGACGGTCGCCGTCGCGATGACGAAGCAGCTCTTCGAGCACGCGCACGCGGCGTCACTCGAGGAGCAGCTCGCGCTGGAGGCGGAATTGCAACAGCGTGCGGTTGGCACCGCCGACTTTTCCGAGGGAGTCTCCGCGTTTCTCGAGAAGCGCCCCCCGGGGTTCACGGGCGCCTAGGCCCCGATGCGCCGATGGCCGGGGTCCGCACCGTCGATTACCACACGGGCGGCGAGCCGTTCCGGATCGTCGTCGGCGGTGCTGATACTCCGCAGGGCTCGACGATCCTGGACCGCCGACGCGACGCCCTCGACCGACTCGACCATGTCCGCCGTTTGCTCGTCAGCGAGCCGCGCGGTCACGCCGACATGTATGGCTGCCATGTCGTCCCACCGAACGACGCGGGCGCCGATCTCGGGGTCGTGTTCTTTCACAACGCGGGCTACTCGACCGCGTGCGGCCACGGCACGATCGCTCTCGTCACGTGGGCGCTCGACGAGGGGATCGTCGAACGCCGCGAGGGAGAGAACCGCGTGGTCGTCGACGTGCCTTCAGGGCGCATCGAGACGGTCGCAACGGTCAGCGATGGGCGGGTTCGATCCGTGCGGTTCCGCAACGTGCCAGCGTTCGTCTGGGGGACCGGGATCGAGGTTGCAGGCCTGAGCGTCGACGTCGCCTACGGCGGCGCGTTCTACGCCTCGATGGCGGAGCGGGTCGAGCCGGCTGAGCTCCCACGTCTGATCGGCCTCGGCCGGGAGATCAAGCGGGAACTCGAGAGCGCTCACGAGATCGTTCATCCCCTCGAACCGGAGCTGCGCGACGTCTACGGCGTTATCTTCTGGCAGGACGAGGGAACCAGCCCGCTGACGCAACGCAACGTGGCGATCTTCGCGGACGGGGAGGTCGACCGCTCGCCCTGCGGCTCTGGCACCTCTGCGCGGCTCGCGCTTCTCGACGCCGCATGGCAGTTGCCGCGCGGGGCCGAGCTGCGACATCTGTCGATCGTCGGGTCGTCGTTCACGGGGCGCGTCGTCGACGAGGTCGATCTCGGCGGCCGCTCGGCCGTGATCACGGAGGTCACGGGAACCGCCTATCGAACCGGCGAGTCGATCTTCCATCTCGACCCGGACGACCCGCTCGGTGAGGGATTCCTGCTGCGGTAGCTCCGTGTTCCGTACGCTTGCTCGCGTGGAGAGCGAGGACGATCAGCTCGTGATGTACCTCGTCGTCCGGCGCCGGACGACCCGTCCCTTCGCCGAGCTGGCGACCGCGGCCGCGCTGGCCGCGCGCCGCTGCGCGTACCGGTTCGGGGGCGACGAGCGTTGGCGCGATCGCTTCGAGGAGTGGCGTCAGCATTCGTTCAGGAAGGTCTGCCTGCGCGCCGAGCCGCGCGACTGGGACGATCTGCGCGCTCTCGATCACGAACGCGTCGGAGATGTCGCCTGCCTACCGCCGATCCGACGATCCGAGCGCGTCCGCGTGCTCGTGAGGATGCAGACGTTGAGCGACGAGGCTGGCGCGCTGCCGGAGATCGATACCGGCGATCTCCATGATCTGACGCTCGTCGTCGCCACCGACCTCGGGATGAGCTCCGGGAAGACCATCGCCCAGATCGGCCACGCGGCGCTGCTGGCGGATCTCGAGCTCGGCCCGGACAAGGGGCTCGACCTGTCCGTGGTGGGCGCCGGTGGCCCCCGCTGGGCCGAGATCGTGGGCTCTGCGGAGACCGTCGTCAGGGATGGCGGTCTGACGGAGATCGCCTCCGGCTCGGAGACCGTGCTCGTGCTTCGGCGCCCGCCGGGAGCACGATCGTGACCGTCGCATCGCGCGTACTGATCGTCAACCCCTTCGCGAGCGGGGTCGACGAGCGGCGGCTGGCGGCCGTCCAGGCGGCGTTGCCGGCAGGGACCGAGACAGTGCTGACGCAGGCGCAGGGCGACGCAACGGAGATCGCGCGAGAGCGGTCGTCTCGCGCCGAGGCGATCTACGTCTTCTCGGGCGACGGGACCTACAACGAGGTGATCAACGGCATCGGCCGGGACATCGCCGTGGGCTTCGTCCCGGGAGGCGGCACGAGCGTCCTTCCACGGGCGCTCGGGCTTCCGCGCGACCCCGTCCGGGCTGCCGAGCTGATCGCGGCGGGGCGCGTCAGGCGAATCTCGCTGGGCGTCATCAACGGTCGCCGCTTCGCGTTCAACGCCGGCATCGGCTTCGACGCAGAGCTCGTGCGGC
The DNA here is from genome assembly GCA_963756835.1 of uncultured Thermoleophilia bacterium. Lineage (GTDB taxonomy): Bacteria > Actinomycetota > Thermoleophilia > Gaiellales > Gaiellaceae > Gaiella. The sequence continues at coordinate 142,181 of CAVWPE010000006.1, forward strand.
GGCTCGACGGGCTCGGACGCCGCGCCGACGGAAGACGCCCGGGAGACCTGAGGTTCGCGCTGGTGGTTGCGCGGACACTCGTGGAGCACCGGCTTCGCTACGACCCGGTGCTCGAGATCGAAGGGCTCGGGAGGGCAGCGTTCGCGCTCGTCGCGAACTGCGCGCCGTACACATACGCCGGTCGCCTCGGACTCCGTATCGCTCCCGACGCGTCGTTCGACGGCGGCCTCGACATCGTCGCCCCCCGTGAGGTCAGGGCGCGATCGATCCCGCGGCTCGCCGGCCAGGCGCTGCGCGGGGGCCGTGGCGTGAAGGGTGTGCTGGTCGGCCATGACCTCGACAGGATTCGCCTCCGTTGCGACCGTCCGCTGCCGGCTCAGGTCGACGGCGAGGACATCGGCGACCTGACGGAGGCGGAGATCGTGGCCGAGCGGGAGGCGCTGACGGTGCTCGCGTAGGAGGTTGTGGCCGTCGCCCACGTTCCCCACTACGCTCCTGTCGATGGCGCACAAGTTCACGTTGCCCGACCTTGGCGAAGGGCTCACCGCGGGGGAGATCTCGCGGTGGCTCGTCCTCGAGGGGGATTCCGTGGACGAGCACCAGCCGATCGTCGAGATCCAGACCGAGAAGGCCACGGTCGAGATCGGATCACCGGTCGCCGGAGTCGTGCTGCGCATCGTCGCCCGCGAGGGCGAGCTCGCAGCGGTCGGAGCCACGCTCGCGCTCATCGGAGAGCGCGGCGAGCAGCTTCTGCATTCCGTCACGTCTCCCCCCGCGGATGAGCCCCCGGCTCCGCATATCGCCGTTGTCGGGTCAGAGCCGCTCGAGGCCCTCGCTCTGCACCGGCTCGCGCGCGACCTGGGTGTCGACTTTTCGACCGTGGCCGGAACTGGCCCTGGCGGTCGGGTGACGGAGGCGGATATCCGGGCCGCCGTCGGGCCCGGCGAGGGCCGTCGGGTTCCGGTGCGCGGGATTCGTCGCGCGATCGTCGAGCAGGTCGAGCGCACGCATCGCGAGATCCCGGCCGTGACGTTCGTCGAGGAGTGCGACTTCACGGGAGCAGACCTCGCTCTGCTCGTGGCGAACGCTCTGGCTTCCGTCGCGGCGAGCCTCGTGGACTTCCCCGAGCTGAACGCCCGGATCGAGAAGGACGACATCGTCCTTCTCGACCGGTACGACATCGGCGTCGCCGTCGACACGAAGGCGGGCCTCGTCGTTCCCGTCGTCCACGGCTGCGACCGCCTCTCGATCGAGGAGATCGATGCGGAGCTGACGAGACTCGCAGAAGGAGCGCGGGCCGGATCGCTGCATCCGGACGATCTGCGTGGCTCGACCTTCACCGTGACGAGCGCGGGCAAGTTCGGCGGGCTCGTGGTGACGCCTCTGATCCACCATCCCGAGGTGGCCATCCTCGGCCTGCACCGCATCGGGCCACGAGCCGTCGTGCGCGACGGCGAGATCGTCGTGCGGCAGATGGGAAATGTCTCCGTGACCTTCGACCATCGCGTCGTCGACGGGGTGCGCGCCGGCGCCTTCTGCCTGGACGTCATTCGCCGCCTCGAGTGCGATCCGTAGACTGACTGGCCGAGATGGGCGACTGGTATGAGATCGGGATCACCGTCGGGCTCGGCGTGGCCGCCGGGATCGCCTTCGCGGGCGTTCTCGCGGGACTCCGATTTGGCTTCGCCACCACGCTGATCGGTGCTCTCGCCGTTGGCGTCGTCGCGGGGCTCCTTGTCAACGGCTGGATCGGGGCGGGCGGAGGCGTCGTCGGCGCCGTGATCGGGTCCGTGTCCGCAGCGTCGATCGTCCGGGGCGCGAATCGGCGCGGGGCGACGATCGGTGGCACCGCCTTCCTCCTCTTCGGCGCAGCGATCGTCGTCGGCCTGCTCGCGCTCATCCCGGTCGTCGGGTACATCGAGGCCGTGCTCATGCCCGTCATTGCGGCCCGCAGGGCGCGGCAGAGCCCAGAGAAGTATGCCGGCTTGCGCTCGCTCGCCAAGTGAGGCCGCGGCCGCTGATCCTCGTGGTCATCGACGGCCTCAACCCGTCGATGCTCGAGGGAACGATCGGCTCCGGCGAGACGCCGACGCTCGCTGGCCTCGCCGAGCGCGGCTCGTACCGGCGGGCGACGTCGGTCTTCCCGTCGCTCACGCCGGTTTGTCTCTCGTCGATCGTGACGGGAGCGCACCCAGACGTTCACGAGATCCCGCATCTCGTCTGGTACGACCGTCGCGAAGAGCGGATCGTCGAGTACGGCAGCTCCTTCGGCGCCGTTCGCGCCGCCGGGATCGGCCGGACCCTGCAGGACACGCTCGTCAACATGAATGCCCAGCATCTCGGGACGAGCGCGCTAACCCTGTTCGAGTCACTCGCCGATGTCGGGCTCCGCACCGCCGCGACGAACTTCACGGTCTACCGCGGCAGGACAAGGCATCACTCGGCGTTCCCGTTTCTCCCCGACGTGCTCGGCCCGGAGCGATTCTTCTTCTACAACCTCTACAGCTCGGACCGCACGGGAGCGCCACTCTCGTTGCGCAACCGGCCTGCGGGATCGGTGGATGCATACGCAGCGGCGGTGGGCCGCTGGCTCGTGACGCGTGACGCGTTCGATTTCTTCCTGTTCTATCTCTCGGACTACGACTACGCCTCCCACGAGCATGGGCCGAACGGCGCGCTGCCGACACTGCAGCGCTGCGACGCCGCGGTCGCCTCCCTCGTCGAGGCCGGCGGCGGCATCGACGCGTTCCTGGAGCGCTACGCCGTCATCGTGATGGCCGACCACGGCCAGACGAGCATCGAGTCGTCTGCCTCACTCGCGGCCGAGTACGCCGACATCGAGGGTGTGCTTCCGTTGGCGTCCAACCGGGCCGGTCACCTCTACCTCCTGCCGTCCTGTCGGCTCGACCCTCGGGCGGTTGCGGCGCGCATCGACGGGGTGCGCGCGGCCGAGGTGGCGTTGTTCCGGGAGGGAGATCGCGCGGTGGCGAGGCGCGAAGGCGAGGAGGTCTCGTTTGCACCGGACGACGCGGGTGGTTTCACGTGCTCCGGTGATAGATCGATCCTCGATTATCCGGCCGGGCTCGCGCGTTCCTGGGCCGCCCTCGCCAACCCGAACGCAGGCGAGGTGCTCGTCTCGGCGGCGGAGGGCTGTGAGTTCACGGATCTCGGCGGCGGGCATCACGTCGGCGGTGGTTCGCACGGGTCACTGGTCGCCGGGGATTCGGAGGTCCCACTGCTGACGATCGGCGTCGAGCCCATGCCCGGACCGGCGGCATGCGAGCATCGTCGACGTCGCCCCGCTGATCCTCTCCCATTTCGGTGCCCGGGTACCGGGCTACGCGCTCGGCCGAGCCGCCTGACCGCTACCCTCGCGCGACATGTCGGAGCCCCTCTCGACCTCTCCGTCCCAGGGCGCCGCTCGCCGGGTCGGCAACGCGCTCGGCAAGCGAAGCAACTGGGAGCAGCTCGCGAAGTTCTGCGTCGTCGGTGCGAGCGGTTATATCGTCAACCTCACCGTGTACGCCACGCTCATCAAGTGGGCTGGCCTGCACTATCTCCCGGCAGCAGTCGGGTCGTTTCTCGTCGCGGTCGCGAGCAACTACACGTGGAATCGTCTCTGGACATTCCGGGGCCTGCGAGCCGGAGTCGCCTACCAGGGAGTCAGATTCCTGGTCGTGTCGATGCTCGCACTCGGTGCGAACCTCGCCGTCCTCTACCTCCTCATCAGGGCGGGCCTCGGCGCCATCCCAGCGCAGGCCGTTGCCATCGTGCTCGTCACACCGCTGAACTTCGTCGGAAACAAGCTCTGGTCGTTCCGGCGGCGATGAAGCGCGCGGCGCTCGCGGGCGTGCTCGCTTTCGCTGTGCTAGCCGTTCCCGCTGCGTTCGCCGCCGATCCGACCACGGCGCCGACGGGCGAGACGACGACTCCCCTCGAGGAGCCGTTCTCGCCGCAGACGGACGGTCCGCATCTGACCGAGCGGGCGGTGGTGGACACGTTCCTCGCCCATCCGAAGGTCGCGGACTGGCTGTCACGCTATCCGCCTGCGCCCACGAGCGAGGCGACCTTCGACGAGGGGACGCGTAGCTGGACGGTGAAGGTCTGGTCGGGCAAGGCCGGGCAGATCGCTCTCGGCACGATCGAGGACGGTGACGGCGCGCGTCTCAGAGGCATGGACGGGGCCACAGGTCGCCTGGGGCATGGCCCGCGGGCGGGTCGGGTCGTTCGGCGGCAAGGTCCTCAACGCGTGGTGGATGTGGGTCCCGCTGAGTGCGCTCTTCTTCGTCGGCCTCGTCGACTGGCGCCGCCCGGCGAGCTGGCACACGGTCGACCTGCTGGCCCTGATCTCGTTCGGCTTCTCTCTCCTGTTCTTCAACCGGGGTGAGGTCTTCCAGAGCGCGGGCCTCGCCGCGCCGCCCCTTGCCTACCTGCTCGTTCGCATGTGTCTCATCGGCTTTCGCGGCCGCGCGCGCGTCCCCGTGCTCTTCTGGCCGGTCTGGCTTCTCGCAGCGGTCGCCGTCTTTCTCGGAGGGCTCCGTGTCGGCCTGAACCTCGAGACACCTCGGGGAGTGATCGACGTCGGATACGCGGGCGTGATCGGCGCCGACCGAATCCTCGACGGCCGGGCGCCGTACGGGAACATGCCGGTCGAGGGGACCAAGAAGGCGTGTGGGAAGAAGGGAGCGAACGGCTCCATTCGAGACTGGGTGCAGGACAACGGGCGCTGCGAGTCGTCGCTTCCGCGGGGCGATACCTACGGCCCCGTCGTGTACCTCGCCTACGTCCCGGCCGTCATCGCGCTTCCGTGGTCCGGGAAATGGGACTCCCTCCCGGCCGCGCATGCGACCGCGATCGCGTTCGACCTGCTCGTCGTCCTCGGGCTCGTCCTCGTCGGCCGTCGGTTTGGCGGCTCGCCGCTCGCTGCCGGGCTCGTCTTCGGCTGGATGGCGTTCCCCTTCACTGCGTATGCGATGAACTCGAACACGAACGACGCGATCATGCCCGCCATCCTCATCTGGGGGTTCTGGCTCTCGACCTCCTCGGTTGCCCGGGGCGCGGCAGTCGCGCTCTCCGGCTGGGCGAAGTTCGCGACACTCCTGATCGCGCCGCTGTGGCTCACGTATCCGAACGGCCTCTCTCGGCGGACTGCAGTGCGATTCTGTGCAGCGTTCGTTGTGGCCTCGCTGCTCGCGTTCTCGATCCTGCTCCTCGAGCCGAGCCTCATCGACACCGCGAGGACATTCAGCGAGCGCACGTTCCGGTATCAGCTCGACCGTGGCTCGCCGTTCTCGCCCTGGGATTGGGGTCAGTACCACGCACGAGGTATCCCGGACCTGGGGGCGGTGCAGCTCGTCGTTCAGGTCGGCGTCCTCGCCCTCGCAGGTGTCGTTGCGGTGATACCGCAACGGAAAGGCCCGCTCGAGCTCGCCGCTCTGACCGCGGCCGTGCTCGTCGGCTTCGAGCTCACGCTGACGCACTGGTCGTACCTGTACATTCCCTGGTTCCTGCCCTTCGTGTTGATCGCGCTCCTCCTCTCGCCGGCACGCCGCCCCGCCGAGGCGGCGCCGTGATCGCCACCACCAGGTTTCTGGCGACCGCTCGCGGCCGTCGCGGGCTTGGCCCTCGGAGTCGTGTTGATGTCGGGTCTCGTCGGCGATCCCGGGCTCTCGGACGTCCTTGTGTACGAGCGTTACGGCGAGCGCATCGTCCTCGGCGATATTCCGTACCGCGATTTCGAGGTCGAATATCCCCCCGGGTCATTGGTCCCGTTCGTGCTGCCGGCTCTGGTCTCCGCAGGGAGCTCCGAGTATGAGATCGCGTTCGTCTTCCTGATGGCCGCTGCACTGGCGGCGATCTGCGTCCTGATCGTCCTCTCTCTTCAAGCGCTGGCCGCTCCCCCTCGTCGGATTGCCGTCTCCGTTGGGTCGTTTCTCCTCGGGGCGGGACTTCTCGGGTCGTTCCTCTTGTCCCGGTTCGACCTCTATGCGGCGGCTCTCACGATCGCCGCGATCTGCGCCATCCTCCACCGCCGCACCACCCTCGGACCGGTACTGCTCGGCCTTGCGATTGCGACGAAGATCTATCCGGCCGTCATCCTGCCGCTCGTTGCCGCCCGGGCATGGAAACGGGACGGCCGGGCCGCCGCGCTTCGGACGGTCGCTCTGGCCGTCGGCACCGCTGTCGTCGTCTACGTTCCCTTCGCGATCGTTGGGCCCGACGGTGTTGCCCGAAGCGTGTGGCGCCAGCTAGGGCGACCGTTGCAGATCGAGAGCCTGGGCTCGGGCGTCTTGCTCGCGCTGCACCATGCAGCGGGAATGCCCCTTGGGTGGGCGTCGGGCTCAGGGTCACAGAACCTCACAGGAACCGTGGCAGGAGTTGCTTCGGGCATCACGACGGTGGTCGGAATCGCGGCACTCGCGCTCGTCTGGGTGCGCTACGCCCGAGGCGACACCGATGACCTCGCTCGGTTCGCCCAGTATTCCGCGGCAGCGGTCGTTGCTTTCGTCGCATTCGGCAAGGTCTTGTCTCCCCAGTTCCTCGCCTGGGTGCTTGCGATAGTCGTGATCGTCCCCGGTCGGCGGGGAGCGGTCGCGACCATCTTGCTCATACTCGCGTGCGCGCTCACGCGGCTCTGGTTCCCGCGGACCTACTGGGAGCTCGTGAAGAGCTTCGATCCGACGTCGTCCTGGCTCGTCCTTGCACGCGACCTCGTGCTCGTCGCCCTGTTCGCCGTGCTCGTCGTTCGGGTCAGGGCCAAGGAACCCGAACGGGCCTGATCGCCGTCGCGCGGCCACTCTCGGGGTCACATTCGACGAGCACGCCCTCGACCCGGACGCCGCCGGCCGCCACCTCGAACCGCACCGGCATCCCTGTTCGCATGCGATGCGTCGCGAGCTCGGCCTTGACGCCGATCACGGAATCGTGCGGGCCGGTCATGCCGGCGTCGGTGATCGCCGCCGTCCCGCCCGGCTGGACACGCGCATCCGAGGTCTGCACGTGCGTGTGTGTGCCGATCACGGCTGTCACGCGCCCGTCGAGCCAGCGGGCGAGCGCCACCTTTTCGCTCGTCGCCTCGGCATGGACGTCCACGACCACGACGGACGTCGTCTCGTGCGCCTCGTCCACGAGCCCGTCGATCAGCTCCCACATGCTCCGAGCCGGATCGAGTGAGAGGGAGCCCATCACGTTGATCACGGCGACCGTCGAGCCGTCCGTCGCCGTGACGCACGTGAGGCCGCGCCCCGGCGCCTCGACCGAGAGGTTGGCGGGGCGGATGACTCGGTCGGAGGATGCGAGGTACGGCGCGATCTCCTGACGGCGCCACGTGTGATTCCCGAGCGTGATCGCATCGGCGCCGGCGGCGAGCAGCCTGTCCGCGAGCTTCGGAGTGATGCCGACGCCGTCGGCGATGTTCTCGCCGTTGACGATGCAGACGGCCGCTTCCAGCTCCTCGCGGAGCGTCGCGAGGCGATCCTCGATCGCCTCCTTCCCGGGACGCCCTACGACGTCGCCCACGAACAGGATGTTCACGGAAGCGATCCTGCTGCAGGGTGGACCTCGATCGCAACGTTGTTGCCTCGGGCTCCCGCGTGCTTCGCGAGCGCCTGGCGCTCGACGGCGGCCACGTCGACGACTGTCCCGAGCTTCGAGGAGGAGGCAAGCACCGGGCTCCCGACCGTGAGCGAGGGATCGGGCTCGACGTGTGTCAACGAGATGATCAGCGACGGGGCCGAGCTCGGGCGCACGTCGATTCTCGATCCGAACCGCTTCCCGTCGATGACGAAGTCGGAGAGCGCAACGACGGTCCCTGCCGCGGGCGCGTAGACGTCGGTTCCCGGGGTCGCGCCGACCTCCATCACGTTGATGCCGGGGCCTCCGTCGAGCTGGATCCACGTGCGGCCGTCCTTTGTGGAGCCGGCGATCCGGCGCCAGAGGTGCGCCAGGAGCCCCTCGTTGAGCTGGCGTCCGACGGGATTCAGCTCGAGCGAACCGGCGCCGGCGCCGTGGAATCCGATCGCTGTTACCGCGTCCCCCGCGACCGGGAGCTTGATCTGGAGGTTGCTCACCGTCGCCAGCACGTCGGGCTCGGGTGGGACGTCGGTGACGGCAATGGGCGTCGTCGTCGTGGCGACGGATGAGGGAGAGCCCGAGCCGAAGGCGGTCAGGATCAGGGTGACGAGAGCGAGAGCGGCGACAATCCCGATCACGGCGAGGCGACGGGCGCGGTGTTGCGCGCGTCGTCGTCGTTCGCGGTGACGGGCCGCTCGCCGGGAGCGCGGCGTGGCCATCGTGTCCACGGTAGCGGCTCGCACCCGGTGGTGGAACCGTGGCGACGATACGATCCCGGGCATGACGGAGCCCACGGGGCCGACGACGCCGACGATCACCGTGCCGCGCTGGATTCAGCTCGTGGGTCTCCCGGTCGGCCTTCTGATCATCTGGATGCTCGCCGGTCTGCTCGGGCACGTCCTTTTCCTCTTCCTCACGGCGAGCGTGATCGCCTTCCTCCTCAACCCGCTCGTTCGGGACCTGAAGCGAATGCGCTTGCCGCGCGGCCTCGCCGTCGCTACGGTCTTCCTCGTCTTCGCGGGTGCGTTGTCGTTCATCGTGCTCGCCCTCGGAAGCGTCGTCGTCGACCAGGCACGTTCGGCGACAGAACGGATCGACGCCTACCTCACGCTTCAGAGCGCCGGCGGCAGCACCGGCGCGGAGCAGGACATCGATCGCCTTCAGGCGTGGCTCGACAGACACGGGCTGGAGCGGATCCGGATCCAAAAGCAGGCGACGGACTGGGTCGACAACCTCGGTTCCGGCGAGATCTCCGGGTACACGCAGGATGCGATCTCGTTGGCGCAGGGGGCCGCGTTCTCCCTCGTCGTGGCCATCTTCAACCTCGTCCTGATCGTCGTCATCTCGATCTACATGCTGCTCGACATGGAGCGCCTCGAACGGGTCATCGATCGACGCTTTCCACCGGGGCAAGGGCTCCCTCTGACGAAGCGGATCGAGAAGGCCCTCGCAGGTTACGTCCGGGGGCAGCTGATCCTCTCGACCGTGATCGGCCTCAGCGCGGGCGTCGGCATGTGGTTGCTCGGCACCCTCGGGCTCGTTCCGGGAGCGGAGCGCTACGCGCTCCTGTTCGGCGTCTGGACGGCTGTAATCGAGGTGATCCCGTACATCGGGCCGTGGCTCTCGGCGGTTCCCCCCGCCGTCTATGCCCTCGTGGTCGACCCCGTGTCGGTGCTCTGGGTGCTGGCGCTCTTCGTCTTCATCTACCAGGTCGAAGGGCACGTCGTGGTTCCGAACGTGATGGCGAACGCCCTGCGCCTTCACCCGCTCCTCGTGATCTTCGGGCTCCTCGCCGGTGGCGAGCTGTACGGGATCGCCGGTGTGCTGATGGCACTTCCGACGATGGCCGCGGCCAGGGCGATCTGGGAGTTCTTCTCGGAGCGCTTGCGCCTCGAGCCGTGGGACGGCGGCGGACGGGGCGTCGGCCTCGACGGTGGAGGACCGTCCGGCGGCGCAGCTGACGTACCCTTGCCCGAATGAGCTCGTTCCCCGTCACCCGCCTCCGTCGCCTTCGACGGACGGACACGTTGCGAGCCCTCGTCCGCGAGACGCGCCTCTCGCTCGACGATGTCGTGATGCCGCTTTTCGCGTGTCCCGGCGAGGGCGTCGTGCGCCCGGTGACCGGCCTCGACGGCATCGCGCAGCGCTCGATCGACGAGATCGTTCGGGAGGCAGCCGAGCTCGCGTCGCTCGGCGTCCGCGCCGTCCTTCTCTTCGGCATCCCGGACGAGAAGGACGAGGAAGGCTCGGGCGCGTGGGCGGCCGACGGGATCGTGCAACAGGCCCTCCGTGCCGTTTCCGCCGAGGTTCCCGGACTCACTCTGGTCACCGACGTGTGTCTCTGCGAGTACCGCAGGGATGGCCATTGCGGCGTTCTCCGCGACGGCGAGGTTGCGAACGACGCGACGCTCGACCTGCTCGTCCGCACTGCCGTGAGCCACGTCGAGGCAGGCGCCGATGTGGTCGCCCCGAGCGACATGATGGACGGGCGCGTGGGCGCCATCCGCTCCGCTCTCCCCGACGCGCCGATCATCGCGTACGCCGCCAAATACGCCTCGGCGTTCTACGGGCCGTTCCGCGAGGTTGCGGAGTCGGCGCCGTCGTCCGGTGACCGGCGCGGCTATCAGATGGACCCCGCGAACGTGCGCGAGGCCCTTCGCGAGTGCGCGCTCGACCTCGACGAGGGTGCCGACGTGCTGATGGTCAAGCCGGCGCTCGCCTACCTCGACGTGCTCAGAGCCGTGCGCGAGCGCTTCGACTGCCCGGTGGCCGCTTACAACGTCTCGGGCGAGTATGCGATGGTCAAGGCCGCTGCCGCGGCGGGGTATCTCGACGAGAAGGCAGGTGCGCTCGAATCGCTGGTCGCGATCAAGCGTGCCGGAGCCGATTTCGTCTTCACCTACTGGGCGAAGGATGTGGCGCGATGGCTCTGACGCGATCGGATCTCTACGACCGCGCGCAGCGACTGATTCCCGGCGGGGTCAACTCGCCCGTCCGCGCGATGCGCGCCGTCGGCCTCGACGAGCCGCTCTTCATGCGCAGCGGCTCGGGCGCACTGATCGAGGACGTCAACGGCAACCGGTACATCGACTGGGTCCTCTCCTGGGGGCCGCTTCTCTTCGGGCACGCCGACCCCGTGACGCTCGCCGCCGTGGCCGACGCGCTCACTCGAGGGACGACGTTCGGCGCGCCGACGGAAAGCGAGGTCGATCTGGCGGCAGAGATCGTCGACGCCGTGCCCTCGGTCGAGATGGTGCGCCTCGTGTCATCGGGTACAGAGGCCGCGATGAGCACCGTCCGGCTCGCGCGTGCCGCAACCAGGAGAGATCGGCTGATCAAGTTCTCGGGCAACTACCACGGGCACGTCGATGCGTTGCTCGCAAGTGCCGGCTCGGGCGTCATGACCCTCGGGATACCCTCGACACCCGGCGTCCCTTCCGGTGTCGCAGGCGACACGATCGTGTTGCCGTACAACGACGTCGATGCGGTCGCAGCAGCGGTGGCCCAGTACGGTGAGGGCCTCGCGGCGATTCTCGTCGAGCCGGTCGCGGGCAACATGGGCGTCGTGCCACCGGTCCCCGGGTTCCTCGAGGCATTGCGGATGCTGTGCGATGCTTGCGGCGCCTTGCTCGTCTTCGACGAGGTGATCACCGGCTTCCGGGTTGCCCGGGGCGGGGCCCAGGAGCGCTACGGCGTCACTCCCGACCTGACCATTCTCGGCAAGATCGTCGGCGGCGGCCTGCCGGCGGCGGCCTTCGGTGGCCGTGCGGATCTGATGGAGCGGCTCGCCCCGGTCGGCGACGTCTATCAGGCGGGCACGCTCTCCGGGAACCCGCTCGCAACGGCGGCGGGTGTCTCGGTGCTTCGTCGCCTCCGCGACGGCACGGTCTACGGGGAGCTCGAGCGGCGCGGCGCGAGGCTCGAGGCCGGCCTCGAGCGGTTCGGGGCGGTTCAGCGAGTCGGCGCGATGCTGACGTTGTTCTGTCAGGACGAGCCCGTGGTGAGCTACGACGACGCGGTCCGATCCGACACCGAACGCTACGGCGCACTCTTCCGCCACGCCCTCGGGCGCGGGGTGTATCTGGCGCCGTCCCAGTTCGAGTGCATGTTCGTCTCGATCGCGCATGAGGACGACGAGATCGATAGGACGATCGAGGTGATCGGCGATTTCTTCGGCGACGGATTCTAGGTCGAACGTCTGGGAGACGCTCGTTTCGGAGGCCGCGGCCGAGAGCCCGCTCTGGGCCGAGTCCCTTCACGCTGTCGAGAACCAGGAAAGGACGCCCGTATTCTCGCTCCTCGGGGAGCCGCGGTTCGCCCTCGGGATCGAGACGATCTACGAGGGATACCTCCTCCACTACGGGCGGCCGCGGCTGTTCGACCCGGTGGATGCGGACACGTCGCTTCTTCTCGGCGACTACCTCTACGCACACGGCCTCGTTCGGGTCGCAGAGACCGGCAGCATCGAGGCGGTGCACGACCTTGCCGAGCTGATCTCCCTCTGCGCGCAGGCCCGCGCCGAGGGAAGGGCCGGCGAGGGCGTGGCGTGGGCGGCGACGGCGGCGCTCCTCGGACAAGGGGTTCTCGCCCGCGCGCGAGCCGACCTGCGTGACCGCGGCGACGCGACGGCGCTCGGCGCTGGGGCCCGGACAGCGGCCGGCGCGGTCGCGGTCGAGGCGGCATGTTGCGCGCACGATCTGCTGGTGGGGTAAAGTCACGGCCACGATGGTCGCTTCGTTCCTTGTGCTCGCAGACGCCGCCGAGGAGGGCCGCAAGGTCGTTCTCGCGATGCTCGTCGTCGGGCTCATTTTCGTCGCCGTGATCGCGCTCGGTGAGCTCTCGCACCACCTCGCAAAGAAGCGCAAGGCCCGCACGCCCAGCCGCACGCTGTAGAGCCGACGGTGGAAGAGCGTACCGCTGTCCCCACAGCGTCAATCTTCTGCCACGCTTCGCGTCGATCCTGCAGCCGGGAACCCGGCGTTCCCCGTGACCCATCCCTTGTGACGTGACGGCCGAGTCGGCTGGCTCCTCCGGCCCCGACCCGCACCCATAGACTGAAGCCGCATGGCGAGCCCGGCGTCCGACCTGCGTGAGTGGATCGCTCTCCTCGAGAAGGAGGGCGAGCTCGTCCGCATCTCGGCCGAGGTCGATCCCGACCTCGAGATCACCGAGATCACCGACAGGGTCGTCAAGTCCGGCGGGCCGGCGCTCCTGTTCGAGAACCCAAAAGGCGCGAAGTGTCCACTGCTGATCAACCAGTTCGGGACAGAGAAGCGCATGTGCATGGCGTTCGGCGTCGAGAAGCTCGATGATCTCGCCGACAAGCTCGGTGAGATTCTCGAGCTGCAGCCGCCCCAGGGGCTCGTCGACAAGGTGCGCTCGCTCGGCAAGCTCAAGTCGATCGCCGACTCGATGCCGAAAGAGGTGTCGAAGGGCCCCTGCCAGGAGGTCGTGCTCGCCGGCGAAGACGTCGATCTCGACCTGTTCCCGATCCAGCGCTGCTGGCCGCTCGACCCGGCGCCGTTCATCACGCTTCCCGCCGTGATCACGAAGGACCAGGCGACGGGCGTGCGCAATGTCGGGATGTACCGGATGCAGAAGATCGATAGCCGTTCGACGTTCATGCACTGGCAGATTCACAAGGATGGTCGCGCCGACCTTCGCGCTGCGCCGGACGGGCGGATTCCCGTCGCCGTCGCTCTCGGGCTCGATCCGGTCACCGCCTACTCCGCGAGCGCGCCGCTCCCCAAGCACATCGGCGAGCTGATGGTCGCCGGCTTCCTCAAGGGCTCGGCCGTGCAGCTCGTCAAGTGCAAGACGGTCGACCTCGAGGTCCCTGCGAACGCGGAGATCGTGCTCGAAGGGTGGGTCGACCGGAACGACGCCGGGATCGAGGGGCCGTTCGGCGACCACACGGGTTTCTATACCCCCCCGGAGGAGTTCCCGATCTTCCGGATCTCGGCGATCACGATGCGACGCGATGCGATCTACCCGTCGATCGTGGTCGGGAAGCCACCTGCCGAGGACGAATGGCTCGCGAAGGCCACCGAGCGCATCTTTCTACCGGCGATCCGGATGAGCGTGCCGGAGATCGTCGACTACGACCTGCCGACGGCGGGAACGTTCCACAACTGTGTCATCGTCTCGATCCGCAAGAGCTTCCCGGGCCACGCGCGCAAGGTGATGCACGCGATGTGGGGGCTCGGCCTGATGAGCCTGACGAAGTCGGTCGTCGTCCTCGACGCGCACGTCGACGTGCACGATTACGAGCAGGTCTTCTTCTACGTCTGCGCCAATGTCGACCCGGCCCGCGACATCCTGCTCAGCGAAGGGCCGATCGACCAGCTCGACCATGCGACGACCATCCAGGCCTACGGCGGCAAGATCGGGTTCGACGCGACGGCGAAGGGGCCGGACGAAGGGCGGCGGGAATGGCCGCCCGAGATCGCGATGAGCGCCGATATCCGCGACCGGGTCGACGCCCGCTGGGCAGAGCTCGGCCTACCTGACGCACCCTCCGGCGCGGATGTGCAGAATGAAGCGCGAGCGTCGAACGTTGAACCGATTGTTACGGCGTTGACACGCGAGCGTGCGACAGGGTTGAATCACCGGATGGAGAGCGACGAGTGAGCGACGCGGGCAACAACCAGGATCAGCCCCAGCACCAGAGCCTCTGGCCCGTTGGCTTCGCGATCGGGATCGCCTGCATCCTCGTCGGGCTCGTCATCAGCTGGCCTGCTGCCGTTCTCGGCGCCGCAATCACGATCGTCTTCGGCGTGCTGTGGGTCCGCGATACCTCGCGCGCGCACGCGCCGGCCGATGCGGAGGAAGCCGAGCTCGCCCGCGAGGCGTCGGGTGAGGAGCTTCCGCTCGAGGAGCAGCATCTCGAGACGTACGGGCGGGCCGGGTTCCTCACGCTCGCAACCATCGGCCTCGGAGGTGTGATCGGGGCGGGTGTCGTTCTCCCGTCCCTCGGGTTTGCCGTTCTCCCGTCGTTCACGGGCGAGGGAATCGAGACCAACCCGGTCGATCTCGGCCCGATCGAGAACTTCCCCGAAGGGACGTTCGTGATCACGACCTTCACCGGGAGCAAGCGCCAGGGTGCCGTCTCACGGCGCACCGCCTACATCCGGAACAACGGGCTGTCGGCAGACAAGGAGCCGAGCTTCACGATCATCTACAGCCGCTGCGTCCACCTCGGGTGCCCGGTGCAGCCGAACGGGCCGCGTTTCGAGGATCAGGCAAAGAAGTACAAGGATGTCACCCTCACGCCGGTGAAGCCGGCCGGGTTCGGTTGTCCGTGTCATGGCGGCCAATACGACAACGAGGGCAATCGCACTGCCGGCCCTCCGGTTCGCTCGCTCGACCGCTACGCGTTCTCGATCGTCGACGGTAATCTCGTCCTCGGTAACCACTTCAGCGTCGGCACGGTCGACGGCACCGCAGCCGACGCGCGAATGACGCGGTACCGGGTCGCCTACCCCGGTGTTCACGTGGACGGTATCGAGCGCTGGCTCTACCCCATACCGGTGCCGGGGTCCTGACGATGGCGAAGTCCGCGCGTCAGGCGCAGATCGAGAAGGCAGCGCTCTACCCGCTCGACTGGGTGGAGGAGCGCTCGGGTCTCGTCGGGTACATCAAGTGGTTCCTGTTTCGGCACGTTCCGGGTGACGTCAACTGGATGCAGACGCTCGGAGCGGCGACGCTGACGGCGTTCCTGGTTCAGGCAACGACGGGTGTCTTCCTCGCGATGTACTACTCGCCGGATCCCGACAGAGCCTACTCGTCGATCCAGAACATCACGAACGAGGTCACGCTCGGCTGGCTCGTCCGCGGCATGCACAAGTGGGGCGCGAGCCTCTTCATCATCCTGATGTTCCTCCACATGGCGCGCACGTTCCTGTTCGGCGCCTACAAGTACCCGCGCGAGATCAACTGGATCACCGGCGTCCTCCTCCTCGTCATGGGCATGGCCGAGGGCTTCACGGGATATCTGCTCCCCTGGGATCAGACGGCGTACTGGGCCACGGTGGTGGGGATCAACATCAACGCCACGGCGCCGATCGCCGGCCCGTTCCTGGCCCAGTTCCTCCAGGGCGGCGCGCAGATCGGCCCCGACACGCTCGCCAAATTCTACTCGCTCCACATGCTCGTGATCCCCGGCGGGATCATGGCGCTCATCGGACTCCACATGTACCTCGTCATCCGCCTCGGCGTCACATCGCCGCCGTGGTCGCCCACCGCTGCCGGGCGGCCGCGTGAGGGCGAAGAGGTACCGAGCGGGTTCGGCGAGTACCGCCAGGGGCTCATCCGTGAGCACGACGAGGGCAAGGCGGAGTAGCGATGGCGAGCAAGAAACAGCAGGCGGATCGAGCCCAGTTCAAGCGCTACAAGGAGGACGTGAAGAAGGAGGGGAAGCCGTTTTTCCCCTACGCGATCTTCCACGACACGATCATGTCGCTCGTCGTCGTGGCCGTGATCATCGGCCTCGCCGTGATCTGGAAGTTCACCGTCGACGACGGCCAGCCCGGCGCGCTCGGGCCACTGTACGAGGCCGAGGCCGATCCAGCGACGACGAACTTCGTGCCGCGGCCGGACTGGTTCTTCTACTTCCTCTTCTACCTCCTGCGGATCTTCAAGTGGCCCGAGACGGTCGTGCTCGGCACCGTCGGGATCCCGACGGTCCTCCTCGTCCTGCTGGTGATGCTGCCGTTCTACGATCGTCGCCCGGAGCGGACGATCCTGCGCCGGCCGGTCGCAGTCGTCGCTGCGATTCTCGTCGTCATCTCGATGGGTGTTCTGACGTGGAAGGGGGCGACCGCGAAGGAGGCCCTCGGCTCCGAGACGGTCTCGCTCGTACCGGACTGGGCAGCACAGCAGGGCTTCGCCGACAATCCGGAGGCGGTCGCAGGCGCCACCCTCTTCGCAGAGTCGGGCTGCCTCAACTGCCACGTCTACCTCGGCGCGGGCGGGCAGAACCTCGGCGCCCCGGAGCTCTCGGCCGAGGGGGCGAAGGGACGCGGAGTCGAATGGCAGGTCGCGCACCTCAAGAACCCGGGTAGCAAGACGCCTGGCTCGCCCATGCCCTCGTTTGCCGACCTCGGCGACGAGAACCTGGTCAAGATCGCAACCTTCCTCGAAGCATCGAAGGGGACGCAGGAGAAGTAGGAACGCGGTCCGAGGTCGCAAGCCTCTGACCCGCTCGTCTCCGGAGAGAGGCTTCAACCTCTCTCGCGGGTTTCCGGACGTCTAGGCTCTTTCGAGATGCGTGTCTTCCTCGGAGTCACCGGCGCCTCGGGCGCACCCTACGCGGCCAGGCTGCTGCAGTCGCTCGCCACAGCCGACTGCGAGATCGGTCTCGCGGCGTCGTCCGCCGGCATCGAGGTGATCGCGACCGAGCTCTACGGCGATCCGAGCCTCCCGCGTGACGAGGTGCTCAGGCGTTTCATCGGCACCGCGACCGACCACGTCTCCGTCTACGCCATCGACGACTACAAGAGCCCCTACGCAAGTGGGTCGGCAAAGGTCGACGCGTACATCGTCTGCCCCTGCTCGATGAGCACCGTCGGGACACTCGCCGCCGGAGCGATGGCCAACCTGATCCACCGCGCGGCGTCCGTCGCGCTGAAGGAACGCCGCAAGCTCGTGCTCGTACCACGCGAGACGCCCCTGTCGTCCATTCACCTACGCGGCCTCGCGACGCTGCACGAGGCAGGTGCCGTGATCCTGCTCGCCGCCCCTGGCTTCTACCATGGAGCGCGAACGATCGACGATCTCGTCGACTTCGTCGTCGCGCGCGCGCTCGACCAGATCGGCGTCGACAACACCCTGATGCCGCGCTGGGGGCAGACGTGACTCACGAGAGCGGGACGTTGCGACCCGAAGGCGTGCGGAGCATGTTCGACCGGATCGCGCCGGTCTACGACGTCATGAACCGCGTCATGACGGTCGGCCTCGACCGCCGGTGGCGGGGTCTCGCCGCTCGCGCGGTCGTGCAGCCTGGCGCGCGGGTCCTCGACGCATGTTGCGGCACCGGAGACCTTGGCATCGCTGCCGAACGTGAGGGGGGCATCGTCACCGGTCTCGACTTCTCGGCCGAGATGCTCGCGCGTGCCCGTCGCAAGTCGAGCTCGATCGAGTGGATCGAGGGGGATGTGCTCGCGCTGCCGTTCGAGGATGGAACCTTCGACGTCGTCACGGTGGGCTTCGGCGTTCGCAATGTCGCCGATCTCCGCGCCGGCCTCGAGGAGCTCCGCCGCGTGCTCCGCCCGGGAGGGAGGCTCGCGATCCTCGAGATCACACAGCCGCGAGGGGCATTGAAGCCGTTCTTTTCCGTCTGGTTCGACCGCATCGTGCCGCTGCTCGGACGGATCCTCCCCGGCGGGAAGGCGTACGCCTACCTCCCGGCGAGCGTGCGCCGGTTCCCCGGCGCCGAAGACCTGGCCGAGCTGATCGACGAGACCGGATTCGGAGCGACCACGTTCAGGCTCTTTGGGGGCTCGATCGTCGCATTGCACGTGGCGACGGCCCGATGAGCGCGACGCTCGAGACCGTTCGCGCCGCCCCTGGCCTCAACGCCTACCTGTCGGACGTCGAGGAGATGCTCGAACGCGCGGTGGCGAGTCACCCCGGGCTCGTTGCCGAGGTCGGTGCCGAGGCGCTGACCGCCGGGGGGAAACGACTCCGGCCAATGCTCACGTTTCTCTCGGCGTCTCCCGGCAAGGTGCCGTCGGTGGCCGCCGGTACCGCTGTGGAGCTCGTCCACATGGCGACCCTCGTCCACGACGACCTGATCGACGGAGCAAGTGTCCGGCGCGGCAAGGCAGCGGCGTGGTCGGCTTTCGGCGTCGATGCGGCCCGGGCCGCCGGCGACTACCTCTTCGCCCGAGCCTTCTCGGCGCTCACGTCCGACGGCGACCTCGCGGGCGTCGCGATCCTCTCGGAGGCGTCGCTCGCTCTCGCGCGCGGTGAGGCGCTCCAGCGGCGCCAGCGGCATGACCCCGCGACGACCGTCGAGGGTTACCTCGAGCGGTGCTCGCTGAAGACGGGGAAGCTCTTCGAGGCCGCCTGCCTGCTCGGGGGCGGTAGCGGCGACTACGGGCGGCTGCTCGGCATCTCGTTCCAGATCGTCGACGACATTCTCGATTGCGCAGGCGACTCGATCGAGACGGGCAAGATCCCGGGCACCGATCTCCGAGACGGCACCCCGACGCTCCCACTTCTCCTCGCGGCCGAGCGTGACGAGGTCGTACGTGCCGCCATCGCGGGTGGCCCGCTGGAGGGTGTCCTCGTTCGCATCGCCGAGACCGGCGCTCTCGAGCGCTCCCGAGAGATCGCGCTCGACTACGTCGCGAGGGCCCGGGCGAGCCTCACGGACGAGTCCAGGCGCAGCGAGCTGGACGCTCTGGCGCTCGCCGTCGTCGAGCGGAACGGCTGAAAAAGGGCTGGTGAGTGAGGACGAACGGTCATCCGCTCAGCACGGGTGAGGCAGAAGCCTCACCCCCCGCAGGGCGCTCGGCGCGGCGGTACTCGACCCTGTAGCCACGGCTGCGAGGCAGCGCGAGCAGGCCCTCGAGGTCGAGATCGATCGTCGCCCCCGCCTTCTGTGTCACCTCGTCCTCGATCGGCAGGTCGAAGTCGTCCGCGCCGTAGTCGAGCGCGCGGAAGGCGTCCTCGTTCAGGGTCAGGACCGAAGTCCGGATGTGCTTGACGTTGTCCAGGAAGATGCGGGAGAGCGCGATGTTCCGCCAGTACTCGCGGGGCTCGATCTCACGGCCACCGAGGGCCGTTCCGTAGGGCATGTACGTCCACGAGAGAAACGAGAAGAGGCCGGAGAAACCGTCGCGGAGGCACTCGTCCTGGAAGTCGCGTGTCCGCTCGAGGTGCTCGAGCCGCTCCTCGAGCGTCTCGTCGAAGCCGATGACCATCGTCGCCGTCGTTCGCATCCCACTCTCGACGATCGCGCGTTGCGCCTCGAAGTACTGCGCAACCGTGTACTTGAACTTGGCGTGTCGCTTGCGGAAGTCCTCGGTGAGGATCTCGCTGCCACCGCCCGTCACCCAGTAGACGCCCGCCTCGCGGAGCTTCGCGGCGGTCTCCGCATACGACAGGTCGGCGCGGTCGGCGAGGAACATGAACTCCGCAACCGTGAGAGCGTAGAACTCGACCCGATCCTCGTAGCGCTCCCGCACGGCCGCGAACAGCTCGCAGTAATAGTCGAGCGGCAGCTTCGGGTTGAACCCGCCGTTGAATCCCACGAGATCCCCGCCGACCTCGAGCAACCCATCGATCTTGGCGAACACCTCGTCGCGATCGAGGACGTAGCCGCCGTTCTGCCCCGGGAGGACGTAGAAGGCGCAGTAGTCGCATTGGGCGACGCAGACGTTCGTGTAGTTGATGATCCGCATGATCATGTAGGTCGCGCGGTCGGGCTCGTGCCACTGGGCGCGGACCGTGCCCGCGAGCTCACGCAGCTCCTCGTCGCTCGCCTCGTTCCAGAGCCGCGCCGCCTCGGCGACCGAGATTCGAGTCATGCCGGCACCGCTTCCTCGACCGCGACTTCGTCCGGGTCGAGCGTGTCCATGAACGAGCTCACCGAGAAAACGGCGTTTCCGGCGCCCGCGACGCCGTATCCGGGCGGCGGCTTGAGTCCGTGGCGAGAGAGCGCGGCTCGATATGCCTCGAGCAACCGGACGTGGTATTCGAGCGGCGCCCCCTCGGGATTGTCCCGGCCGAGCGGCGTCGTCGGCTCCGGGCACCAGGTCGTGAAGCGCGGCGTGATCCCGCGGCTCATGAAGTGGTCGAGCCCTTCCGTCGTGCTTGCGATCGCCTCGTCGATCGTCTCGAACCCGAACGGCTTGGCCATCTCGACGCCTGCGACGAAGTTCGGGATCACGTATCGTGCCCCGAACACCTCGGCCGCGTCGAAGATCCGGCGGTGCCATTCCTCGCGACCGACGTAGCGCTCCTTGCCGGGCGAGATCAACGAGAAGAGACGTTTGTCCCAGACCTCGTAGTTCGGGTGGTAAATGGTGATCCCGTAGTCCTTGAAACGCTGCACGTCGGCACGAGGGAGCGCCTGGGCGACCACCTTGCCGAGCCAGCGGCCCGGGAAGCGCTCCTCGATCGCCTGGGCGTACCGTCCGTAGAACTCCGCCTCGCCGAGCCCGTCGACAGAGCTCGTGACCGAGCCTCCGGTGAGCGTATACGCCTTGCTCGCTCCGGCGGTGTCGTAGCGGTCGATGAGCGCGAGGGCCTCGAGCACGTCCTCGATCGGCTTCACGCCGGTGTAGGGGCGTCGCTCACGCTTGTGCTGGCGCCAGTTGTGGTTGATGTCGCAGAATCCGCATTCCTCCTTGGCGCCGAAGTACTGGCAGAGACGCAGCACGGTGAGGTAGATCAGGTAGCCCCACTGGATCGTGGGGGCGGTCTCCATCACCGTCTTGCCGTTCGTGAGCGTGTGGCGGTAGTACTCCGGCATCGGCGGAAGATGGACGTCGGCAAGGGGTCGGCCGTCAACCGTGAGCAGGAGCGCCCCGTCGTCGCCCAGAGCGACGCGGTAGGGCGAGCTGGGGTTGACGCGTACCGAGACGATGGTGCGGCGCAGCTGAAACGGCCCCCCCGTCAGCGCGAGCTCCTCCGGCGGTCGTCGAAGCGCCGCCTCGCCGAGCTCCGCGAGTGGCTTCTGATCGAAGGAGAAGATGAAGTACGACTTCGGCTTGATCTCGCCCTCGAGGTTGTCGCTGAGTGCGGATCCGTCGAACGCCATCCCCGTGCGGAGCAGATCCTCCTTCAGCACCGCCTCTGGGGGAACGTTCGGGAAGCGCTCGACGAGCGATTCGAGGAGCGTCGTACGGAAGCCTGAAGCCAGGTCGCTCACCCCTCCACGGTATCGGTCGGGCAGGGTCATCGCGCGGCCCAACTGCATCGATGCAGATACGCTGGCGGAATGATCAAGCTCGGCCGCATCAGCTACGTCAACATGGCCCCTGTCTTCCACAGCCTCGAGTACGAGGTCGAGGAGGTGGTGGGGGTTCCGACGGAGCTCAACCGGTTGCTGATCGATCGCCAGATCGACGTCGCGCCGATCTCGTCGATCGAGTACGCACGCCACGCCGACACGCTGCAGCTGCTTCCCCGGTTGTGCGTCTCGTCGGAGGGTGCCGTCGACTCGATCCAGCTCGTCACCCAGCTGCCGCTCGGCCGCGTCCGGTCGGTCGCCGTCACACCCGAGAGCGCCACGTCCGTCGTTCTCACGAGGATTCTGCTTCCTGGGGCGGAGATCCGCTCGTTCGACGAGGAGGCCGACGCGAGGCTGTTGATCGGCGATGCGGCGCTGCGGAGCGCCTTCGAGGATCCGACGCCACACCACGACCTCGGTCGCCTCTGGCTCGAGAAGACCGGCCTCCCGATGGTGTTCGCGGTCTGGGCGGCGCCGGAACCGGTCGTCGACGGGCTCTCCGACCTCGAGCACGCCCTTGTTGCCTCCGTGCGTCTTGCGCGTTCCGAGCCCGAGAAGCTCGCCTACGAGGCGAGCGAGCGCTACGGCTATCCGGCCGGGTTTCTCGCGCGGTACTTCGAGAAGCTCCGCTACAGCTTCGGCCCGCGCGAGCGTGCCGGGTTCTACACCTTCCTCGAGATGGCGCGTGACGTCGGCGAGATCCATCATGTCCCCGAGCTTCGCTTCGCGCGCGACGCCGGGGTGCCGCTGTAGGGCATGGCGCCGCGCGACGCCGTTCCCGTTGACGGCTGAAGCGGCCCTGCCGCCGCAAGACCGAGTCGTAAGTAGGGCGTAAAGAGGGCAGGCTCGCCCGGAGGACGTCGGTACCCTCAAAACGGTTGATGGGACGCCGCCTGCTCCTCATCCCGTTCGTGGCCCTCCTGTTCGCTGCACCGGCTGCGGCGCAACCCCGTGTGCTCTGGCCCGGCGTCACCTACGACACCGCCGTCCAGTTCACGTCGAACGGCCCGGTGGCGCTCAACGTCCTGATCGGCCCACGTCCCGGCGGAACGACGACGCTCGCGCCCGTCCTCTCGAACGAGACCCTGATCGGAACGGAGACGCTGACGTCAATGGAGCGGCGACTCGGTAGCTCCGCGACGACGGCGGGCGTCAACGGCGACTACTTCTCCTTCGAGACGGGCGTGCCGAGCGGGGTACTGATGCGCGACGGCCAACTTTCGAGCGCGCCGTACGGGGAGCGGTCGAGCGCCGGCATCACCACCGACGGGACGCTGGACATCAGGAAGATCTCGTTCTTCGGCACCTGGCAGGGGACGGGTGCCAAGCGGACGCTGAATACCTTCAACGAGGCGCCGCCTCCGAACGGGACGGCCCTCTACACGCAGGCGTGGGGGCCGACGACGCCGAAGCTCGCGGGTGCCACCGCGCTCATCCTCTTCCCCTTCCCGGCCCCGGTGCCGAACGCCGACCTCGATTGCCCCCGTCGTCGAGGTCCGGACGGGCGGCGCGCCGGTGCCGATCCCGCTCGGGGGGGCCGTGCTCGTCGGCGTCGGCTCGGCCGCCGTGGCGCTCACGACGGAGGCGGCGGTAGGGCAGGGCGTCACGACGCGGTTGATCTTCAGGCCCGAGTGGCCGGGCGTCGTCTCGGCTGTCGGCGGAGGGCCGCAGATCGTGCGGAACGGTGCGGCCGTCTTCCGGGCCGGGGAGCCGTTCACGCCGTTCCAGCTCGGAGCCCGTGTTCCTCGCACAGGACTCGGTCAGCTCGCTGACGGCCGGATCATTCTCGTCGCAGTCGACGGCCGCCAGCCGGGTTACTCGGTCGGCATGACGAACTTCGAGCTCGCGCAGACAATGGTTCGGCTCGGCGCCGTCACGGCGATGTCGCTCGACGGCGGTGGCTCGACGACGATGGCGTTCAACGGCACGCTCCTCAACCGACCCTCCGGCGCGGAACGGTCGATCTCGACAGCGCTTCTCTTCCACTACACCGGTGTCTTCGTCCAGCCGACGGTCGCAGTCGTCTCACCGGACGGCGACGGTGTCGCAGACCGCCAGAGCCTCCGCTACAAGCTCGTCCGACGCGCGACCACGACCGTCACGCTCACGGCGCCCGACGGCACCGTTGCGTACACGGACACGCGGGAGCGCCTGCCCGGAAGCTTTGCCGTCGCGTTTCCGCCTGCGCCGGCCGCCTCGGCCCCGCCGCTCCCGCTCGACGTCGGCGCGGCCGCCCCGGCTTCCGGCCCGCCTCCGGTGAACGGCCGCTGGAAGCTCAGCGTCTCCGCCGTCGACGAGATCGGCCAGCCGTCGGAGATGACCCAGTCGTTCACCGTCAACACGACGCTCGGGTTCCTCGCGACGAAACCTCGCAAGCTCTTTCTCCCACCGCGTGGCCGCGACTTCGAGATCACGTGGAGGCAGACGCGCCCTGCCCGCGTCGTCGTCACCGTCGAGACCCCAGCGGGTGAGATCGTTCGCACACTCACGCGGCGGAAAGCCCCGGTCGGGGGCGCCGCCGTCGTCTGGAACGGGCTCGATCGGACGAAGAAGGCTGTCCGCGGCGGCGCGTACGTCGTTCGGGTAACGGCACGGAACGCGCTCGGCACGGTTGAGCTCTCACGCAAGTTCCGCGTCCAGCGCATTGTCGGCCCACACTGATGCGGCTCCCGGCCGACCCCGACCAACAGTAGAGTCCCCGCCTCATGCTGTTCTCGGTCATCAGCGGCATCACCGACTCGATCACGAGCGCGATCGGAAGCTACGGCCTCTACGCCGTCTTCTCCCTGATGCTGATCGACGCAGTCTTTCCGGCCGCGAGCGAGGTCGTCATGGTCTATGCCGGTGCGATCGCGTCGGGCGCGATCGCCGGCCAGAGCGTGTCACTCTTCGACCACACGTTCGCCGCCGGTCTCCCCGCGTACCTCGCGATGGCCATTGCCGGCACCGTCGGGTACCTCGTCGGCGCGGTGCTCGGGTGGGAGATCGGTCGTCGCGGCGGCAGACCGTACCTCGAGCGACACGGTCGTTGGCTCCACCTCGACGCCGAGAAGCTCGATCGGGCCGAGGCGTGGTTTCTCCGCTGGGACGACTGGGCCGTATTCCTCGGTCGTATCACACCCGTCGTCCGTTCCTTCGTCTCGATCCCCGCGGGGATCTTCGAAGCGCCGTTTCGGCGCTACACCGTCCTCACGCTCGTCGGTTCGGCGATCTGGTGCTTCGCCTTCGCGGGGGCGGGCTGGGCGGCCGGGGCGAGCTGGGAGAGCTTCCATCACGCGTTCCGGTTCGCCGATATCGCCGTCGCCGCCCTCGATCGTCGGCGGGGCTGCCTGGCTCGGCTGGCGGTTTGCGAAGAAGCGGACCGCCGCCGAGAAGAACTGAGACGCGGCTGCATGCTGATGGCGCCTGTCGTCAAGGCGGGCAATGGTTCGCGCTGCGGCATCGGCGCGAGCAAGGCGGTCTGGCGCTGCCTCTTGCGATCCGATGACCTGAAGGGGCTGCGGGCGCCGTACGGTCTACGCCACCTGTCCGAGGGGGCGCCTTTTCCCTGCATGCGAGGGCCACCCGGCCTCCCGGCTCGGTACACTCGGGACCTCATGATGATCCCGCTGGTCGACGTCAAGGCGCAGTACGCACCGCTGATCCCCGCGCTCAAGGAGCGCTTCGCCGACGTTCTGGAAACGGGTCGTTTCATCTTCGGGCCCGAGGTCGAGGCCTTCGAGCGCGAGTCGGCCGCCTACCTCGGCGTCCCCTACGCGATCGGCGTCGCGAACGGTACTGACGCGCTCGTTATCTCCCTCGAGGCGATGGGCATCGGAGCGGGTGACGAGGTGATCTGCCCCTCGTTCACGTTCTATGCGACGGCCGAGGCGATCGCCCGCGTCGGCGCGACGCCCGTGTTCGCCGACATCGACCCGGTCACGCTCAACCTCGACCCGGAGGACGTGTCCGCGCGAATCACTCCGAAGACGAAGGCGATCATGCCCGTGCACCTCCTCGGCCGCCCGGCACCCCTCGCGGCACTCGCGAGCCTCGGGCTGCCATTGATCGAGGACTCCGCCCAGGCGTTCGGAGCGGCCGGCGTTGCGCGCGAGGGGGTCTGCTCGACCTTCAGCTTCTTCCCGACCAAGAACCTCTTCTCGCTCGGTGACGGCGGTCTCGTCGCCTGTCGCGACGAGGACGTCGCGGAGCGCGTCCGGATGCTGCGCTTCCACGGTTCGCGCGACAAGCAGACGTTCGAGCTCATCGGCACCAACTCGCGGCTCGATGCGATCCAGGCCGCGGCGCTTCGCGTCTTCCTGCCCCATCTCGACGGCTGGAACGAGGGGCGGCGTGTCGGGGCAGCGCGATACGCCGAGCTCGGGCTCGGCAGGGTCGTCGAGCTCCCGGTGGACGAGCCGGGCCACGTCTACCACATGTACGTGGTGCGTACCTCGGATCGCGCGCGGATCGCCGCGGCGCTGAAGGAGGCCGGCATCGCCTCCGCCTCCTACTACGTGACCCCGCTGCACCTGCAGCCCGCGATGCGCTACCTCGGGTATGCCCCGGGGTCGCTGCCCGAGACAGAGCGCGCTGCCGCGGACAACCTGGCACTCCCGATGTGGGGCTGCATCGGTGCCGACGTGCAGGAGCAGGTCGTCTCGACGGTGCTCGCGTCGATGGCCGTCACGGCCAGATGAGCCGGGAATGAGCGCGGCGAACGGACGTTCCGTGCTCGAGTCGCTGCTTCCACCCACCGTCGCCGCATGAGAACGCCGTTCAATCGCCACGCCGTGTGGCAGGTAGCCGTCGATGCGGCGCTTATCGCAGGAGCATGGACGCTCGCGTGGCTTCTCCGGTTCGACCAGGGCCGGCCGGTGTACTACGACCACTACCTCGACTGGCAGATCATCGCGATCGTCGTCGCGATCCAGCTGACCGTCTTCGCGCTGTCCGGCTTCTACAACCGCTGGTGGCGCTACGTTTCGACGCGCGACATGTGGTCGGCGCTGCGCGGGGTCGCTCTCGCATCGCTCGCGACGTTCCTCATATTCACCTTGTTCGAGTTCCACCCGGCGCGCGTTCCGAAGGGCGTCTGGTTCATCGACCTCATCGTCTGCCTCGCCTTCATCGCCGGATCGCGCCTCCTCGCCCGCACCCTGATCGAGCGGCCGCTGCCCGGTCAGGTGGTCGCACGCGGCAAGGAGGCCATCGTCGTCGGCGCCGGAGACGCGGCCCAGCTCGTGATCAAGGAGATGCTCCGTAACCCGGCTCTCGGCTACACCCCGATCGGGATCGTCGACGACGACCCGCGCAAGCGCAACCTGCGACTCCACGGCATCCGTGTTCTCGGGACGACGGCCGACCTGCCGAGTCTGATCCGGGATCGCCGGCCCGACGAGGTGCTGATCGCGATGCCCTCTGCATCGGGCGAGGTGCGCGGACGGGTCGTCGAGGCGGCCCACGTGGCAGGCCTTCCGGTCAAGACGCTGCCCGGTCTCGCGGAGCTCGTGAGCGGCGATTCGGGGCTCGCGACCCAGCTACGACCGGTTGAGGTGGAGGATGTGCTCGGGCGTGAGCCCATCGATGTGGATCTCGAGGCGATCGCGGGCTACGTCTCCGGCGAGGTCGTGATGGTCACCGGTGCGGGCGGCTCGATCGGCTCCGAGCTCTGCCGCCAGCTCTCGCGCCTCGGGCCGTTGCGGCTCGTCCTCGTCGACAACTCGGAGCCGGCGCTGTTCGAGATCGACCGCGAGCTCGCCCGCGAGCGAGGGTTCCGTGACGGCGTCGCGGTCGTCGCCGACGTCAAGGACGGCGTGCAGGGTCCGCCAGCTCTTCGAGAGTCACCGGCCGGGACTGATTTTCCACGCCGCCGCGTACAAGCACGTCGCGATGATGGAGACGAACCCGCTCGAGGCCGTCCGAAACAACACTCTCGGTACGCGCACCGTCGCCGATGCCGCCGTCGAGTACGGCGCCAAGCGATTCGTGCTCGTCTCGACCGACAAGGCGGCCAATCCGCAGACGGTCATGGGCCAGTCAAAGGCGCTGTGTGAATGGATCGTCGAGACGTGGGGGCACCGGCCCGACGTCCCGACCCGGTTCGTGGCCGTGAGATTCGGCAACGTGCTCGGCTCGTCCGGCTCCGTGATCCCGATCTTTCGTCGGCAGATAGCTCGCGGCGGGCCTGTTACCGTGACCCACGCCGAGATGACCCGGTTCTTCATGACGATCCCGGAGGCCGTGCAGCTCGTGGTCCAAGCCGGGGCGATCGCCGAGCGGGGACAGGTGTACGTCCTCGACATGGGCGAGCCGGTGCGCATCATGGATCTGGCCGAGAACATGATTCGCCTTTCCGGTAAGGAGCCCGGCAGCGAGATCCCGATCCAGGTGATCGGCCCTGCTCCGGGCGAGAAGTTGCACGAGGTGCTCGTCGGCGACGGCGAGGACGTCTTGGCGAGCCCGCACCCGAAGATCCAGCGGATCGCGCGTCCGCCGGTCGACGGCGCGTGGCTGAACGGTGAGCTGTCGGTGCTCGAGCGGCTCGTCGACGACGGCAACGCGGCAGGACTGGTCGCGGAGCTGAGGCGCATCGTCGTCGACCCGAGAAGGGCTTCGGCCCCGATTCCGGCGCGGGAAGAGCCGTCGGTCTCTCCTCTCGGTTGACGCCCGACTACAGTGCTGTCAGCAGCAGGTCGAGCATGAGCTCCGGATCGCGTCGCTCCGCGACGACGACAGTAGGCTTCTTCGCGAGCACGAGCGCATCCGCGTCGGTCAGCTCGGCCAGCCGTCCGGTTGCGATCAACGCTTCGTCGACGGCGCCGAGCCGGCCTGCGAAGGTCGTCCAGACGGGCGTACCGAGGGCAACTGCCTCGCGGTTCATCGTTCCGCCCGCCGAGACGACGAGGTCGGCGCATGCGATCAGGCTCTGCGCGTCGATAGCGTGCTCGGGGACGACGATCGACGGCAGCGTCGCCTCGCGGATCGCATCACGCTGAGCGGGAGTGCGGGGGAGGACCACGGCGTGCACGGCCGGATCGTTACCCAGGCGCTCGAGCACACCCGTGAAGAGTGGATTGCCGTGGCGGTGGTAGAGCGAGACCTCAGGAGGCGTGCGGACGACGGCGAGGACGCGCGCCGGGTCGAGTCCGAGTGCGTCGAGCACGCTCGTGTCGGCCGTGAACCCGGAGAGGTAGTACTCCTCCTTCAGGCCGGGGAAGCGGCGTACCTTCTCGGCCTTCGCCCCGAGGCGGTCGAGGCGTTCCTGGGGGATCGCATCGGGGACGACGACGCGCGTTGCAGCGCGGGAGCCGAGCGTGTGCTGCGAGCGCGCGAACTCGTAGTCGAACGCATACGACGAGGGCACGCCGAGCGACCGGGCAGCCAGCGGCAACTCGTGCGAGGCGTGAGAGACGGCGAGGTCGAACTCGTGCGGCCCGGCCCACGCACGCAATGCACGGAGCCGTGAGCCCATCGCGCGGATTTTCCCGGCTCGTCCCGCCCCACCATGCGGTGGCCCCACGACATCGTGCGGGATCCCCGCCGAGTCGAGCAACTCGAGCGTCTGTGCGAAGTCGCGCGCAGAGACGCGCACCTCGTGCCCACGATCCCCGAGCAGCCGGATGAGCGGCCGGAAGAACGGCACGTGAGGCGAGTTCGTCATGTCGATCCAGACCTTCATGCTCGGACCGTATCGTGTCGCACATGGGCGCTCGCCGCGCGCGCGTCGGGAGCGCACCATTTCCCACGGAACTGAAACCGCGATCCTGGGATAAGCTTTGCTTATGGACACGCGCCAACTCGCTGCCTTCTGCGCGGTCGTCGAGCGGCATAGCTTCTCGCAGGCAGCGGAGCGACTCGGTGTCACGCAACCGGCTGTCTCGCTTCAGGTGCGCTCGCTCGAGAAGCGCCTGGGGATTCAGCTGCTCGACCGCTCGGGACGTCGGGTCGAGCCGACCGAGGCCGGCGTGCGGCTCTTCCGCAGCGCGCAGCGGATGCTCCAGCTCGAGGAGCAGATGCTCGACGAGGTCTCGTCGGACGGTGTCGGTGCGCTCACTGGCGAGATCTCGATCGGTGCCTCGACGGGCCCTGCCGCGGTGGCCGTGCCGGTCCTCCTCTGCGAGTTCCAGCAGCGACACCCCGATCTCCGGGTCGCCCTCGAGGTTCACGACACCCAGGCCGTGGTCGACCTCGTCGCCGACCGGGAGCTCGAGCTCGGAATCGTCGGGGCGGCGCGCCGTCAACGTTCCGTTCGGTTCGAGCCCATCCTCGAGGACGATGTGATCCTGATCTGCCTGCCCGGCCACCCCTTCGCCGGGCGCACTATCGGCGTCGACGAGCTACGCGGAGAGACGCTCATCGTGATGCAGGAGGGCGCAGGTGTCCGCCAGGTCGTCGAGGACGAGCTTCGCGACATGGGAGTGCGCCTGCGTGACCTCGCGACCTCGCTCGAGCTCGGTCTGCAGGAGTCGGTCCGCAGCGCGGTTCAGGCCGGATACGGCGTCACGTTCATCTCGCGCACTGCCGTCGAGTCCGATCTCGCGGCTGGAACGCTGGCCGAGGCGCGGCTCGCGGGGATGAACGCGAAGCGGGAGATCTCACTCGTGCGCGCGGCGGGGCGCGTCCCGACGCGTGCCGCGGAGGAGTTCGTCGCATTCGTCAAATCGCGGGCGTGAACCTGGCGACCGGCTGATGCCGGCTGCCGCGGCTCAGGCCGGCGTCTTCGCGGCGCTGACGACGCGCCGCAGGCTCACGATGCCGACGACCCGGCCGTCCTCGTCGAGGACAGGGAGGTGCCGGAAGCCGTGCTCGATCATGATGCGCGCCGCATCCTCCACCTCGGTCTCGGCGGATGCGGTGACAGGGCCTTCCGTCATCCACTGGCGCACCCGCGCCTCACTCGAGTGAACGCGGGCTGCCATTGCCTTCAGCAGGTCGCGCTCGGTCAGGATCCCGATCAGGCGGCCGTTGTCCTTCACTGCGACAGCGCTGACGTTCTGGACGTTCATCAGCTCCGCGATCTCGCCGAGCGTGTCCTCCGGAGCGACCTCGATGAACTCGGGGCGCATGACGTCGGCGATCCGCGGCATTGGGCGAGTCTATCGCAGGTTTCACGGCAACGTCCCCTGAGAATAAGAATTCGTAATGCAACGAATAACAAATCGTGGTAGGCTTGCGCGCATGGACGCCTCGGCCCGTCTCGACGTTCTCGTGATCGGCAGCGGCGCGTCGGGTCTCGCCGCCGCGGTTGCAGCCGAGAGCAGCGGAGCGACGGTTGCGCTCGCGACAAAGGGCTCGATCCAGGCGAACAACTCGTCCAAGGCGCAGGGTGGGATCCAGGCCGCCTTCGGCGCGGACGATTCGCCCGACCTCCATTCCGAGGACGTGATGCGCTCGTCGCACGAGACGGCCGACCCACGCCTCGTCGAGGTCCTGACGGGCGATGCCGCGTCTGCGATTCACTGGCTCGAGGAGCTCGGCTGCGCGTTCACGCAGGGAGAACGGTGGCTACCGCCTGGCGCGCTGCGGCGGCGCCTCGCGGAAGCGGCTGCTCCAGATCGGGGATCGCACCGGGCATGCGATAACGAAGGCACTGCGGGAGGCGCACGAGTCCGGCGGGGCGATCAGCCTCCCGAACCACGCACTGGCTGCGCTCGAGCCGACCGCATGCGGGTGGCGTGCCTCGTTCGATGTGAAGGGAGCGGGCATCGTTGCGATCGACGCGGCCACCGTCGTCCTCGCGGCCGGTGGGCGATGCTACGCCGAGGCGGAGCGACGCCACGAGCTCTCGACGAATCATCCGAACTGCGACGGGCGAGGTGACCGCGATCGCTCTCGATCTCGGCGTGGAGGCCCGCGATCTCGACGCCTTGCAGTACCACCCGAACGGCGGTGCCTGGCCGCTGACGATGCAGGGCTACTCGATTCCCGAAACGACGCGCGCGTACGGTGCTGTGCTCCTCAACGCAGACGGCGAGGAGTTCACCGACTCGCTCGGCCCACGGGACGTCGTCTCGCAGGCGATCTTCGACGAGGTGGCGGCAGGCCGCGGTGTCGAGACCGAGGACGGTCGCCCCGCCGTCTATCTCGACACGACTCGGATCTCGGCGGCCGACGCCGACGTGTCGCTGCCGTACATGCTGCGGCGCTACCGTGGTGCGGGCATCGATCCGCTCTCCGAGCCTCTTCTCACCTACCCTGTCCTCCATTACCAGAACGGCGGCCTCGTCATCGACGAGCACGCCGAAACCACGCTCGAGGGCCTCTACGCCTGTGGCGAGATCGCAGGAGGCACCCACGGGCGCAACCGCATGATGGGAAACTCGCTGCTCGAGTGCGTCGTCTTCGGACGTCGCGCCGGACGGGCAGCCTCGGAGAAAGCGAGCGTATGAGCACGACAACCACGACCGACCTCGAAGGAGCCGTCGAGGATGCCGCGGCGCACCTGTATGTCTGGGCGCTGAAGGACATCCCGCAGGACCTCCGCGACGCGCTCGCGGAAGCGCGCGATCGCGAGACGTCCAAGACCGGGATCCGGATCCTCGAGACGATTCATCGCAACGTCTCGATCGCCGACGAGCAGAAGAATCTCGTCTGTCAGGACACCGGGATCGCCGTCTACACCTGCCGCGTCGGTGAGCATTTCCCGCTCCACCCGACGCGAATCTACGCCGCCCTCAAAGCGGGTACCGCTCGCGCGACGGTGGAGCATCCGCTGCGGTCGAACGCGGTGCACGTCCTGACGCGTGAGAACACCGGGCCGAACATCGGCTACCGCCTGCCGATCGTGCACTGGGACTTCATCCCCGACTGGGACGGCCTCGACGTCAAGTGCGTCCCGAAGGGATCCGGCTCCGAGAACATGAGCTTTCTCAAGATGTGCGTCCCGGCCGACGGCGTCGTCGGGATCAAGAAGTTCGTGCTCGAATCGATCGTGGACGCCGGTGGGAAGCCGTGCCCGCCCGGCATCGTCGGCGTCGGTATCGGCGGCTCCGCGGACTACGCGATGTACCTCGCCAAGGAAGCGATCGCCCGCCCGGTCGGCACCCGGAATCCCGATCCGCTCGTGGCGCAGCTCGAGGACGAGCTCTACGGCCTGCTCAACGAGACCGGTATCGGCCCGATGGGGCTCGGCGGCGACGTCACCGTCCTGCAGTGCCACATCGAGCACGCCGACACGCACATGACGCTCAACCCCGTTGCAGTCAACTACCAGTGTTGGGCCGCACGGCGCGCCTCGGCGCACATTGCCGCCGACGGCTCCATCGACTTCGACAGGGAGTTCTAGCCGTGGCACACCACGAAGTCACGTTCCCGATCACCGATCCGGCCCAGATCCTCGAGCTCAAGGCCGGCGACGAGGTTACGGTGCAGGGCCACATCATCGGCATCCGCGATCGCACGCAGATCCGCATCTTCGACCAGGGCGTCGAGCCGCCGATGGATCTCGGCGGCGCCTTCCTGCTCCATACGGCGCCGAACGTCCGCAAGGTGTCCACCGATGCGGAGGGCAAAGGCACGTACGAGAAGATCTGCATCGGCACCACGACGAGCGCACGCATGGTGCGCTTCACCGAGGGGCTCGGCGAGCAGTACGGCGTGCGTGCGATCTGCGGCAAGGGGGGCTTCCCCGACGTTGCGATCGAGCCGATGCAGCGGCTCGGGATGGTCTACTTCGCGATCGTCGGAGGAGCTGCTGCGCTCGAGACGACCCAGATCGAGGAGATCGAGGAGGTGCTGTGGGAGGAGCTGATGCCGGAGTGCCTGTGGAAGTTCCGCGTCAAGGACTTCGGCCCGCTGATCGTCGGTATCGACGCCCACGGCAACTCGCTCTACCACGACGTTCAGGCCCGTGCCCACGACAAGCTGAAGGAGCTGTATGCCCGCCTTTAACGACGGTTGGCTGGGAGTCCCGTCCCGTCCCGGCCGGCCCCGCCAGACCGGGCTCACCCATGTGATGGACAAGGGTCTGAACATCCGCGACATCGAGGGGATGTTCGACACCGCCGGCGATTTCGTCGACATCGTCAAGCTCGGGTGGGGCACGAGCTACGTGACCAACAACCTCGAGAAGAAGATCGCGCTCTACCGCAGCCTCGAGACACCGGTCGTGTGCGGCGGCACGCTGTTCGAGGCGGTGTACGCGAAGGGCAAGCTAGACGAGTTCAAGGCGTGGCTCGCCGAGCACCGGTTTGCCCACGTCGAGATCTCGGACGGTACGATCGACATCCCGCGGGAGGAGAAGCTCGCGCTGATCAGCGACTTCGCGCGCGACTTCACGGTGCTCTCGGAGGTCGGCTCGAAGGACTCCGACGTCGTCTACGCGCCCTATCAGTGGGTCGAGTGGATCAAGGAGGAGCTCGAGGCCGGCTCCTGGAAGGTGATCACCGAGGCCCGGGAAGGCGGCACGGCGGGCATCTTCCGCAAGGACGGCGACATGCGAACGGGCCTGATCGACGAGATCGTGCACGGCGTGCCCGTCGACGACCTGATCTTCGAGGCCCCGACCAAGTCCTCGCAGGCGTGGTTCGTGAAGGAGTTCGGGCCGAACGTCAACCTCGGCAACATCCCGCCCGACGAGGTGATTCCGCTCGAGACGCTCCGTCTCGGGCTCCGAGGGGACACGCTGAAGGAGATCCTGCTCAAGGCGCCCGAGTCAGTGGTCTAGATCATATGGAATGGAAGCTGTCTCTTGCCGGTCTCCTGATCGGCCTGCTCGTGGGGATGACCGGCATGGGTGGGGGCTCTCTGATGACGCCCCTGCTCGTGCTCGTGTTCGGATTCAAGCCGACCGTGGCGATCGGCACGGACATCGTGCACGGCGCGATCTTCAAGTCCTTCGGGGCCGTTCAGCATCGACGCCTCGGCCACGTCCATGCCCGGTTGACCGCATGGATGCTGCTCGGTTCGGTTCCGTTCTCGATCGTCGGGGTCGCCGTCGCGTGGTGGCTGACGAAGGAGTACGGCGACGGCTACGAGGACACCGCGAAGATCATCCTCGGGGTCGCGCTCGTCCTCTGTGGGCTCGGCTTTCTCGTAAAGGCGTACATGCGCACGGAGTCCGACGATCGCCCGTTCATCCTTCGGCCACGTGATCGCGTGATCGCCGTCTCTACTGGGGTCGTCGGCGGCTTCATCGTCGGGCTCACATCGGTCGGGAGCGGCACCGTCTTTGGTCTTGTGATGCTGATCGCCTTTCCGCTCACGGCGGCGAAGATCGTCGGTACGGACATCTTCCACGCCGCGGTCGTGCTGGCCGCGGCCGGCGCGGGGCATCTCGTAGCGGGCAACGTCGACCTGCGGGCAACGGGTTGGCTGCTGATCGGCTCTGTCCCCGGTGTGCTGATCGGCGGCAGGTTCACGGTGAAGCTCCCCGACCGGTCGCTCAGGATCGTTCTCGCAGCGACGCTCACGCTCGCGGGGGTCAAGCTCGTCGACCCTCCGGGCGCCGACACGATTTTGATCGGAGGGGCAGCGATCGGCGCCGTTGCAGCGGTGGTAGCCCTTGTCGGCTGGTTTCGGAGTCGAGGCTCCGCCGTCGTCGAGGCCGACCCCGGCTGACGCGGCGTTCCGGCTTCAGCCCGTTGGCGCAGGCGGCAACGGACAGCTCGTGAACGGCCGTCCGGTCACGATGTATCCGATCCTGAAGGCGGTGCAGCCGGCGCAGAACCCGGTTACGGCGGCGAGGAGTGCGAGCGCCGCGACGATCCCTCCGAGGACCGCACCGAGCGTCGTCCACCCGACGACGTACGCGACGGATGCCGCCCCGAGGAATCCCAGGCCGACGATGTTTGCGAAGCGCGGCGGTCGGCTGTCCTCGATCGGCCCCTCGCCGAAGCGGGGCTGAAGCACCTCGAAGTAGAACACGCATGCGAGGCACCATCGTCTGCCCAGCGCGAGCCCGAGCGCGAGTTGCAGTGCCAGGAGGGCGAGAAGCGCCCACCACCCCGTGAGCACCGCGACGAGGGCAACCAGGCCGACGACGGTCTGGTTCGTCCGCGGAGCGCGAGCGTCGACGACGTCGGTGTCTCGGTAAGGGTCTGCTCGCCGCTTCACTTTTTGAAGTATGCACATTCACGGCGGTCATGGCATCCACACACCGCATAGAATCGTCCCGCCGTGGCCAGAATTGCACCACTCGCCCTCGTGGCGGCGCTGCTCGTTGCCACGGGGCTCGCGTTCGTGTACACCGAGTCACTGAAGCTGACCAAGAGCCCGATC
This sequence comes from uncultured Thermoleophilia bacterium, assembly GCA_963756835.1. Taxonomy (GTDB): domain Bacteria; phylum Actinomycetota; class Thermoleophilia; order Gaiellales; family Gaiellaceae; genus Gaiella. The sequence goes on from CAVWPE010000006.1 coordinate 177,912, forward strand.
GTCGGTACGAGGGTGCTGCCGAAGGTGATTTCCCCCGTCTGCGACTGCCCGACGGACTCCGCGTTCATCTCGTTCGGGCTGCGGAATGCGGACCTCCTCGACGTCGAGATCATCGACTCGAGTGGCAACGTCGTCCGGACTCTGGCCCACAGGGAGTCACAACCTCGAGGGCCTGTCAGGTTCGTGTGGCGGGGGAAGAACGACGCCGGTGGGGTCGTCCCCGAAGGCCTGTACAGACCCCGGATCAAGCTGCGCCGGCAGCATCGAACGATCGTGCTGCCGAATCCCGTCCGGGTCGACACGACACCGCCGACCGTGGCGATGACGCGCCTTACTCCGAGAGTGTTCTCGCCCGATGGAGATGGAAGAAAGGATCGAGTCGTCGCGGGGTATCGCGTCGACGAGCCTGCGCGGGTGTCGCTGTACGTCGACGGCGTCCGCGCCGTGCTCAAGAAGGGACGCGCAACGTCGGGGACGATCGGCTGGTCCGGCCGCAAGATCGGTGAGCCGCTGCCCCAGGGCGTCTACGCGCTTTCTCTCGGCGCGGCCGACGTTGCCGGGAACGAGGGGCGCAGAACGCGCGCGAGGGCGGTCGTGATCCGCTACGTCGCACTCGGGCGCACGCGGATCGAGACGACGCCTGGCGCGCGCTTCGCGGTGCTCGTGCTCACCGACGCTGCCCGCGTGACGTGGAAGCTCGGTGCTCGAGCTGGTGTCGCCCGCCCCGGGACCCTGCGACTCCGTGCGCCGCTCCAGCCGGGCAGGTTCACGCTCACGGTTACGGCCAACGGGAAGAGCGCCCGTGCCGCGGTGGTCGTGCGGAGCGTGCCGTGAGCGTTGTCGGGCAACTCGGTAGCGTCGTCGGGTGCGCCGGGCTTGCGCTGCTCTACGTGGCGACGCGACGAGAGCTCCGTCTCGCCGGCCTCGTGGGCTGGTTCGTCGGTCTCGCCGGTCTTGCCGCGTACCTCGCTCCGGGTCTCGGGGCTCTCGAGCTGGGCGCGGCAGCGGGCGCCGGGATCGTCGCGGCGGCGATCGGTGGCTGGGCGTTGCTGCGATTTCCGTACCTCCTTGCTTTCGCAACGCTCGCGTGCGTGCCCATCCGCATCCCGGTGCAGCTCGGAGACGAGGACGCGAACCTCCTCGTGCCGCTCTATCTCGTCGTTTCCTCGCTCGCCGTCGCACTTGGCTGGGAGCTCTTCGTTCGTCGCGACAATCGCGACCGCGAGCTCGGGCCGGTTGCTCTCCCGCTGGCGGCATTCGTCTCCTGGACCGGCCTGACGCTCGTCTGGAGTGTCGACCTCCGCGAGGGAGCCATCTTCGTCGGTGCGTTCGTGCTTCCCTTCGGGCTGCTCGCTCTGGGGTTCGCCCGCCTTCCCTGGCGCGGGCGTTGGCTCACGTGGCTCTGGGTCGCGCTCGTCGGCACGGCTCTCGCGTACGCGTCGATCGGCGTCTACCAATGGGCCACGCGCGACGTCTTCTGGAATCCCAAGGTGATCGTGGGCAACGCCTACGCTCCGTTCTTCCGCGTCAACTCGATCTTCTGGGATCCGTCGATCTACGGGCGCTACCTGACGATCGGGATCCTCACCGCTCTGGCGGGGATCCTCCTCGGCGGCATCCGGGGCTGGAAGATTGCGGGTCTGTACGCCGTCGTAGCTGCGATGTGGGTCGGGCTCTTCTTCTCGTTCTCGCAATCGAGCTTCGTGGCACTCACGGTCGGGGTTCTCGTCGCGGCGGTCGTCGTCTGGGGGCGGGTCGCGGCGCTCGTCGCCGTCGTGGTCGCCGTTGTCGTCACACTCGGTGCCCTTGCCGTTCCGCAGACGCGGAGTCGGGTCGAGGACAAGTCGCGCTCGGGGATCGACTCGATCACGAGCGACCGGGCCACCCTCGTCGGGCAAGGGCTGCGGATCGCCGTCTCCAACCCGGTGGGCGGCGTCGGCGTCGGCGGCTTCAGGCGAGCCTATGCCGAGAGAACCGGGCTTCCGGGGAAGCGGCCGAAGAAGGCGGCATCCCATACGACGCCGGTCACGGTTGCCGCCGAGGAGGGCGTTCCCGGGCTCGTCCTCTTCGGCTGGGTCTGCGTCGCGGCGCTCCTCGCGGCCTTGCGAGAGCTCGGTCGCGGCTTCACATCACGCGTGTCGTTCGCCGTGGGCCTTACGCTAGTGGCGATCATCGTGCACAGCCTGTTCTACAACGCGCTCTTCGAGGACCCGATGGCCTGGGCGATGCTCGGCCTCGTCGGTCTCGCGGTCAGCGTTCCGCGAAAGGGAGGAATGACGTGATCGAGGGCTGCCGCCGCGCGCTCGTCCTTGCTCCGCACACCGACGACGGCGAGTTCGGCTGCGGCGGTACGACCGCGCGGCTCGTCGAGGCGGGTTGCGAGGTGCGCTACGTCGCGTTCTCCATCGCGACGCGCTCCCTTCCCCAGGGCTTCCCGCCGGACACCCTCGCGCGAGAGGTTCGCGAGGCAACCGCCGAGCTCGGGATCCCCGAGTCGCATCTGACGGTTCACGACTTCGACGTGCGCACCTTCCCGGACCGGCGGCAGGACATCCTCGAGCTGCTCGTCGCGCTATGGGAGGAGTGGAAGCCGGACGTCGTCTTCCAGCCGTCGCATCACGACGTGCATCAGGATCATCAGACGATCGCGCAGGAAGGGCTCAGGGCCTTCAAGCGGACGACCGTCCTCGGGTACGAGATCCCGTGGAACAACTTCGAGTTCTCCTACGGCGCCTACGTCGGGCTCGAGCAGCGCCACGTCGAGCGAAAGATCGCGGCCGTGGAGAAGTACGCGTCACAGCAGCATCGGCGCTACGCGAACGCGGAGTACATCTGGAACCTCGCGAAGGTGCACGGTACGAACGTGAACCGCGAGCTGGCCGAGGTCTTCGAGGTGTACCGGATCGTCGCGTAGGGAGGTGGTCGCGGGCCGTCCGGCCTTTACGAGCGCAGGCTCGCCTCGATCCGTTCGAGCCGCGCGATGATGTCGTCGATCTGCTCGACGGTCAGGCCCGAGGCGACGTCTGCGTTCCGGTGCTCGCGGCGAGTCCGCTCGACGAAGGCGCCGGTGATCGACGCGGTGATGACGGTCACGAACCCGATCCCGACGAGCATCACGAAGGCAGCCACGACCTGGCCGATCGCAGTCTCGGGGACATGATCCCCGTAGCCCACCGTTGTCACCGTCTGAACGGCCCACCACAGGCCGGAGCCGAGCGTCGGGAAGTGGTCTCGGTCGAGCACCGTCATCAAGAGAGCCGCGACGAACGGTGATCGTGGTCGTCACGATCGCGATCACGACCGCGGCGCTTCTCGGCCTCGACGCCTGTTCGATGTAGCGATCGATCTTGCGCTCGATCTGCGATTCCCGTGACATCACGATCGAGTTCTCGCCCGCGGGAACCAGTCCTGCCGTGGCTCGTTGTTGTTCCGCCCCGGCCGATGCGTTAGCCTGCGCGCATGTGCTGCCTCGCGCTCTCCGCCGGTTTCATCGGGCCACGCTTCGCGCTTCTCCTCTGGTGGATCTTCGGCGACAAGGTCGACGCGGCGTTCTCGACATTCATCTGGCCGTTCCTCGGGCTCCTCGTCCTGCCCTGGACGACCATCGCCTACGTCCTCGCCTGGGGGCCGCTCTACGGCGTCTCGGGCGCCGGCTGGCTGCTCGTCGCTCTCGGTCTCTTCGGCGATATCGCGACCTACTCGGCGAAATCCGCCAAGGCGCGCTACGCGACGTAGCGCAAGCGGGGCTGGTCCCGCTCCTATGCTTCGGGGAGTCGCGCCAGCACGACGGCGTCGGTGCGCACCCCGTCGATCACCATGTACGAGCGCAGCACGCCTTCGCGCCGGAAGCCCGCGCTCGCCGCAAGCCGAAGCGCGGCGAGGTTCTCGGTCGCAACGAAGACCTGCACGCGACCGAGGTCGAGGGAGGCGAACGCCCAGTCGGTGAGGAGACGGAGCGCCTCCGTCGCGATCCCGCGCCCGCGAGCGCTCGGTATGACGCAGCAACCGACCTCGCCGATCCCGTTCTCCACCGGCGCGAGCATCGCCTCTCCCAGATATGTGTCCTCCGTACGGTCGGCGATCGCGAGGTGGAGGAGTGTGCCCTCCCTCCGGCACGCCTCGTAGAACGCCACGACACCGGCGCCGGTGTCGGCGGGAAGCGGCGGGACCCAGCGGGCGGCAGCCGCGTCTTCGTCGAGCGCTCGCGCCGCGTCGAAGTCGGATGCGATGAACCTCCGCAGCACGAAGGTCGTGCCCGCGAGCTGCGGCGCCGGAAGCGGGATCGACGTGTCGATCCGGGGATCCTACGAGCCTGCACGCAAGGCGGGGACCTACCGTAGGTCGCTGCGTCCGAAACCGATAGGCTCACGGCGGATACGGCGCAGCCGTTGTCGCCGTTCGAGACGAAGGGAGTTGATTCGAGATGATGAGAAGAAGGCCACTCGCACGTGCGGCCGTCGTTGGCGGCGTCGCATATCACGCGGGCAAGAAGGGGCAGCAGTCACGCGACGCCGAGGCGGACCAGAACGCCCAGATCGCGGACCTCCAGGCCCAGCAGGCCCAGCAGCAGTACGCCCCGCCGCCGCCGCGGCCCTGCACCCGCTGCCCCGGCGGTGGGCAGCACCGACATGGTGACGCAGCTCGAGAACCTGAAGTCGCTGCTCGACCAGGGGATCCTGACGCAGGCCGAATTCGACATGCAGAAGCAGAAGCTGCTTTCAGCTTCGTGAGCGGAGAGGAGAGCGCTATGGCCATGGGCCCCGTACAGATGCTCGTGCTCGGTTTCGCCGAGCCCAACTTCACCGGCAAGATCGCAGCCGAGCTCGACCGGCTGCGCGAGAGCGAGTTCGTCAAGATCGTCGACGCACTCGTCGTGAACAAGGACGACGAAGGCAATATCACGCAGCTGCAGGTCACGGACCTCAGCCTGGACGAGTCGATCGAGATGGGCGCCATTGCCGGCGCGCTGATCGGCTTCGGCTACGGCGAAGGCGACGAGGACGCGATCGAGGCGGGTGCCGAGCTCGGTGCCGAGGCGATGGCGGAGAAGGGCGGTCACCTGATCCCCGAGGAAGATGCCTGGTATGTCGCGGACGCGATCCCGAACGGATCGGCCGCTGCGGTCATCCTCCTCGAGCACCTCTGGGCGATCCCGCTTCGCGATGCGATCGTCGGTGCCGGGGGCATTGCCCTCGCCGACGAGTGGATTCACGCGAGTGACCTGATCGCGGTCGGAGCCGCTGCAGCCGAGTAGCTCGCGTCTGGCGCTCCGGTTCGCCGCGAGCTCCGCGGCGAACCGGAGCGCCTGCGGTCATCCTGCGTCAGACTCCCCCGTGTCGTGACCGAATCGGCTCCCCCTCCTTCTCCCGCCGGCGCTTCCGCGTCGGGGATGCCCAACCCGGCGGAACTGCTCCGCAGCCGGAGCTACCTCATGCTCGTCGTCTTCGGCGCGATCGTCGGCGTACCGGTCGCAGCCGTTTCGTACTTCTTCCTCAAGCTCGTCTCCGAGGCCCAGCAGTACCTGTTCGATACGTTGCCGGGTGATCTCGGCTTCGAGAGCGAGCCGTCGTGGTGGCCGATCCCGCTGCTCGCGCTGAGCGGCTTGATCGTCGCGGCGTCGATTCGCTATCTGCCCGGGACATCGGGGCACCGGCCGGCCGAGGGGTTCAAGACAGGTGGCGCAGTTCGGCCGATCGACCTCCCCGGCATCATCGTCGCTTCCTTCGCCACCCTCAGCCTCGGCGTCGTGCTCGGGCCCGAGGCTCCGTTGATCGCGATCGGCAGCGGCATGGGTGTGCTCGCGGTCCACCTGATCAAGCGCGATGCACCGGAGATGGCGAGTCTCGTGATCGGCGCTGCCGGGAGCTTCGCCGCCATCTCTACGCTCCTCGGCTCCCCACTCGCCGGCGCATTCCTGATGATGGAGGCGGGCGGGCTCGGTGGGGCGCTGATGGGAATGGTGCTGGTGCCCGGCTTGCTCGCAGCAGGCGTCGGGTCGCTGATCTACATCGGCCTCGACGACTGGACAGGGTTCGGGACGTTCTCGCTCGCGGTGCCGGACATTCCGGCGGTAGGAAGCCCGACAGGGGCCGAGTTTCTCTGGGCGATCGCGATCGGCATTCTGGCAGCGGTTCTCGGTGCCTCTATTCGCAGGCTCGCCCTCGCACTCCAGCCGATCGTTGCCGGGCGGAGTCTCGTGCTGACTCCGCTCGCGGGCGTCGGGATCGGCATTCTCGCCTTCGCCTTCGTCGAGATCACCGACAAGCCCGTCGCAAATGTTCTCTTCTCGGGGCAAGACCAGCTCCCGGGCCTGATCGAGGGGGCGGCCACCTGGTCGGTGGGAGCCCTTGTCCTGCTCGTGGTCTGCAAAGGGCTTGCGTACTCGCTGGCCCTGAGCGGCTTCCGCGGCGGTCCGGTGTTTCCCGGCATGTTCATCGGCGCGGTCGGTGGCATCGCGCTCTCGCACTTACCCGGACTGTCGATGATCGCCGGTGCGGCGATGGGGATCGGAGCGATGACCGTGGCGATGCTCGGCCTGCCGCTCGTCTCGCTCCTTCTCGTCGTCCTCTTTCTCCAGGCGGACGCCGTCCAGCTGACACCGCTCGTGATTGTCGCGATCGTCGTCTCCTACGTCGTCTCGGCGCGACTCGAGCCGGCACCCGAACCGGCGCCGGCTCTCTCGACCCCATCTCCGCCAGGCGTGTCGTGACCGGACCGCGTGAGAGCTGGTCGCGATGACGGCGGCGAACTACGCTCAGAACGTAGCGTGGGCGCCCAAGCGGCCACGCATCGGGCTCTTGTACCTCGTCGTGGCATGGGTCCTCTCGACGATCGCGCTGCTCTTCGCCGCCTGGATCGTTCCCGGCGCGGACGTCAAGAACTTCTGGAGCGCCTTCGTCGCGGCGGCGGTGATCGCGATCCTGAACGCGCTTCTGCCCCCGATCGTCGCCGCGCTCCGGTTGCCGTTGATGCTCGTCACCGGGTTGCTGCTCGTCCTGATCCTCGATGCGCTGATGCTGCTTGCCGCCGACGCCGTGACGGACGGCGATCTCTCGGTCGACTCGTTCTGGTCGGCGCTTCGTCGTGGCCCTCGTGGCGTCGGCGGTATCGGTCGTGCTCGACGTCGTCTTCGGGACGAACGACGACGACGCGTACACGCTGCGCGTGATCCAGCGGATCGCGAAGCGCTCGGGCGAGCAGGTCGAGACCGACGCGCCCGGCATCGTCTTCCTCGAGATCGACGGTCTCGCGCTCCCGGTCCTGCAACGGGCGATGCGGGACGGCAACGCCCCGAACATGGCGCGCTGGCTCGTCGAAGGCGGCTACGAGCTGACCGAGTGGGAGACCGATCTGTCGTCTCAGACAGGGGCATCCCAGGCGGGAATCCTGCTCGGCTCGAACGAGGACATTCCGGCGTTCCGCTGGGTCGAGAAGGAGACCGCGACGACGATGACCTGCTCGGCGCCGCCCGACTGCGCCGAGATCGAGCGCCGTCACGCGGGCAACGGGTTGCTCCGAGACGGCGGTGCGAGTCGCGGCAACCTGCTCTCGGGCGAGGCCGACCACGTGATCCTGACGGTCAGCCGGATGGACGAGGAGAAGAAGGCGAACCCCGGCTACCGGGCGTTCCTCGCGAACGGCTTCAACGTGACGCGCGTCCTCGTGCTCCTGTTCTGGGAGGTGGCGCTCGAGATCTCGGCCTCGAGCAGGGCCAAGCGGCGGGACGTGCGCCCTCGCGGCCATCGCGGTGGCTACTACCCGCTGATGCGCGGCGCGCTCTGCGTCTTCGTGCGCGACCTGATCGTGTACGGCGTCCTCCAGGACATGATGAAGGGGCGTCCCGCGATCTATGCCACGTTCTCGAGCTACGACGAGGTCGCGCATCATTCCGGTCTCGAGCGGGCGGACACGCTCGAGGCGCTGCGCAAGCTCGACCAGCAGTTCGGGCGGATCGAGCGGGCCCGCGTCTACGCCCCTCGCCCGTACGCGATCGTCGTCCTCTCCGACCACGGGCAGACGCAGGGCGCGACCTTCAAGCAGCGCAACGGCTACGGCCTCGACGAGCTCGTCGAGCGCTCGCTCTCCCGCGGGAGCGTCGACGGGCTCGCCGGCGGTGACGAGCAGGCCTCGATGGTCGGTCATGCCCTCGGCGAGGCGACGGGCACGGCGTCGAAGAAGAAGCGGGCGAAGAACGACGTCTCGGATCGCGACGTCGTCGTGATGGGCTCGGGCAACCTCGGGCTCGTCTACCTGATGGAGGAGCGGCGCCGCCTCACGCTCGAGGAGATGAACGAGCGCCATCCCGACCTGATCCCCGCGCTCCGCAACCACCCGCACGTCGGCTGGCTGCTCGTGCGCTCGTCGGAGCACGGGCCGCTCGTTCTGGGGGCGAGCGGGTACGCGCTATCTCGCCGATGGTCGAGTCGAGGGAGAGGATCCGCTGACGGACTTCTCGCCCACGGCACCTCAGCACCTGCTCCGCACCGACGGGTTCGCCCACGTCGCCGACCTGATGATCGGCAGCTTCTACGACCCGTCGCTCGAGACGGGCTGCGCGTTCGAGGAGCTGATCTCGTTCCACGGCGGGATCGGCGGCCCTCAGACGCGGCCGTTCATCCTCCACCCGGCCGACCTGCAGCTGCCCGAGGAGGAGCTCGTCGGTGCCGCGGCCGTGCACGACGTCCTTCTCGGCTGGAGGCACGCAGCTCAACGGCACGGCCCCCGCGGCGTAGGGCTGCGGCGCCGGCATGGCCTTCGCCGGAGTTCACACCCTGCTCTACGCGGTGATCGCCGCCGCGAGCCCGCTCGTCCTGACGGCGACGTTCGTCGTGATCCGGAGCGAGCGGCCTCGCACGAACGGCATCGCCTTCCTGACCGGCTTCGTGATCGGGACGGCGATCGCCTGCATCCTCGGCCTGCTGCTCGGGCAGGCCGCCGTCGCGCGACTCGACGCGCACGAGACCGTGGAAGACGTCGTCACCCTCGGCTTCGGGGCGCTCCTCATCAGCGATCGGCCTGAACGCGCGCCGCCGGCTCGGAGAGCCGGTCGTCGAGCGAAGCAGCCGTGGTGCGGCGGTCATGGAGGGCCTTCGTCACGTCCGTCCGGCCGCTGCGCTTCTCGATGGCGGGCCTGCTCGGCTTCGGCGGGCCCAAGCGGCTCGTGCTCACGTTCCTCGCGATGGCGTCGGTCAGCTCGGCCGACCTCGGGCGGTTCGAGGACCTCTCTCTCGCCACTCTCTACGTCGTCGTCGCGACGGTGCTCGTGTGGGTTCCCGTCGGGATCGTGATCGTCGCCGGCGAGCGCGCGGCGATCATCCTGGCCGAGGGCGAATCGTGGATGACGGCGCATGCCGCCGAGCTTCGCGTGTGGCTCTCGCTCGGCTTCGGTGCGGTGCTCGTCGGTGACGGCGTCGTCCGGCTGCTCGCCTAGCGCGGCGAGCACCGCGCACGGTGCCGTTCGCGTCGACCCGCTACCGTCGGTCGCATGCGTGAGCCGCCCTCTCTCGTCCAGTGGCTCGTCGACGTCGTCCGCGAGGTCATCTCGCTCTACGGCCGCCTCGGCGGCTCCCTGTTCGCGGCAGCCATCTCCTACCGCGCGCTGTTCTCCCTCATCCCGCTCGCGACGTTCGTCGCGACGATCCTCGCCGAGGTGCTCTCCTCGAGCCGCGTCGACCAGCAGGATCTCGTCAACACGATCGGCGACCAACTCGACCTGTCCCCGCAGGGGGTTGCGCGGCTCGACACGCTGATCAGCTCGGTCCCCTCGCCCTGGAGCATCGCCGGCCTCTTCACGCTCGGCCTCGCGCTCTGGGGCGCGACGGGTGTGATGAACTCGATGCAGAAGACGCTGGCCGTGGTCTTCGACGCCGGAATATCGCGCAGTCTCGTGCGGGGCCGGCTCGTCAGCGGCCTCCTCGTCCTCGGTGCGCTCGGGATCATCCTCGCCGCAGTCGTCCTGTCGATGCTCGAGAACGTCGCCCGGAACGTGAGCACCGGATCGACGAGACCCTCGGCTGGCAACCGTTCGGTTTCGGCCTCCTGTTCGGCGTCGTCTTGCCCGCCGCGATCCTGTTCGGCGTTCTCGTGCTGTTGTACCGCTACCTTCCTCGCCGACGACCTGCGTGGCGTTCGGCGCTGCTCGGCGGTGCCGCCGCCGCGATCGGGCTCCAGGGGCTTCAGATCGGCCTCGGCTGGTACCTCTCCGGCCCCGCCGACTTCACTCAGGTCTACGGGTCGGCCGCAGCGGTCTTCGTCTTCCTCTTCTCGATGTACCTGAGCGCGACCGTGTTCGTGGTCTGCGCGATCGTGACGGGTGTCGTCGACGGACGTGTGCAGCGCCGCCTAGCGGACACCTCGCCTTCCACCTAGAGGGAGAGGCTGGCGGGGAAGGTCGCCATCCAGACGACGGCGCCGAGGAATGCGGCCCAGCCGATCCCGAGCGCCACGAGCCGGGAGCTCGGCACCCGGATGCGGGTGCTGATCCCCGCGAAGAACAGCGCCAGCGCGAACATCACGACGCAGAGCGTGTATCGGTCTGCCCGCCGAACGTCGACCTGCGCCTGCAACGACTCGGCATCGGCCTTGCGCTCGAGCGCCTCGGTCTCCGCGATGGCCGCCGACCGGTACTCGGGCATCGCGAACGGCGTCAGCGGCGCGCTCCGGGTTCTTCAGCGGCTTCGTCGCGATCCAGGCGTCGACCGCGGGGCGGAACTCGGGACGGAAGCGGTTGTAGTAGAACGCTGCCAGCTCGTCGTCTTGCTGCTGGTAGGCGTCCACCCACTGGATGTAGGTGGCGACGTCGATCTGGATCTGGCGGTTCGCCTCTCCGGACGTCTTGTTCGCCTCCACGCGGGCCGAGATCGAGCGATTGCCCGCGAGCCCCTGCTCGCTCCGCCAGTGCGCCGACTGATAGCTCGCCCAGGCGGTGGCGACGGCCGCGAGCGTGAGGAGCAGCGTCGACAGGAGATCGATGCCGTGAGCCTCGATCCAGCGTTGCGCCCCCGCTCCGGACTGCTCCGACGTCAGTTCGGAATCCCGCGCTCGTCGCAGAGCTGGCCGACGCGGACGCCGACGATCTTCGCCTGATCGTCCACGAGCTCGAGCGTCCGCTCCATCGCAGTCGGCCGCAGGCCTCCCACTCCGTCGTGGTACGGATTGTCGAGGAACCAGAGCAGGAGAAGCGTCGACGAGATCACGACCGCGACTCCACCCATCATCATTCCCTGGGTCACCGCGCGTTCGGCGCTGTCCGCGAAGAAGAGCATGAAGACGAAGATGATGCTCGCCGACAGGAACAGCACGATCCAGAGAGGAACGGGGATCACGCCCTCGGCGCCGTGCGTGCGGTCCGATCTGGCCGATTGGCGGTCGGTCTGCTGGTCGAGCCACTTCCCGTAGGCCGCCTGCTCCGACGCCTTGACGGGCTCGATCTTCTCGAGCGTGCGGAACATCGCGATCCCCCATGGGTTGATCAGCTCCGCGCCCGCTCCCGACTGCATCTGGGGCCACTCCGTGTAGACGACGCTTCGTGCGTAGCAGGCGAGTGCATTCGACAGGTCCTCGCGCGCCGCAACGGGTAGGAGCTGCGCGGTCTGGAACTGCTCCGCGACGGTTTGCGCCTCGGACTCGGCGCCGCTGCGGGAGGTGTCATAGCTCGCAAATGCGAGGAAGACCACGAACCCGAGCAGGATCGCGAACCCCGTCGAGAGCACGCCGAACACGCCCGAGGCCCGGTCGCCGTCCTGGAAGTAGCTGCCCTCCGGGGCCGTGCGGCGCACGAACAGCATCGCCGAGATCGCGACGGCGGCGACGAGCACGACGATGAGCCCGGCCCAGAGAAGGGTCATATGATCATCGGCTTTCGCTCACGAGTCGGCACAGACTACTCGTTCGACGATCGTGGCGGACGGCGGAGGAATCGTGATCCCGGCGCGGAACCGTTCCTCTGAACGCAGCGCGCGCCACCGTCGAGAGGGAGGCAGACAATGAGCTCGAAAAGCATGGCCGGCTGGATCGGCTTCGCCGGCATCCTGATGGTGATCATCGGGATGATCGACTTCTTCCAGGGCCTGATCGCCCTGGCCAAGGACGACTACTACGTCGTCACCTCGTCCGGATACCTGGTCGTCAGCCTGACGACATGGGGTTGGGTCATGCTCATCTGGGGCATCCTGCTCGTTCTCGCGGGCCTCGGGCTGCTCGGCGGGCAGGGTTGGGCGCGATGGTTCACGATCATCGTCGTCGGCCTCAACTTCTTCGCACTGCTTGGCTTCCTCGGGAACAGCCAGCTTCCGCTCTGGACGTTGACCGCGCTCGCACTCAACGTGGTGGTCCTGTACGCGCTGACTGCACGGTGGAGCGAGAGCGAAGCCGACCTGACGCACGCGCGCTAGAGATCGATCGGTGGCCGCCGCGCGTCACGGCGCGGCGGCCACCGGCTTCCGTGCCGTTCGACTCACGAGGGCAGGAGCCGCGCCGTGCCGCCGGCCAGCTCGTAGACCTCGTCGACGAGGTCGAGCCCCTCACTCCGGTGCGTGATCAGCAGGATCGAGCGATCGTCCGCCGTCGCGAACACGTCGCGCATCAGCTGCGTCGCCGTTTCGGGATCGAGGTGCGCCGTCGGCTCGTCGAGCACGAGCACGGGCGCGTCGACGAGGAGCGCGCGCGCCAGAACGAGGCGCTGGCGCTGGCCGCCGGAGAGCCTCGATCCCTCCTCGCCGACGAGCGTGTCCAGCCCGAGCGGGAGGCCGTCGAGCCACGTCGGCGAGCCGCACGCGCCGGAGGACGGCCGTCAGCTCGTCGTCCGTCGCCTCGGGCTTCGCGAGCAGGAGATTCTCGCGGATCGTCGAGTTGAAGACGTGCGCCTCCTGCCCGGCGAGAGCGAATGTCCGGCGCACGTCCTCCTGGCGCATCTCCCTGATGTCGCGGCCGTCGATCGTGACGCGGCCGGTCTCGGGATCGAGGAAGCGGAAGAGGAGGCTCGTCACGGTCGTCTTGCCTGCGCCGCTCTCACCGACGAGCGCGATCCGCCGGCCCGGCTCGATGACGAGATCGAGCTCGCGCAGAACGGCGCTTCCACTCGATGCGTAGCGCGCCGTGACCGATTCGAGCGCGACTGTCGGCGACGACCCGATCGGCAGCACGGGGTGCGGAGGGTCGGTCACGAGTGCCCGGCGGTCGAGGAGCTCGAGGACGCGGCGACCGGCGGCGAGCGTCGCCCCGAGCTCCTGCGCGGCGGCCGGAAGCGTGCCCACGCCCTCGAACGAGGCGAGGGCGAGGAGCGCGACGGTCGCCACGAGCACCCGGTCGAGCCGTCCGTCGGCATGCGCGGAGACCGCGACCGCGAGGACGGCCACGGTCGTCATCCCGGCCACGAGCACGAGCAGCCCCGTCCCGAGGCCGG
>CAVWPE010000007.1:0-144545 GCA_963756835.1 uncultured Thermoleophilia bacterium
GTCAGCGGCGTTTCCACCGCAGGGAGCCTACAGCGGGTAGACGACCAGGCCCCAGGCCGCGAGGGCGTACCACGCGCCGAACGCGAGGCTCGTGGCGCCGATAACGGGCGCGACGCCGTTGAACGCATTCGCAACGCGAGGCGAGCCGAGGGTGATCCCGAACCCCGTGGTGACGACGGTCATCGAGACGGCGGTGAAGAGAGCGAGAACGAGGAGGGCCGCGCACGCGAGGCCCGTGGACGGGATCGCGGCAAGGATCAGGACGCCCACGCCGGCGCTGCCGCCGACGCCGTGGACGAGCCCGATGCCGAAGGCACCGAGCGGCGTCCGGACCCGATGGGAATGGTGCTCGTCCTCGTGGATGTGCGCGTGCAGGCTGAAGTACCCGTGGCGCCAGCGGACGAGCAGCCGCAGGGCGAGGAAGACGATCAGCACGGCGACCCCCGTCTCGGCGCCCTGCTGGGCGCGGACCGGCAGAAACTGCTGGAAGAGGACGATCGGGAGCCCGAAGACGACGAGCGTCAGGGCGTGGCCGAGGCCCCAGAACGCGCCGAGCCTGGCCGAAGCCCGGCCGGCGCGCTCGCCCCCCGAGGCCGCGAGCGTGGTCAACGCCGCGATGTGGTCCGGGTCGGTGGCGTGCCGGAGCCCGAGGAGCACGGCAACAAGGATGACGACGCCGACCGAGGCGCCGTTCGAGAGGCTTGCGATCGCGTCGTCGAGTCCAAACATGGTGGTTGTTCGCCTACCTTCCCTGATCGGTTCAGATGACGCCCGGGAGCGCCTTGAGAGTGAGGGCGACGCCGACTCCGAGGATGACGACGGCGCTGAGCGCCGGGAGCGCGCGAACCGCACGCCCCTCGAGCGAGACACGGCTGAACGTCCGCCGCGCGAGGACGGCGACGAGTCCGATGCCCGTGATCGTCGCGGCGAGCCCGAGGCTGAACGCCGCGATCAGGGCGAAGCCGAAGCCGATGCGGTGGACCGCGATCGCCGAGAGGAGGACGACGAGCGCGGACGGGCACGGCAGCAGTCCGGCCGCGACGCCGACCCCGACGATCCCGCGCGAGCCGAGGGCCTTGGCGTCTGCCGGGTGGTGGTGGTGGTGGTGGTGACCGTGGTCGTGGTCGTGGTCGTGACCGTGGTGGTGACCGTGACCGTGGTCGTGCGCGCCCTCGCCGTGATCGTGATCGGCCCACCCTCCCGTTCGCAGCCGGGAGCGAAGGACGCCGATTCCGACGACGACGACGAGGAGCCCGGAGGCGAGCGTGAGCCACGGGTAGAGCTGGTCCGGGACGATGAACTGCGAGAGCAGCAGGGTGACGAGGCCGAGCGCGAAGACGCCCATCGTGTGGGTCACGGTCACCGTGGCGCCGAGCAGGACGGCGTCGCGCGGCCGACCCTTCGTGCCGACGAGGTAGCCCGCGACGAGGGCCTTCCCGTGCCCGGGGGTGAGTGCGTGCACGGCCCCCCAGAAGGACGCGATCAGCAGGCTGACGAGGACGACGCCCAGCGAGAGCCCGCCCCGGTCGATCAGCGACTCGAAACCGCTCGAGGAGTGCTCGACGGCGGTCGTCTCGCCGAGCCGCGGTGGCTCGGCCGCGCCGCCCCCGAGCGTGAAGCTCGCCGACGCGCTGCGCACGTCGAGCGGGGAGCGAAGGAGGTCGCCAGGATAGGCTCGCAGCTCGTCCGAGCGGCTCTCGGCCGGTACCGAACTGCTGCCGATCCGGGCGCCCGACCGGGCTGTGACGATGATCTCGCGCCAGCCGATCCTGCCCGAGAACGACCGGTCGGTGAGCTCGAGCCGGGTGCCGGCGGTCGGTGCGGGAGCTCGATAGACCGCATCGAACCGCATCGTGCTGAGGCCGCCTGCGCCCGGGCGCTCGGACGTTCGCCGGGCGACCACGGCGAGAGGCACGCGCCTGCCGTCGACGCGCAGCTCCAGCTCCGTGGCGAGACGGCGGGCGTACGCCGGGCGGCGGATCGCGGCGCCCTCCTGGAAGGTCGGTATCTCCGCGAGGTCGAGCGCGAACCTGACGTAGATCGTGTCGCCGGCGACGTCGACGGCCGCGAAGTGGTTCACGGTGAAGTTCCCGAGCGGGTGCGCCGATGCGGCCGGCGCACCGACGAGGATCGCAGCGACCGCTGCGGCGAGCAACGCGACGACGGCGGCCAGGCGGCTCACGCGGCGTACTCCCGCGCGAGCTCGTTCCAGCGAAGCGAGAAGTTGGGGTCGATCGAGAGTGCCTCGCGGAAGCTCGCCCTCGCGGCGTCGCGCTCACCGAGGCACCGCTCGATCATGCCGCGGTGGAAGGCGTACAGCGCGTCCCGCGTCCCGAGCATGGCGGCCGTGCCCGCCCAGCGGGCGGCGGCGTCGCAGCGCCCGGTGCGGTAGAGGCCCCAGGAGACCGCATCGGCCGCACCGACGCTCGGGGCCGCGGCGTAGGCGGCTCTCGCCCGCTGGAGCGCGTCTGCGACGCGTACGCCACGGTCGAGGTCGTGGACTGCGGTCGCGAGCTCGGTCCGAACCCCGTTGGCGGCCAGGAGCTGCTCGAGAGCGTCGACGAGCCGGTCGGCCCGCCGCGCCCGTTCCGGGTGTCCCGAGCGCTGCCAGACGTCGGTCAGCTGGATCGCGTACTGGGGCGAGGGCAGGCGCTCGAGCACTGCCTCGAGCCGGACGGCGGCGCGGGCGTACCGACCGCGAACCGCATCGATTCGAGCCAGACCTGCTTCGGCGTGAACGTAGTTCGGCGCGAGCTCGAGCGCACGTCGGTACGCATCCTCGGCGTCGGCGATGCGGCCGACGGCAAGGAGCATCCCGCCGTACTGCACCTGCGCCCAGGCCTCCTGCTCGGGGATCCCCGATCCGGCCTCGAGCGCGAGCTCCATGGCGTCGATCGCCCCCCGCCGATCACCGAGGAGCTGCCGCGCGAACGCCACCCGGGCGTACGCCGCCACGCTCGGTCCCGCGGCCGCAAGCCGGTCGTACTGCGCGAATGCCTCGTCGTAGCGGCCGAGGTTGAAGAGAGCGTCGCCGAGGGCTCCGCGCGCCGACGCGCTCGACGGATCCAGCCGCAGCGCAACCCGCGCCAGGGCCTCGCCGTCGCCGAAGCGATGCTGGGTGACGGCCAGCTGCGCCAGTCCGGTCGCTGCGAGCGGGTCGGAGGGTGCCTCGTCGCGCCCCTTCGCAAGGGCGGCCCCGGCACGCGTCAGCCAGGTAGGGTCGCCGGTCTCGCGAAACATCTGCTGATACCCGAGGCCGAGCAGCGAGTAGGTGGTCGGATCCGCCGCTGCCGACCGCGCCTCGGCCTCGAGGCGCGTGACGACGCTCGCGGTGGGCGCGGCGGAGAACTGGTCGACGAGGCGAGCGACGTCCTTCGGCTCGGCGCTTCCGGCGGCCGAGGCAGCCACGGGGGCGCTCCCCGCTCCGCCCCAATCGGAGCGCCCGAACAGCGAGAGGCCGAGGACGGCTGCCAGGGCGACGGTCGAGACGATTCCGATGGTCCGCTTCACGGGGAGTATTCGCCGGCTATTCGCGATCGGTTCGGCGGAACGGAAAAGGGGCGGCACATCGTGCCGCCCCTTCCCCAGAACCGTTCCTCCAAGTCGCTCAGTGAGCGCTGGCGAGATACGGGAAGTTCGGCCAGAACTTCGCGTCGTTCTTCGAGACGCAGTCCGTCGTGACGGTTCCCTCGGTGACGAGGCCGAGCTCGGCGTCGATCACGTCGTCGGAGAGCTTGCGCCCGTTGAGGAAGCCGCCCGACTTCGCCGTGTCGAACGTGAGCACGTCCGGCAGGAGGATGTCGGCGAGCCCGGCGATCTTGGCAGCATCGTCGGTCTTGTCGTCGCCCGCGGCGTCGTTGAGGCTGAACAGCACCTGGAGCGTGTTGACGACCTCACCTCGGAAGGCCGTCCGGTCGTTCTTCGGCTGGGCCTTGTTGAACGCATCCTTCTGCGACGCAACCTGACCCTTCTGCTCGCCCGGGAACGGGTTGTTCGGGACGAAGACGGTGTTGACGGCAGGCCGCCCCATGCGGTCGATCTGCTTCCCGTTCACCGTCGTCGCGCCCCACACGCCGATGGCGGTCGAGCCCTTGGCCGTCAGCAACGAGGACGGCAACTCGAGCACGATCGACGAGACGTTCAGCCCTTTGAAGAAGTCCGTCCGCGGCGACGTGCAGCCCACGAACGACTTGGCGTCGTTGGTCGTATCCGCATCGAGCGCGGCCGTGATGTCGAGGAACCCGGCCAGGTCGAAGAAGAACGGGTCGTCACGCAGGCCCGCGAACACCTTGATGCCCCTCTTCTTGTTGACCTTGACGATCTTCTTCCCCGGCTCGGTCGTCTTGCCCACGAGCAGCTTCCTGCCGTTGCGGTCGACCGTCAGCTTCTGGACGCCCTTTCGATCCGGCTTCGAGAAGGTGATCCGGAGGTCGACGTCGGAGACGGCATCGCCGTCGTTGTCGATCCGGAGCCAGTACGCGACACCCTTCGTCTTCTTCACCGACGGCACCCCGCTTGCGAACACGGGCTTGGCACCGGGCTTCGCGAGGCCGTTGACGTTGAGTGCGAGCACGGTGTTGCCGCTCTTCGCGCGCCACGCGTAGATGTCGGTGATGTCGAGCTGGAAGTTGCCGCCCGGCGGCGTCAGCCCCGGCGCGTCGACGTGGTCGGCGGCGGTTCCGGCCGACGGGCCGGTCACGGCCGCGGCGGCTACGGCGACCGCCACGAGCATGAGCGCCGCGGCGCCCACTTTGATGAACCTCATTGTCGATCTCCTTCTGGTGGGATGTCTATCGGGCGTTGTTCGGCCGCCGTCCCGCTTCGGTTCGACCGCCCCGCGACCGAACCGATCTCCGCCCGGAGACGAAGCACGACGATGGAGCGCTCCGCTGCGACCGTGGTACCCTCGGCCGGCCGGCCCGTTCCCTGGTCCATGCGGAAACGCCACGCTCACCTGTCTGACGAGGCTCTCGTCGCTCTCGTTGCCCGTGGCGACGAATCGGCCCTGGCAGAGCTGTACGACCGGGTCGGCCGGGTCGCGTACGGTCTCGCGTTCCGCGTCCTGCGGGACGATCGGCTCGCCGAGGATGCCGTCCAGGACGCGTTCCTCGCAGTCTGGCGCACCGCTGCCGCGTTCCGCGCCGAGCGCGCGAAAGCGAGCACGTGGATCCTCACGCTCGTCCACCGTCGTGCCGTCGACGTCGTCCGCCGCGAGCAGCGCCGCCGCACCGAGCCGCTGGACGACGTGACGCGCGATGCCGCGACGACGGAGTCCGCCGAGGACGCGGCCTGGCTCGGGTTCGAGCGGGATCGCGTCCAGGACGCCCTGCGACAGCTACCCGACACCCAGCGGGAGGCGATCGAGCTCGCCTACTACGGCGGGTATTCGCAATCCGAGCTCGCAGAGAGGCTCGGGCAACCGCTCGGTACGATCAAGAGCAGGATGTTCGCGGGTCTTGCACGCTTGCGCGAGCTTCTCGACGACGGAGCCGAGGAAGGGTCATGGACGCCGAACTTCACGAACTGAGCGCCGCGTACGCGCTCGACGCCCTCGACCCCGGGGAGCGCGACGCGTTCGAGCGCCACCTCGAGCAGTGTCCGGCGTGTCGCGCGGACGTCGCGAGCTTCTGGGAGGTCTCCGGCGCCCTCGCGTTCGCCGTCGACGGCAGGACGCCGAGCCCCGAGCTGCGAGACCGGATCCTCGCCGACGCAAGGGCCGAGAAGCAGACGGTCGTCTCGCTCGATTCCCGGCGCGGGACCCCACGTCTCTTCACCGCGGTCGCGGCCGTGGCCGCCGTGGTCGCGATCGGGCTCGGCATCTACGCCGTGTCGCTCAGCAGCGACCTCGACTCGACGCGGTCGGCGCTCTCGGCGCAGGAGCACGCGGCGGCGGTGCTCGCCGATCCCACCGCGACGACGGTCGCCCTGCAGTCGGGCTCGGGTCGGCTCGTCGTCGGGGCCGACGGCGACGCCGTGCTGGTTCTCGACGACCTTCCCGCTGCGCCGGACGGGAAGACCTATCAGGCCTGGGTCGTCGAGGGTCAGACGCCGGTATCGGCCGGCACCTTCGCCCCGAACGACGAGAGGGCGATCGTCTCGATCCCGCAGCCGGTCCCCGACGGTGCGGTGGTCGCCGTCACCGTCGAGGACGCCGGTGGGGCGAGCTCGCCGACGCTGCCGCCGCTCGCCGCATCCGAGCCCGTCTAGAGGCACCGCGTCGGGGCGCGACACGCACGGGAGGCGAAGCGCCGCGACGGCGTCTCCGCCCACACCGGCACAAAGTCGTTCCGATTCACCTCGTACACTTGTTCGCATGACTGATCTGCGGCCACGCCTGCACGAGCTGTTCGGGTTCACCGACTTCCGCCCCGGGCAGGAGCAGGTCGTGCGCGCCGCCGTCGACGGTCGCGACACGCTCGCCCTCATGCCGACCGGTTCGGGGAAGTCGCTGACCTATCAGCTCGCCGCCATGCTGCGCCCCACGCCGACGCTCGTGCTCTCGCCGTTGATCGCGCTGATGAAGGATCAGGTCGACCAGTTGCCGGCAGAGATCGCCGCCACCGCCACGTTCGTCAACTCGTCCCTGGAGTCGGCCGAGACGGCACGACGGCTGGACGACGTCGCCGCCGGCAGGACGCGGCTGCTCTACGCGGCGCCGGAGCGTCTTCGCAGCAGCGCCTTCGTCCGCACGCTCCGCTCGATCGGCGTCGGGCTCGTCGTGATCGACGAGGTCCATTGCGTGAGCATGTGGGGGCACGACTTCCGCCCCGACTACCTCTTCATCCGCCGGGTGCTCGAGGCGCTCGGCAGCCCGGCGGTGCTCGGAATGACCGCAACGGCGACCCCCGCCACCGCCAGGGGGATCGCCGAGGCGCTCGGTCGCGACCTCGAGGTCGTGCGGACGAGTGTCGTGCGCCCGAACCTCCGATACGACGTCGAGCAGGTCGGCGGCAACGAGGACCGGCTCCAGATCCTCGTCGAGCGGCTCCGCGCGCTGGACACCGGCAGCGCGATCGTCTACGCCCGCTCGCGCGACTCGTGCGAACGGGTCGCACGCACCCTACGCGGCCACGGGATCCCGATGGAGCACTATCACGCCGGCCTCGAGGCAGGCGAGCGCGGCCGCGTGCAGGAGGACTTCATCGGTGGACGCATCCGGGGCGTCGTCGCGACGACGGCCTTCGGGATGGGCATCGACAAGCCGGACGTTCGATTCGTGTGCCTCTTCAACTACCCCGACTCGCTCGAGAGCTACGTCCAGATGGTCGGCCGTGGGGGACGCGACGGCGAGCCGAGCTCGACCCTGCTCCTCGCGAGTCACTCCGACGCAACGGCCGTCCGTCGCTTCGCCGTCGGCGACATCCCCGAGCCCGAGGACCTCCGGAGCGTCTACCGCTCGGTGCGCACGCAGGGTGGCATCGTCGACCCCTCGCTCCTGCCGGCGGGAACCCATGATCCCCGGGTGCTGATCGGGATACTCGAGCAGGCGGGCATCGTCCGCCGCGGATACGACGCGGGAAGGATGATGGAGATCGAGCTACCCGCCGTCGGGCCCGAGGCCGGGAGCGACCTCGAAGAACTCCTCGAACGCTCTGCTCGCGCGGCGATCGCGCGGGTCGAGCGGATCGTGGCGTTCGCCGAGACGAGGCGCTGTCGCCACGCACAGATCGCCGAGCACTTCGGAGAGACGTTTTCGGGCCCCTGCGGAGCGTGCGACATCTGCGATCCGCCGAGGATACGAACATTCCGGCCAACGAAGGCGCCACTCCCCGAAGACGTCGCCCGTGCAATCGTCGCAGCTGTCGGTGGTCTGCGGTGGCCGCTCGGTCGGCGCTCGCTCGTCGCAATGCTTCGCGGCTCGGTCGCTGCACCGCCATCGGCACGGGCTTCGAGTGCGTTCGGGCTCCTCGAATCCGCCTCCGACGCGGACGTCAAGCGGTGGATCACGGCGCTCATCACAGCACGCGCGCTCGTCGAGGTCGAGACCGACGACGGCTACCGCGTGCTCCACGCGGACCCGGATGTCGACCCTCCGGCGATCGGAGGGACCACAACGGGGCCGGTCGACGAGACCATCGTCGGGCGCCTGCGCGACTGGAGACGCGAGCGGTCGCACGCCGACGGCGTTCCGGCCTACGTCGTCTTCCCCGACGCGACGCTTCGCGCACTTGCGGCGGCGAGGCCGGGGACACGCAACGAGCTCTTGGGCGTGAAGGGATTCGGGCCCGCGCGGATCGAGCGCTACGGTGACGACGTCCTCGCGCTCCTGGCACGCTGAACGGTCTCGAGCCCTGACGCTCGTGCGCGCGTCGCCCCGACGACATGTTGCCGTTGGATTGCCTCCCTCGCGATTCCCTTACCGCGGGACGGTCTGACACGCAAACGGGGGCTAGACTTCACGCCTTGCGGCTGCGTCGAAGCACGAAGGTCCCGCGGAAGCGGGGCCGGATTCGGAAGCTGCGCCTCTTCGCCGTGCTCACCGTTCTGGTGTTGCTCGCGGGGACGGCGTTCTCGTTCGGTCTGGTTCGCGCTGTCGCGAGCGAGATCCCCCTCCTCGACCCCGCGGCGCAACACGCCGACGTCGACGGGGTCATCTATGCCTCGAACGGTGTCTCCGTCTTGACCGTTCTTCGGGGCAACGAGAGTCGCGTCCTCCTGAAGACGATCGACGACGTGTCGCCGATCATGCGCCAGGCGATCGTCTCGGTCGAAGATCGGCGCTTCTACGAGCACCATGGCGTCGACACGCGGGGCATCGCCCGCGCCCTCTGGCAGGACATCCAGTCGAAGAGCGTGGTCGAGGGCGGGTCGACGATCACGCAGCAGTTCGTCAAGAACGCGTACGTCCGGAACGAGCGGACCCTGGCGCGGAAGGTACGCGAGGCCGCGCTCGCCTGGCAGCTCGAGCAGCGGTGGACGAAGGATCGCATCCTCCTCGCCTACCTCAACACGATCTACTTCGGCAACGGGGCATACGGCATCCAGCAGGCTGCGCGAACGTATTTCCACAAAGGTGCCGGGAAGCTCACGCTTGCGGAGTCGGCGCTGCTCGCCGGGCTGCCCGCCGACCCGTCGCTGTACGACCCGACGCAGCACCCGCGAGCCGCGATGCAGAGGCGCCACTTCGTTCTCCAGACGATGCTCGACCAGGGCAAGATCACGCTGCGGCAGCTCCGTGCAGCGTCGGCAGCGCCCCTCCCCCAGGCCGAGGACGTGCGCCTGCCGGGCACCCAGGGTCCCGCCCAGTACTTCGTCAACTACGTGAAGGATCAACTGATCGCGACGTACGGCGCCGGCCGTGTCTTCGGGGGTGGGCTGCGGGTGACCTCGACGATCGATCTCGGGCTCCAGGAGACGGCCCGCAAGGCGATCGACAGCGTCCTCAGGACGCCGAACGGTCCCGCCGCTGCCCTCGTCGCGATCGACCCGCGCACCGGCGCCGTGCGCGCGATGGTCGGAGGATCCAACTTCCGCGCCAGCCAGTTCAATCTCGCGACGCAGGCGGAGCGGCAGCCGGGCTCGTCGTTCAAGCCGATCGTGCTCGCATCGGCGTTGCGCCAGGGCATTTCGCCTGTGACGGTGTTCGACTCGAAGCCGGTCGAGATCGATGCGGGTGACCGGATCTGGCGCGTCACCAACTACGAGAGCGAGTATCTCGGACGGGTCGACCTCGCCCGTGCGATGGTCTCATCGGACAATTCGGTGTACGCGCAACTGACGAAGCTCGTCGGTCCGAAAGCGATCGTCAAGACCGCGCACGACCTCGGTATCCGGAGCGCCCTCGATCCGTACTTCTCCATCGGGCTGGGAGCGGTCGCGGTCAATCCACTCGACATGACCCGCGCCTACGCGACCTTCGCGAACCGTGGCGTCCGTGTGGACGGGTCGCTGACCAAGGATCGCCCGCGCGTCATCGAACGGGTCGAGTTCGCGCGATCCGGCCGGGTGGCCGAGAACCGACCGGTCGGACGAACGGCCCTGACGACCGGGCAGGCGGACCTGCTCACGTCGATTCTCGGCCGTGTGGTCACCTCCGGCACCGGGAGGCGCGCAGCGCTCGACGATCGGCCGGCCGCGGGCAAGACCGGGACGACCGACAATTACGGCGACGCCTGGTTCGTGGGATACACCCCCCAGCTCGCCGTCGCTGTGTGGGTCGGCTACCCCGATGAGCTCAAGCCGATGCTCACCGAGTTCGAGGGCGAGCCCGTCTCCGGCGGCACCCTTCCCGCCCTCATCTGGAAGTCGTTCATGACGCGGGCCGACAGGCGTCTCTCGCTCGAGCCCGAGCAGTTCCCGCCGACCCCGTACCTGCCGGCACAGGAGAAGCGCGTCGTCTCACGAGGTGGCTCGTACAAGCTCGACAACGGTTTCTGCCCGGGAACGCGCGTCGTTGCGTATTTCGCGGGTCGTGGCCCGGCGACGCAGGCAGAGTGCTACGCAAACGAGGTGAGCGTGCCGGTTGTCGTCGGAAAGACGGTGTCGGCGGCAAACGGCGTCCTGACCGGCGTCCCCCTGACGAGCGAGCTGATCGGTGTGCCGGCAAAGATGGGAACGCGTCCAGGCTACGTCGTCAAGCAGGAGCCTCGGACGGGATTCCTCTCGGCAAACGACGCCGTACGCCTCTATGTCACGCGGCCCGACCCGCGCTACGGCCTCGTCCCGAACCTCGTCGGATCGAGCGCGGCCGCGGCGCGGGCGCGCCTGAAGGCGCTCCACGCGAGGACGAGGCTTCGCTACGCGGCCGGAACGCCTGGGTCGGTGATCGAGCAGACTCCCGAACCGGGCGTCGCCGCCGGGAAGGGCCTCAGAGTGACCCTCGTCGTGGGCCGCGCGAAGCCCACGGCGTCCCCCGGATGACATAGCGCCACGGACGGTCGGCCGCCTTCGAGATGCCGACCCGCGGTGTCGCGACGACATCGATTTGCCCCGCGCGCGGCCCAAGGAAGAACGGCGGGTCTGCCACTGAGCGTCCGTCGTGCTCTCCGGTGATCCCGAGCGCCTGCGTCAGGCGGCCCGGCCCCGCGCACAGAAGCGCATCCTCGACACCCCGGCGCCGGCGGCGCATCTCGTCGATTCCCGTCGTCGGCTCGACGGCGCGCAACAGCACCGCTGCGCCCACGCCGACGTCCTCGCAGGCGACGTTGACGCACCAGTGGATGCCGTACGACCGGTAGACGTAGAGCGTCCCTGCCGGGCCGAACATCGAGGCGTTCCTGCCGGTGGGGCCGCGGAACGCGTGGCTGGCGGGGTCGTCTGGAGCATATGCCTCGACCTCGACGATGGTCCCGCCGACGCCTTCGAGCGAGAAGGTGCAACCGAGGAGCGCTCGGGCAACGTCGTGCACGTTGCCCGAGAGCAGCTCGCGGACGCTCAAGCGCCGTCGGCGAAGAGGGTCGCCTGATCCGGGAGTGGGCGCCGGGTGCGCTTCGACTCGCCGTGCGTCGGCTCGGCAGCCATCTCGTCGAGAATCGTCTGTTGCGTCCGCGAAGCGACCATCGGCTCCGGCATGCCCTCGACCCAGACGAGCGTGCGGCGGCCGTTGCCGCGATCGCCGCCGAGGATCGGCTCGAGCGCGTAGATCCGGTCTGCTCGAACGTACTTGCCGAACCCGAGAAACACCATTCGCGCCTGGCCTGGCATGCCCGTAGTATCGCCTGCTCGCGCGTCGGCAGCCACTCGGCCGCCGCCCGTCCGTCTAAGCTGGCTCGACTGTGGCCCGGCTCTACCTCTCGCCCCCTCATCTCAGCGGTGCCGAGATCGGCCTCGTGCGCGATGCAATCGAGTCGAACTGGATCGCCCCGCTCGGGCCGCACGTCGACGCGTTCGAGGCGGAGATCGCCGCCGCGACCGGCGCGCACCACGTCCTCGCGCTCTCGAGCGGCACGGCGGCGCTGCACCTGGCTCTCGTCGTGCACGGGATCGGCGCCGGGGACGAGGTCGGCTGTTCGTCGCTCACCTTCGCCGCCAGCGCCAATCCGATCGTCTACAGCGGCGCGCGACCGTTCTTCGTCGACAGCGCCGAGAGCTGGCTGATGGATCCGGCTCTTGTCGACGAGGCGATCGTCGCGCGTCGGCGGACCGGCGGGCGCGTGCGGGCGGTGATCGCGGTCGACCTCTACGGGCAATGCTGCGACTACGACGCGCTGGTCGAGGTCTGCAACCGTCACGAGGTCGCCTTGATCCAGGACGCCACCGAGTCTCTCGGTGCGACCTACCACGGCGAGCGGTCCGGCTCTCAGGCCGCGCTCGCTGCGCTCTCGTTCAACGGCAACAAGATCGTCACGACGAGTGGTGGCGGTGCGCTGGTCGGCCGCGACGACGCGCTCCTCGCACACGCACGAAAGCTCTCGACCCAGGCCCGCGAGCCTGTGCCGCACTACGAGCACACCGAGATCGGCTTCAACTACCGGCTGAGCAACCTTCTGGCTGCGGTAGGACGGGCGCAGCTCGCGGTGCTGCCGGAACGGGTGGCCGCCCGACAGCGCATCAACGAGAGATACCGGGAGCTACTCGCCGACACGCCCGGGATCGCGTTCATGCCGCGCGCGACCGACGGGACATCGAATTGCTGGCTCACGTGCATCACCGTGGATCCCGGCCGGTTCGGGGCTGACCGGGAGCAGATCCGGCTCGCCCTCGAGGCGGAGGACATCGAGGCGCGACCCGTCTGGAAGCCGATGCACCTGCAGCCGGTCTTCGCCGACAGCCCCATGTTCGGGGGCGGCGTCTCCGCACGCCTCTTCGCGCAGGGGCTCTGTCTTCCGAGCGGCTCGGCGATGACCGAATCGGATCAGGACCGTGTCGTCAGCACGCTCCTCGCGACACGGCCGGGGCCGTAGCCGTTAGGACGCCGCGGCGACCGCGGTGTCGACGACGTCGAGCCAGTGTGACCAGCGATCGATCCGACCGTTGACCGTGTCGAGGTATGCGGCCTGGATCTCCCGTGTGACAGGCCCGACCCCGAGCTCCTGGTCGTCCACCGCGCGCACCGGTGTCACCTCGGCGGCGGTGCCTGTCATGAAGAACTCGTCTGCGAGGTAGAGATCCGAGCGGATGAGCGGCGCCTCCTCGACGACGTATCCGAGATCCTGCGCGATCGTGATGACGGCGTCGCGCGTCAGCCCCGGCAGGATCGAGGTCGAGAGGGGCGGCGTGCGGATGATGCCGTTCTTCACCACGAAGATGTTCTCGCCCGGGCCGTCAGCGACGAACCCGTCGTCGGTCAGGAGGATTCCTTCGTCGTAGCCCGCGCGACGAGCCTCCGTCGTCGCGAGCATCGAGTTGAGGTACACCCCACTCGCCTTCGATGCGTGCGGGATCGTATTCGGCCCGACACGCTTCCACGACGACATGCACGTCGTTATCCCCTGCTCGAGTGCCGTCTCGCCGAGGTAGGCGCCCCAGGGCCAGCTCATGATCACGGTCTCGACCGGGTTGCCCTGGGTGGAGACCCCGAGCTGACCGTAGCCGTAGAACGCGATCGGCCGGATGTACGACGCGGGCAGCCCGTTCGCCCTCACGAGGCCGTGAGTCGCCTCGCGCAGCTCCTCGACCGAGTACGGGATGTCCATGTAGAGCAGCCGCGCGGAGTCGTGCAACCGCTGCATGTGATCCGCGAGCCGGAAGACGGCCGGGCCTTTCGGCGTCTCGTAGCAGCGCACGCCCTCGAACACGCCGGAGCCGTAATGGAGCCCGTGTACGCCGACGTGGACCTTCGCATCGGCCCAGTCGACGAGCTCACCGTTCATCCAGATCTTCGCGGTCTCCTCCATCATGCTCCTCCGTGCTCCGGTTCGTGGTTCGCGGTCAGGAAAGTCTAGAGGCTCGGTGACTCCCGCGCGATGTCGACGAGCGTGCCTCGGGTCAACCGGACGAGCTCGACGGGCGCAAGCATGGCCATGTGCCGGTCGGAGCCACCTCCGACCCAGACCACGGGCGCGGAGAGGATCGTCTGCTCCACGAGCACGAGCGCGCCGACCGGCACCGGGACCGGAGAGACGGCTCCGGGAGCGAAGCCGGTAACGGCGAGAACGTCGTCCGGTCGCGCGACGCGGGCTTCGGTCGCGCCGGCCGCTGCCGCGAGCTTGACGGGATCCGCGCGACGATCACCGGGGAGCAGAGCGAGGACGGGTCGCTCGTCACACCGGAAGACGAGCGACTTGACGATCTGCTCGAGCGAGCAGCCGATCGCCTCGGCAGCGGCCTGGGCCGTGGGTGTCACGGTCGGGAGCTCTTCCAGCCGCGCCTCGGCGCCTGCCCCGCGGTAGAAGACGGCAACGCGCTCGACGGAGTCTGGCCACGGCATCGACCGATTCTAGGAGAGGTCAGTAGATCAGCGGGAGAATGCGTCGACGCACGTGCCGTCGATAGGCGCTGTACCCGTCATACGATCGCTCGAGGAGCTCCTCCTCGACCCTGACCTTTCCGACCCACAGTGCGAGAAGCACAAGCGTGAGCGCGAGCGCAGAGAGGCTCGTCAGGAGAGAGAAGCCAAGGAAGACACCGAGGCCACCGAGATAGATCGGATGACGCACGACGCCGAATGGTCCGTCGGTGACGAGGCCCGCGTCATTCGGCCTCGGGAAAGGAGTCAACGACCGGCCGAGTCGACGGCCGGCCCAGAGCGCAAAGGCGCCACCCGCGAGGATCAGCACGATCCCGAGCCCGGTACGGGGCCGCCCGAGCCACGCGGGCCAGTCGGGCGGAAGCGTTCCGCCCGCGAGGATCAGCGCCATGAGTGCGAACTGCGCAACGACCCAGCTCGACCCCCGTCCGCTCATCGGCCTCCGCCACCGACCTATTCGAGCTCGATGAAGATCGCATCGCCGAAGCCGACGTTGTGCATCTCCTCGATCAACTCTGCCGACGGCGGCTCGTCGACGGAGAGCGCCATGAGCGCCTGCTGCCCGTCCCGCGTCCTCGAAACGGCCATGTTCGCGATGTTCGCGCCGTTGACGCCGAACAGCGTGCCGACCTTGCCGATCACTCCCGGGACATCGTCGTAGCGGAAGAACACCATGTCGGGGGCCAGCTCGATGTCGATCCCGAACCCGTACGCGCTCGCGAGGAAGAGCCGTGGTTCCGGCCCGATCGTCGTCCCCGAGACCTCGATCTCCTCGCCTCCTTCGGCGGTGAGCCGCACTTCGACGACGTTCGTATAGTCACGCGAGCCGCGGTGCTGCTCCTCGGAGACCGCGATGCCGCGCTCCGCTGCGAGCAGCGACGCGTTGACGTAGTTGACGACCTGATCGACCCGGCCCCGGAAGATGCCGTCGAGGGCTGCGACCGTGAGGAGCCGCGTGTCGTAGTCGGCCAGCGGGCCGTGTGCGGAGACGACCACGCGGCGCGGACGTCCTCCGGCGAGCTCCACGGCGAGCCGGCCGAGCTTCGTGACGAGAGGCATGAACGGACCGAGGACCTCCAGTGATGCCTTGTCGACGACCGGGATGTTGACAGCGTTCGTGACGAGGCCGCCGTCGAGTGCGGCGCAGACCTGCTCGGCGATGATCACGCCGGCGCGGTCCTGCGCCTCGTCGGTCGAGGCGGCAAGGTGCGGGGTCACGACGACACTGTCGATCCCGAGGAGCGGCCCGTCGTAGGGCTCGGCCGAGAAGACGTCGAGCGCGGCTCCGGCGAGCTTGCCCGATCGAAGAGCATCCTCGAGGGCCTCCTCGTCGATGAGCGCGCCACGTGCGGCGTTGACGATCCTCGCCCCGTCTTTCATCCGGGCGATCGAGTCCCGATTGATCATGCCTCGCGTCTCGTCGGTCAGCGGGGAGTGCAGCGTGAGGAAGTCGGCCACGCCGAAGACGTCGTCCTCCGTCGTTGCGTGATCCACTCCGAGCTCGCGGAAGCGCTCGTCGGCGACGAACGGGTCGTAGGCGACGACCTGCATACCGAGGCCGACCGCGCGCCGTGCGACCTGCTGACCGATGCGCCCGAACCCGAGGACGCCGAGCGTCTTCCCTTCGAGCTCGACGCCCCCCCACGCCGAGCGCTCCCACCGACCCTGCTTGAGGGCGGCATGTGCCTGGGGGATGTTCCGCGCGAGCGCCACCATCAGCCCGACGGTCTGCTCCGCCGCGGAGACGACGGTCGACTCCGGGGCGTTTGCGACGACGATCCCTCGCCTCGTCGCAGCGTCGACATCGACGTTGTCCACGCCGACTCCGGCGCGCCCGATCATCTTCAGATTCGTCGCCGCGTCGATCAGGCCCGCGGTGAGCTTCGTCGCCGAGCGGATCACGATCGCGTCGTAGGCGCCGATGATCTCCTCGAGCGGCGTCGTCTGGTCGTGGTCGACGTCGAACTTCGACCGCAGGAGCTCGACTCCCGCCTCGGCGATCGACTCTCGGACGAGG
Organism: uncultured Thermoleophilia bacterium; assembly: GCA_963756835.1. Taxonomy (GTDB): domain Bacteria; phylum Actinomycetota; class Thermoleophilia; order Gaiellales; family Gaiellaceae; genus Gaiella. The sequence goes on from CAVWPE010000007.1 coordinate 16,365, forward strand.
ACGCGCATCGTCAGACCGAGGCTTGGTAGGCCGCGAGCGCAGCGGCTCCGGCGGCGCCCCGCTCGACGTTTGCGCCCATCTCGACGAGCTGCAGCTCGACCGCACCGAGCGCCGTCGTGATGTCGAAGATGTCCACGTAGCCGATGTGCCCGATCCGGAAGAGGCGGCCGGCGATATCGCCGTGCCCGCCCGCGATCGTGATCCCGTACCGGTCGCGAAGCGCGAGTCGCAACGCAACCGCGTCGATCCCGGGCGGAGTCAGGATTCCCGTCAGGACGGCAGCGCCGTCGTCATCCGGTGAGTAGAGCTCGAGCCCCATCGCCCTGGCGCCGGCACGGCAGGCCCGGCCGAGCGCGACATGGCGGGCATGAACGACATCCAGGCCCTCGGCGAGGATCAGCTCGAGCGCAGCGTTGAGGGCGACGACCGTGGAGGTCGCCGGCGTGAACGGGGTGCTTCCCTTCGCCTGGTTCGCGCGCGCCCGAGCCCAGTCCCAGTAGAACCGCGGCAGTGTTGCCCCGGTCGATCGCGCCCACGCTCGCTCGGAGATCGAGGCGAACGCCAGGCCAGGCGGAGTCATCAACGCCTTCTGCGACCCAGTCACGACGACGTCGATCCCCCAGGCGTCGGTTTCGAGCGGAACGGCGCCGAGGCTCGAGATGGCATCGACGACCGAGATCACGCCGGCGTCGTTGCAGGCGGCCACCAGGGAGCGGATATCGGAGACGACACCCGTCGAGGTCTCGGAATGGACGAGGAGCGCAACCTCCGCTCCACTCTCGGAGAGCGCCCGGGCGACGTCGTCGGCTCGCGGCTGCTCGCCCCAGGCGTAGTCCAGTGGGACGACGTCGCACCCGTACGCATTCGCGAGCTTCTGCCAGCGGGTTCCGAACTCCCCGTGAGAGACCACGAGCACGCGATCACCCGGCGACAGGAGGTTCGCAACCGCGGACTCGAACGCACCGGTCCCGGACGCCGTGAAGACGAGAACCTCGTTCTCCGTACGGAAGACCTCCCGGAGACGACCGAGTGCCTCGACGAACACGTCCTTGAAGTCCGGCGAGCGGTGGTGGACGACCGGCTCCGCCATCGCGGCGAGCACCTGAGGCGGCACGGGAGTGGGCCCCGGGGTGAGGAGATAACGCTTCGTGGGCATCGCACGAGAGCCTAGCGGCGCACGCTGCCCGGACTTTCCCCCTACCGTAGCGAGACGCAGCGACGGGGCCGACTACGCTTGAGGGCCGTGGAAGCGCTTCTTGCCTTTGTCGCGACGCTCGTCTCCCTCCGGCTCAGCGCCGACCTCGTCCGACGCTACCGCGACCGTCGTGCGCCGGAGCTCCTCGTGTGGTCCGGTGCGATTGCCGCGTTCGCGATCGGCTCCGCCGCACTCGCGGTGGGTGCCGCCGCCGGCTGGGGCGATAGCGCTTTTCGCGTGTACTACCTGTTCGGCGGGTTGCTGGCCGCAGCGCTCCTCGGGGCGGGCTCGCTCGTCCTCGTCGGCGTACGGCTCGCGATTCCACTGACCCTCGTCTACGTCGGCCTGGCGATCGGGATCGCGGTGGCCGTGCCGCTCACCGCCCCCGTCACCGGCGGGTCGATCCCCGAGGCGCAGGCGCATCTCGACCTGTTCCCCGCCCGCCTCCTCGCGATCGTGGCGAACTCCTTCGGCACCATGGCCGTCGTGGTGGTCGCGATCATCGGTATCCGCCGTCGTCCCGTCGGCAACGGGCTCATTCTCGCGGGCGTTCTCGTCGCCGCCCTCGGGAGCGCCCTCGCCGGGCTCGGGGAGGCGGAGTCGGCGCTCTTCTCGGCGGCGGCAGCGTTGCTCCTCTACGCAGGGTTTCTCGCCCCTACTCCCGCATCGAGGCCTCTGGCGGATGCTCGCCACGGCTCCGCCGGCGCCGCTCCCTGAGCCAGACGAAGCCGAGCAGCACCGCTACGACGAGTCCGAGCGACACCTCGGCGATCAGGCCCGGCGTTCCACCGTGGGCGAGTGGGATCATCCGCGCGAGAGCACCCACAGACCGCCGACCGTATAGACGACCATCAACGCAAGCATCGCATACTGACTCCGGAGCGCATCGCCGCGGTCCCGGAAGATCGCGACCGCGCGGTCGTGGGCGACCGCGAGGCCCGCGACGTGGCCGATCACGAGGGACGCCGCCTGCACGTACCAGATCGTGTTCGGCGCGAGAATCGTGATGTCCGGGAGCACATCGGCGGTGCCGAAGAGATCCCAGCCCCGGCCGAGAGGGTCGGACGCGAGTGGCGCGATGTACTGCCCCTGGAGCACGAAGAGCGAGAAGTAGTGGGCGACCGCGTACACGAGTGCGATCGGCACGAGCGACAGCGCGAACTCGGGCACGAGCGACCGCGGCGCCCGCACCATCGAGCGGGCAATTGCGCACGCCGCGAGGTACGCGAGGAGGATGAGGGCGACCGCACCCAGGAGGCCGGCGAGGTTGACTCCCGTGACGAGGAGCTCGCCCGTCCCCGGCCGATCGAGGACGTAGGGCGACTCGATGCGCGCGAGGAGGTCCTGCCAGGACGTCGTTCGGCTGTATCCGTCGAAGCCGACGGACCCGAGCGCGACCGCGATGAACACGATCGAGCCGGGAACGTGCTCCGGTCCCGCGAGGCCGGCGAGCGGCACACGGAGGCGGACACGACCCTCCGTGACCGTGAGCGGCGCGATGCGGGCGATGTACGCGAACAGGATCGCGAACCCCTCTCCGCGCTCGACCCAGCATTCGCGTCCGAACGCGATCATCCCGAAGAGCGCGACGTACGAGTAGAGGCCGATCGCGAAGGCCAGCGCCCTCGGATTCGACGGATCGGAGTAGCAGAGCTCCATCGCGACGAAGGCCAGCAGCATGACCGCGCCGGGGTAGCGGCCGAACCGCTCCGGGTAGGCCGCGAGCGGGCGAGCCTCCCTGCCGCCCCTCTCCCAGATCCAGACGAACGCGTCCGCAAGAGCCCGCCAGGGGCTGAGCGCGCGCCAGACGTTGCCGAACAGCAGGGACAGGAGCGGCAGCCCGAGCCAGAACACGACATAGACGAAGGTCGGCGCGAGGTTCGTCTGGGGATCGATGGTTCCGACGAGAGCCGCGGCGAGCACGACCACGAAGAGAGCGACCGAGACGACCTGGGCGGCGATCCGGAGCGGCCCGAGGACGAGGGCGCTGAGCGTCGCGCCGAGTTCCCTCCCCCGCGCGTGGCGGGCGAGTTGCGGCGTCTGCCACAGGGCGCCGAGCGCGATGAAAGAGACGACGAGGACGACCGCGCCGCCCCAGTAGAAGAGCCACGCCGGGACGGGGAGGTCCTGGACCCCCCCGATCCCGTGCGCGAGCACGTTCGGCAGCAGTGCCCGGGTCAGGGCCTGACCGTCAGCTGGGCGAGCAGCACGTCCGGGTGGTGAAGCTCGAGCTCGAAGCGCCCCGGAATCTTCGCGACGAACTGGATCACGGTCGGCTTCCCCTGCCGCGGCTTCTTCTCGATGTCATAGCCGTGCAGGTGGATCTCGGTGCCGACGTTCGTCGAGATCACGAACCGGACCGTCCGCCCCTTCTTGACGGAGGGCCGCTTGATCCCGCGGACGGGCTTGCCGTTCACGGCCTTGATCTGGATCACGACCGGCTTGGCTGCAGTCGTTGTGGAGCCCGCGGCGGCGGGCAGCGCCACCGCGACGAGCGCGACGGCTAGAACGAGGATGCGACGCATCTGACTCTCCTGGATCTCTTCGGCTGCTCTCGACGAGGCAGCAGGGAACGAGGTCAGGAGACGGTCGGTGGGCCGCGTCCGGAGCGTGTCGTCGCGGCGGCGCCGACGTGGCAGCCGGCGGGCACGGGCCGCGCGGGCACGGCGAGCCAGGCGAGGGCGGGCGGCGCGACGCGCCGACGCGGCGCGGCGAGCTGATCGCCGAGCCGGCGCGCGATCTGCCAGACGCCGAAGGCGAGCGGGAGCTGCAGCGCGATGCCGAGCCACAGCACGGGGCTCGCGAGCAGGAACGGGACGTGCCCCGTGTGGATCAGCCGCTCGAGGTGCTCCTGGGCGACGAACGCCATCACGCCGAGCGTCGCGAGTGGCACCGGCGAGCTCCGGCGGGCTCGCGCGTCGGTGGCGATGCCGACGAGGGCGAGCGTCGCGAGGATGAGGACGACCTGCGGCGCATGGGCCAGATAGCCGTGCACGTCTCCGGCGGGGGTCCCCGTGACCGAATACGCGAGAGCGTGGCCGACGAGCACGCTCGCGGCCGCGAACGGCAGCAGCGTCAGCCAGATCAGCGAGCGTCGCATGCCCCGATGATAGTCGCGTCCGACCCCGGCGCGCCCGAACGTGTGCGGCGAATCCTCAGCCGGCGAGCCGCGCGCGCACCAACTCGCTGACGACGCGCGGGTCTGCCTGGCCGGCGGTCTCCTTCAGCACCTGACCGACGAAGAACCCGAGCAGGCCGTCCTTGCCGCCGCGGTAGGCTGCCACCTGGCCGGGGTTGGCGGCGATGATCGCGTCGATCACCGGCTCGAGCTCGGCGGCGTCGCTGACGACCTCCTGCGCGAGGAACGGGTCCGCCGAGAACCCCGGCTCGCCCGCCTTCGCGATCGCCTCGTCGAAGGCGGGGCGCGGAATCCTCTCGCGCGCGCCGACGAGCTTCGCGAGCTCCGTCGCGTCCACCGCGGCGGGGTCGACGCCGGCGCCGACGAGGTTGTTGGCGATCACGTTCGACGCGGCGATCCTGTCGGCGCCGGCGGCGACCGTCGCGGCGTAGAGCGCGTCCAGCCCGCCGGTGACGAGCACGAGCGCGCGGTCGAGGTCGAGCTCCTCGCCGAGGCGCGCGACGCGGGCCGCCGGAGGCTCCGACAGCTCCGCACGCAGCCGCTCGATCATCTCGGCCGGCGGCTCCACCGGCACGAGGTCGGGCTCGGGGAAGTAGCGGTAGTCGTCGGCCTCCTCCTTCGAGCGGCGCGGTGTGAGCGCGCCCGAGCCGGCGTCGAAGTCGAAGGTCTCCTGTTTCACCTCTCCCCCGGCCTCCCAGACCGCGATCTGACGGGCCGCCTCGGCCTCGATCCCGCGCGCGATGTAGTTGAACGAGTTCATGTTCTTGATCTCACAGCGTGTTCGGAGCTCTGTGGAGCCCTCCGGGCGGACGGAGACGTTGGCGTCGACCCGCAGCGTTCCCTTCTCCATCTCCGCATCCGAGATGCCGAGCTCGACGACCGTCTGGCGGAGCAGGAGCAGGAAGCGCTTTGCCTCCTCCGCGGAGCGGAGGTCCGGACCGGTCACGATCTCGACCAGCGGCGTGCCACCGCGGTTGTAGTCGACGAGCGAGGTCGAGGCGCCACCGATCCTCCCCGTGTGCCCGCCGACGTGCACGGTCTTGGCGGCATCCTCCTCGAGGTGCGCGCGCGCGATGCCCACGAGGAGCGACCCCTCGGGCATGGGAACTATCAAATTGCCGTTTATGCAAGATGGCATATCGTATTGGGAAATTTGATAGCCCTTCGGCAGGTCCGGGTAGAAGTAGTTCTTTCGCGCGAAGACGGCGCGCGGCGCGATCTCGCAGCCGAGGGCGAGCCCGAGCTTCACGGTCCACTCGATCGCCGTCCGGTTCATCACCGGCAGCGCCCCGGGGAAGCCGAGGCAGACCGGGCAGGTCTGCGTGTTCTCCGCCGCTCCGTAGCCGGCTGTGCACCGGCAGAACATCTTCGTCCTCGTCTTGAGCTGGACATGGATCTCGAGCCCTACGACCGTCTCCCAGGTCGTGCTCATGAGGTCTCGCCCCGCAGCCGCGTCGGGACGGTGTCGAAGCCGATCGCCTGCTCGAGCGCATGGCCGGCCCGGAAGAGGGCGTTCTCGCCGAACTGCGCCCCGATCAGCTGCAGGCCGACCGGCAGGCCCTCCGAGAGCCCGGAGGGGATGTTCAGGCCGGGCAGGCCCGCGAGGCACGACGGAATCGTCATCACGTCGCAGGCGTACATCGCGAGCGGGTCGGCGGCGCGGTCGCCGATCGGGAACGCGACCGTGGGCGACGTCGGCGTCGCGATGACGTCGAACCGTTCGAGCGCCGCCCGGTGCTCCCGGATCAGGAGGGTGCGAACGCGCTGCGCCTGTCCGTAGTAGGCGTCGTAGTATCCGGCCGAGAGTGCATAGGTGCCGAGCATGATGCGACGCTTCGGCTCGTCGCCGAACCCGGCGTCGCGGGTCTGCTCGACCATCTCGCGATAGGTCGGAGCGTCGACCCTCGGGCCATAGCGCACGCCGTCGTACCGGGCGAGGTTCGACGAGGCCTCGGCCGGCGCGATGAGGTAGTAGCACGCCATCCCGTAATCGAACGAGAGCGGGAGGTCACACTCTCCGATCTCCGCACCGAGCGAGCGCGCCGTCTCGATCGCGGACTCGAACGACGCCATCACGCCAGGCTCGATCCCTGCCAGGTCCCACACCTGCTTCGGGATCCCGATCCGGACCCCGGCGAGGCTGTCCGCGGTCGGCAGTTGCACCGGCTCCGGCAGGTCGACGGTCGTCGAGTCGTTGACGTCTCGCCCGGCGATGATCGAGTAGAGCAGCGCGACGTCTCGCACCGTCTTCGCGACCGGTCCGATCTGATCGAGGCTCGAGGCGAACGCGACGATCCCGTACCGTGAAACGGTGCCGTAGGTCGGCCGCAGGCCGACGTTCCCGCACAAGGCCGACGGTTGCTTGATCGAGCCCCCTGTGTCGGAGCCGAGGCCCCAGGGGGCGAGCCCGCCGGAAACCGCCGCAGCCGTCCCGCCTCCCGAGCCGCCGGGCACCCGGGCCGGGTCCCACGGATTGCGCGAGGGGCCGTAGGCCGAGTTCTCTGTGGACGAGCCCATCGCGAACTCGTCCGTATTCGTCTTCCCGATGATCGGCATTCCCGCCGTCCTGCATCGCTCGGCGACAGTCGCGTCGAAGACGGGGACGTACCCCGAGAGGATCTTCGAGCCGGCGGTCGTCTCGATTCCCTTCGTCGAGATCACGTCCTTGAGCGCGATCGGCACCCCCCCGCCGTCGGCGTGGTCGACGAGGCGCAGGTACGCGTGGATCTCGCCGTCGCGCTCGGCGGCGGCAGCCAGATAGGCGCCGTGGAGCTCGGCGGAGGAGACCTCACGCCTCTCCATCAGTGCCAGCGCCTTCTCGGCGGTGAGGCGAAGCGTGTCGATCACGAGGAGACCTCCGGCCCGTGTGACGGCGGGACACGGAAGAGATCGCCCTCGCGGGCGGGGCTGTTCGCGAGCGCGTCAGCGAGGTCGAGCGACGGCCGCGGCTCGTCGTCTGCCCAGATGTTCACGAGGTCGAGCGGATGCGAGGTCGGCGGCACGTCCGCGAGGTCGAGCTCCGCCACCTTCGAGACCGCCTCGAGGATTGCGCCGAGCTCGAGCGTGAGCCGGTCGGTCTCGTCGTCGGTGAGGTCGAGGCGGGCGAGCCGCGCCACGTGCACCACCGTATCCCTGTCGATCGCCATCCCACTCCCATCCTGTCAGACCCTCGATCGCGCCAGAAAGACAACGGGCCCCTTCCGGGGCCCGTCGCACGAAGCTCGAATCCGGGAAGCTATGCAGCCGCCGTGACGTTCGCCGCCTGAGCGCCTTTCGGCCCCTGGACGACCTCGAACTCCACCTTCTGCCCCTCGGTGAGGGACTTGTATCCGTCCATCGTGATTGCCGAGAAGTGGACGAAAACGTCCTCTCCGCCTTCGCGCTCGATGAACCCGAAGCCCTTCTCGTTCGAAAACCACTTGACGGTGCCAATCTCTGACAACGAACGTCCTCCTGAACCGTGTACGACCCCGCGGACGAAACCGTACGACTTAACGAAGCGGCCAGAACGGTACCGTCACGACCCCGGGAAAGCAAGCAGTCCGCGCCTGTAGCGAGCCGCCTTGAGCGTGCTCCGAAGCAACATCGCGATCGTCATCGGACCGGTTCCTCCGGGCATCGGCGTCAGAAACCCCGCGACGCTCGCCACCGCGGCGTCGATGTCGCCGCGGATCCCGTCTTCCGTGCGCGTCAGGCCGACGTCGAGACAGGCGGCACCAGGCTTCACCATCTCCGCCGTCACGATTCCGGGCCGGCCGACCGCCGCGACGACGATGTCCGCTCTGTGCACGTGCGCGGCGAGGTCGGCAGTGCGTGAGTGACAGACGGTGACGGTGGCATTTGCGTGCATGAGCAGCATCGCCATCGGCCGTCCCACGATCTCACTGCGGCCGATCACGACCGCCTCCTTGCCTGCCGGATCGACATCGTAGGCGCGCAGCAGCTCCATGCAGCCGGAGGGCGTCGCGGGAACATGGATCGGCGTGCCGAGGTAGAGGTTGCCGGCGTTGACCGGATGAAAGCCGTCGACGTCCTTGGCAGGTGAGACGGCATAGGTGACCTTCGTCTCGCTCATCTGCGTCGGCAGCGGCAGCTGGACGAGGATCCCGTCGATCTCGGGGTCGCTGTTCAGCTCGTCGACGAGCGAGAGCACGTCGGCTTCCGTCGTGTCGGGCGAGAGACGGATGTCTCGGGCGTCGATCCCCGCCTCCGTCGCAGCCTTGTGCTTCGCGGCGATGTACACGTGTGAGGCGGGATCGTCCCCGACGAGCACTGTGGCGAGGCCGACGTGCCCGAGCTCCGCGACCTCACGCGCGACGTCGTCGCGCACCGTCGCTGCGAGCGCCTTCCCGTCCATGCTGACGGCAGTCATGCTCGCGACTCTAGTCGAATCGTCTCGGTGCGCTCACATGCCCACCCGGCACTCAACTCGGGCGCGCCGATGCCGATATAGGACACAGGGAGCGCACGCTCAGCTCCTGCCATCCGCCGAATCGAGCACACCGATGACCATCGTGAGGATCATCCTGGTCGTAGCAACGATCGTGGTGCTGATGGTCGTCGCCCAGGATCGCCGGTGGCCTCAGAGGGCCGGAGTCGTCGGTGTCTGCACGGCGACCGGCGCGCCCGCGTCGGCGCCAACCGGGTTCTGGTACTCGTGCAAGCAGGGCATCCTCAACGGCTTTCCGAACCTCGAGGCAGATCGCTGCACAAACGTCGGGATCGCCGAGCACCGTGAGGTCTGGCAGTGCGACGTCCAGCTCGTGTCGCTACCGGGTGCGTGACCGCCTGACGGCGATTCCCGTCAGGCTCTCCCGCACGATCCGCTCGGCGACGAGGGACGTGATGTCGGCCGAGCCGACGGCGGTTGGAATCACCTCGACGACGTCCATCCCGACGATGTCCAGGCTCGTAGCGAGCTCGCGGCACGCCCACAGGAGATCGGTACTCGTCAGACCGCCGGGCTCGGGTGTTCCCGTGCCGGGGGCGAACGCAGGGTCGAGCACGTCCACGTCGACGGTGAGGAACGTGGGCCCGCCACCGACGATCGCAAGCGTCTGCTCGACGATCGCGCGAATGCCACGCTCGCGCACGTCGTGCATGAAGAGGGTGGTGATGCCCTGGCCGGCCTGCCAGGCGAACTCCCGGACCCCCGGCCAGTACCCGCGAAGGCCGATCTGAACGTACCTCGAACCGTCGATGTGGCCGTCGCGCACGAGCCGGAACATCGGCGTTCCGTGAGAGATCTCGACTCCGAACACCTCCTCGCCGGTGTCGGTATGGGTGTCGAAGTGGACGAGCGCCAGGGGGCCGTGACGCGCTGCCACCGCCCTCACGTTCGGCTCGGTGATCGAGTGGTCGCCTCCGAGAACGACGGGGATCGCGCCGGCTGCGACGACCTGGCCGACCGTTCGCTCGATGGCAGCGTGACTGCGCGCCGGGTCCGCCGGCAGCACGGCGGCGTCACCGAAGTCGACGACCGTCAATTCCTGCATTGCGTCGAGCCCGGCCTCGAGATGCGGCCCTGGCGGACAACTGGCGGCGCGAATTGCGCGTGGCCCGAACCGCGTTCCCGGCCGATCCGATGTGAGATCGTCCATCGGTGCACCGACGATTGCGACGTCGACGCCACGTAGCTCCTCCACGTCGTGCGTGAACGGCAGGGCCGAGTAGGTGAGGAGCCCGGCGTAGTCCGGCTTGTCGTCGAGGCCGAGCTCGCGCCAGCGCTCGAGGGGATCGATCATGTCCGGATCCTATGCGGGCCTAGACTGACGATGTGGAGAGCTCGCGCGATCGCGCCCAGACCGTCTCCCGGATCGTCGCCCTCGTCTTCGTCCTCGGCTGGCTCTTCTCGGCGCGCCTGCAGTCGGCCATCCCGTTCTGGCTCCCGTTCGCGATCCTCCTCGCGACGGAAGCCGAGTTCGTGGTCCGGGGGGTCCGCGAGCGACGGGCCGGAGCATCGACGCAACCTGCCTCCCGTCGCCTGCCGGGGGCGGACGACGCCGACCTCGGCTGGGTCGAGAGCGTGGACGATGAGGGCGAGCCGATCCTCGTGCCGGCGGCTCCGCGCGCGAGACGTCGATCGCGCGGCCCTCTCGCGCTCGTGGTCGTCGCCGGCATCACCCTGTTCGGGCTCGCCTACCGCGTCGACCACGACGCCGGCTGGTCGGCCGTTGGGCGCGCGGAGAGAGACCGGGCGGAGCAGCGCTTCTCGCGCGAGGCGGCTCGTATCGCAGAGCGCAATGTGCGCGTGTTCTGCGATGACGCTTACGCCTTCACCGGTGCCGGATCGGATGCCGCCGGCGTCGCCTTTACCCAGCGAGCAATCGCCTACCTCGAGCCGACGGTCTGCCGCGCGCTGTACCGGATCGCATTCGAGAACGAGCTCGGCCCGCGCGACGAGGCGTCGTTCGCGATCACGGTGCTGGCACACGAGGCAGTACACCTCCGTGGCGTGCGGGACGAGGCAGAGACGGAGTGCTTCGCCCTCCAGGAAGGGGTGGAGCTCGCACGCCGCCTGGGTCTCGCGGCGACGACCGCGGGAGAGCTGATGCAGGCCCAACAGGCCCGTGATCTCTCGGACGTGACCGTCGCACGGCTCGACTACCGGCTGCCCGCCGGTTGCCGTGACGGCGGCCCGCTCGATCTCCGCCCTGACGACCCGACCTTCCCGTAACCGTCGCGTCGTCTGGCCGCGGCCGTCGCCGGGGCGGCATGCTCCATGCGGCTACCGGAGCTCCATTTCCAGCCACGTGCGAACCAGGGCGACGCTCGCGGCCCCGCCGTGGTCGCCGAGGTGCGCGGCGGCGAGGGCGTTCGCCTCCAGCACGAGTCGTTCGCGCTCGGTCTCCAATCCGCCGCGGACGACGAAGATCGCCGCGTGCGCGCGGGCGCCCCACTCCTCGATCTCCGGAAGCGAGGCCCCGGGGGCCGAGCGACCCGACGCCGACAGGCGCGGCAGATCGACGACGTCGCGGGCGACGGTCTCTGCCTCGACCACGAGCCGGTCGGTCTCCGCCCGGAGGACGATCCGTTCCGACCGGAGCACCTGCAGGCGCTCCTCCTGCCGTGCCACCAGCCCCGCCGTATCCTCCGCATGCACGCTCGCGCGCCGGAACGCGCGCTCGGCCGCGCTCCTGGCCTCGTCGCCGACGCGCTTCGAGGCCAGAGCCTCCGCCAGGGCTCGCTCGGCGACCTCGGCCTCCCGTCGTGCGTCCGCCTCCCGCACCTTCGCATCGGCGACCGCTTGCGTCGCCCGGTCGACCTCGGCGGGAAGCATCGCGAGCGCGCGCGCCACGCGCTCGGCGCTCGCCCTCACCCCGTCGACCCGGTGAAGCAGGTCGCCGGCGACCCCGATCTGCGCGGCGAGATCCGCGTCGCGCCTGTCGAGGTCGCGCACGTACTCGAGGAGCTCGCCGGCGCGGTCGCCGTCCATGCTCCCAGTATCGCGGAACGCATGGTGGCGACCGTGCACGTGCGCCTCCGAGCGTGAATACTCCACGGGTGGGCGCCGTCCCCCGACCCGACCGATCGCCGGCCGCCGTCGAGACGCGGGCGGCGACCACGTGTGATCCCGTCCCGGACCGCGTCGAGCACGGACGCGTCGCCGGCGGCTCTCGCGCATGAGAAGCCACGTTCGCCTGATCGGCAGGGTGCTCGCGGTCGTCGCCCGCAACCCCGATATTCGCCGTGTCCAGATCGCCTTCGCAGCGTTCAACGGCGCCGAGTGGGCCGTCTGGATCGCGATGCTCATATACGCGTACGGGCGGGGCGGCGCGACGGCTGCGGGGCTCGTCGCCCTCATCCAGATGATCCCGGCGACCGTGTTCGCGCCGTTTGCGTCCGTGCTCGGTGATCGCTATCGGCCGGCCCGTGTCCTCACCCTGGGCTACGCCATCCAGGCGACTGCAATGGGCGCAACCGCAGCCGTGCTACTCGCCGACGGCCCGGCGGCTCTTGCGTACGCCTGCGCGGCCGTCGCGGCCACCGCCACCACGATGACCCGACCTACGATGGCAGCGCTAACGCCGGGGCTCTGCCGCACACCGGAGGAGTTGACGGCCTCGAACGTCGTCTCCGGCTGGAACGAGAGCACCAGCATCCTCGTCGCTCCAGCACTTGCCGGCCTGATTCTCGGCCTGGCGGGGCCTGGGTGGGTCTTCCTCCTGATGGCCCTCGCCGTCCTCGGTGGCGCGTCGCTCGTCGGCTCCATCTCCGGGCCGCCCGCGAACCCGGCCTCGGGAGCGAGCGTTCGCCAGGAGCTCGTCGAAGGGTTCTCGGTCGTGGTCCGTGAACCGTCCGCTCGAATGCTCGTCGGCATCCTCGGCGCCGAGCAGGTTGCCATCGGCATGCTCGACGTCCTCTACGTCGTGCTCGCCGTGAGCGTGCTCGGCATGGGCGACGGAGGTGCCGGGTACCTGAATGCCGCGTTCGGGCTCGGCGGCGCGCTCGCGATCGCGGTCACTGCGACGCTCGTGGGAAGATCACGGTTGATCCCGGCGATCGTGGGCGCGCTCATCGTCTGGGCGACGGCGTTCATCCTGCTCGCGATTCTCTCGACCGTCGCTGCCGCGATGATCCTCCTCGTCGCGGCAGGCGCCTCCCACAGCCTGTTCGACGTGTCGGGGCGAACGCTGCTCCAGCGCACCGCGCCGCCCGAGGTGCTCGCGCGCGTCTTCGGCGTGCTCGAGTGCCTCATGAGCGCGGCGATCGCGGCGGGGGCGATGCTCGCACCCCTCCTCGTCCACCTCGGAGGAACGACGGCGGCCGTCGTCGGCACCGGGCTGCTCCTCCCGGGGCTGGCGCTCCTGATCGGACGGCGCCTCTTCGCCCTGGACGCCTCTGCCTCGGTGCCGGTCGTCGAGATCGGGCTCCTTCGGTCGCTGCGCCTGTTCTCCGCGCTCGGCCCTCCCGCGCTCGAGGGCATCGCGCGCAGCCTCGAGCCTCTCGAAGCGACTGCCGGAACCGCGATCGTCACCCAGGGAGCGGAGGGAGAGCATTACTACGCGATCGCGGAGGGAGAGCTCGAAGTCGTGATCGACGGTTCGCGCGTTGCCATCCTGGCTCGAGGCGACGGCTTCGGCGAGATCGCACTGCTCCACGATACGACCCGAAACGCGACCGTCGCCGCGTTGACGGACGTGAAGCTCCTGTCGTTGCAGAAGGAACCGTTTCTCGAAGTGCTCACCGGGCATCCCGCGGCAATGGACGCGGCCGCGACGATCGTGGCCGAGCGCCGGTGAGGGATCGTCAGTCGCAGCCGATGGGCCGGAGGATCGTGGATCTCACCTGGCGCCGATGTAGTCCTGCAGGTACTGGATCTGGAAGCTCTGCGCCCTGGAGGTGAACTTGACGAGGTCGCCGATCGAGACCATCCCGACGACCTCTCCGTCGTCGACCACCGGCGCGTGACGGATGCGCCGATCGGTCATCAGCGCCATTCCCTCCTCGATGCTCGTCTCGGGCGTGACGCAGATCACGGGTGCCGACATGACCTCGCGCACGAGCGTGTCGCGTGAGCGTCGCCCCTCGACCGCGATCCGGCGCAGGTAGTCGCGCTCGGTGAAGATCCCGTCGATCTCGCCGCTGCCGGTGACGAGGAGCGCGCCGACGTTTTCGGCCACCATCCGCTTGACCGCGTCGTAGACCGTCGCACCCCCGTCGATCTCGATCACGGTGGAGCTCTTCTCGACCAGGATCTCGGAGACCGTGTGCATCCCCTGATTGTGCGCCTTGTCACATTACCGTGTCAAGCGCCCGGCGGCCGTCCGGGTGTTTCGCGCTCACGGCTAGGATGCTCGAGTCTGGCGACGTGGCCGAGTGGTTAGGCAGAGGCCTGCAAAGCCTCGTACACCAGTTCGAATCTGGTCGTCGCCTCTAGAACGCTGTTTCATACGGTTTCGCATGCGAAGGGATTTTCCGCAAGTGGCGAGTTCAGGTTACGCTCGCACGCGGCTGTGATCTCGATTGCCCGGGAGGTCATCGACGTCCACGTAATGAATGATCGAGCGTCATCCTCGGGCCGGGTGCTCGCGAAGGAAGCGCCAGTCCGCCCGCCGACGGTGTTCGGCTCGCCGCCTGGCCCACGCTCTGTCTCGGGGTTGGAGATCTCCTGGTTGATCCAGCCGCTACGAAGGGTAATCTCCCTCCAACCCAAACGGAGGTAAAAGAATGGCGAGACAGGTAGTAGAGGCCGTCATCTCCGATCTGTCAGGGCAGACGGTACAACAGATCACATGTTTATCATTCAATTGACGTACAACGGACCGCTGGCAGAAGTAGATCAGTTGCTCGACGGGCACAGGCAATTTCTTGAAAAGTATTATGCAGCAGGCGTTTTCCTGCTCTCAGGCAGAAAGGAGCCCCGAACTGGTGGTGTCATTTTAGCACGGGCTGAAAGTGCAGAGAAATTGCAGGAGATCGTTGCCGAAGATCCCTTTAACCGCCAGGGAGTTGCGGAGTACGATATCACCGAATTTCTGCCCACCATGGCTTGTGAAGAACTCAAGTATTTGATTCAATAATTTCAAGGAAAAACGAGGCTATCCATCGGGTAGCCTCTTCTGTTTCAGATTCTGCTCGGTCGAGTGTTGCCGGACCATCATCGAGTGCCGTTCAGTGACGAGCCACGGACGGAATCGCGCAGTCCAATACCTCCTCCAGCAACCGTTCTCTGCTCGCTCGATCGCGAAGTCCGGCCGAGCGGCGCTCTACACTCCCGGCCTCGTGTACGAGTCCGGAGACACCGCTTCCCCTCCCGCAGCGTCGACGGGCCCGGAGCCCTGCTGGCGCTGCGGGACCGCGATGGAATGGCGGCACGCAACACTCCAATGCCCGCGCTGCCGCTTCAAGATCGGCTGCTGCGAGGGAACCACGGCAGAATGCTCGCCGCGGGATCGTTAGCCTCACGCGCGTGAGCACGATCGCGATCCGGCCGATCCGGCCCGACGAGTGGCGCCGCTGGCGCGCCACGCGCCTCCGTATGCTCCGCGACGACGCCGACTTCTTCGCGACCCGGTACGAGGACATGGTGCGCGAGCCGGACGAGACGTGGCGCAGGTGGGTCGAGGAGGCCGCGGCCGGTCGGGAGAAGACGCTCTTCGTCGCCGAGGACGGCGATACGTGGCTCGGGGTCGTGGGCGCGTTCGTACGCGTGAACGCCGGCGAGGTGCAACTCATCTCGATGTGGGTCGATCCGGCCGCCCGCGGTCGCGGGGTCGCGCGCGACCTCATTCGCGCGGTTGCCCACTGGGCGCTCGGCCGCGACGCCGCGCGTGTCGTGCTCTTCGTGCAGGAGGCGAATGCTCCGGCCCGCCGGCTCTACCAGGGAGCGGGCTTCCGACTGACGGGCGACCGCACTCCTGCGAGCGCAGGTCGGAGCGCCTTCAAGCTCGTGCTCGCGGCCTCGGCGGCCGATCTGCTCGACTAGATCGGACGGCCGGCGACGAAGGTCGCGGCCACGGCGAAGTCGTCGTCGAGCACGACGAGGTCGGCCGCGGCCCCCGGGCGAAGAATCCCGACGTCGGGGCGCCCGAGCACCCGGGCCGGCGTCCGCGTGACCGCGTCCACCGCCTCTGCGATGGGAACGCCCAGCTCGACGAGGAGCCGCAAGCCCCACGCAAGCGGACGGACCGCACCGGCGAGCGCCCCGTCCTCGGTCCGCGCGACCCCGTCCTCGGTCCGCGCGACCCCGGCCTCGACGCGAACGGCGACCGTGCCCAGCCTGAACGCACCGTCCCCCATGCCGCCTGCCGCCGTCAGGTCCGAGACGAGCGCGAGCCGACCTCGCGCAGCACGCCACGTGGCGAGAATCGTCTCGGGAGCGAGGTGCGCGCCGTCGGCGATCAGCTGGACGACGACGTCGTCCCGGACGAGCGCCGCCCCGACGACGCCCGGGTCACGGTGCGCTAAGGGGCGCATGGCGTTGAACAGATGGGTGACCGTCGTCGCCCCCTGATCGAAGGCTGCGTGCGCCGTAGCGGCGTCGGCGTCGGTGTGCCCGAGCGAGATGCAGATCCCGCGCCCGATGAGCCCGTCGATGAGCTCCCCCGCCCGAGGTAGCTCGGGGGCGAGCGTCACGGTGCTGACGAGCGCGCCGGCGACCAGGTACGACGCAAGCAGATCGAGGTCCGGTCTGCGGAGGTGCTCGACGGGATGCGCGCCCGGACGATCGGGGTTGAGGAACGGGCCTTCGAGGTGAGCGCCGAGGATCCGGGCGGCCGGCTCGCCGACGGAGGACGACGCGGCGCACTCGCCGATCGTCGAGAGAGCGAGCCGCGTCAGCTCGGCGGGCGCGGTGATCAGTGTCGGCTGATACCAGAGCACGCCCGTCCGCGCAAGCGCCACTCCGAGCGCTGCGACCTCGTCACCCGTCGCATGGAGCAGGTCGATCCCGTGGTATCCGTTCACCTGGAGGTCGACGAGCCCAGGGATCGCGAGGCCTGCCATCCCCCCCGGCAGCCCGACCCGTGAGACGACGCCGTCGTCGATCTCGACATCGCCCCGCACGAGCGATCCGTCGACGACGGCTGCGGCGACCCCGAGCTTCACGCGTACAGCCTACGGGCGCCGTTGAAGCGCCGCCTGCCGCAGTGGTAGCCTCGGCAGCCCGACCCTGCGACGGGAGCTCTCCGCGATGACCAACCCTTCACCCTTCGATCTCTCCGGCCGGTGTGCGGTCGTCACCGGAGCTTCGAGCGGTATCGGGCAGGCGATCGCGATCGCGCTCGCCGGAGCCGGCGCCGCCATCGTCGGGCTCTCGCTCGACGACGGCGCCGAGACCAGCTCGCTGCTCGGCGACGGCGCCTCGGACACCGTGCAGCTCGTGGGTGACACGAGCGTTCCGTCCGACCTGGAGCGCGCCGCGGAAACGGCGCTCGAGCGATTCGGCCGCCTGGACATCTGGGTGAACAACGCCGCTCGTCCGCTCGTGAAGCCGTTTCTCGAGACCACGGAGGAGGAATGGCGCCAGTTGCTCGACGTGAACTTGCTCGGCTACGTCTGGGGCTGCCGAGCAGCAGCGCGACGCATGATCGACTCGGGCTCCGGGCGGATTCTGAACGTCAGCTCGGCTGCGGACGTGCAGCCACTCGCCGACCTGTCTGCTTACATCACGGCGAAGGGAGGAGTCGTCGGGCTGACCCGAACGCTCGCGCTCGAGCTCGCTCCTCACGGCATCACCGTGAATGCGATCGCTCCGGGAGCCACTGACACGCCGCTGAACGAGAAGGCGTATACGCCGGAGGTGAGGGCCGCCTACGAGAAGCGGATCGCCCTCGGTCACATCGCCACGCCGTCGGAGATCGGCGAGGCCGCCGTCTTCCTCGCCTCACCGGCGTCGCGCTACGTGACCGGCCACGAGCTGCTCGTCGACGGCGGCCTCACGATCAACGGCTCGGTCGGGCACGCGCGCACCGAGAGCTAACCGGGCCGCCCTCGCGCCGCCTCGTACGATGCGATCAGCGCCTCCACGGACGAGCTCTCGAGGATCGGGATCACCGCCTGTGGCAGGAAACGGTCGAGGCTCTTGAACCGGAGGCACGAGCGGCCGAAGTCCAGCTTGATGCCCGCGTCGGCATAGGCGGCGCGCAGTCTCTCCTCGCCGCCCGGTGCGATGTAGGTGCACATCAGGTACAGGCTGGTGTAGTGCTTCTGAGCGGCGAGGGAGACGCACGCGAGCGGCTCGCCGTTGTACGTCTCGGGATAGCGTGAGAGCGGCACCTCCCAGCTGATCATGCCCCAGCGCATCGTCTCGTCGAACCCCGGCGGCAGGTGCTCGTTGACGAGGTCGCGTACGGTCGAGACGATCGCCGCGCGCTCGGGTGGCAGCTCGCCGAGATACGCGGCCACGGTCGCCGCCTTGCTCTGCACCACCCGCGCGCTCAGTGCCTGGCGTGGCGGGCCTGCGCGCGCCGGTTCTGCTCCTGGGGCGCGGGCCTGAGCATGAAGTAGAGGACCGACCCGATGATCGGGAGGATCAAGATCCCGAGCAGCCAGAGCAGCTTGGCGCCGATTCCGAGGTCGAGCCGTCCGATCAGGCTGACGATCGCGTACCCCCAGAGAAGGAGCACCGGGATGATGAAGACGAGCAGGAGGATCCACTGGGCCGCGCTGAACGCGAGCACGAGAGACGAAGCGGTTGTCATGGCGGCGAGCCTATCGCATCGAGCTCGGCAACTGACTCGAGACACGCACTAAACCTTGAAATCTTCTAAGATTGCAATTATGCCATTCCAACCCACGCCGCTGTACGTCACGAAGGCCAGCCTCTTTCGCACGCTTGGCCACCCGGCGCGCGTCCGGATCCTCGAGCTCCTGCGCGACGGCGAGCAGGGGGTGGGCGCGCTGCAGGAGGCACTCGACCTCGACTCGGGCGGAACGTCGCAGCACCTCGCTGCGCTCCGCCGCATCGGCCTCGTCGAGTCGCGGCGCGAGGGGACGAGCGTCTTCTACCGCGCCGCCGATCCCCGGGCCTTCGCGCTCCTCGACGTCGGGCGCGAGCTGATCGCCCGAACGCTCCACGAGCAGCAGGAGTTGCTCGAGGAGCTCGCCGCCGAGTGACCGCCCTCCTCCTCGGCGGCGTCCTCGCGATCGCGGTCGGGGGAGCGATGGCGCTGCGCCCAGCGCAGCTCGCGGCCGGCCTCCTGCTCCAGGCGGTCGGGGCAGGCGCTGCCGGCGCGGCCGGTCTGTGGGCGCTCGTGTCCGGGAGCGCGTCGGGCGCGTCGTTCACGAGCTCGCTCTCGCCGCACGCGGGAATCGACGGCCTGACCGGCGTCTTCCTGCTCACGCTCGCGCTCGTCGCGTGCCCCGCGCTCGTCTTTGCCTCGGCGTACGTCGCGCGGTCGACCGCCGGAAGGGTGACCGGCCTCCTCGGCGCAGCGTTCCTGCTGTCGCTGATCGGCGTCGTCTGCGCGCGCGATGCCCTCTCGTTCCTGTTCTTCTGGGAGCTGATGACTCTCGTACCTGCCGCGATCATTCTCGCCGGCAGCACGTCCGAACCCGCACGCCGCACGGTGTTCACGTACGTCGCGATCACGCACCTCGGCGGCGCCGGGACCTGGATCGCGGTCCTGCTCCTCGCTCACGAGAACGCGCTCGGCGACGGCGCAGCCATCCAGGAGGGATCCGGCATCCAGGCATTGATCGCGATCGCCGCGATCATCGGGTTCGGCACGAAGGCCGGCCTGATGCCGATGCACGCGTGGCTTCCCCGCGCGCACCCGATCGCGCCCGCACACATCTCGGCGCTCATGAGCGGCGTCATGGTCGCGGTCGCCGCCTACGGCCTCATTCGCGTGCTCGTCTACTCGCTCGGTCCCGTGCCCGCCTGGATCGGCGCGACGGTCGTCGTCCTCGGCGGCCTCTCGGCGCTCGGAGGCATCACCTACGCGGTGTTCCAACGCGACCTGAAGCGTCTCCTCGCCTACTCGACCGTCGAGCACCTCGGGATCGTCGCGCTCGGTCTCGGCGCGTGCCTGCTCCTACGCCACAACCGAGCCGAGACGTGGGCCGCGTTCGCCCTCGGTGCGTCTCTGCTCCACACGGTCAACCACGCCGTCTTCAAGGCGCTGCTGTTCCTCGGCGCCGGGGCGTTCGAGCGCGCGACCGGGGGGCTCGACGTCGATCGGCTCGGGGGGTTGCTGCGCCGCATGCCCTGGAGCGGCGCCGCGTTCCTCGTCGGCTGCCTCGCGATCGCCGGCATGCCGCTGCTGAACGGCTTCGCCTCCGAGTGGCTGACGCTCCAGGCACTGCTGCACGTGCCCGCTTCTGCGGGCGTGTGGGACGGAGCGCTCGGCGCGGTTGCGCTCGCCGCCCTCGCGGCGACGATGGCGCTCGCCGTTCTCTGCTTCGTCAAGGTGATCGGCCTCGTGCTTCTGGGGCCGGCCCGCCACGGTGCCGTCTCCGAGGCGGTCGAGGTTCATCGCCGGATGCGCGCCGCCCTGATCGGCCTCGCCGGCGCCTGCGCGGTCCTCGGGGCCGTCCCCGGCCTTCTGCTGCCGCTACTCGTCGGCCTCGCGCCGTGGGACGCCACGGGCGACGTCCCGACCCGGCCCGGCATCGATCTCCCGGGAACGGGCAACCTGCCGACGATCGGCCTCCTCGTCGTCGTGGGTGGGCTCGGGGTAGCGCTCTGGCTCGTCCGCGGCTCTGCTCGGGCAGCGCCGAGCCCGAGCTGGGCGTGCGGCCAGCCGCTCGACCCGCGCCTGCTCTGGACGAGCGCGGGCTTCAGCAAGACCCTGCGGCTCGTCCTCGAGGCGGTGATCCGCCCCGAGCGTGAGATCGAGACGACGACGCGCGGTGGCGTCGTCCAGGACGTCTCCTACGAGGGGCGCGTGCCGCACCTGATCGACGTCCACCTGTACCGTCCGGTCACGGGAGGCGCGTTGCTTGCCGCCTCGTGGGCGAGGCGCCTGCAGAGCGGGCGCCTCGGCACGTACGTCGCCTACCTGATCGGACTCGTGGTGGCACTGCTCCTCGCCGTCCGGATCGGAGCGATCGGGTGACGGCGCCGTCGATCACGGCCGGCCTCGTGCAGGTCGTCGGAGGGTTCGCCCTCTCCCCTCTCCTCGTCGGCGTCACGCAGCAGGCCAAGGCGCGCCTTCAGGGCCGCAGAGGGCCGGGGCCGCTCCAGCCGTACCGCGAGCTCCGTCGTCTCTGGCACAAGACGGGGGTCGACGTCGAGGGCACGACGGTCGTCTACCGGCTCGCGCCCGTGATCGTCGCCGCGGCGATGGGTGCGGCGATCCTCCTCGTCCCCGTCGCGTCCGACGCTCCCGGCCTCGGTGTCGGGCACGACGCGCTCGTGCTCGCAGGGCTTCTCGCTCTCTCCCGACTGGCCGTGGCCGCGGCCGCCTGGGACACGTCGAACGGGTTCGCGCTCCAGGGTGCGAGCCGCGACCTCGCCCTCTCGGTCTTCGTCGAGGCGGCGCTCGTCCTCTCGCTCGCGGTCGCGGCCCTCGTCGCCGGCACTACCGATCTTGCGGCCATGATCGCCGGCACCGCAGGCGGTCAACCGTGGACGACGCCTGCACTCGCGCTCGGAAGCGTCGCCTTTGCGCTCGTCGTCGTCGCCGAGACCGGTCGTCAACCCGTCGACAACCCCGACACGCACCTCGAGCTGACCATGATCCACGAGGGGCCGGTCCTCGAGTACGCCGGCCGCGACCAGGCATACCTCCAGTGGGGCCTCGCCGCGCGACACTGGCTCGTGCTCGTCCTCGCGGCTCAGGTATTCCTCCCTCACCCCGACGGCGCCTGGCAGCAGATCGCCCTCCTCCCCGTCATCCTCGTCGCTCTCTGCCTCGCCCTCGCGCTGACCGAGACGCTGGTCGCGAAGATGCGCATCCTCCTCGTCCCCCGCCTGATCGGCGTCGGCGCCGCCGTCGCGCTGCTCGGCATCGTCACCTGGCTCGTGGAGGCGGCATGAGCGGTCTTGCGTGGACGCTCGTCGCGCTCGGCATCGCCGTGGTCGTCGTTCGACGCCGGTCGATTGCGGTTGGCCTCGTCACCGCCCAGGCACTCGTCCTCGCGGTGGCGGCACTCGGTGAGGGGAGGTCGGTGGACGAGTTGGTCGCCGCGCTCGCGCTCGCCCTCCGCGGCGCGCTCCTCGCGGCCCTCTTCCTGTTTCTCGTCTGGCGCACGCGGGAGACGCGCCCCCACCCCTCCGGCATCGCGCCCCTCGCGCGGGCGGCCGCGGCCGTGACGCTCGCGCTGACGCTGATCTGGCTCGTGCCACCGTTCGGGCTCGACCCTTCCGCCGCCGAGCAGGCGACGCTGTCTCTCATCGCGCTCGGGCTCGTCACGGCCGCGACCCGGCGGGCGACGCTGTTCCAGGTCCTCGGGATCGTCCTCGTCGAGAACGGCCTCGCCCTGGCGGCGCTCTCCCTGCCCGGCAGCTCTTCGCTCGCGATCGAGATCGGAGTCGCGGTCGACCTACTGCTCGTCGCTCTCGTCGCAGGCGTCTTCCACGAGCGGATCTTCGCCGAGTTCGGCGCCGGCGACACGGCCGCGCTCCGGAGCCTTCGTGACTCCTAGGGAGTGGCTCATCGGCCTCGTCCTGTGCGCACCGCTCGCGGGCGTGCTCGGGGCGGCGATCGCTCCCCGGGCGCTCGTGTCGCGCGTCGAGCAGGCCCTCGCGATCGTGACCGCTCTCTCTGCCGTCGCTCTCGCGGCGCTCGCGCTCGTCGAGCCGGCGCATCGCGAGCTCGGCCGCTGGATCGTCGTCGACCCTGCGGGCGGGATCATCGTCGGCGTCATCGGCGTCGTCGGACTGGCGAGCGCGCTCGTCTCGCCCCAGTTCCTCGACGACAGGCACGCGTCGCTCTTTCAGCCACACCGCGCGAGCCGGATCTACTGGGCGGCGCTGTTCGCCTTCTGGGCCGTTCTCCTCGCCGTCCCGCTCGCGGGGAACCTCGGCGCAGCCTGGCTCGCGATCGAGGCGACGACCGCGGCCTCCGCCCTCCTCGTCGGCTTCAGCGGTCGCGCGCGGGCGCTCGAGGCGGGCTGGAAGTACCTGATCCTCACGTCGCTCGGGCTCGGCGTCGCCCTGCTCGGGATCTTGATGCTCGAGTCGGCGGCCGGAGGGGGCGGGATCGAGGTGCTCACCTGGCGCTCGCTCCCGGACGCGACGCTCGATCCGGGCGTGGCGGTCGTCGCGTACGTCCTCGTGCTCGCGGGGCTCGCAGCGAAGATCGGCTGGGCGCCCGTGCACAACTGGCTGCCGGACGCGCACTCGGAGGCACCCGCCCCGGTCTCCGCGCTACTCTCGGCTGCCCTTCTCCCGGCGGTGCTGCTCGTCGCCTGGCGCACTGAGCAGGCCCTCGGGCCGACGATCGGCGCCCGCACGGCCGGAGGTGTCCTCGTCGGCTTCGGGCTCGCGTCGCTCGCAGTCGCAATCCCGTTCCTCTGGCAGCCGCAGGCGTGGAAGCGCCTGCTCGCGTACTCGAGCCTCGAGCACATGGGAATCATCGCGCTCGGCGTCGGCTTCGGAGGGCCGCTTGCACTCGCGGGCGTCGCGATCCACCTCGTCGGCCATGCGCTCGCGAAGGCGCTCGGGTTCTACGCGGCGACGCCTCTCGTCGCCCACGAGCCCCGGGCCGCCCGCCGCGGCGTCGGCGGGATCGGTCGTACGGAGCCGGCTCTCGGCGCGTCGCTCGGCGTCTCCCTGGGCACGCTCGCGGGCCTGCCGCCGTCGCCGCTCTTCGTCAGCGAGGTTCTCATCGTGGCCGGCGGGTTCCAGGCCGGTCGCCCCTGGGCTGCGGCCGCCGCCGCCGTCCTCCTCGCGCTCGGCTTCCTCGGGCTCTCGCACTCGTTGCTCGAGACCGTCGTCGGTCGCCCGCGCGGACGCAAGCGCCATCCGTCCCACGGCCTGCGGACGGTGACGATGCTGACGATCGTGGCCGTGCCGCTGCTGCTCGCCCTGACCTTCGTCGCGCTCTGGCTGCCCGACTCGGAGATCGTGCACGAGTTGGCGAAGGGAATCGGATGAGCGCGGTGCCGGCGGGCCACGCCGCGTACCGCGACACCGTGGCCGCGGCCCTGAGCGACGGCTGGCGTTTCGGCGGCTTGCATGCCGCCGCCGGCGTCGGCGGGCCGGTGGTGCGCGTGCTGCTCACGGCACCGGACGGCGGCACGCGAGTCGAGAGCACCTCAGCGGTGGACGGGACGGTCCCGTCGGTCGTCGACCTGGCACCGGCGGCCGGGTGGGACGAGCGCGAGGCGCACGACCTCTACGGCGTTCGCTTCGCCGGGCACGAGCCGCTGCGGCCGCTGGTCGCCCATGACGGCCCGCTCGAGCGGCTCCTCACGCGGGTGGACGGCGCGGACCCGTACGAGGTCGCCGTCGGGCCGATTCACGCCGGAGTGATCGAGTCCGGCCATTTCCGCTTCCACGTCGTCGGCGACCTGATCCTCCACGTCGACGTTCGCCTCTTCTACAAGCACCGCGGCCTCGAGCGCGCGGCAGAGGGCCGGCCGCTGGCGGACGGCCTGGCCGTGATCGCGCGGTCGTGTGCCGGGTGCTGGGTGACGAATGCCGTGGCGTACGCGCACGCGTGCGAGGAGTCCCTCGGGGTCATGCCGGATCCCGAGACGGCGCGGGCGCGAACGATTCTCCTCGAGCTCGAGCGTGTCTGGAACACGCTCAACGACATCGGTGCGATCTGTGCCGGTGTCGGGCTCGCGGCAGGCACCAGTCGGTTCACCGCTCTCGTGGACGATGCGAGACGACTCAACGAGCGCCTCACCGGCCATCGCTTCCTGTTCGGGTCCGTTGCCGTCGGCGGAAGCGCATTCGAGCTGGACGCGGCCGCCGTGGCCGATGCCCGCGAGACACTGGGCCGGATCCGTGACGACTCCTCCCGGGCGTGGAAGTCGCTGCTCTTCAACAGCTCCTTCATGGACCGGATGCCGGACATCGGGGTCGTGAGCGCAGCGCGCGCGGCCGAGCTCGGCGTCGTCGGCGTCGCGGCCCGTGCCGCCGGCGTCGCGGCGGACGTCCGGACGACGAGCCCGCGGCTCGCCTACGCCGGGTTCGAGCCTGCCGCGCTCCGGCGTGCGGCGGGTGACGTGCAGGCGCGCCTCGAGCAGCGCGCGCTCGAGCTGCTGCCGTGCCTCGACATCCTGGAGCTCCTCCTCCAGCGGCCGGTTCGCCCCTCGTCGGTGGACGCTGCTGCCGGCGCCGCCGCGATCGGAGTCGGTCGCGTCGAGGGACCGCGCGGCGAGACGTCGTGTGTGGTGGAGCAGAACCAGGGCAGGATCGAGCGTGTCCGGCTCCGTACCGGTTCGTATGCCAACTGGCCGGCGGTCGCCGACGCGGCCACGGGCAACTTGCTCCCCGACTTCCCGCTCATCAACAAGAGCTTCGAGCTCTGCTACGCGTGCGTGGATCGCTGAGATGCTGACGCTGCTCCGCGACCTCAGGAGCCTGCGGCGCTCGCTCGCGCTCGCGCCGGCAGAACGGCCGGGCTCTCTCGCCCTCCGGCACGTCGACTGCGGCTCCTGTAACGGGTGCGAGCACGAGCTGACGCTGGTCTCGGGACCCGTCGTCGACCTGTCCCGGTACGGTCTCGCCATCGTCGCCTCGCCCCGCCACGCCGATGTGCTGCTCGTCACGGGTCCGGTGACGACCCGGATGCAGCCTGCTCTCCTCACGGCGTATGCGGCCATGCCCGAGCCACGCCGTGTTGCCGCGCTCGGAGACTGCGCCCTCGGGGTCGGCGTCGTGGGCACACCCTCCGAGATCGTCGGGCCGCTCGAGGCGGTGCTCCCGGTCGATCTGCGCATTCCCGGCTGCCCGCCGACGCCCGATGCGATCGCGACCGCGCTCGTCGACCTCATCGACCGGAGGTCGCGGTCGTGAGCGCCACGCCCCGTCGGCCACGCCGTCGCACCCATGTCTGGTTCGTCGGCTACACGCTGGTGGTTCTCGCCGTGTGCGTGGTCAGCCTTGCGACGAAGCAGTGGTCCGTCGCAGCGACGGCATTCCTGATCGCCCTCGTCTTCGCGTGGTTCACGCGGTGGCTCTGGCGCAGGCGCTGACGGTCGTCAGTCCTTCGTCGCGCTCCGGTAGGAGTGGTTCGCGTTCAGCTTCCCGAGCAGGTACTCGCCGTAGGAGACGGCACCGAAGCGCGGCTCCGTCCCCTCGGGCACGCAGGCGGCGAGCGGCGAGACGACCGCGTCTGCTGCCGGGTCGAAGAAGTACGGGATCGAGTAGCGGTCCCGCCCGGTGCGGTTGACGACCCGGTGGGGGGTCGAGCGCAGCACGCCGTTCGACCACCTCTCGCCGATGTCGCCGACGTTCAGCACGAAGGCGCCGGGCCGCGGCGGCGCGTCGAGCCACGTCCGGCCGTCCGGCCCTCGCACCTGCAGGCCGCCGTTGTCGTCCTGGGCGAGGATCGTCAGGAAGCCGTAGTCCGTGTGCGGGTTCGAGCCGAACTCGTCGTCCGGCGCGGTCGGATCCTGCGGTGGGTAGTGCAGCAGCCGGAGGAACGTGGTCGGGTGCGCGAACGAGTCTCGCAGGGTTCCCGCCTCGACGCCGAGTGCGGCCTCGAAGACGCCGACGAGGCGCCGCGCAAGACCATGCACCGCGTCCTCGTACGCGGTCACCACCTCCCGGAAGCCGGGGATCGAGGGCCACTGGTTCGGTCCGGCGAGCGGATCCGACCGTCGCGCGGGATCGCTCGGATCGACCTCGTGCATCACCATCAGCGACTCGCTCAGATTCGGCTTCGTCGCCTTCTGGATCGACGACGAGACGATCTTCGACTCCGCGAACGGCATGTAGCCTCGGTGGTGGGCGTTCACCTGGAGCATCAGCTTCTCCGCGAGAGGCAGGGCGTGAAACCGCCTCGATGCGTCGAACGCCTCGTCGACGAGGCTCCGGTCCACGCCGTGCCCCTCCAGATAGGCGAAGCCGACGTCGCCGTACGCACGCCGGAATGCGGCGGCGACATCCGCAGATTCGAGGTCGATGACCGGGATCGAGCTGCTCACGCCGCGATCTCCTCCGCTGCTCCACGAACGGCTTCCAGCGTCTCCTCGATCTCCGCCGGCCCATGGGCGAGAGAGACGAACCAGCGCCCCAGGGGGTAGCGGTGCGCATACACACCCCGCGCCTCGAGGCCGTCGCAGAAGGCGAGATACCTTTCCGCCGGCTGGAGCGCCGCGGCGTCGTTGACGTCGCGCGGCGCCTCCTCGGGCGCAGCGGCGAGAAACGGCTGCAGCATCGAGCCCACTCGCCGAACGTGCCCCGCGACACCGACTCTCGCGAATGCAGCCTCTATTCCCTCGGCGAGACTCCTCGACCGCTCCTCGAGCGTGTCGTACAGGCCCGGGTCGGCCGCGATTCGCCCGAGAACGGCGACGGACGCGGCGAGGCCGAGGGGCGAGCCGGTGTAGGTACCGCCATGGACGACGCGATTGTCGGCCTCCCACCGCATCAGCTCGCGCGACCCTCCGAATGCTGCGACCGCCATGCCTCCGCCGAGGACCTTGCCGAGCGTTGTGATGTCCGGGGTGACGGCGAACCGCTCCTGCGCGCCCCCCGGTCCGAGACGAAAGCCGGTCATCACCTCGTCGAAGATGACGAGGGCGCCGGCGCCGCGGCTGAGCCCGGCGAGGTGCTCGAGGTAGCCGGGCCGGGGCTCGAGGACGCCGCCCGATCCCGGCACGACCTCGCAGATCACGGCTGCGAGGCGGGTTCCGGCGGCGCCGACCGCCTCTGCGAGGGCATCTGCGTCGTTCCACGGGACGACCCACAGCGAGTCCATGACGCCGGGCGGGATGCCGGCCGAGTCGGCGCGCGCCGGCCGCGAGACCGATGCGGCTGCCATCCCGGCTGCGAGGTGGTCCGACCAACCGTGATAGTGCCCTTCGAACTTGATCACGAGGTCGCGGCCCGTCGCGGCGCGCGCGAGCCGCACCGCTGCCTGCGTCGCTTCCGTGCCGGAATTCGCGAAGCGGAGCTGCTCGACGCCGGGCACGAGCGATGCGACGCGCTCCGCGACCTCCCCCGAGAGCCGATGTGGGAACGCGATGTGCCACCCGACGGCAGCGACCACCTCCTCGACGGCCTCCCAGACGAACGCAGGTGCGTGGCCGAAGAGATTCACGCCGTAACCCATGCAGTAGTCGAGGTAGGCGTTGCCGTCGAGGTCGCGGATCGTTGCGCCCTTCGCTTCCGAGATGACGAGCTCCTGACCCGCCCGGAGCCGCGCGTAGCTCGACTCGCCTCCCGCGACGTGGCGCGCGATCTCCGCGAAGGCGGCGCGGGAGCGACGGTGATCGAGGGAGTGGCCGGGCATTGCTGAAGCCTAGCCCGGCGCTGCCCGAAGAAACGTGTCCCAAAGAGCGGGGGATTTCGCGAGGAAGGGGATGGAACGGGGGATGCCCGTCCAGTAGGTTGGGCGTGATGGTAGAGCGGCTCGATGAGCAACGGCTCGAGATCCTTCGCAGCTGGGGCGCAGGGCTCGCCGGCGACGACCGCGAGGAGCTACGTGCCGCCGGGAAGGCGATCACGGTCCTCATCGACGAGATCGACCGCCTCCAGATCGACCTGTGGAATGCGCGCGTGGATCAGCGCGACGCCGCACGACCGCTCGGGCCGACACGCCAGGGCACGACGCTTCGAGCCCGTCTCAGCGAAGGCCGCCAGAGCATCTGACAAGCCGCCGCGTGGCGGGATCCGGAAATCGTTCGCGGCGGATTGCAACGATTGGTACCGTTGCGTGATGCGGCATCTCCTGGAGATGGACAGGGACGTGCAAGTGCTCGTGGCAACGGTGTTGGGGGTGTTCGCCGCCTTTGCGGCAGCGGTTCCGCTGTGGTTGGTCAGGGCGTACCAGGAGGCAGGCAGACGCCAAGCCGAGTGGCGGAAGCTCCGGGCGGAGGCGCGTGTGTCCGAGTTGGAGCAGGGCACGGGCTCTCGTCCGGGGTAGCGAACGAGGGGGCCGTCGATGACGGCGGGGGCAGGTGGATGCGACGCAGGCCCTTGGCTTGCGCATGAAGCCGATCGCCGTCCCCTGCCACCGGTATGTTCAGATTTGGAGAACATCTGTTGACGTCGTCCCCCGATCGGGGTATCTCGTATGGAGAGGTGTCCGATCGGGGGAGGAGTGATGGTGGTTTGGGGAGTCTTGGTCGCAGTCGCCTTCGTGGCGGGCTTCGTCTCGGTGTGGTATCTCGGTCAGTGCCGGACGGCCAATCGGCGGCAGGCCGAGTGGCGGCATGGCCACGGGGCGGTGGAACCCGTTGCCGCGCGTCACGGCCGGCCAGTTGCACGAGATGTCGACGAACGCAAGATCGCGTAGGCAACGCTCACACGACCGACCCACCGCTTCGCCCGACGCACCCGGGCGTTCCAGACCTCTCAAGCGGATGATGAGACTCGAACTCACGACCTTCTGCATGGCAAGCAGACGCTCTACCAACTGAGCTACATCCGCACGAGCCGGAGTATAGCGTCGCCACGCTCGCGACCGCCGCGACGACCGGCGGACTGACGTTGATCGTCGTCGGTCCGCGCTGGTCTCGCTGGCGGGTCGCGATCCGGGATGTCGTGCTGGCCCGGATGTCGCCGGCGGCACGGAGCTTCGTCACGCGAATGTCGCCATAACGCGCTATTCGACCGGACGCCGTGCCTGGACGACGCGCGCCGACTCCGAGCGGTTGACCGCATTCACGATGGCGCGCAGCGACGCCGTGAGGATCGAGCCGTGAACGCCGACACCCCAGAACGCCTCTTCCCCGACATCGGCCTCCACGTAGGCCGCTGCCTTCGCGTCGGCGCTCGCCGACATAGCGTGCTCGTGGTAGTCGCGGATCGCGATGGAGACGTCGAACGCCTTCCCGAACGCGTCGACCAGGGCGGCGAGCGGGCCGTTGCCCTCGCCCTCGATGACCCGCTCCTCGCCGTTCACACGCACCCGCGCCGCGATCTGGTCGGAGTCCTCCTCGCTCGAGTGGGTGTACGCGACGAGCTCGTACGGTTCCACATGGGCGAGGTAGTGGTCGGTGAACGCGTCCAGCAGCTCGGACCCGGTGAGCTCTCCCCCACGCGCGTCCGTGATGCGTTGAACCTGTCGTGCGAAGTCGACCTGGAGCCCACGCGGCAGCTCGAGGCTGTGGTCGGTCGCCATCACGTACGCGACACCGCCCTTACCGGACTGGGAGTTGACGCGGATGATCGCCTCGTAGCTGCGCCCGACGTCCTTCGGGTCGATCGAGAGATACGGAACATCCCAGACCTCCGAACCCGAGCGGGCCTGTGCGTCCATGCCCTTCTTGATCGCGTCCTGGTGCGAGCCCGAGAACGCCGTGTACACGAGGTCGCCGACATACGGATGCCGGGGATGGACGGGAAGCTCGTTGCACTCCTCGACGGTCGCTCGTGCCTCGTCGATCTGTGAGAAATCGAGCTCGGGGTCGACGCCCTGTGTGAGCAGGTTCAGCGCGATCGTGACGATGTCGACATTGCCCGTGCGCTCGCCGTTGCCGAACAGCGTCCCCTCCACACGCTCCGCCCCTGCCATCAACCCGAGCTCGGCGGTCGCCACGGCGGTGCCGCGATCGTTGTGCGGATGCACGGAGATGATCGCTGCGTCCCGGTACGAGAAGTGCCGCCCGAACCACTCGATCCGGTCGGCATAGACGTTCGGTGGAAACTGCTCGACTGTCGTCGGCAGGTTCACGATCATCTTTGCCTCGGGCGTCGGACCCCATTCGGCCGCCACCCGCTCGCAGATCTCGAGGGCGTAGTCGAGCTCGGTGTGGTGGAAGCTCTCGGGCGAGTACTGGAACACGATCTCGGCGGACAGCTCGCCGGCGAGCCGCTTGCAGAGTGCCGTGCCGTCGACCGCGAGCTGCGTGATGCCCGCCTTGTCCATCCGGAACACGACGCGCCGCTGGGTGATCGACGTCGAATTGTAGAGGTGCATGATCGCCCTGCGCGCGCCGTCGATCGCCTCGAAGCTCCGTTCGATCAGCTCCGGACGGGCCTGCGTCAGCACTGCGATCGTGACGTCGTCGGGTATCAGATCCTCGTCGATCAGCGCGCGCACGAAGTCGAAGTCCGCCTTGGAGGCGGACGGGAACCCGACCTCGATCTCCTTGATCCCGAGCCCGACGAGCAGGTCGAAGAACCGGCGCTTGCGGCCGGCGTCCATCGGGTTGACGAGGGCCTGGTTGCCGTCGCGGAGATCGGTCGAGCACCACACGGGCGCGCGGTCGAGAACCCTGTCGGGCCACGTCCGATCGGGCAGGGATACGGTGTCGTAGGGGCGGTACTTGTGGAACGGCATCGGCTCGGGCATTCGGGTCAGCTCCTCCGGAGGACGGACTGCTTCCGCTCGGTGCGGCAGCACGGGTACGGGTATGTCGTCACTCGATTCCCCTAGCGGGGAAGGAGGAGGGCAAGCGCGAGCAGACCGAGGTCGGCCGTGCGACAGGTCTGGAACTCGCGGGTCATCGGTACCCACGATACCGCAACGAGGCTTCAGTGTGACTATCCGACGGCGTCGAGGGCGTCGTTCACGAGCCTGTCGGCGAGCTCGTTGTGCTCGCGCCGCACCGCGGTGTAGCGAACGGCGCCGACCGCCCGCGCGAGCCGCGTCGCCTCGATGCTGAGCTCCCGCAGCGCCGCATTCTTGATCTTGTACTCGCCCCGCATCTGCTTGACCATCAGCTCGGAGTCGGAGACGACCTCGATCTCGGTCAGGCCGAGCTCGGTCGCGCGCCGCAGTCCGTTCACGAGTGCGGTGTACTCCGCGACGTTGTTCGTCTGCACGCCGATGGCGTCGCCGCGCGCATCGATGACCACGCCGTCGGCGTCCTCGAGGACGAATGCCGCTGCGGCCGGCCCGGGGTTGCCGCGGGCGCCGCCGTCGGTGTAGAGCCTGACGGTCACGGCGCTAGCTTCGCAGAAGCGAAGCCGCCCCGGATCACGGAACGTCGAAGACGATGCCCTGGGCGAGCGGAAGCTCGCTCGTGAAGTTCACCGTCGCCGTCTGCCGCCGCATGTAGGCCTTCCACGCGTCGGAGCCCGACTCGCGGCCCCCACCGGTCTCCTTCTCGCCACCGAAGGCCCCGCCGATCTCGGCTCCGCTCGGACCGATGTTCACGTTCGCGATCCCGCAGTCGGAGCCCGAGCTCGCGAGGAACCGCTCGGCCTCACGCAGGTCTGTGGTGAAGATCGACGAGGCGAGACCCTGTGGGACGCCGTTCTGGAGCGCGATCGCCTCGTCCGGGTCGGAGTAGGTGAGGACGTAGAGCAGTGGCGCGAACGTCTCACGCGCGACGACGGTGGTCTGTGCCGGCATCCTCACCAGCGTCGGCCTCGCATACCAGGCGTCGGGGAGCTCGTCGCCGAGTGCCCGCTCGCCGCCGGTCACGATCGTTCCGCCGTCGCCGCGCGCCTCGGCGAGCGCATCCTCGAGGCGGACGAACGATTCGCCGGAGATCAGAGGGCCGACGAGCGTTCCAGGCTCGCGCGGGTCTCCGATCGGAACGCTCGCGTAAGCGGCGGCGAGGCGATCGACGACCTCGTCTGCGACCGACTTGTGGACGATCAGCCGTCGCAGGCTCGTGCAGCGCTGACCCGCCGTGCCAACGGCGGAGAACAGGACGCCGCGCACGACGAGGTCGATGTCGGCACTCGGTGCGACGATCGCGGCGTTGTTACCACCGAGCTCGAGGAGCGAGCGGCCGAGGCGTGCCGCGATACGCGGTGCGAGCGTCTTTCCCATCTCGGTCGAGCCGGTGGCCGAGACGAGCGGGATCCGCTGGTCGTCGGCGAGCTGGAGCGCACGGTCGGCACCGCCGATCACGAGCTCCGCGAGGCCCTCGGGCGCACCACCGTGGCGGTCGATCGCGCGCCGAAGCAGGGACGTGCACGCTAGTGCGGTCAGGGGCGTCCGCTCGGAGGGCTTCCAGATGACCGGATCACCGCAGACGAGCGCGAGCGCAGCGTTCCAGCTCCAGACGGCGACCGGGAAGTTGAACGCACTGATCACCGCGACGGGCCCGAGCGGATGCCACGTCTCGGTGAGTCGGTGCCCGGGGCGTTCCGAGGCGATCGAACGTCCGTACAGCTGGCGGGAGAGACCGACGGCGAAGTCGCAGATGTCGATCATCTCCTGCACCTCTCCGAGCCCCTCCTGGGCGATCTTTCCGACCTCGAGCGTGACGAGCGCCGCCGAGCGCATCCTTCTCGCGCCGCAGCTCTTCACCGAGGAGGCGCACGAGCTCGCCGCGATGCGGACCGGGCAGGTCACGCCATTCCGCGAAGGCTTCGGTCGCCCGCGCAACTGCCGCGTCGGTCGCAGCCGTGTCCGTTCGCGCGACCCGAGCGATCTCCTCACCCGTGATCGGAGTGCGCACGACGAGGTCGCCCTCACTGAACGTCGCCGTGCCGACGCCCAGCTGCTCGAGGAGTGCCGTGGCCTGACCGGCGGCGCTCACGTGCTCAGATGCGCTCGATCGTGGGAATCAGGCGACCGTCCTCGGCGACCGTCGCGTTCCAGCCCTGGAAGTTCGCATCGAGCTCGGCAATGTCCTGGCCGCGCTCGGCGACGCGCACCGGCTGGGATGACTCGGGCGAGACGCGGTACTGGTACCAGCTGATGTCCCAGGCAAACGTGAGCACCATCTCGGAGTTCACGCCGGAGAGCGGTGTGATCGACGCCTGCGGGTCGCCGAGCGCCTTGGCGACGCCCGCGATCGTCCGGCGGAACTGTGTTGCGTTGAACAGCTCCGCCGCCTCGACGAGGGCCATCTCGTCGTCGCCGAGCCGTCGCAGGATCGGCTCGCTGACGACCGGCTCGACGTCATCCTCCCGTGCGCCGAGCAACGCCTGCCACATGGACTTCTGGCGCCGACGGCGAGTGGCCGGCTGCTGCACCGGCGAGAGCGGCACGCCTTCGCGGGTCCAGCCGTGGTCGACCGCAGTCTCCGAGCAGAGCTGACATACGTCCACGAAGCTGCTGCCGTCGCGCGAGTAGCGAAGCGCGCGTTCCCCCTGGAGCAGTGTGCGCTCGCAGACGACGCACGTTCGCGTGGCGGTGGTCTTGATCACTCTCATGGGCCGACCACTATAGCCCCGATGCAGGGACTTTCCCAGCGGATCGATCAGGCATGCACCACGTCGCGCGCCTTCTGTGTCTCGTCGATCACCTTCTGTGCCACGTGAGACGGCACCTCGTCGTAGCGGAGGAAGTGCATCGAGTACTCGCCGCGACCGCCTGTCATCGATGTCAACGACTGGGCATAGGTCAAGAGCTCGGCCATCGGTACCTCGGCCTTGATCGTCGTCATTCCCGCTGCGGGCTCCATTCCGTGCAGTCTCCCACGACGGGCGTTGAGGTCGCCGTTGACCGACCCGACCGCTTCGTCCGGGACGGTGACGTCGAGCTCCATGATCGGCTCGAGAAGGACGGGCGACGCCTTCGTGTACGCGTCCTTCCACGCCATCGAGCCTGCGATCTTGAACGCCATCTCGGAGGAGTCGACGTTGTGGTACGACCCGTCGACGAGGAGCACCCGCACGCCCTGGACGGGGGCACCCGCGAGCTCACCGTGGGCCATCGCCTCCTGGATCCCCTTGTCGACCGCCGGCCGGAAGCTCTGGGGGATCACGCCGCCGACGATCTTGTCGACGAACTCGTACCCGACCCCGCCGTCGATCGGCTCGATCACGATGTGGCAGTCGCCGAACTGACCCCGGCCGCCGGTCTGTTTCTTGTACCGGCCGTGCGCTCGCGCCTCGGAGCGAATCGTCTCGAGGTACGGCACTCTCGGAGGATGGAGCTCCACGTCGACGGAGAATCGCCGCCGTGCACGCTCGAGCGCGACCTCGACATGCATCTGGCTCATGCCGGAGAGGATCTCCTCGCCGGTCTGTTGATTGCGGCGGAGCTGGAGCGTCGGGTCCTCCTCCGCCAGCCGCCGGATCGCTGCCGCTACCTTCTCCTCCTCCCCTTTCGACTTCGGCGTGATGGCGAAGCTCATCACCGGTTCGGGGAACTCGATCTCGGGGAGATCGGCGTCGATCTCGCGGTCTGTCAGCAGATCGCCCGTCCGGACATCCTTCAGCTTGGCGACGGCGCCGATGTCGCCGTCGCCGAACTCCTTCACGCTCGAATGCTCCTTCCCCTGGAGCTGAAGCAGGGTTCCCATCCGCTCCTTCGCGTGGCCGCGCGCGTCGACCAGCGTCGAGTCGGCGGTGACCGATCCGCGCAGCACGCGGAAGAGGTTGATCCGTCCGGCGAAGGGGTCGGCGAGCGTCTTGAACACGAAGGCGGCGGAGTCCGCGCCGTCGATCTCGATCGGGGCGCCCCGCTTGGCCGGCGACGGCACACCCTCGACGATGAGATCGAGAAGGGCGTGGGTGCCCAGATTCTTGGTCGCGACACCGCAGGCGACCGGGAAGACCTCACCCTTCGTGACAGCCAGCTTCAACGCCGAGGCGACAGCATGCGTGTCGAGCTCCTCGCCACCGAGGTACTGCTCCATGAGTGCCTCGTCGGTCTGGACGACCTCGTCGAGGAGCTTCTCGCGGTACTCCTGCGCGAGCTCGAGCATGGCATCCGGGATCGCGATCGGCTCGCCCTCCTTGCCACCGTCCGGATTCGTGTAGGCACACATGTGGAGCACGTCGACGATCCCTGACAGCTCGTGCTCGGAGCCGATCGGGAGGTGGACCGCGACGCACCGCGAGGAGAACTGCTCCTGGATCTGGTCGAGCGTCCGGTAGAAATCGGCACGCTCGCGATCGAGCATGTTCACGAACATGACCCGAGCCAGGCCGAGGTCGTCGGCGAGATGCTTGACCCGCGCGGTGCCGACCTCGAGCCCCATGACGCCGTTGACGACGACGAGCGCCCCCTCGACGACGCGAAGCGCGCACCGCGCTTCGCCCTGGAAGCTCGGATCGCCGGGAACGTCCACGAGGTTGAGCTTCCGTTCCTGCCAGTTCGCGTGAGCGAGCGTCAATGAGATCGACATCCGCCGCTTCTGCTCGTCCTCGTCCCAATCACAGACAGTCGTCCCCGCGTCGACCGAGCCGAGACGGTTGATCTCCCCGGTCTGGTACAGCAGCGCCTCGACGAGGGACGTCTTGCCTGTCCCGCGATGACCGACGACGGCGACGTTGCGGATCTTTCCGGGCTCGATTGCGGCCATTGGGGTCGGTTCCTCCTCGGGGATGTCTGGTACCACCGAGTCTAAACCGTCCGGGCGAGCCGGCGTACGGGCCTGCGCGGCGCCCGCGTCGCCGAACCGACTACGTCTCCGCTGCCTCCCGCATGCCGCCCGACAGCCGTGCCTTGAGTCGCAGCACGGCCTTGGTGTGCAGCTGCGACACGCGCGACTCCGTGACGCCGAGCACCTCGCCGATCTCGCGGAGCGTCAGCTCTTCGTAGTAGTAGAGCGTGACGACGAGCTTCTCGCGCTCGGGAAGCCGGGCGATCGAGTCGCCGAGCGCCTCGCGCATCTCGCTTTGCTCGAGCGAGAACTCCGGGTCGGGCGCGTCCTCGTCCTCGATGGTGTCGATGAGGGCGATCTGGTCTCCACCGCCGGAGGGCGACCAGAGCTCGTCGAGCGCGGCCATCGACGATCGCGAGATCTCGGAGAGGCTGTGCTCGAGCTCCTCGGTCGTGATCCCGACCTTCTCCGCGATCTCCTCGTCGGTCGGTGCCCGGTGCAGGCGCCGCTCGAGCTCGGCGATCGCCCGCTCGATCTCTCGGGCACGCGTGCGCACGGAGCGCGGAACCCAGTCGAGCGAGCGAAGCTCGTCGATGATCGCCCCCCTGATGCGGCTGATCGCGTACGTCTCGAACTTGATCTCGCGATCCGGGTCGAAGCGCTCGATGGCCCCGATCAGCCCGAGCAGGCCGTACGAGACGAGGTCCTGCTCGTCGACGTGGGCAGGGAGAGTCGCTCCGAGGCGACCGGCGACGAACTTGACGAGCGGCGCGTACGTCAGGATCAGCCGGTCGCGCAACGCCTGGTCGCGCGTCCTCCGGTAGTCCTGCCACAGCGCCTGCGTCTCACTTCCAGGCTTTACGGACACTGCAACACAATACGCCGCGGAGGCGGGAAACCTTCTTTGAGGCGCTTCAGCGTCCCGGCCACGCCTTGCGGGCGAGGTCCGCCATCCAGAGGGCGAGCCCCGCCGCCGCGATACCGATCACGAGCGCCCGGCCGCCTGCACGCACTGCGTAGACTGCCAGTCCGCCCAGAACGAGCGCTATCGCGAGGAAGAGGACCGTGAGCAATCGACGCTGCACGGTGCCGAGGCTACACTGGTGCGTACGACCCAGGGGCGTGGCTCAATTGGTAGAGCACCGGTCTCCAAAACCGGGGGTTGCAGGTTCGAGTCCTGCCGCCCCTGCTGGGATTGCGCCCCATTCCGGCCGGTACGCCCGGCCGGAAATGACGCTGTTGCGCGCCGTCGAGGATGCCGATAGAGCGTTCATGCCCAGCCACATCGCTCTCATAGCAGCACTCGTCGCGGCCGCCAGCGGCTACGCGGTCGTCCGCACGGGCCGGACGCTGATCCACAACGGCGAGACGCTCGCCAACGGGGGCGGCTGGGTCGCGCTGATCCTGGCCGAGACGATGATCTCGCTCGGCGCTGCCGCGTTCGCGATCTCCGCCTGACGAACACACCCGGCGAGCGCCCTCGCACGGTGGCTGACCTCGTCACGGGGACCCGGCCGACCTGCTGATAGCTTATGGGGATCTCGACGGAAGGAGCTCGTCATGGCACGCGGTGAAGGTGGAAGTGTCGGCGGTATCGGTATTGGCGGGATCCTCGTCATCATCGGGATCGTGCTCGCGTTCGTGTGGAGCCTGTGGCTCGGGATCATCGTGGCGCTGATCGGGTTGGTCGCGTTCGGTGGTTTCGCGAAGGGCCGCTGGTACTGACCCGACGGCGCTCGTCGGAGCATCGCACGCCGTCCGCCTGCCGGCCCCCTCCGCGACCGTCGTCGTCGATGCTCGTCGCCGCGGAGGGGCACGGGATATTCGCGGTCCCGTCACCTGTCCGACACGATGGTAGGCGCAGCCGTTCGGCGGCGCGTGATCTCGTTGCAGGGGTATCGGGATGGCCCACGTCTGGGCCATCCCTGGATACGCCGCGGCCTCGAAAGGACAGGTAACGGGACCGCGACGCCGCATTTCGCGGGCGTCCCCCCACCTACGTCGTCTCGCCTGCCTGGGCCGCAGGTCGTGGGCCGATCCTAGACGATTTCGGGCGGCCGCGAGTCGCGGCTCGTCCCATGACGCAGGCGCCACGGCGGCAGCCCGATCTCGGCCCGCCGATCGTCGATCTCTAGGTGCAGCCGGGCGCGCCGACTGCTGAGATTGAACTCGAGCCCCTCGAGCTCGTCCAGCGCCAGGACCTCCTCCGGGGAGAGCGGCGCCCGCAGGTAGATCGCATCGATACGCGCATGGAGCTCGTTGCGCTCATCGCTGAGCCTGCGCTCCTCGACCGTCAGCCTGTCGATCTCCGCAAGCACAGAAACCCGGTGTTGCGCCGTGTCGGTGTCTGCAACCTCCCCTGTCCGGGGTTGCTGCAAGAGCTTGCTCATGGCACTCCACGTATCGGCACACGAGGCGCCCGTCTTGAGGGCGTGCACGGCTGTTCAGAGCGCATCCGGCGCAGCGATCCGTCGCGTGTACCGTTCCGGCATGTCGGAGACGAATGCTCCTCAGGGCCACTCGCCCGGCGCGCGTCCGTCCCTCTGCCCCTCGTGCGCGTTCGTGCGTACCGTTACCGGACGGCGCGGTCAGGCCTACCTCCTCTGTCAGAACGACAGCATCGCCTCGAAGTATCCGTCGCAACCCCGACACCGCTGCGCCGGATACGCACCGGCGACGCGGTGAGAGATGGCGAGCTGCCCCTGCGCTCAGTCCTCGTGGATGCGGGCCTGCAACCGAGCCGCGTGCACTGCGTTCCGGAGGAGGAACACGTCGGTTATCGGCCCGACACCTCCGGGCACGGGCGAGATCGCCTCGGCGACCTCGGCAACGGAATCGGTATCGACATCGCCCACCATCCGCACCTTTCCCGTCTGCGGGTCGGCCTCGGGGTTGATCCCGACGTCGATCACGATCGCCCCCGGCTTCACCATCTCTCCGGTCACGAACCGCGGTACGCCTGCCGCGACGACGAGAATGTCTGCAGCGCGCGTGTGGGTGCCGAGTCGACCCGCCTGAGCGGTGAACTTGTGTGCGCTGATCACCGTCGCATTGCGGGCGAGGCCGAGCCAGAGCGCCGGCTTGCCGACGTTGTTCGAACGACCGATCAACACGAGATCGAGGCCGTTGTAGAACGTGCTCGGGTCGCGCCCGGTGTCGGCGACATACCGGTCGAGCATCCAGAAGACCGACGCGGGTGTCGACGGCACAAAGCGCGGCTGGCCGAGCGCCAGCAACCCGGCGTTGTCCGGGTGCACCGCCTCGATGTCCTTGAGTGGGTCGAGCCGCCGGTAGACGTGCCCCTCGTCGACCTGGAGCGGTAACGGCCGGAGGACGAGGATGCCGGAGACCCTGGGATCGGCGTTGAGCTTTCCGACGAGTGCGAGCACCTCTGCTTCCTCGGCGTCGCTCGGAAGCCGCTCGCAGGCGTAGCGGCAACCGAGCTCCTCGGCCAGGCGCCGGACACGCCGTTCGTACGCTGCCGAGGCGTAGTCCTCGCCGATGAGCAGGGTGGCGAGGCCGGGTCGAACACCGGCCGCCACGAGCTCGGCGATCCCCTCCTCCACCTCTGCCCGCAGTTCGGCCGCGAGACGCTCGCCGTCTATGCGGTTCGCGGACACGGCAATGGAATCTACCGCCTCGTGGTGCGTCGGGACGTGCAAACGTCCTCTCGCATGCGTACTCTCGCGGGAGTGCCGACGGAAGGAGCCGGTTCGCCCATGACGGTATTGACGAGCAGAATCGATCGGTCCACCGAGGCGTTCGCGGCACGGGCGGCACGGATGAGCGACCTCGTAGCGCAGGTACGGGAGCGGACGTCACTCGTCGCGTCGGGCGGCGGCGAGAAGGCGACCGAACGGCATCGAGCGCGCGGGAAGATGACCGCGCGCGAGCGGATCGACCGGCTCGTCGATCAAGGAACGTCATTCCTCGAGCTGAACGCGCTCGCCGCCTGGGACGTCTACGACGGCCAGGCGCCCGCGGCCGGCATCGTGACGGGCATCGGCGTGATCGAGGGCCGCTGCTGCGTCGTGGTTGCGAACGACGCCACCGTCAAGGGTGGGTCGTACTTCCCCCTGACCGTGAAGAAGCACCTCAGGGCGCAAGAGGTCGCCGAGCAGAACAACCTGCCGTGCGTCTACCTCGTCGACTCCGGCGGCGCGTTTCTCCCACTCCAGTCCGACGTGTTCCCGGACCGAGAGCACTTCGGGCGGATCTTCTTCAACCAGGCGCGAATGTCTGCACGGAACATCCCGCAGATCGCCGTCGTGATGGGGTCGTGCACCGCCGGCGGCGCGTACGTCCCCGCGATGAGCGACGAGACCGTCATCGTGGAGGGCACGGGGACGATCTTCATCGGCGGCCCGCCGCTCGTGAAGGCCGCAACGGGAGAGGACGTGACGGCGGAGGACCTCGGCGGGGCGGCGCTCCACACGCGACGGTCGGGCGTCGCCGACCACTACGCCGTCTCCGACGAGCACGCGCTCGCGCTCGCGCGGCAGATCGTGCGGCATCTCGGCGATCCCGCGCCCGCGCCATGGGAGGTCGCAACGCCCGAACCGCCCGCGCTCGATCCCGCCGAGCTCCACGGGATCGTGCCCGAGCACTACCGGCACGAGCTCGACCCGCTCGAGGTGATCGGGCGGATCGTCGACGGGAGCCGCTTCCACGAGTTCAAGGCGCTCTACGGCGACACGCTCGTGTGCGGGTTCGCCCGGATCGAGGGGCACCCGGTCGGGATCCTCGCGAACCGCGGCGTCCTCTTCGCCGAATCGTCGCAGAAGGGCGCGCACTTCGTCGAGCTCGCCTGCAAGCGGCGCATTCCCCTGGTCTTCCTGCAGAACATCACCGGGTTCATGGTCGGCAAGGACGCCGAGGAGCGCGGCATCGCCCGCGACGGTGCCAAGCTCGTGACGGCCGTCGCCTGTGCCGACGTGCCGAAGTTCACCGTGGTCACGGGCGGCTCCTTCGGCGCCGGGAACTACGCGATGTGCGGTCGTGCGTACGGCCCCCGCCAGCTGTGGATGTGGCCGAACGCGCGCATCTCGGTGATGGGCGGGGAGCAGGCGGCGACGGTGCTCTCGATGGTCGGCGACGCCGATCCGGAGGAGATTCGCGCCACGTACGAGGGGGAGGGCTCACCGTACTTCTCGACCGCCCGGCTGTGGGACGACGGCATCATCGATCCGATCGACACGCGACGCGTCCTTGCGCTCGGTCTCGCGG
The DNA here is from genome assembly GCA_963756835.1 of uncultured Thermoleophilia bacterium. GTDB lineage: Bacteria > Actinomycetota > Thermoleophilia > Gaiellales > Gaiellaceae > Gaiella. Next base: position 57,617 of record CAVWPE010000007.1, read on the forward strand.
CCGCGGCGAACGCGCCCGTCCCCGAGACGTCGTTCGGCGTGTTCCGCATGTAGACAGCCGACCCTGGATCCGTCAGTGTCCCGTTGGCAAACGTCCGCGGACAAGGAGGAGCCATGTCCTACAAGGCACTCGACGCCGACGAGATGAAGCTCGTCTGGGGGTCGTTTCGCATGGTGCGCCACGAGCTGGGCGGGACCGCGTTCGGTCTCAACCAGATCGACTACCCGCCGTTCAAGGTCGGGCCGGAGCACGACGAGCTGCAGTCGGGCCAGGAGGAGATCTACTACTGCCTCTCGGGCTCCGGCACGCTGACGATCGACGGCGACACGGTGGAGCTGCGACCCGGCCGGTACGTTCTCGTCTCGCCCGACGCAAAGCGGCACCCCCAGGCCGGTGGGGACGGGATGTCCGTCATCTGCGTCGGCGGCGTGCCCGGAGGCATCTACGAGCCGTGGGTGCCGCCGGAGGACTGATCGTCCGTCTAGGCCGCCGCCCTCTGCGCGGCCTCGGCAACGAGCGTCTCGACGACGTCGCGGAGCTGGCCACGTAGCTCGTCGTCGGGGTGCGCGAGCCGGTCGGGAGCCTTGCCGAGCGACAGCTCTGCGCCGACGACCCGCGCACCCATGATCCCGAGCACCTTGCGGGTCTCCGCGTGCGCCCAGACGCCGCCGAATGCACCGGGGCTCCCGCCGATGACCGCGACGGGCTTGCCGCGGAAGGCGTTCGTCGCGTTCGGCCGCGAGCCCCAGTCGAGCACGTTCTTGAGCGCGCCCGGGATGGAGCCGTTGTACTCCGGCGTGGAGATGAGGACCGCGTCGGCCTTGAGGACGGCAGACCGAAAACCGGCGACCGGCAGCGACCCCTCTCCCTCGATGTCCTCGTCGTACGGCGGGATGTCCCGGAGCCCCTCCCAGACGGCGAGCTCGACGCCGTCCGGGAGGCTCTCGGCTGCGAGGCGGAGGAGCGCACGGTTGACGGAGCCCTCCCGGAGGCTGCCGGCGATGCCGAGGATCTGCACCGCTACCCCTCCTCGCCGAGCACGAGCTCGAGCTCGGCGTGAAGCTTCACGTCGTTGCCGACCGCGAAACCGCCGGTTGGCAGGGGTGCGTTCCAGTCGAGGCCATAGGCGGTTCGGTCGATGACCGTCGAGAGCTCGAGTCCGAGGCGCGAGCTGCCGTCGAACGCGTGCGTCACGGGGCCGCTCACCGTCCCGGTGATCTCCACGGGTCGCGTCGTTCCCTTGAGCGTCAGCTCGCCGGCGATCGCGAGCCGGTCGCCCTCGACCCGGATCTCCGTCGAGCGGAACTCGAGCTGCGGATACCGCTCGGCGTCGAAGAAGTCCGGCGAGAGGAGGTGGCCGTTGAGGTTGGCTTCGGAGACGCTTACGGAAGCGACGTCCACCGTCCCGCGGAGGCCGGCCTCGTCCAGCGTGACGTCGAACGCACCGAATCCGCCGCGGAAGTTCGCGACGACCATGTGCTTGACGGAGAACTCGACAGTCGAGTGAACCGGGTCGACGGTCCACGTCCCCGTCGGAAGCGTTGTGCGAATGTCCGAGATCGTGCTCACGATGTGTTCCTTTCTCGCTACTATTTGATGACTCAACAACTTTAGCGGAGAAATCATTGTCTCGTCAAGTATTGATCACACAAGTTTCTGCACAGACCGTGTTCGCGCGCCTGCTGCACGCCCACGGCTCGCTGATGCGGTCGGTCGAGGCACGGCTACGGGCCGAGCACGGCCTCAGCGCGAACGACTTCGAGACGCTGCTCCACCTGTCGGCTGCCGAGCACGGGGCGCTGCGCCGGATCGACCTCGCCGAGCGCCTGCGGCTGACCCCGTCCGGGGTCACCCGCCTGCTCGACGGGCTCGAGAGCGCGGGCCTCACGGGCCGACGCGACTGCCCCACCGACGCGCGCGTGACCTACTCGGTGATCACCGACGCCGGCCGCGAGAAGCTGCGGCAAGCGTTCCGGACCCATGCGGCGGTGTGCGAGGAGCTGATCGGCACTCATCTCTCCCACTCCGAGCTCGACGAGCTCTCCGACCTTCTGGGCCGACTTCCCGGCGGCGACGAGTTCGATCCCGGCGCCTGCACCGTGGGCTGACCCGACTCCGCTACAGGGTCGCGATCCACGCCGCAAGCTCTGGAACCTCGTCCCGCCCGAGGTCACGAAGTGGAGCGCGAACATCCGGTCGCACCGGCACGCCGTGCGCGGCCAGGATGCGCTTCATCGCCGCCTGCCGCGGAAACCGCTCGACGCCGGCGCGGAGCGCGCCGAGCGCGTCGGCTCCGGCGGCCGTCGGCTCGCGGACGACTGCGGCGACTCTCTCGGGAAACGCGGCCGCGAGGGCGGAGACGGCGCCCACGGCGCCGCCCTCGATCCCCCGGTGGATCAGCGCCTCCGGTCCCACGAAGACGTCGAGCCCCTCGAGCCCGAGGTACGGCTGGAACGCCTCCCAGGGGGAATCGCTGACCTTCATCCCGACGAAGTTCGGCGCGAGCTCGCGTAGGCGCCGGAGGACGTCGAGCGCCACGGCGTAGCCGCTCGTGCGCGCGAACTCGTAGACGTAGAACGGTAGCGGCGCGCACGCAGCGGCTGCGGCCACGAAATGCGCCAGCTGGGCGCGCTCGTCGAGGACGAAGTACGGTGGGCCGATGACGGCAACCGCCGTCGCACCCACCTCCGCGGCGTCCGCCGCGAGTGCGACGGTGTCCGCTGTCGTCTGGGCGCCGCAGTGCGCCGCCGTGTCGAGACGGCCCGCAGCGGCCTCGACGAAGAGCCGCAGCCCGCGCCTCCTCTCGGCGACGGAGAACAGGACGCCTTCGCCGTTCGTGCCGAAGGCGAGAACCCCGTCGAGCCCCGCGGCGACGTAGCGCTCGACGAGCGGGCCGAAGGCATCCGCGTCGAGCTCCGCTCCACCGGCGCGGAGCGGCGTGACCGCTGCTGCGATCGTTCCGTGGAGCAGCGCGTCGGTCGGCACAGCCGGACTCTAGACTGCCGTGTCATGGGCGCGCTGCAGATCCACCGGGATGCCGATGTGCTCCGCGTCACGCTGTCGCGACCGGCGTCGCGCAACGCGTTCGATGGGACGCTCGTCGCGGAACTGGCCGCGGCCTTCGTCGACGTGGGGAAGGCGCGCGCGGTCGTGCTCACGGGCGAGGGCAAGAGCTTCTGCGCGGGTGCCGACATCGGCTGGATGCGGGAGGCGGCGGAGCTCAGCCACGACGAGAACGTGGCGGACGCGAACGCGCTACGACGCATGTTCGACGCGATCGACATGTGCCCGGCCCCGGTGATCGCGGTCGTGAAGGGCCACGCCTTCGGCGGCGGCGTCGGGCTCGTCGCGGCGGCCGACATCGCGCTCGCGCACGAGCGCGCCGCGTTCGCCTTCTCGGAGGTCAAGCTCGGGATCGTCCCGGCCGTGATCTCGCCCTACGCGATCCGGAAGATCGGCGAGAGCGCCGCGCGCCGCTATTTCGTCACGGGCGAGCGCTTCGACGCTGCGACGGCCCTCCGCATCGGCCTCGTCCACGAGGTCACAGACGACCTCGACGGAGCGCTCGCCGGCATCCTGGGCGAGCTTCGAACGGCCGCGCCGCGCGCCGCACGCCACGCCAAGCGCCTCGTCCTCGACCGCCCCGACGGCGCCGAGACCGCCCGCAGAATCGCAGAGCGGCGGACGAGCGCCGAGGGACAGGAGGGTCTCCGGGCCTTCGGCGCGGGCCGGACGCCGGGCACGGCAGGATTCGCGTCGTGGACCCCTCCGGAGCCCGAGGAGTCGGCGGACAGCTAGGGTGCCGGGCCGATGACGGCGGTGCTCGCCCTTCTCTCGGCGGTCTTCATCGGCAGCGCCGATTTCCTCGGCGGCCGGGCGTCCCGGACGACGAACGGCATCCACGTCGCGACCGTCGTCGCGATCCTCGGGCTCCCGCTCACCTTCGTCGTGGCCGCGGTCTACGGTGCCGAGGAGATCACCCGCGCGGATATCGGCTGGTCGGTGGTCGCCGGGGCGACGGTCGCGGCCGGCCTCGGCTCGTTCTACCTCGGCATGGGGCGCGGCCTGATCAGCATCGTCGCCCCGATCGCCGCGGTCACCGGGGCCGTGATCCCCGTCGCGTACGGCCTCGCGCGCGGCGAGCGGCCCGGCACCCTGGCGATCATCGGGCTCGTCGTCGCGTTTCTCGCCGTCGCGATCGTCTCCCTGGCTCCGTCGGACCAGCACCCCGACACGAGAGTGGGCGTCGGCCCGGCGGTCATCGCGCTCGCGCTGACGAGCGGATTCTTCTTCGGACTGTTCTACATCGCGTTCTCGCGCGTCTCCGAGGATGCCGGGCTCTGGCCGATCACGGTGCAGCGCACAGCGTCGATCGTCGTGCTCGGAGCGCTGTCCCTCGTCCTCGTGCGCGAACCGGTTCGAGATCTCCGGCGCCTGCTCCCGATCGTTCTGGTCATCGCCGTGCTCGAGGTCGCCGCGACGGTGCCCCTCCTCCTCGCACTGCAGCGCGGGCCGGTCGCAATCGCCTCGGTGCTCGCGTCTCTCTACCCGGTGATGACCGTTTTGCTCGCAACGTTCGTGCTCCGCGAGCGACTCTCACGCCTGCAGCTCGTGGGCATCGCGTGCGCGCTGTGCTCCGTCGCACTCGTCTCGTCGGCGTGAGCGCCCCTGCCGAGGCATAGAGTCCGCCTGTGGAGATCCGCACACTACTCGTCGCGAACCGAGGAGAGATCGCCGTCCGGATCTTCCGGACCTGTCGGCGGCTCGGGATCGGCACCGTGGCGGTGATCGCACCCGACGACCGAGGATCGCTGCACGGTCGCGTCGCCGACGCGACCGTCGAGATCGCGTCGTACCTCGATGCCGACGAGCACATCCGGGTGGCCGCGACCGCCGGGGCAGACGCGATCCACCCCGGCTACGGCTTCCTGGCCGAGAACGCCGGCTTCGCAGAGGCCGTGGTCGCCGCCGGCGTCACGTGGGTCGGTCCCTCCCCCGAGGCCCTTCGCCTCGGCGGGGACAAGCTCGCGGCGAAGCGGATCGCCGCCGAGAACGGGGTGCCGACCGTGCCCCAGGGCACGGCCGAGGAGATCGGCTTCCCCCTTCTCGTGAAGGCCGCGGCCGGCGGCGGCGGCCGCGGGATGCGCGTGGTCCGGGATCCGGACGAGCTCGAGGACGCGATCGCGTCGGCACGCCGTGAGGCGGCGGCGGCCTTCGGCGACGACACGGTCTTCTGCGAGCGCTACCTCGAGCGCCCCCGCCACGTCGAGGCGCAGCTGCTCGGCCACCGCGGCGGGATCGCGGTGCTCGGCGCTCGCGACTGCTCGATCCAGCGTCGGCACCAGAAGGTGATCGAGGAGTCGCCCCCACCGGGTCTCGATCCCGCCGTGTGGACGCAGATCGAGGCCGGCTCCAGAGCGTTCGCGGAGGCGATCGGGTACGAGGGCGCCGGCACAGCCGAGTTCCTCGTCGACGGATCGGAGGTGTACTTCCTCGAGCTCAACGGACGGATACAGGTCGAGCATCCGGTCACCGAGGAGGTGACCGGCCTCGACATCGTCGAGCTCCAGCTCCGCGTCGCCTCGGGCGAGGAGATCGTCGTCGATTCGCCGTCGGTCGGACATGCGATCGAGGCGCGACTGTACGCCGAGGACCCGCGCTCCTTCCTGCCCCAGTCCGGGCGGCTCGACCGCCTGGTCCTGCCGGGCGGGATCCGGGTCGACGCCGGCGTCGAGGAGGGAGACGAGATCGGGCTCTCCTACGACCCGATGGTGGCGAAGCTCATCGCGCACGGATCGGATCGCGCCGAGGCGACCGACCGCCTGACGGGCGCGCTAGACGAATGCGTGGTGGAGGGCGTCGGCAGCAATCTTCCATTTCTCCGCTGGCTCGTCCGCCATCCGGCGTTCCGTGCCGGTGAGCTCTCCACCGCGTTTCTCTCCGATCACCCCCCGCTTTCGGCGACACCATTACGCGTGGCACCGACTGCCTTCGCCACGCCGTGGCGGCTCAACCGGGAGCCACCGCCACGCGCCGCCGCGCCGGATGCGGACGCCCCGGTGCCGGGACCGGCGGCGCACGGGCACGGTGACGTCGTCGCCCCCATGCCCGGCACCGTCCTCGGCGTTGCGGTCGCGGTCGGCGACGAGGTCACCGCACAGCAGCACCTCGTCGTGCTCGAGGCGATGAAGATGGAGATGCCGGTGCTCGCGCCGTTCGCGGCGACCGTCGTCGCAGTGCACGTCGCACCCGGCGATCGCATCGGCGCGGGCGCGCGGCTCGTCGAGCTCGGCTAGAACGCCAGGTCGCCGCCCTGGAGCGCCCGCAGCAGGCGCCTGACGGCGACGTTGACGAGCCACATCACGATCACTGCACCGACGTACGTCCAGAATCCGTCGATGCTGAAATCCGGGACGACCCAGACCGTGAACGCGAGGATCGCGACGTTGACGAAGAAGTACGCGAGCCCGAACGTCAGGATGATCAGCGGGATCGCGATGAACGTCAGCAGGGGCTTGAGAAAGATGTTCGCCAGGCCGAACACGGCGCCGGCGAGAAGGAGCGGCCCCCAGCGGTCGATCGTAAGCCCTGCGAAGACCCAGTCGGCCACGATGAGGGCGAGGACGTTCGCCCCCCACGTGATCAGCAGTCGGACTGCGAGATCCACGGGTGCGCTCCGCCCCTCCTAGAACAGCTTCTGCAGCTTGAGCGCGGCGCCCATGTCGCCCGCGATCTTGAGCTTGCCGGTCATGTAGGCCGTCGTGGGGTTCGCCTCGCCCCGCGAGATCTTCAGCAGCGTCTCCTCGCTCGCCGAGATCGTGCAGTCGGCGTCGTGCTCCCCCTCGGCGACGGACACCACGCCGTCGGTGACCGTGACGGTCCAGACGCCGACGTCGGCGATGTCGAAGGCGAAGCTGTTGTTCATCCCGACGGTCTTCGCGGGGTCGACCTTCGAGGGAAGCGCTTCGAAGAACTCGTGCACCGTCATTGGATCTCCTTGTCGAGCGTCAGGGCTGGGCTCACCGGTCGGTCGGAGAGAGCGTATGCAGCCGGCGGGGCGGTCGCAACTCGCCCCCGGCCGCCGGGTGCGGGAAGCAGGAAGCAGAGCCCGACCCCGAGGAGGGGCGCGAATGCACAGCAGACGAGGGCGGTCTCGAGGCTGACGGCGTCCGCCACCCCGCCGAGCGCCACGGCGGCGAGCCCGCCGAGACCCATCGCGAGGCCGATGGAGAGACCCGACGCCATCCCGACATGGCGTGGCAGGTACATCTGGCTGAGCACCATGGTGAGACCGAACGTGCCGACGACGCAGATGCCGACGACGACGAGGGCCGCCGCCCCGACCGCACCTCCGACGAGCACGAAGACGAGGATCATCGGCGTCAGGATCGCCTGCGCGACAAGGAGGGTCCGACGCAGTCCGAAGCGATCGGCGATCGGACCGAGGAGCAGGGTGCCGAGCGCACCCGAGAGCAGCATGAGTGACAGCAGGCGGTTCCCGTCCGCCTCGGAGTTGCCGAGCGAGACGGCCCACAGCGGCACGAACGTCAGCAGCCCGAACCACGCGACGCTGCGGAGGCCGATCACGCCGCCGAGGATGACCATCGCCCGAACGTCGTCACGACCCTCCTGGACGACACCGTCCGCGCGGGGAGGTGGCCGGAGGCGCGAGAGGTACGGAAGCACCGCGAGAACGGCGAATGCGCCGACGATCACCGGGATCGCCGCGATGATCCCGCCCGCGCCGAGGCCGAGCCAGAGAACCAACGGCGTCACGATGATGGGGCCGAGCGCATACCCGGTGTTCCCTCCGATGTTGAACAACGACATGCCGCTGGCGCGCTTGTGGCCGCTCGCGAAGACCGCGAACTTGGCTCCCTCCGGGTGGAACGCCGCGATCCCGAGACCGGACATGAACACGAGGGGCACGAGGATCGCGTAGCTCGGAGCGATCGCCGCGAGACCGATGCCTGCTCCGGCGACGCCGATACCGGCCGGCAGAAGCCACAGCGCCCCGCGCCGGTCCGACCAGAGGCCGAACAGCGGCTGCGTGAGAGACGACGACGCGAGCGCGGCGAGCATGAGCACGGCAGTGAGGGTGTAGCTGAGGTCGAACTTGGCGGCGAAGAACGGAAGGAGCGCCGGCACGCTGCCCGACGCGAAATCCGTCGCGAGGTGCCCCCCAGAGAGCGCCGTCATCCCCTTTCGGTCGATCGACGCGCTCATGCGCCTAGTGTAGGCACGAGTGATCGCCGGACAGATAGCGTGCCGCGATGGCCGTCATCGAAGCCGAAGGTCTCGTCAAGATCTACCGCTCGCGGAAGACCGAGGTGCGCGCCCTCGACGGGGTCGACCTGGAGGTGCACGAAGGCACCGTCCTCGGCCTCCTCGGCCCGAACGGCGCCGGCAAGACGACGACAGTGCGTGTCCTCGCGACCCTTCTCCGCGCCGATGCAGGACGCGCGACGGTCGCCGGGCTCGACGTCGCGCGCGACGCGCAGGCCGTCCGCCGCCTCATCGGCCTCTCGGGGCAGTACGCGGCCGTGGACGAGAACCTGACGGGGCGCGAGAACCTCTGGATGTTCGGGCGGCTCTACCAGCTCGGCTCAGACGAGGCGAAGCGTCGGGCCGCGGAGCTCCTGCAGCGCTTCGATCTCGACCAGGCGGCCGATCGGGTCGCGAAGACCTACTCCGGCGGCATGCGGCGACGCCTCGATCTCGCCGCCTCGCTGATCGGCCGCCCGAAGCTCCTCTTTCTCGACGAGCCGACGACGGGCCTCGACCCGCGAAGTCGCCTCGGCATGTGGGACGTCATCCGGACGCAGGTCAGGGAGGGGGCGACACTCCTCTTGACGACGCAGTACCTCGAGGAAGCAGACGCGCTCGCCGACCAGATCGCGGTCGTCGATGCCGGGAAGATCATCGCTCGCGGTACCGCCGACGAGCTGAAGACGCAGGTCGGCGGGGAGCGGATCGAGATCGTCGTCCACGACCACGACGCGCTCGCGCGCGCCGCCGACCTCGTAGCGCCAGACGGCGCGGCGTCGGTCGACGAGCACGCGCGACGCTTGACGATTGCAGCCGACGGCGGTGCCCAGCAGCTCGTGGACGTCGTCCTCCGTCTCGGCGAGGCCGAGATCCGGATCGACGACGTCGGACTGCGCCGGCCGACGCTGGACGACGTGTTCCTGGCGCTCACGGGACACGCGGCCGAGGCCGATCCGAGCACCGACGACGACATTGCCGTGGGCGGTGCGAGCCGGTGAGCGCCTTCCGGATCGCCGTCGCAGACGGCTTCGTCATCGGCTGGCGGAACCTCAAGCGAGTCCCACGGATCCCCGAGCTCGCGATCTTCGCGATCCTCCAGTCGATCATGTTCGTGCTGCTCTTCGCGTTCGTGTTCGGGGGCGCGATCCCGCTGCCCGGCGGTGGCTCGTATCGCGAGTTCATGATGCCCGGCATCTTCGTCCAGACGCTCGCTTTCGCTTCGATCACGACCGCCGTCTCCGTCGCGGACGACATGACGAAGGGTTTGATCGATCGGTTTCGCTCGCTGCCGATGGCTCGCTCGGCTGTCCTGAGCGGCCGCACGTTCGCCGACATCATCTACAACGCCGGCCTTCTCGTCGTCCTGATGGTGACGGGCCTCGCAATCGGATGGCGCGTGGACGGAGGCGCGGCAGACTTCCTCTACGGCGTCCTTCTGCTCCTCTTCTTTACGTACGCGATGGCCTGGATCGGGGTCTTTCTCGGGCTCGCAGTTCCAACGGTCGAGGTCGCACAGCAGCTCGGCTTTCTCGTCATCTTCCCGATCACGTTTCTCTCGAACGCATTCGTGCCCACGCCGACGCTGCCGGCGCCCCTGCAGCCGATCGCCGAGTGGAACCCCGTCAGCGCGCTGACGGGGGCCACCAGGGAGCTCTTCGGCAACCCGAACCCGTTCGTCTCGAACTCGTTCCCGGGCGAGCACCCGGTGTTCATGTCGATCGCCTGGACGCTCGTCCTGCTTGCGGTGTTCGTCCCGCTCGCGGTCCGCAAGTACCGGGCAATCGACCGCTGACGAGCCCCTCCAGGGTCGCCGACCGTCCCGACGCCGTCGACCGGCCGGCGGCAGCCCGTCGCGTGCAGCCGGGTACGATCACTCTGGCGTGATCGAGACTCATTCCGCCCGTCGGACGGTCAGGAGCCCTGCGAGACGGCTCCTCGCTGCGACCACAGCACTCGCCGCGGCCGTCGCCTTCCATCCGTTCGCGGCGGGGGCGCACGTCACGATCTCGCCTCCGTTCGTCGAGGACGGTGTCGAGACCGACGTTTCGCTGACGGTGCCGAACGAGCGCCCCCCTCATGCCACGGTTGCCGTGGCCGTGGATGTCCCGGCCGGAATCTCGATCGTGTCGGCCGCAGGTGCTCCCGGCGGGTGGAACGCCGTCGTCGACGGGTCGACGGTCACGTGGTCCGGCGGGCGGATCGAGGCACGAGACGAGCTCCTGCTCCCCGTCCGTCTTCTGGCGAAAACGCGCGCCGGCACGACGTCGCTCGTCTCCCGCCAGACCTACGACGACGGGGCATCCGTCCGCTGGACTGCCGACCTGAACGTGCTCCCGGCAAGCGGGGCTGCAGCCCCCGGCGAGCGGCCCTGGGCTGCGATCGTCGCTGCGATCGTCGGGGTCGTGGTCATCGCCGGGAGCCTCCTCGCGGTGCGCCTCCTTCGGGGGGAGCACTTCAGATGAGATAGCGGGCGACGGTGCTACCGTCGCAGGGTGATCTTCCATCAGTTCCTGAACGACGACCTCGGCTGTGCGTGTTATCTCGTCGGGGACGAGGAGGCGGGGCTTGCGGTCGTCGTCGATCCGCCGTACGCGATCGAACCGGTCGTGGCCGAGGCCGACCGACGCGGCCTGAGCGTGGTCCGCACGATCGAGACGCACACCCACGCCGATCACGTTTCGGGGCACGGACGGCTCGCGCTGGAACACGGTGTGCCCGTCAGCATCCACACCGCAGCAGGCGTCGTGTATCCCCACGACGGCATGCGGGACGGTGACCGCATCACAGTCGGTGCCGTGACGATCGGCGTCCTCCACTCGCCGGGGCACCGACCCGAGCACTGCTGCCTCACCGTCGTCGACACCTCCCGCGGAAACGAACCGTGGCTCGTCCTGACAGGCGACTCGCTCTTCGTCGGGGATATCGCGCGACCCGATCTCGCGGTCGCCGCGGCCGACGGTGCCGAGGGCCTCTTCCACTCGCTCCACCGGCTTCTCGAGCTCGCGGACGGCGTCGAGGTATTCCCCGGCCACGTTGCCGGTTCGCTGTGCGGAAGATCGATGAGCTCCAAGCCCTCGACCACGATCGGATTCGAGCGCCGGTTCAACCGCTCGCTCCAGATCGCCGACGTCGACGCCTTCGTGGCCGACACGGTCCACGTGAGTGCGCCGAAGCCCCCGAACCTTGTCCGGATCGTCGCGGCGAACCATGGCCCGTTCGTCGGCAAGCAGCCGCCGGTCGGGGAGCTCGCCGCCCCACCGGAGGGCTCCCAACTCCTCGATGTTCGCGATGTCGACGCGCACCTCGCGGGCCACCGTCCGGGCGCAGTGTCCGTTCCCGTCGCCGGCAACGGCTTCTCCACGAAGGCCGGCTTCGTCCTCGACGCCTCGCGCCCCGTCTGTGTGCTCGCCGCGAGCGCGGACGAAGCCCGTCGCGCGATCCGCGGCCTCCAGTCGGTCGCGATCTTCGACATCGACGGTTTCGTCCTCGGAGGCGGCGACGAGCAGACGACCGCGGTCGCGATGGAAGAGCTCGGCGATCTCATCCAACAGGGCGCGACGGTGATCGACGTTCGCGAGGAGGAGGACCATGAGACCGGTTGCATCCCCGGCAGCCGCAACGTGCCGTATCGGCTCGTGGCCGACTGTTGTTCCGACCTACCGTCAGGTCAGCCGGTCGTCACGATCTGCGACACCGGCCCGCGCGCCGTGACCGCGGCGAGTATCCTGCGCGCCCGCGGATACGACGCGCGTCCGGTCGCCGACGGCGGAATGTCGACGTGGCCCCTGGGCGGAGAGACGCTCGCGCTCGATCGCGGCCGCTCGCGCTGATCGGCGCGCGCGGCCGCGATCAGAACTCGCGGTCACCCAGGACGGCGGCAACGATGGTGTCGACAGCGGTCAGCGGGTCGATCGCCCGGTCCCGCACGTCGACGAGGAGCGCTTGCAGCGTCGGGTCATCGGCGATGCGCTCCTCGATGCGTGCACGGGCACGCGCGGCCGCGGCGGACACGACCTCGGCGGTCAGGTTCCGCCGCCGCCGACCGTCGAGCTCGCCTGTGCCGGCAAGCGTCTCTCGCAATGCGGCCAGCGTCGACCAGAGCAAGTCGGCGCCCTCGTCCCGCACCGCCTCCGTGAGAACGATCGCCGGCTGTCTCTCGGCCTCGGGGCTGAGCGCGATCACCGTGCGAATGTCGCTCAAGAGAGATTTGGCACCCGGCTGATGCATCTTGTTGATCGCGATCACGTCCGGGATCTCCATGATTCCTGCCTTGAGGGCCTGGACCGAATCGCCGGAACCGGGCATGAGCACGAGCACGACGGCGTCAGCGACGCCCATCACCTCGACCTCGCTCTGACCGGTACCCACCGTCTCGAGGAAGATGACGTCCCGTCCGCTCGCGTCCAGCAGGAGGAGGCTCTGCAACGTCGCCTCGGAGAGACCGCCCAGATGGCCGCGGGCGCCCATCGAGCGGATGAACACACCGGGGTCGAGGAAGTGATCGGCGAGCCGGATCCGGTCGCCGAGGAGCGCACCCTGCGTGAACGGGCTGGAAGGGTCGACGGAGACGACACCCACCGAGAGGCCGAGGCCGCGGACGTGGCGGACGAGCGCGGCGATCAGTGACGACTTCCCCACTCCCGGCGGCCCGGTGATGCCGACGGAGAAGGCCGAGCCGGTGGCGGGGTAGACCTCCGAGAGGACGGCGGTTCCAGCGGGGTCGCGATTCTCCACGAGCGTGATCGCCCGTGCGAGCGCCCGACGGTCGCCGGCACGAATGCCGTTGACGAGCTGCTCGTGCGTCCACCGGTGCCGCGCCATTCCGGCCACTCTACGGGACGGGCACGTCCGTTTCGGCCGGCAGACGCCTGTCGATCGAGGTTGTAGGCTCGTTCGGGATGCTGGGTCAGTTCACCGCGCAATTCGTGATCATCGGGATGCCGGAGCATCGCTCCTTCCGCAGGCTCTTCGTCGCCAGACTGATCTCCGCGCTCGGGACGTGGACGGCGTTCTTCGCGGTTCGCATCGCCCTCTACAACCAGACCGACTCCGCATGGTGGGTCAGCGTGCTCCTGTTCGCCGAGCTCGTGCCCGGAGTCATCCTGGGCATCGCCGTTGGCCCGCTGATCGACAGATGGCCGCGGAAGCGGATGATGGTCCTCTCCGACCTCGGCGGCGCCGCGTGCTTCGGCCTGCTCCCGTTCGTCGACTCGCCCGGGGGCATCGTCGCAGTGTCTGCCGTCGCGGGGTTCGCCGCGGCCTTCTTCCGCCCGGCGTGTTATGCGTCGATCCCCAATCTCGTCCGCGACGACTGCGTCGTCTCGGCAAACGCTCTCGTGCAGGGCGCCGAGAACCTCTCGACCCTGGTCGGGCCTGTGATCGCGGGAATCGGCATCGTCCTGCTCGGGCCAGACATGGTCTACACGCTCAACGCTGTGAGCTTCCTGGTCTCGGCGTTCCTCCTCGTCAGGATCGCTCAGGAGTTCCAGTCGAGGGTGATCGCACGGATCGGTCGCGCCCACTGGCGAGAAGTCAAGGCAGGGCTGTCACTCGTCCGCAACGATCATCATCTCTCGTCGCTGTTCCTCATCTGGAGCTGGGCCACCCTCGCCTATACCGGCGTCAACGTCGCCGAGATCGTGCTCACGACCGATGCGTACGGCGCGGGCAACGTCGGTTTCGGGGTCTTTGTCGCCTTCTCGGCCGCCGGCATCCTGATCGGGAACGTGGCCGCCTTCTGGTTCATCGAGCGGCTCACGGTCTACGGCGGCTATCGCGCCTCGTTCCTCGTCACGGCGGCCGGGGTCGCGATCTGCGCCGTCAGCCCGAACCTCGCGATCGGGTGTATCGGGGCACTGATCTTCGGCGTCGGCAACGGTATCGGGCTCGTCTGCAACGTGACGCTGATACAGCAGGTCGTATCGGACGATCGCCGAGGGCAGATCTTCGCCGTTCTCGGAAGCCTCGTGCAGATGTTCACGCTGATCGGGACGCTGGCGGCCGGCCCGATCACCGTGGCAGTCGGGCCGCGGCTGATGTGGGGGATCAGCGCGGCGCTTCTCCTCATCGGCTACCTCAACGCCGTCCTCGTCTCCGCTCTTCGCCGCTCGCGAGGCACGGTCGTCTCCTCGGCTCCGATCGACCTGAGGTCGCTCGACGTCGGGAGCGAGGTGCCCGGCACGGGGTTCTCCCGGATCGCGAGCCTGCTCGACGAGGTGGAACGCACGCGGCGCGCGGAGGCGGAGAGCCCGGGGCGTCGGGTGGGCGCGAGGAGGGCGCCGCCGCCCTGACCGGCCGTCAGCCCGTCGTTCGGCCGGACACCGTCAGCTGGTTCTCCGCGTGGCGGATGCGCTGCTCGAGTTGCCAGCGGTCGCCGGTTGCTTCTCCGGACTCGATCTTCTCGAGCTCGGCCTTGGCCGCCTCGAGCTGAGCCGTCGCGCGGGCGTCGTCGATCTCCTTGACATTCACCGCGTCGTCGACGAGCGCGAGCGCGCGGTCGGTCTCGACCTTGAAGAACCCGGGGCCGGTTGCGAACTCGAGAACCTCGTTACCGCCGAGGTGGACGCGGGTCGACCCGGCCTTCAGCGTGGCGACGAGCGGAGCGTGCCGTGCGAGCACACCGATCTCGCCGGCCTGGCCGGGCACGATGAGCATCTCTGCCTCGCCCTGGTAGATCGGCCCGTCAGGGGTGACGACCGAGACGTCGAATTTGGGATGCGCGTCAGCCATCCGACGACGCTAGGCCGCGACCTGCTCGAGTTGACGCGCCTTTTCGATGGCGTCCTCGATTGGCCCGACCATGTAGAACGCGGCTTCGGGAAGGTCGTCGTGAAGCCCTTCGATGATCTCCCTGAAGCCCTTGATCGTATCCTCGAGCTTGACGTACTTGCCCGGCGTGCCCGTGAACTGCTCGGCCACGAAGTTCGGCTGCGAGAGGAAGCGCTCGATCTTGCGAGCGCGCGCGACGACGAGCTTGTCCTCGTCGGTGAGCTCGTCCATCCCGAGGATCGCGATGATGTCCTGGAGGTCCTTGTAGCGCTGCAGAATCTGCTGCACGGCGGTGGCGGTTGCGAGGTGCTCGTCCGAAACCACCCCTGGCGCGAGGGCGCGCGAGGTCGAGCCCAGTGGGTCGACAGCCGGATAGATGCCCTTTTCCACGATCGCACGGGAGAGCACCGTGGTGGCATCGAGGTGAGCGAAGGTGGCGGCCGGGGCTGGGTCGGTGAGGTCGTCCGCAGGGACGTAGACGGCCTGAACGGACGTCACCGAACCGGTGCGCGTCGAAGTGATGCGCTCCTGCAGCTGCCCCATCTCCGTCGCGAGGGTCGGCTGGTAGCCGACGGCGCTCGGCATGCGGCCGAGGAGCGCCGAGACCTCGGAGCCGGCCTGCACGAACCGAAAGATGTTGTCGATGAACAGGAGGACGTCCTGGCCCTGCTCGCGGAAGTACTCCGCCATCGTCAGACCCGAGAGCGCGACGCGGAGTCGGGCTCCGGGCGGCTCGTTCATCTGCCCGTAGACGAGAGCGACCTTGTCGAGGACCCCGGACTCCTCCATCTCGAGGTAGAGATCGTTGCCCTCACGCGTGCGCTCACCGACACCGGCGAACACGGAGACCCCGCTGTGGGCGTTCGCGACGTTGTGGATCAGCTCCATGATCGTCACGGTCTTGCCGACACCGGCACCACCGAAGAGGCCGACCTTGCCGCCCTTGATGTACGGCGCGATCAGGTCGATGACCTTGATCCCCGTCTCGAACACCTCGACGGAGGGTGCGAGCTCACGAAAGGCGGGGGGCTCGCGGTGAATCGACCACCGCTCCACGTCCGCCGATGCAGGCTTCTCGTCGACCGGTTGGCCAAGAACGTTCCAGATACGTCCGAGCGTCGAGTCACCGACAGGAACGGAGATCGGTGCTCCGGTGTCGATGACGGCCGTGCCACGCGCGAGACCATCGGTCGAGTCCATCGCGACCGCGCGGACGCGGTCGTCGCCGAGGTGCTGCTGGACCTCCGCGACAAGGGTCGATTTCGAACCATCAGGACGGACGATCTCGATCTCGATGGCGTGGAGGATCTGGGGAAGACGGTCGGGAAAGACTGCGTCGACTACGACGCCTTTGATCTCGATGATTTGGCCGGTGTTGACACCGTTCTCGCTGGGCATGGGGCTCCTGAAGGATCTCTGTCGGTGCGGAGGAAGACTGCGGCGACACGGCCGGCAGACCGCCCTAGCTTATCGGATCCCAGCCGCCGAAGCCCGCCTGAACGCGCGAGACGTGATCGTTCGAGCCCGGCCGCAACGCGGTCGGCATGATCGAGGGCTCAGCAGTGCGAGGCAAGTGGCGGATAGACCATCGACGAGAGCTTAGTCGTCCGCGAGCATGAGGCGTTACATCGTGCCGACGCCGACGCCTGTCAGCCGTCGGCGGGACCCGGCGTCGGAAGGCCGATCACCACGGCGGCCGCCACCGTCCTCTGACCGATCGGAAGCGGCAGGTCGCTCTGCTTCACCCGCGGAAGCCCGCCCGGCCAGTTGAGCCGATCGTCGAGCAACACCCGATTCGTCGCGCGTGGAAGCGTCAGGCGGCCTCGTACCTCGGATCCTTGCCGTTGCGTCGAGAGCTCGTGCACGAGCGAGGATCCCACGCCGAACACGACGACGGCGGCCGCAGCAGCAGCCGAACCGACGCGGGTCAGCGACCGCCGGCGATGGCGCCGAAACGACGTCGCCACGGTCACCGTGAGAGGCTCGAGTGGCGCTGCCCGCAGCGCCTCGGTGAACCATCGCACCTGCTCGGCGAAAGCGTCACACTCGGAGCAGCGTCGGAGATGCGCCCGCATCTTCCAGTGCTCGAACTCGGAGATATCTCCGTCGACCGATCTCGACACGAACGCCCGCGTGCGCTCGCAGGTAGCTGGGATGCCCATGCAGGTTACGACGCGGCTGCCGCCGGTTTGTTAGATCGAACGACTCGGTCGGCCGAACGGCTCAGATCAGCTTGGTGCGCGGATCGAGTGCGATCCCCGCCATCAGCATCACGAAGCCAATTCCGACGAACAGCACCGAAAGGTTGATCGCCTCGATCCGCTCACCCGGCTCCGCCATCCGCGCCCCGACGACCGACCCGTGCTCACGCCGAACGAGTCTCACCGGTCCCCGACTGCCGACGAAGAAGCCCATGACGAGCAGGAACGACCCGACCGTCACGAAACCGAGCGAGAGAGACCGCATCGACCCCGCTCCGAGCGCGAATCCGAGGACCAGAGAGACGAGGGAGGTCAGTGCGATGAGCACGGCAAAGAGCACAGCGAGACGACGGAGACCGGCGCTGATCATCCGTGCGGCATCCGTCCCTGCGGCATCCGTCCCTGCGGCATCCGCGACTCGATTCCGCGCCCTCCGGTCGTGCCGCACGCGTGGCTCAGGCCGACGCCACAATCGGCGTCAACGTGTCCTCGCCGGCACGGACGTCGGCCGCCTTCGCCTCGACGAGCGCCGGATCCACGGCCGTCATTTCCTGGGCGGTCAGCGGCCAGCGCTCGAGTGGGAAGAAGCACGCCGCCCGGTACCCTTCGGCTGCGAGCCCGATGCGCGGCTCGACGACGTCACAGATCCCCTCCTGTGAGCGCGGGCAGCGCGGGTGAAACCGACACCCGTTCGGAGGGTTGATGGGGTTCGGAACGTCGCCCTCGAGCACCACGGACGAACGTGCTCGCCCGAGCTTCGGGTTCGCGATCGGGACTGCTGACAGAAGGGCCCCCGAATACGGGTGCTTCGGGTGCTCGTAGAGGGTCGCTGCGTCCGTGATCTCGGCCGCCTTCCCGAGGTACATCACCATGACGCGATCGGAGATGTGGCGGACGACGTTGAGGTCGTGGGCGATGAAGATGTACGTGAGCCCGAACTCGGATTGGAGGTCCTTGAGGAGGTTGAGGATCTGCGCCTGTACCGAGACGTCGAGGGCGGAGACGGGCTCGTCCGCGACGATGAGCTTTGGGTTCACCGCGAGCGCGCGGGCGATCCCGATCCGCTGGCGCTGGCCGCCCGAGAACTCGTGTGGGAAGCGGTTGTAGTGCTCCGGGTTGAGCCCCACCACCTCGAGCAACTCCTGCACGCGGCGCTTGATCTCCCTTTCGGTTCCCATCTTGTTGATCTCGAGCGCCTCGCCGACGATGAACCCGACTCGCCGCCGCGGGTTCAGCGAGGCATACGGATCCTGGAAGATCATCATCATCTCCCTCCGCACGGGCCGCATGTCGGAGCGCGAGAGCCTCGAGATGTCACGCCCCTCGAACACGATCGACCCGCTCGTCGGATCGAGCAGGCGCAGGATCACTCGTGCGAGCGTCGACTTGCCACAGCCCGATTCGCCGACGATCCCGAACGTCTCGCCGCGCTCGACGGTGAAGCTGACATCGTCGACTGCCTGCACTGCCGCCACCTGCTTCTGGAAGATGATCCCACGGGTGATGGGGAAGTACTTCTTGACGTTTTCGACGCGTAGCAACTCCTCGGCCATCACACGTCCTCCCCGTCGACGGCGAACGAGGAGGTGACCTGGCGCGCCTCCGCCAGCTTGAACTCCTCGTCGAGGAAGCACGCCTGCGCGTGCATGACGTCGAGTGTCGACGGCACGAGTTCCGGCAGTTCCTTCCTGCACCGGTCGAATGCGTACGAGCAGCGTGGATGGAACCGGCAGCCGGCGGGCGGCCGAAGCAACGACGGAGGCTGCCCCGGAATCTGCGTGAGGCGCTCGACATCGGTCTCCAGACGCGGCAGCGAACCAAGCAGGCCCCACGTGTAGGGATGCAAGGGCTGCTCGAAGATGCTGTTCACCGGGGCGCGCTCGGCTGCGCGAGCCGCGTACATGACGACGACGTCGTCGGCCACCTCGGCGACGACCCCGAGATCGTGGGTGATCATGAGAATCGCGGTCCCGTAGTCGTCCTGAAGCTTCCGCATGAGACTGAGGATCTGCGCCTGCGTCGTGACGTCGAGCGCCGTCGTCGGCTCGTCCGCGATGAGCAACTTGGGCTCGTTGATCAACGCCATCGCGATCATGACGCGCTGCCGCATGCCGCCCGAGAACTGGTGTGGGTAGTCATCGACCCGCCGGTCCGCTCGAGGGATGCCGACGGCCTTGAGGGCCTCGACCGCACGCGCTCGCGCATCCTTCTTCGTTATGTCTCGGTGCAGAAGAACTGCCTCGACCAACTGATCGCCGATCTTGATGACCGGGTTGAGTGATGTCATCGGATCCTGGAAGATCATCGCGATCTCGCCACCACGAATCTCACGCAGACGCGAGTCGGACACCGTGAGAAGCTCCTCGCCGAGAAAATAGGCCTCGCCGGTCGAAAGCGACGTGAACTTCGTCGTACCGCGAAGCGCCTGTTCCATCGCCTCGCCCCGGTCAGGGCCGGAAGCAACCGACCGCGGATCACCGGTCTTTGAATTCAAGCGCAGGATCGAGAGCATGGTGACGCTCTTGCCGCAGCCGGACTCGCCGACGATCGCGAGGGTCTCGCCGCGCCCGAGCGAGAACGAGACGCCGTCCACCGCTTTGACGATGCCGTCGTCGGTCTTGAAGTAGGTGCGCAGGTCACGGACGTCCAGAAGAAGATCGTCCCCCGGTGGGGACGCGACGTCTTCCAAGCCCTGCTCGGTGGACGCGGGACCGGTCACTCGAGTCGGATCCGTGGGTCGATCTGCGCGTAAATGATGTCGACGAAGAGGTTGAAGACGATGATCGCCAATGTTGCGAAGACGACGACGCCCTGAATCGTCGGAAGGTCGAACGCCTCGAGGCTCGTGATCGCCAGCTTACCGAGCCCGGGAAGGCCGAAGATCGACTCGGTGAACAGCGCGCCGCCGAGTGCGAGGCCGATGTCCATGCCGAGCATCGTCACCACAGGAAGCAGGGCATTGCGCAAGACGTGCCGGGAGATCACCGTCGGCTCGGCGGCTCCCTTTGCACGCGCCGTTCGAACGTAGTCCTCGCCGAGGGTATCCATCACGTTGGCACGGATCATGCGGACGTAGACAGCGGCGAAGAGAAGGGCAAACGTCATCCACGGCAACACGAGATGCGTGAACCAGTCAACGGGACCGCCGCACGTCGCCCCTTCGGGCGGGTTGACGAAGTCGCAATAGCCGGCGTTCGGCAAGAGCCCCCACCGGAAGCCGATCGAGTACTGGAGGATGAGCCCGATCCAGACGACGGGCGCAGATATCCCGACGAGGACGAACACCATCGTCGTACGGTCGAGCAGGGATCTTGGCCGCAGGGCCGAGAGGATCCCGATCGGAAGGGCGATGAGCATCCACAGAATGACGCCCCCGAAGACGAGCGAGGCCGTCACGGGCGCGGCTTCGAACACCATCTCGCGGACGTCACGCCTGTTCGCGAACGAGCGGCCCAGCGACTGCTCGACGACGAGCCGCTTCAGGAACAGTGCGTATTGGACCGGCACGGGCTTGTCCAGGCCAAGGAACTTCTGAGCGCGTTCGATGTCGGCTGGTGTCGCCGACTTCCCGGCCGCCAACGAGGCCGGATCGGCGGGAACGATGAAGAAGATCACATACGTGACCATCGTGACGGCGACGAAGAGCACGGCCGCCCAGAGGAGTCGTCGGATGAGGTATCGGTACACGGGGCTATGGGCCAGAGGCGAAGCGTCGGAACGTCAGACGTATTGTAGACGGTGAGGGCGGCGTGTCCTCGCCGCCCTCACCGTCTTTCACTGCGGGTAGTGCTCCGTTACCGTGCTACTTGAGGCAGGCAGCGGCCAGATCGGGGCCGTTGTGCGCCGCCTCGTTGACGATGATGCAACCGAAGCGGTTCGACAGGAGCACCCGGTCGCTCCGGAAGTCCGTCGGGGCCCATGGCGGGTCGACCACCATCATGTCCCGGTCGAGCTTCTGGTACGCGGCCGCTCGCGCGTTGCCGAAGAGCAGCGACGCCTGCTGCATCTGCTTGTTGAACCTCGCGTTGTTGTAGTACGCGTAGTTGTTGTTGCCGGTTGCTTGGATCGACGTTCCGTCGAGCAGGATGTTCAGGAAGTCGTAGGGGTCGTTGTAGTCGGCGCCCCACGCCTCCAGCGTCAGGTCGTAGTCAGCCTGGGAGCGGATCTTGGCGGTGCCGAACTGCTGCGCGCGCGGCAACAGCTTCACCTCGGCGTCGATCCCGATCTGCTTCAGGTTGAACTGTACGATCTGCCCCTGGAGTGGAGCCGCACCGCGGTTCGACGTCCAGATGACTGCCTTGCCGTCCCGCGTGTTACCTGCTGCCAGCCGTTTCGCTGTCGCGGTCGACTTTGCATTGACCTTGAGCGGGTAGACGTAGAAGTCCTTGTGCCCAGGCATGCCGGGCGGCAGGATCTGCGTGGCCCGCTTACCGGCAAGGAATCCGCGCTGGGCGAGGTATGCCTGACGGTCGATGGCCCAGTTGACGGCCTTCGCCAGCTTCGGGTTGTTCTTGAACAGCGGCCGGTCACGGTTCAGGGCCACGTAGTCGATCACGAACTGCGCCCGGCTCTGGAACTGACCGTCCTTCTGGTTCAGCTTGAACTTCTTCGCCACGTTGGCCCACTCTGCCGGCGGAATCCCGATCGGGTAGTCCGTCTTGTTCGACAGCGTGTTCTGGTACATGACCTCGAGCGAGTTGCCGACGTTGACCTGGATCGTGTCCGGGTTCGCCGGGCGCGAGCCCTTGTAGAAGGTGTTGCGCTTGAGCGTGATCGAGCGGTTCGGGGTGCGGGCGGCGTAGTAGTACGGCCCGCAGGAGGCGAACGTGTCGACGCCGTTCGGGTCGATCTTCTTCGCCAGGTTGGTGTCGATCGCCTGGAAGAACGGCATCGTCAAACGGGCCAGGAAGTCCGGGGAGCCTTTCGTGAGCTTCACGGTCAGCTTGTTGCCCTTGGCGGTCACGCCCGAGATGCTCGACGCCTTACCGTCGATCATCGCCTGTGCGCCGACGACCACGTCGAGGAACGGGGTGCCCTGAGAGGCCATCTTCGGGTTGGCGAGCCGCTCCCACGAGTTCTTGAAGCTCTGGGCCGTGACAGCCTGGCCGTTCGAGAACTTGAAGTTCGGGCGGATCGTGAACGTGTACGTCTTGCCGTCCTTGGAGACGACGGGCGGACCGGTGGCGACCTCGGGGGTCACGACGCCGCCGGCGGGGGCCTCCTTGTCGGGCCAGTTGTAGAGCTTGCATGCCGTTGCGTACTGCAGCATCCACGAGGGGCTGTAGTACGTCAGGCTCGGGTCGTCGTAGTCGATGTCGGTATCGAGCTCGTAGACGAACGTTCCGCCTCGCTTGGCGCCCTGCGAGGCCGACGAGCCCTTCGCGGTCGGCGAGCTCTTCGCCGCCGGCGACGCCAACGCCGCCGAGACGAGGAGACCGGCGCCAACCACGGCGGCGATCACCGACAACCAGATTCGTTTGCTCATTGAACTTCCTCTCTTCCACGTTTCGCCCGGCTGTGTCCTCGGGCCTGTCACATCCCTGCTTTTCCTTCGACGGAGCGTCGGGAGATTAGTTAGCGTCTGGTATCGGCGCAAGAGCAATCTCACTCACAACGGAACACGGCCTCAGCCGCCGCAACCACGGGGTCGGACGACGTCAGCGCGATGCCCGCGGGTCGAACGCGTCCCGGAGGCCGTCACCCAGCAGGTTGAACGCGAGCGTCGTGAAGAGCAGCGCAATACCGGGCCAGACCATCAGCAGCGGGCGCGACGTGTAGAAGCTCGGCGCCTGGGCCAGCAGGGTGCCCCAGCTCGCGGTCGGGAGCTTGATCCCGAGCCCGAGGAACGAGAGGCCGGCCTCCGCGAGGATGAAGGCGGCGATGTTCAGGGTCGAGAAGACGATCAGCGGCCCCATCAGATGGGGGATGATGTGGGAGCGAACGATACGGCCGTCGCTCGCCCCGACCATGCGCGCTGCCTCGACGAACTCCTTTTCCCGCAACGAGAGCGTGATCCCTCGAAAGACGCGCGCCGAATAGAACCAGCTGAAGAGGCCGAAGACGATCACGAGCGTGAGCACGCCCTCCCCGAGAAACCCGAACGTCACTTTGTCGAGCCGCGTTCCGACCGTGGAGGCGAGCGCGATCACGAACAGGAGGTACGGGAACGCCATTGTGATCTCGGTTACACGCGAGATGATCGTGTCGGCGTAGCCGCGGTAGAAGCCGGCGATGGAGCCGAGCAGGAGCCCGAGCATCATGGCGATGAACGTCGCCCCAACACCGACCTCGAGCGAGACCTGCGCGCCGTAGAGGATTCGGAGGAACTCGTCGCGGCCGAGAGTCGAGTCTGCTCCCAGGATCAGGATCTGGTCCTCGATCTCGCCGGAATCGGTGAGCTTCTGGACGTGTGTCATCGGACCGGCCGGGAGGAGGTTCGAGTCCACTCCGCCTGTCGAGAAGAACGGTTCGTTGGGGCCGTGCCCGATCAGCTTCGCAGCGATCGGCGCGCCCGCGAAGGCGACGACGAACAGCAGGATGATGAAAATGCCACCTGCGATTGCGAGCCTGTCCTTCTTGAGCCGGAGCCAGATGCCTTCCCAGTAGCCTCGGGCCTTGACGTCTCCCTCCGCGTGCCCCATGTCGTGCTCCTCGGCGCTCTCGGCGTCGATGAAGTCCGACTCGATCGTCGTGCCGACGGTGTACGAGCGCCCCGTCGGCACATGTGTGAGGGCGGCGCCCTCCGAGATGTCCCGCTGGCGGTAGGATTCGGCTGCGTTGCCGGTGCCATCGGGAGTCTGGTCGAGGTCGGTAGCCATTCGGTCGTCGGGCAGCATAGCGCGTATGCCCGCTTGATTGGACGCCGGCCGACGGTTTTTGTTAGGCCAGCGCTTCGGCGCCCGCGACGACCTCGAGGATCTCCTGGGTAATCTCCGCCTGGCGAGCGCGGTTCATCTGCAGTGTGACCCGATCGATCAGCTCGCCGGCATTCTTGGACGCATTTCGCATCGCCGTCATCTGGGCACCCTGGAAGGACGCCGCCGACTCGAGCAGCGCACGGTAGACGAGCGTCTCGAGATACACCGGCAGGAGTCGCGCGAGAATCTCCTCGGGCTCGGGCTCGAAGATGAAGTCACCGCGCATGGCGTCGTCGCGCGCCTCCTGCTCGTCCGTCTCCAGCACGTCGGGCGAGATCGGGAGGAGATCGATGTCCGTCACGCTCTGGGTCAGGGCGGAGACGAAGGTGTTGTAGACGAGGATGACGCGGTCGACCTCCTGCGCCGTGTAGAGCTCGGCGACGCGGTGCGCAACCGCCTGGGCGTCGGCATAGACCGGGCCGTCGGAGAAGCCCACGAATGCGTCGCTCGCGTCGCGGCCGCGGAAGGCGAGCGTCGAGCGGCCCTTCTTGCCCACGGGGATGAAGCGCACTTTCCGGCCCTCTGATTCGAGAGCCTTCTCGAGCGCGAACGCGCGTCGCAACACCTGGCCGTTGAACGCCCCGGCGAGGCCCCGATCGCCCGTCAGTGGCACGATCAGGACGGTCTCGACGTTCTCGCGCTGCTGCAGGAGCGGCAGGCTTCGCACCGAGCTCGCTGCGCGGCCGACGCCGCTGACGAGGTCGCTCATCGTGTCGGCGTACGGCCGCATCGCCTCGATCCGGACCTGGGCGCGGCGCAGCTTGGCCGCCGCGACGAGCTCGAGTGCACGCGTGATCTTCCGCGTGCTGGTGACGGACTTGATCCGTCGCTTCAGGTCCTGGACGGTGGCCACTAGCCGACGAGTCCCTTCTCCTCGACGATGTCGAAGGCCTCGACGAACTTGGCTAGCGCGGCGTCGAGCTTCGCGACCGTCTCCTCGCCGAGATCGCCCGACTCCACGATCGCGTCGTAGATGCCCCCGGTCGAGCGCAGCGTCTCGCGCAGCTCCTCCTGGAACCGCGGCACGAGGCCGACCGGTACGCGATCGAGGTATCCGTTGTTCCCGGCGTAGATCGCGACCACCTGCTCCTCGACGGGCCATGGTTGGTACTGCGGCTGGTTCAGCGTGGCGACCATGCGCTCCCCGCGGGCGAGCGCCTGCTGGGTAGCGGGGTCGAGCTCGGAGCCGAACTGCGCGAACGCCTCCAGCTCACGGAACTGTGCGAGGTCGAGGCGCAGGCGACCCGCGACCTTCTTCATCGCCTTCGTCTGTGCGTTGCCGCCGACGCGGGAGACCGAGGTACCGACGTTGATCGCCGGCTTGACGCCCGAGTAGAAGAGCTCCGAGCCGAGGAAGATCTGGCCGTCCGTGATCGAGATCACGTTCGTCGGGATGTAGGCCGCGATGTCGCCGGCCTGCGTCTCGATGATCGGGAGCGCGGTGAGCGAGCCTCCGCCGAGCGAGTCGTTCAGGCGACACGCGCGCTCGAGCAACCGCGAGTGAAGAAAGAACACGTCCCCGGGGAATGCCTCGCGGCCCGGCGGGCGACGCAGGAGCAGCGACAGCTGTCGGTAGGAGTCGGCGTGCTTGGAGAGATCGTCGTAGATGACGAGCGCGTGCTTGCCGCCGTAGAGGAAGTACTCGCCCATCGCCGCACCGGCGAAGGGCGCCATCCACTTGATCGGCGCCGCCTCCTGGGCCGGCGCCGAGACGATGATCGTGTAGTCCATCGCGCCCTCGTCACGCAGCTTCTCGTAGACCTGCGCCACGGTCGATGCCTTCTGACCGACTGCGACGTAGATGCAGATCACGTCGCCGCCCTTCTGGTTGATGATCGCATCGATGGCGACGGCCGTCTTACCGGTGCCGCGGTCGCCGATGATGAGCTCGCGCTGGCCGCGGCCGATCGGGATCATGGCGTCGATGGACTTGAGGCCGGTCTGCAGGGGTTGCGTCACCGGCTGGCGCTGGATCACGCCCGGCGCCTTGAACTCGAGCGGGCGCCGCTCCTTTGCGTCGATCGGCCCCTGGCCGTCGAGCGGGTTGCCGAGCGGATCGACGACGCGGCCGAGCAGAGCCTCGCCGACGGGGACGCTCATGACCTCGCCGGTGCGGCGCACGGGCTGCCCTTCCTTGACGAGCTGCCACTCGCCGAAGAGCGCCACGCCGACGTTGTCCTCCTCGAGGTTGAACGCGATCCCGACGACGCCGTGCTCGAACTCGAGGCGCTCGAGCGACACGCAGTTCTCGAGGCCGTGGACGCGCGCAATACCGTCGCCGATCTGCAGCACCGTGCCGACCTCGGAGAGGTCCGTCTCGACGTCGTACTGCTCGATCCGCGACTTCAGGATCGAGGTGATCTCTTCGGGGCGTAGCTTCACGTTTTGCTCCTTGGTTACCGGGTGATGAGCTCGTGGCGGAGTCGCTCCAGGCGGCCGCGCACGCTGGCGTCGACGCGCAGCGAGCCGGCCTGCAGGATCATGCCGCCGACCAGCTCCGGGTCGACTTTGCGGGACGCTTCGACGGTACGACCCGAGGACTCCTCGATCTGGGCCACGATCGCCGCGGCCTCGGCGTCCGAGAGCTCGAACGCGGTCGTCAGCTCGACCGAGACGCGTCCCTGCGCACGGTCGACGAGCGCCTGCAGCTCGTCGCGCATCCCGACGATCTCGCTCGCCCGTCCCTTCTCTCCGACGAGACGGAGGAAGTTGTGGACGAGCGGGTCGGATCCGGCGGAGAGCTCGCCGAGCACGCCGACCTTGGCGGCAGGCTCGACCTGGGGGTTTGCGAGGAACGCCGCAAGGTCGGGGGATGCCGCGACCGCGTCGGCGAACTCGCCGATCTCGCGGTGCACGACCTCCAGCCGCCCCTGCTCCTCCGCCGCCTGAAAAAGGGCGCGCGCATACAGGCGTTCCGTGACGGCCATTGCCCTAGCCTCTTCCCCGCTCGAGCGCGGAGAAGTCGAGCCCCTCGATCGCCTCGCCGATCAGGCGACGCTGATCGTCGGAGTCGAGCACCTTGCCGACGACGCGCTGCGTCGCCTCGAGCGTGAGGTCTGCGACCTCGCCGCGGATCTGGTCGATCGCGCGCACCGTCTCGGCGTCGATCTGCTTGCGGGTCTCCTCCAGGCGCCGCTGCCGCTCGACCTCGGCCTCGTCCTTCGCCCGCTGGATCTGGTCGTCGGCGACCTTGCGCGCCTCGGCGAGGATCGATGCGGATTCGGACCTGGCCTCGGCGAGGATCGCGCGGTTCTGCTCGAGCAGCTCGCGCGCCTCGTTACGGGCGTTGTCAGCCTCCTCGACGGCCTCCCGGATGCGATCCCGGCGGGCGTCGATCGTCTTCTGGATTGGGCCGAACGCGAACTTCCTGAGCACGAAGAACGTGATCCCGAACGCGATCAGCGTCCAGATCATGAGGCCGGGAACGACCTTGATCAGGTCGTTGCTCGACTCGGCTGCGAGCAGGTTCAGCATCGGCTCAGACGAGGACGTAGGCGAGAAGGCCGCCGATGAGGCCGTAGAACACGACAGCTTCGGTGAGAGCGAAGCCGAGCCACTGGATGCCCTGCAGCTCGCCGCGCAACTCGGGCTGGCGTGCGACGGCCTGGATCATCGAGCCGAAGATGTTGCCGATACCGACGCCGGCTCCGAGCGAGCCGAGGCCGATACCGAGAGCCAGCGCGATTGCCTTGCCGGCGTCGGCGACGTCGCCGGTGGTCTCCGCGAGGAGAAAGAACGAGGACAGCATTGGGGTGATTCCTCCTTAGTGCTCCGGCTCGATGGCCGAGCCGATGTAGATGGCAGACAGGGCAGCGAAGATGTAGGCCTGGATCGACACGACGATCACGACCTCGAACAGGTAGAAGACGGACGAGAGAAGGACGGAGAACGGGAAGATCCACGGCGTCACGAGGAAGATCAGGCCGATGAACGTGAGGATGAGCATGTGCCCCGCGAGCATGTTCGCGTAGAGACGGACGGAGAGGCTGATCAGACGCATGAACTGGCCGAGGATCTCGAGCGGGATGATCAGCGGATAGAGCGCCTTCGGCACGTCCGGGATCCAGCTCTGGAGGTACTTCATGACCCCGTTGGCCCGGATCCCCTCGATGTGGGTGAACATCCACGTCATGAACGCGAGGGCGAGCGTGACGGAGAGCGTCGAGGTCGCGGCGAAGATGGCGAGCGTGGGCACCTCGACCCCGAAGATCTTCCACTTCTCGTCCGAGAGCGGCAGCGGGATGAAGCCGAGCATGTTGACGACCCAGATGAACACCATCAGCGACGCGACGTATGGGAACCAGCGGGAGATCGCCTTCGTGGGCAGCCCCTGCTCGGCGATCTGCACCTGGGCGACCTCGTAGATCGTCTCCCCGAGCGCCTGGCGCTTCGTCGGGTCCGAGCCGACCTTGACCCGCATCAGGACGATCCCGATCACGCAGGAGATGATCGTCCCGAGCAGCAGGTATGCGACCGCCTTGTTGATCGACATGTCCAGCGGGCCGATGTTGATCGAGATCCACGGGTGGAGCGTCCACTCGGAGGCCGGGTTGAACTTCTCCTCCTCCCCGGTCTCGGACGCCGCGAGTGCGACCGCGGGGAGCCCGAGGAACAACGCCGACGCCACCGCGGTCAGCCGCTTCACGCCTTCGCCTCCGCGCCGAAGAACGTGGCGATCGAGATCGCGAGCTCGAGCGTGTACGCGCTCACGTAGAGGAGCGCCGCGGCGACGCCGACGCGCGCGTCCGCGACCGTGACGGCAACCAGAGGTATGCCAACGATGAATGCCCTGAATCCCATGCCGATGCCCCTCACTCCTGAGGCGGCGAGGTTACCGTCATCGAGCGGCAGGCGCGTCAGTAGGTACCCGAGCGACTGCGCGGCGAGCCAGAGGACGGCAGCGAGAGCCCACCCTTTGAGCGGCCATCCCGCGACGGCGAACACGGGCAGTGCGAGGACGATCAGCCCGGTCCCCGCGAGCATCGGCGCGAGCCGGCCCGGTACCGGGCGCGGCTTCGTATAGAGGCCCTCGATCACGAGTACACCTTGTAGACGACGAGGACTGCGAGCGGGATTCCGACGATCGCGCCGACGAGAAGGCCGAGCCCACCCGAGCCGAGTGCCCAGCCGGCAAGGGCTCCCGCGGCCATCGAGGCTCCGACGGTGCCGATCAGGAGACCGGAAGCCGTCGCAAGCGAATGCGGTTCGGTGGGCGACGAGGCGACCATGCGCAGGGAGCATATCAGGCAGCTTGTGACAGTCGATCTCCACTGTTTCAGCCAAAAACGACTACATTCGTCACATGTCCGAACGGCTTCCGCGAATCGTCTTCGTCCACGGGAGCGTGACGGGCGCCGGCCCGACCTGGAGTCGCCAGCGGGCCCTCGGCGACCGCTTCGAGCTCGATCTCGTCGAGCGGCCCGGGTTCCCACCGCTTCCCGAAGTGGACCGCGTGGACTTCGACCGGGACGCCGAGCTCGTCGCGGCGAGGCTCGGCAGCGGAGCGCACCTCGTCGGGCACTCCTACGGCGGCGTCATCAGCCTCCTCGTTGCCGCCGAGCGGCCTGAGGACGTGCGCTCGCTGACCGTGATCGAGCCGCCGGCGACACGGGTCGCACGCGGCCATCCCGCCGCCGACCGCTTCACGCGCGAGGGCGAGGAGTGGTGGCGCTCCGGGCCTCGGCACGATCCCGAGGCGTTCCTGCGCGGGTTCCTCCGCACGATCGGCTCGCACTACGACCCGCCGTCACCCCTCCCGGAGGCGATCGCCCAGGGCGCGCGGAGTCTCGTCGTCGAGCGTGGGCCCTGGGAGGCGGAGATCCCGCTCGAGCGCCTCGCTGCGGCGTCGTTCCCCACGCTCGCCGTCTCGGGCGGGCACCACGACGGGTTCGAGGCGATCTGCGATGCTCTCGTCGCACGACTCGACGCCGAGAAGGTCGTGCTCCCGGGTCACGGGCACATGCCGCAACTCCACCCCGAGTTCAACGACCGCCTCGCCTCGTTCGTCCTGGCGGCCGAGGCCAGCGCCGCCGGCTGAGAAGCGCCGGATCCGCCCCTACGCGCTCCGGCGCTCGCTGCGCTCGCGCTCGGCGATGCGCCGCCTCACCCGGGGATTCCCGAGCTTGACGATCTCCAGCAGATACACGATGTAGACCGAGAAACCGAGAGCGACGAGCGCGATCGCAGCGACGGCAACGGTCTCCCACAGGTGCCACTCCCCGCCGGCCCGGAACGGGATGAAGCGGGTCGCGAGCGCAGCGGCCCCGAGCGTCGCAGTCCACGCCCACATCGTCACGGCGGCGCGGCGCTGGCTGAAGCCGATGTTGAGGAACCGATGGTGCAGATGCGACCGATCGGCAGTGGAGATGCGCTGGTTGTATTTCATCCGCTTGAGAACGACGAAGGACGTATCGATGATCGGCACGGCGAGCACGAGCAGCGGTAGGAACAGGACAACCGTCGATGCGGTCTTGAGCAGGCCCGCGACGGAGATCGCCGCGAGCGTGTACCCGAGGACGAGCGCCCCCGAGTCGCCCATGAAGATGCGCGCGGGGAAGAAGTTGTGCCGCAGGAAGCCGATGCAGGCACCCGCAACGATCGCCGAGAGGATCGCGGCGTCGACCTTCCCGAGCGAGAGCGCGAGGATCGCAAAGGTGACGCCCGAGATCGCACACACGCCCGAGGCCAGACCGTCCATTCCGTCCAGGAAGTTGACCATGTTCATGACCGCGACGATCCAGACGATGGTCAGCGGCACGCCGATCCAGGGAGGCAGGTCGACGGCACCGACGAACGGGAAGGTGAAGTGGTCGATCCAGACCCCGAACGCCGTCGGGATCGCCGCGGCGAGAACCTGCCCGGCAAGCTTGGGGAGCGGAGCCAGTCCTCTGAAGTCGTCGATCGCCCCGACGACACACGCGACTGCGGCGCCGAGAAGGATCCCTCGCATCTCGCTCGAGAGATCGAGGAAGGCGAGCGACGGGACGAGAATCCCCATGAAGATCGCGAGGCCGCCGAGTCGCGGGATGGGGCGGCGGTTGAGCCGACGGTCGCCGGGGTTGTCGACGACGCCGAGGAGTCGTGCCATACCACCCACCGCGGGCGTGAGGAGGACGACGATCAGCAGGGCGATGGCGGCGCCGTAGAGGACCTGCGGATCGTCCCGGAGCGCATCCACGTCAGCTATTTCGTGCCGTACAGCCTGTCGCCTGCATCGCCGAGACCTGGAACGATATACCCCTTCTCGTTGAGGCCACGATCGATCGACGCAACCACGATGGCGACCTCGGGATGCTCGTCGTGGATGCGCGCGATCCCCTCGGGCGTCGCGATCAGGGCGATGAGACGGATCGACGTGGCTCCGGCCGACTTCACGGTCGCGACGGCAGCGGCGGTGGAGTTGCCGGTGGCGAGCATCGGGTCGATGAGGATCACGTCGCGGCTCGCGATGTCGTTCGGAAGCTTCACGTAGTACTCGACGGGCTGCAGCGTCTCCTCGTCCCGGTAGAGCCCGATGAACCCGACCCTGGCGCTCGGAATGAGCGAGAGCACGCCGTCGAGCATCCCCATGCCTGCACGCAGAATCGGGCAGACGGCGACCTTCTTGCCGGAGATCCGGCGCGCGCCCATGCGCTCGAGCGGCGTCTCGATCTCGACCGGCTCGTCGACGAGCGTCTTCGTGGCTTCGTACGTGAGCAGAAGGGTCAGCTCGTTGACGAGCTGCCGGAACAGCTGCGTCGGAGTCGTCACGTCGCGCAGCAACCCGAGCTTGTGCCGGACGAGCGGATGGTCGACCTCGACGACGGTTCCGCTCACGCCTCGTACTCCGTGTAGCCGCGGAAGCCGGGATACAGCGGGCGCCGACCGCAGAGCGCGAGGCTCCGGCCGGCGAGCGCCCCCACGTCTGCGCCGTCCGCCAGCGCACCGACGATGATCCGGCCGACCTCGCGGAAGTCCTCCTCGTCGAATCCCCGCATCGTCGCTGCCGGTGTGCCGAGCCGGACGCCCGAGGCAACGGTGGGCGGACGCTCGTCGAACGGCACGGTGTTGCGGTTCGTGGTCAGCTTGACGTCGTGGAGGCGCTCCTCGGCGGCCTTCCCCGTCCAGTTGGTGCGCCTCAGGTCGAGTTGCAGGAGGTGCGTGTCCGTCCCGCCGGTCAGCACGTCGAGACCACCGGCGACGATCTCCGACGAGAGCGCGTCGGCATTCGCCCTCACCTGCGTCTGGTATTCACGAAACGCAGGCGTCGCCGCGATCCGGAAGCACGTCGCCTTCGCGGCGATCGCGTGCTCGAGCGGGCCACCTTGGAGCCCCGGGAAGACCGCGCGATCGATCGCAGTGGCGTGCTCCCCGCGACAGAGGATGAACCCGGCACGCGGGCCGGCCAGAGTCTTGTGCGTCGTCGAGGTCACGACGTCGCAGTCGTCGACCGGGTTCGGGTGCAGGCCGGCCGCCACGAGCCCCGAGAAGTGCGCCATGTCGCACCAGAGGAGCGCCCCGACCTCGTCGGCGATCTTGCGGAACTCGCTCGTCTCGACCGTACGCGGATACGCGGAGCCACCGCAGAGGATCACCTTCGGGCGATGCTGCTTCGCGAGAGCGAGTACGTCGTCGTAGTCGACCATGCTCGTCTCGCGTGAGACGCCGTAGTGGGCGATCGTGTACAGCCTGCCCGAGAAGTTGACGCTCAGACCATGGGTCAGATGACCACCGTGGTCGAGGCGCAGGGAGAGGATCGTGTCCCCCGGCTGCATCAGCCCGAGATAGACGGCCATGTTCGCCTGTGCGCCGGCATGCGGCTGGACGTTCGCATGCTCGGCACGGAACAGAGACTTGGCACGGTCGATAGCGAGCTGCTCGATTCGGTCGACGACCTCACAGCCGCCGTAGTACCGCTTGCCGGGGTAGCCCTCCGCGTACTTGTTGGTCGGAACCGAGCCGACGGCCTCCAGAACCGACGGCCAGGTGAAGTTCTCCGAGGCGATCAGCTCGATCTGGTTGCGTTGGCGATCGAGCTCGGCGCCCAGGAGCTCCGCGACGGCCGGATCGATCTCGGAGAGACCTGCCCGGCGGAGCGCGTCGAAGGAGTGGTCGGCGCCCATTCTGCCCCGATGCTACTGCAATGCAGCGGGCTGTTCCCGGTGGCTCGCCAGCCGCGCACTCGGGGCGCTCGCGGCGACGGGTCGGGCCTCGTCCGTCGGGTCTACGGGCCCGAGAAGCGGCGGCGCTCGATGCTCACGAGGCGGTCACGATTTCTGTCGACGATGGCGAGGTCGCTGCCGCGGCCGCCGTCGACGACGTCGCGGCGACCGTCGCGCACACGAAACGTGTCGTTTCCCGAGCCTCCACGAAGCACGTCGCTTCCGAGCCCACCGTCGATGACGTCGCGGCCCGGGCCACCGTAGATGATGTCGTTGCCCCGAAGGCCCCGGATCACGTCGTTGCCCCCGAGACCGCAGATCACGTCACGGCGGCGGGTGCCGCGCAGCACGTCAGCAGCCTGTGTGCCGATGATCGTGCACTTCACCGGCCTGCCCGACGGATCGCGCGGTCTCGGCGGGGTCCCGAACGAAGCGTCCGCACCGGCGTTGCGCCCCGCGGAGCTCTGCGCGACGACGCGATAGTGCCATCGGACGCCGGCCCTGAGACCGCCCAGGCGCACGCTCACCGGAATGTCGTTCGAGCCTGCGACGGATCGCCTGGCTGTGCGGAACCCATACCGACGGGTTCGCCCGTACTCGATCCACCACTTCGATGCGAGCCCCCTGGGGTTGACCGTGCCCGTCACTCGCGCCGAGAAGAGGGAGAGCGAGGTGAACACGACCGGACCGGTTGCTGCGAGCGGGCCGCCGGTCGTCTCGAACACGGCGTCGGCGCCACGGCTCGTGCCGAGGGAGCTCGAGCCGACGAGACGGAAGTGGTAGGTCGCTCCGGGCGTGAGACCCGAGACGGTGGCGAGCACCGCGACGGGGCTCGAGCCCGAGCCTGCATTCCGTGAGGGCGTGCGCGATCCGTACGACGTCGTCCGGCCGTACTCGACGTACCACGACGTCGAGCGCCCGTTGGGGGTGACCGTGCCGCCGAGCGAGGCCGACGTCGGAGTGACGCCGGCGGCCGGACCGGTCTTCGCTACCGGGGCGCTCCGCGTGACGAACGTCGCGTCGATCCCGACGCTCGTCCCCGCGACGTTCGTCGCAACGAGGCGGAAGTGGTAGGTCTCGCCGGGCGTGAGGCCGCTGATGCTCTTCGAGACGTTCTTCGGCTTCGACCCCGAACCGACATCCGACGACGACGTCTTCAGCCCGTACGCGGTCGTCGTCCCGTACTCGAAGTAGATGGTCGTCGATCGGTTGTTCGGATCGACCTGACCGTTGAGCCTGGCGCTCTTCGCGCCGATCGAGCTCGCGCCCTTTGTCACGACGGTGGGCTGCTGGGCGGTCGCGAACGTGCGATCGGCACCGGTCGAGGTGCCGGCGTCATTCTTCGCGACGACGCGGAAGTGGTAGCTCTTCCCGGCCTGGAGACCGGTGACGGAGACGGAGACGCTCTTCGGCGACCCTCCCGAGCCGGCCGACGCAGTGGCCGTCTTCGATCCGTACGCCGACGACGTGCCGTACTCGACATACCAATCGGTCGGAGTGCCGTTCGGGTCGACCGTGCCTCCGAGCGTCGCCGACGTGGGGCCGACGGCGGTCGCCGACGTCGTGACCGCCGTCGGCGGGGAAGCGGTCGTGAAGAGCCCGTCGGCGCCGTTCACCGTCGCCGTGGCGTTCCGCGCGACGAGTCGATAGTGATACGTCGTCGCCGGAATCAGCCCGCTCAGCGCCTTCGAGACGGAGACGTTCGTCGACCCCGACCCTGCGGACGTCGTCGCGGTCTTGGATCCGTAGGCGGTGGACGTGCCGACCTCGAACCACCAGTCGGTGGCGACGCCGCCCGGGTTGACGGTGCCGTTCAGCATCGCGGACGTGCCGCCGACGGCGCTCACCGTGCCGGTGATCGCCAACGGTGCGGCGGCGTCGGCACCCGAGACCACGACCACCGCAACGACGAGTGCGGCCGCGGCCGACACACACGTGCGAAGGCTGCGCATACGCCGACGCTATTCCGGCGGCGTTAGGGGTAGGTCGCCGCGGCGTTACGATTCTGTGAGGATCGCATCGAGCCGTGCGAGCGCCTCGGCGGAGTCTCCCGCGCCGGCGCGCAGCACGACCGGATCGTCCCCGGAGAGGTCGATCACGGTCGACGGTGTACCGGGCAATGTTCCTCCGTCGACCACGAATGCGACCCCGGCGAGGATCTCGTCGGGCACGTCGGCGAGCCGGCGGGGATCGGGCCGTCCCGGCAGGTTCGCACTCGTGGCGACGACCATCCCCACCCTTTCGACGACCGCGGCAGCGGGCCCCGGCAACAGTGGTGCGCGAACGCCGATCACGTCCGGGCGTGCAGCCGAGAGCCAGCTGTACTCTCCCCCGGGATTTCGCACGACGAGTGTGAACGGCCCAGGCAGAAGCGCCCTGATCGACGCCGTGGCCCGCTCGTCGAGCCCGGGTAGCGACCGGAGCAGAACAGCGACACCCGAGGCCAGCACCGCAGTCGGTTGGATCTCGGTGCGGCCCTTGAGGCGGTAGAGCGACCGCGCAGCCACGGGGCTCGCAGCAGCGCAGACGAGCCCGTAGACGGTGTCCGTCGGCAGGACGCCCAGGGCTCCGTCGGCGAGGGCCTCGGCCCGCTCTGCGGCTCCTGTCACGGACGCCGCCCCTCGACGACGCGATCGACACCCGCGAGATCCGTCGTGATCCGAATCGCCTCGAAACCGAGCTCTTCGAGGAGTGCGGCGGTTCCGACTGCCTGACCATCGCCGACCTCGAGGGCGATCGCGCCGCCGGGCGCGACCACGCGAGCCGCGCCACGCGCGACGGCCGCCACCGCGCCGTCTGCCGACAGCGCCAGGTGCGGCTCCCACTCTCGCACCTCGGGTGCGAGACCTGCGAGGTCGGAGGCGTCGACGTACGGCGGGTTCGAGACCACGATGTCCCACGGTCCGTCGGGAAGGCCGGCAAACAGGTCACCGCGAACGAGCGCCGCGGAAAGACCCGTCCGCACGACGTTCTCGGCCGCAAGCGCCAGCGCCTCCTCCGAGACATCGAGGCAGGTCACAACAGCCCCCGGGTGCTCGTCGGCGATTGCGAGGCCGATCGCACCGGTGCCGCTCCCGACGTCGAGCACTGTGGGTGACGTCCTACCATCGATCAGCGCGAGCGCCCTGTCGACGAGGATCTCCGTCTCCGGGCGAGGGATGAGCGCGCGCCGGTCTACCGCGAGAACGAGGCGTCGGAAGCCCCATTCGCCGAGCACGTACTGGAGCGGCTCCCGCGTCCCGCGCCGCACGACGAGCCGGCGCGCGGCATCGAGCTCGCTCGGCGTCAGCGGCCGGTCGAGGGCCATGTAGAGATCGATCCGCTCGCATCCGAGCGCCTTTGAGAGCAGGCGCTCCGCGTCGAGCCTCGGCGTCTCCGAGCCACGCTCGATCAGATAGTCGGTCGAGCGGCGCAGGATCGCGCCGACCGACACCCCATCGGGCTCGGTGGAGGACAGCTCGTGCTGCGTCAGACCGCCTCCAGAGACAGGCGCCTGTCCTCGGACTGGATCGCTTCGGTGAATTCCTCGAGGTCGCCGTCCAGGATCTGGTCGAGCCGGTGAACCGTCAGCTTGATGCGATGGTCCGTCAGCCGGTTCTCGGCGAAGTTGTAGGTGCGGATCTTCTCGGCGCGCTCGCCGCTTCCGATCTGCGACTTCCGCGCGGCGGAGAGCCGCGCCTGCTCCTTCTCCCGCTCGAGCTCGAACAGCCGCGCGCGCAGCACGCGCATCGCCTTCTGCCGGTTCTGGAGCTGGGACTTCTCGTCCTGCATCGCGACGACGACGCCGGTCGGGAGGTGCGTGATCCGCACGGCCGAGTCGGTCGTATTGACGCTCTGCCCACCTGGACCGGTCGAGCGGTAGACATCGATCTTGAGGTCGTTCTCGGCGATCTCGATCTCGACCTCCTCTGCCTCGGGCATCACTGCGACGGTCGCCGTGGAGGTGTGGATTCGCCCCTGTGACTCTGTCTCCGGAACGCGCTGGACGCGATGCGTTCCGCCCTCGTACTTGTAGACGGAGTACGCGCCGTTACCCTTGACGGCGAAGACGATCTCCTTGAAGCCACCCGTCTCGCTCTCGTTCGCCGAGAGGACCTCCGTCTTGAACCCTCGCCGCTCCGCGTAGCGCGAGAGCATGCGGTAGACATCGCCTGCCCAGAGCGCCGCCTCGTCCCCTCCCACTCCCTGGCGGATCTCGACG
Source organism: uncultured Thermoleophilia bacterium (assembly GCA_963756835.1). Taxonomy (GTDB): domain Bacteria; phylum Actinomycetota; class Thermoleophilia; order Gaiellales; family Gaiellaceae; genus Gaiella. The sequence goes on from CAVWPE010000007.1 coordinate 95,112, forward strand.
ATGACGTCCTTCGAATCAGCCGGATCGCGTTCCACGAGAGCGAGCTTCAGCTCGTCCTCGAGCCTCTCGACGTCACTCTCGAGCTCTGCGGCCATCGATGCGAGCTCGGGATCGCTGCGCACGTCGGCGAGGTCGGCCTGAGCTCCGCGCCACGCGACGGCGAGCTTGTAGGGCGCTTCGAGCTCCTTGAGGCGCCGGCCGACGTCGGCGGCTTCGCGATGATCGTTGTACACGGCCGGATCGGAGAGACGCGCCTGCAGGTCGGTATAGGTTCGTTCGAGCTCGTCGACGAGCGATTCGATCCCGGCCATGACGACGATGGTAGCCCGGATCGGTGCAGCTCTCCGGGCCTGTACTACGCTGCCGGGGTGTCCAACGCGATCACGACGGTCGAGGCGTCGAGCCTGGGCGAGTGCTGGCTGCGAACGTCCCGTGCCATCCTCGAGAACGGCTGGAACGCGACGTATGACGGCCTCACGATCCGTGAGCTCGCGCGGATGGTGCTGACCGTGGAGGATCCGAATCCCGACGATGCCGTGATCGCCAATCTCGGCGATCCGGCCTGGTCGGCGTGGATGCACGACAACTTCTTCACGCCGAAGCCCGTTGCCGAGCTCGGGGGTGCGCGGAGTTACGCCTGCCGCCTGTTCGACCACGAGGGCAGCGGCCGCGACCAGCTCGCGTGGGTCGTCGAGCGCCTTCGCCTGGACCCTGCCTCTCGTTCGGCCACGATCACGACGTTCGAGCCGCTCACCGACACCTCCTACATCCCGTGCGTCAGCATGCTCGACTTCTGGGCGCCGACAGGACGACTCGAGCTCGTCGTCTATGCCCACAGCCTCGACTTCGGCAAGAAAGCCTATGGCAACCTCGTCGAGCTCGCCCGGCTGCAGGAGCTCGTGGCCGGACCGCTCGACCTACCCGTCGGCACGCTGACGGTGGTCGTCAAGTCCGCGCACGTCTACGAACCGGAATGGGCGCTCATGGAGCAGCTCGCCGCGCGGGCCGCCTCCGCTGCAACCCTCGAGACCGGCTGACGTCTCCTCGCCCGGCCGCTGCCGATCAGGCGAGAGCGGCGTCGAGTGTGATCTCCGGTCCGCCAGCGAGCGCTTTCGAGACCGGGCAGCCGACCTTTGCCGCTTCTGCGGCCTCGTGGAACGCGGCGGCATCCACGCCGGGAACGACACCGCGAACGTGCAGGGCGACCTTCGTGATCCCCTCGCCCGGGACGAACGTCACCGTTGCCGACGTATCGAGCCGCTCGGGCGGCGTGCCTCCTTGCGCAAGGCCGTGCGACAGCGCCATCGAGTAGCAGGCCGAGTGCGCGGCGGCGATCAGCTCCTCCGGGCTCGTCTTGCCGTTCGGTGCATCTGTCCGCGCGGGCCAGCTCACCTCCAGGGCGCCGAAGGCGCCGCTGCCGGCGGGCGCGATCGTGCCTGCGCCCTCCATGAGCGAGCCGTTCCAGGTCGTGGTCATCGTTCGTTCGGTAGCCATCCCTACGCGACCCTCCTTGCAAGATCGTTGCTGATTGACTCCTAGAGTAGGGACGCGGAGACCGCGACGGTCGCAGTGCCGCGGATGAGCGCCGAGAGCGGGCACGATGCATCGGCCGCCTCGGCTGCCTGGGCAAAGGCCGCCTCGTCGCAGTCCGGTACCTCACCGCGGGCCTCGATCTCCGAGTGCACCACCTGATGGCCCTTCCCTTCGACCTCGTCCATCGTCACGATGCACCGCGTCTCGAGGCTGACCGGGGGAGTTCCTGCGGTAGCCAGCTCGTTCGCGAGCGACATCGTGAAGCACGCCGCATGCGCCGCTCCGAGCAGCTCCTCAGGGCTCGTCTTCCCCTCCGGCGTGCCGATGCGGGACGCGAGCGTGTAGGGCAGGCCGGCGAAGGCGCCCGATGACGCGGCGCCGATCGTGCCGCTACCGCGGGCGACATTCCCTTCCCACGTGGCGGTTGCTTCACGAACGATTCTCGGCATCGGGATTCCTCCTGCTGGTCGCGGGTTCGGGATCGCTCCGGCAGGAGCTTAGGCCATTACCTCGACGCGGGACTCGAGTCGCAACTCGCCCTCGCTCTCCGCCTGCTCGAACCGGATGACCTCCTCGAGCGCCCGGATCGAGACCTCGATCTGATCGAGCGACGGCGGTCGGGTCGTGAGCCGCTGCAGCCAGAGCCCGGGCGCGAGCAACGTCATGAGAACCCGGTTCCCCTGGTGTTTTCCCGCGTAGCGGATCAACTCGTACGCAAGGCCGGCGATCACCGGCAGCAGAAGAATCCTGCTCACGACGAGCCAGTACCAGACAGGGCGCCCGACGAACGCGAAGACGAAGATTCCGATCACCATCACCCAGAGCAAAAAAGCAGTTCCGCAACGAGGGTGGATCAAACTGAACTTTTGCACCTTCTCCGGCGTCAGCTCGGAGCCGGCCTCGAGCGCGTTGATCGCCTTGTGCTCGGCGGCGTGGTACTGAAAGACGCGCTTGAGATCGGGCAGCAGGCCGATCAGGACGATGTAGAGGATGAACACCCCTACCCGGATCAGTCCTTCGACGACGACGAACATGGTCGTTCCGTCGATCGGCAGCCAGTTGGTCACGAGCGCAGGCCCGACCTTGAACAGCGCGAGGGCGAACCCGATCGCGATGACGAACGAGAAGATGATCTGCCCCTTCGAGATCTCCGTCGAGACCGCGGCCGGCTCGCCGTCGGCACCCTCCTCGCGCTCCTCCTGCATCGCAACGTTGGCCGAGATGGCGAGCGCCCGAAAGCCGATCGCGAGCGACTCGCCGAGCGCGACGACCCCCCGCACGATCGGCAGTCGCCAGAGGCGATGCCGCTGCATCGGGGAGTGCACCGGAGTCGTCACCGCGACGATCTCGCCGTCGGGCGTGCGGACGGCGACCGACCAGACGGCGGGTGCGCGCATCATGACCCCTTCGAGCACGGCCTGACCGCCGTACGAGACACTCACGAGGACAGTCCTCTAGCCGCGGCGCGGACCGCCGGACTTCTCGAGACGGCGCTGGAAGCGCTCGACCCGACCGCCCGAGTCCATGAGCTTCTGCTTGCCCGTGTAGAACGGGTGGCAGTGCGAGCACACCTCGACGTGCAGCTCCGGCTTGGTGGAACGAGTCATGAACTCGTTCCCGCAGGAACAGGTGACGTGAGCGAGGACGTACTCGGGATGGATCTCCGCCTTCATGGCCCAGCCAGGATAGCAGAGGCGATATCGGGACTGACGTTGCCTCCGGAGACGACGACGCACAGGCAGCCACCTTCGACCTTCCCCGAGAGCACCGCCGCCGTCGCCGCTGCTGCGCCAGGCTCGACAGCGAGCTTCGCCCGTTCGTAGAGGAACCGAAACGCATCGCAGATCTCCTCGTCGGAGACGAGCACCACCTCGACTCCGAGCCGTCCGCAGACGTCGATCGCGACCTCACCCGCGAACGGCGCGGTCAACGCGTCGGCGATCGTCGCCGGAGTCAGCGCCACCGGCCGTCCGGCCGCGAGCCCGAGCGCGAGGGCGTTCGAATGCTCCGGCTCGACCGCGACGACGCGCACGCCGTGCGGCACGCAGGCGGCCGCGATACCGGAGACGAGTCCTCCGCCGCCGCAGGCAACCACGATCGTGTCGACGTCGGGCAGGTCCTCGAGGATTTCCAGTCCGACCGTCCCCGCACCGGCGATGACGACCGGGTCGTTGAACGGATGGACGAGAACGCGCCCGGTCGCCTCCTGGAGCTCCTGAAGGCGTTCGAACGCGGCACCGGGGCCGGACGCTGCGAGGTCGACCTCCGCTCCGTACGCTCGCGTGGCCGAGATCTTCGCGGAGCTCGCCCCCTCCCACATGACGACGAGAGCGTTCACGCCTTCCGCGGCAGCCGCCCACGCGAGTGCCTGTGCATGGTTACCGGCGGAGACGCCGATCACGCCGCGCTCCCGCTCCTGCGCCGACAACGAGCGCACCCTGTTCAGCGCACCACGCGCCTTGAACGATCCGGTCTTCTGGAAGAGCTCTGCCTTGAGGTGCCGGCCGTGGCCGAGGCTCCCGGCGCTGAAGGTCGGCGTACGGTGGACCGTGCCTCTGACGACTGCGGCGGCGGACGCGACGTCGTGTGGCGTGATCGCAACCCCGGGCACGCGCCGATGGTAGTCGACCGGTGGAACAGCAAGAATGAGACGGTGACCGAGCGCAACGATCTCCCCATCCGCGTGGTCGTCACGGACGACCTGGCGCGCTCGCGTGTGACGGTGTTCTTCCGCCTGATCCTTGCGATCCCGCACCTGATCGTGTTGCTGTTCTGGGGGGTCGCGGCACTCCTCGCTGCGGTCGTCCTCTGGTTCGGCTTCGTGATCGCAGGGAAGGGCCAGCGCGGGGCGCAGGAGTTCGTGGCGACGTACGTCCGGTATGCGACCCAGGTGAGCGCGTACCTGTACCTGGCCGCCAACCCCTATCCGACCTTCGGAGGTGCCCTCGGCTACCCGGTGGATCTCGAGATCGACCTTGCGGCACACCAGTCGCGCGGACGCGTGGCAGCACGTCTCGTGCTCGCCGTTCCCGCAATGCTGCTGGTGGCCGTGCTCGGTGGTGGCCTGACCGTCACGAACTGGTCGGGCATCACGGCGGGCTCGTCGGGAGCGGAGTGGTGGTCGAGCACGTGGACGCTCGGCGGAATCGCTTCGAGTGCTGCCTTCCTCGCCTGGTTCGCAGCGCTCGCACGCAGTCGAATGCCGCGCGGCCTGCGGGATCTGCTCTCGTACTGCATCGGCTACACGGCTCACGCGACCGGGTATCTGATGCTCCTGACCGACCGGTATCCGACCACTGACCCGGGACGCGTCACACCGTTCCTCGAGCTGCCGGCGCATCCGGTACGGCTCGATCTCACAGACGACGTCCGGCGCTCACGGCTCACCGTCTTCTTCCGGTTTCCGCTCGCCGTCCCGCACCTCATCTGGCTCGGGCTCTGGACACTCATCGTCCTTCTGGTCGCAGGGCCGATCTGGATCGTGTCTCTCGTGATCGGTCGGCTGCCAGCGCCGTTCCATCGGTTCTTCGCTGCCTGGACGCGCTACTCGACCCATGTCGTCGCCTTCCTCTACGTGATCGGCGGTCCGTTCCCCGGGTTCACCGGAGCCGCGGGGCGCTACCCGGTCGACATCTCGATCGATCCACCGGAGCGCCAGCGACGCCTCACCATCGCCGTGAGAGGGCTTCTCGCGATGCCGGCCCTGATCCTCAGCGGAACACTCGGCTCGGCCGCTCTCCTCGTCGGGCTTCTCGGCTGGTGGGCAGCGCTCGTCACCGGACGCATGCCCGAAGGGCTCCGCAACCTCGGTGCGGTCTGCCTACGGTACTCGGCGCAGGCGAGCGCCTATGTCTTCCTGGTCACCGAGAGGTACCCCTATTCGGCCCCGGCGTTGAGGGACCGGCCACACGATCTCCAGCTCGACCTTCTCCACGTTGCCCCGCCAGGAGGGCTGACCGCGAGCGAGGCGCTCTGAGCCCGAGGCGTGGCTTCGGGGTCGCAGTCGGAATCGCAGCCGCCGCCGCATGGATCTGGTGCGCTGTGCTCCTCCTGCACACCGCTGTGCCCGCCGACCTGCCTGCCGTAGAGCTCGACACCGCGACCGTCTTCGGGGAGGCGCTCGTACGCCGCGCCGAGCGCGTCGACCGGTTCTTCCTCGTCGTCTGGCTTCTCTCGCAGGTGGCGCTCGTCACGACGCTCTGGATCTACGCGCGCCGCGGCGCGCGCTTCGCGAACGAGTCCGCCGCAGGCCCGATCGGCACGGGCATGCTCCTCGGCATGCTCGGGCTCGGGATCGTATGGCTCGTGCAGCTGCCGTTCGGCCTGCTGAGCGTCTGGTGGGCTCGGCGCTACGACCTGAGCGAGGTCGGGTACCTCGAGTGGGCGTTCGGGGGCTGGATCGAGCTGGCAGCGGTGTTCACGTCGATCTGCGCCACGCTTCTCATCGTCATGTTCCTCGCGCGCCGGCTCGGGGACGCGTGGTGGATTCCCGGGGCGGCGGTCTTCGTCGTCATCGGCACCGCGTTCGCGTTCGTGCAGCCGTACCTCCTCGGCTCGACGACACCGCTCGACGACCCTGCGCTCCGACGGTCGGCGTCGGAGCTCGAGGCGCGTCAAGGCGTCTCCGGCATCCCCATTGCCGTCGAGGACGTGAGCGGCACGACGAGCCAGGCGAACGCCTACGCCGTCGGCTTCGGCCCGTCGCGGAAGATCGTGCTCTGGAGCACGATGATCGACGGAAAGTTCTCCGACGCCGAGGTCGAGGCCGTGCTCGCCCACGAGATCGGCCACCACTCGAGCGACCACATTCCCAAGGCACTCGCGTGGTTCGCGCTGCTTGCGCTTCCGGGGGCATTCGTGCTCATGCGTGCCACGAGACGACGCGGAGGCATGGGCGAGGCGGCGGCCGTTCCGCTCGCGCTCCTCGTCGTTGCCGTGCTGCAGCTCGCAGCGCTCCCTGCGCAGAGCTGGATCAGTCGACGCATGGAATCCGAGGCCGACTGGAAGGCGCTCGAGTCGACGAGGAACCCCGCGGCCGTGCGCGGGCTGTTCATCGGATTCGCGAGGACGTCGCTCGCCGATCCGGAGCCGCCCGGCTGGGCGCACATCCTGCTCGACAGTCACCCGACGCTGTCGCAGCGCGTTGCGATGGCCGAGGCCTGGCAGGCCCGTCGGTCACATCCGTAGCGCATCCGACGAGACCACACCGCGACCCGAGCGACGCCGGGGCCATGGCGTTCCTACGTCAAGGTGTACTCGGGCCCGGAGCCACCCTCGGGCGGCGTCAGGCGCCCTCCACGTGCTGTGATCGCGCCGCACTGCACGCAGTTCGACGGCGTCAGCTTGACCTCGACGGTGCCGTCGTCGTTCTCCTCCCCCACCTCGTACACCTGCGCGGGGCACATCCACGCCCACATCTCCGCGACCTCCCGCGGGACGCTGCTCTCGATGCGCACGTGGCTCGGCTGGTCGTCCCGGGTCCGGTTTCCCGACGCGAACACCGACGAGAGCTTGTCGAACGTGAGCGTTCCGTCAGGTGCGGGATAGCGCGACGCCCGGTCGCTGCGCAGCAGCGGTGCCTCCGCGTTCGGCTCGTTGTGGAACTCCTTCGGCGGGAGCCTCCCCTTCGTCACCGTCATCGCGCTCGCGAGCCCTCCACCGACGAAGAATCCCTTCTCGAACGCCTGCCGCATGTTCCTCACCTCGTGCAAGCCCTTCCCGAGATAACCCGATCGCACCTCGGTGTCGTAGTCGTCGAACGCACCGATCCGCCCGGGGTTCTCGCCGCGCTGGAGCGAGCGGAAGGCAGCTTCGGCGGCCAGCCGGCCCGACTCGATCGCGTAGTGAACGCCCTTCAGCCGTGCGAGATCGACGAGCCCCGCGCTCTCCCCCGCCAGGAGGAGGCCGGGTGCCCCGAGCCTGCTCGGCATCGCGTGCCAACCACCGCTCGTGATCGTCTTGGCACCCCACGCGATTCGCTCGCCGCCCTCGAGGATCCCGCGGACGAACGGGTGTGTCTTGAACTCTTGCAGTAGGTCGTGGGCCGACAGCTCGACGTCGCGGTAGTCGAGGCCGATGACGAATCCGATCGACACCATGTCGCCACCCATCGGGTAGATCCACGAGCCACCGAACTCCCGGTACTTCGCGGGCTTGCGAAGCGGCCAACCGAGCGTATGGACGATCTTGTTCAGCGGCTTCGCGACCCGCCACACCTCCTTGACGCCGAGCTCCCAGATCTGCGGCTCGGGGCCGTTGAGACCGAAGTGGTCGAGCGCCGCACCGGTCAGATGGCCGGCAGTCCCCTCGGCGAGCACCGTCACCTGGGCCGCGATGTCGGCGCCTGGCTCGAAGTTCCCGAGCGGCTCCCCTTCCCGGCCTCTGCCCTTGTCGCCGCTGCGGATGCCGACGACGCGCCCGTGCTCGACGAGCAGCTTGTCGGCCGACGTCTCCGGGAGGACGAACGTCCCGGCCGCCTCTGCCTGGTCGGCGAGATACCGACACATCTGCGAGATCGAGACGATCCAGTTGCCATGGTTGCGGAGTGTCGGCGGCGGAGGTATCCGAAGCGCACGCTTCTTCGTGAGGAGGTAGACACCCTCGCCCGGCACCTCGCCGTAGGTCGGGAGGCCGGCGAGCTGGTCCGGACGACCCCGGAACAGGCGCCGGACGGCCCGCGGGTTCATGACCGCGCCCGAGAGGAGATGCGACCCCGGCTGCTTGCCCTTGTCGACGAGCGCGACCGGGACCTCGCCGAGCTTCTCGGCCGTCGCCGGGTCTTCCTCGAGCAGCTGACCCAGCCGGAGCGCGCACGCCAGGCCGGCCGGGCCGCCGCCGACGATCAGGACGCCGACATCGATGCGCTCGTCGGGTGCGTCCGTCGCGGCGGCGATGACCTCGTCACTCGCGAACGGAGGCGGGAAGTCCGCCGCGCGCGTCTCGGCGGCAGGAGCACCCCGACCCACGTCAGGCCTTGCGTGCCCGCACGAGCTCCGCGAGCTTCGGGGCGATCGTGTTCAGATCGCCGACCACGCCGAAGTCGGCAAAGTCGAAGATCGGAGCGTTCGCGTCCTTGTTGATCGCGACGATCGCGCCGGAGCCCTGCATTCCGACCTTGTGCTGGATCGCGCCCGAGATCCCGAGGGCGATGTAGAGCTTCGGGGAGACCGACTTCCCTGTCTGGCCGACCTGCGTCGCGTACGGATACCAGCCGGCGTCGACGACGGCTCTCGTTGCGGCAACGGCTCCACCGAGGGCCGCTGCGAGGTCCTCGGCAAGCTTGAAGCCCTCGGGCGCTCCGAGCCCGCGACCGCCTGCGACGATCACGTCCGCGTCCTCGATCGAGGGGCCGGTCGACTCCTCGTGCGCCTGATCCACCATCACGGCGGCGGTGGAGAATTCCTTCGGGGTCACGGGGACGTCGTGCACGGTCGCCGTCCCGCCCGCCTCGACCGGCTCGAAGGCCCCCGACCGCACGAGGCCGATTCGCGGCGTGCTCGTCCAGCCGACGGTCACGAGCACCGTGTCCCCGAGCGCCGGTCGTTTCGCCGTGAGTGCGCCCCCGTCGATCGAGAAGTCCGTGAGATCCCAGTTCAGCCCTGCCTCGAGCCGGGCGGAGAGCCCCGCGGCGATGTCGGCCGAGAGGACGGAGGCGGCAAAGAGGATGTTCTCGGCGCCAGAGGCTGCGACCACGGCTTCGAGGGCGTCGACACGAGGCTGCGGCAGCGGCGCATCGAAGGCCGCGCCGTCGACGGCGTACACGGTGGACAACCCGTACGCACCCGCGGATGCCGCGACGTCCGCGACGCCGTGCCCGACGACGACCCCCGCCACGTCCCCGCCGACGGCGAGCGCACGCGCGAGCACTCCGAGAGATCCCTTCTGGATCGCCCCGTCGTGATGCTCGAGGAAGACGAGTGTCGTCACAGGAGCTTCTTCTCCGCGAGCCAGTCGACGAGCTTCTCGGCGGCAGACCCGTCGTCCTCGATCTTGACCTGATCGCCCTTGGCGGGAGGCGGCCCGAGCGCGACCACGCTCGTGCGGGAGCCGGCTTCGCCCACGCGGCCTGCGTCTGCACCGACCTCCTCGAGCGAGAGCGTCTCGGCCGGCTTCGACTTGGCGCCCATGATTCCCTTCAGGGACGGGTAGCGCGGCTCGTTGATCGCGTCGGAGACCGCGACGACCGCGGGGAGAGGCGCTGTGATGATGTCGTACCCGAATTCGGTCTGCCGCTTGCCCGTGATCGCCGAGCCCTCGACGGTCAGCGTGGCAACCTGTGAGATCAGCGGGCGCTGCAGGCGGTCCGCAACGGCAGCCCACAGCACGGCGCCGTCGGAGTCCGACGACTGCTGGCCGAAGAGCACGAGATCGGCGCTCTCGCGCCCGAGGCCCTGCGCGAGCGCGTAGCTCGTGGCGACGAGATCGGATCCCGCGGCCGCCTCGTCGGAGATGAGGACGGCGCGATCGGCGCCCATTGCGAGAGCCTTGCGGAGCGACTCCACTGCGCGCGACGGACCGAAGGACACGACGACGACCTCGCCGCCGTGGGCCTCCTTGATCCGGAGGGCTTCCTCGACCGCGTTGACGTCCGTCGCGTTCAGCGCTCCGTCGCCGGACCTGTCGAGGCGATTGGTCGCGGGGTCGAGCTTTCTTGCCGACGTCGCATCGGGAACCTGTTTCACGCAGACCGCGATCTTCACGGATCAAGCCTAGCGTCCCCGCGCGGGCGATGCCCGGAGGACCCGTCTCCCGGAAAACCGTCGGTCGGCTCTGGTAGGCTCCGCCCCTTCGAACGCGAATCGGATACGGGTGGGAGCTCTCTCACCGACCCTGATGAGATTCCACCGGACGACAACCCGAGGAGCGTTCCTCCTCACTTTGCTCCTGGCGCTCGGCCTCGCGGTCGTGGCGGGTGCGGCGGCGCTCAACCAGCCGATCGACCAGCCCAGCACCGGAGAGGAGATCATCTTTCCGATCGTCGGCGCCGCGAAGTACTTCGACGACTGGGGCGATCCTCGCGGTCAGGGACGCCACGCAGGGAACGACATCCTCACGACGTGGCGCTCGCCTGCGGTCGCAGCCGAGGATGGGAAGATCAAGTTCTGGACGACGTCGGCGCGAGCCGGTTGCATGCTCTATCTCTACGGCGCGAGCGGGACGACGTACCTCTACATCCACCTGAACAACGACCTCACGGCGAAGCGCGACAACCGCGGCAAGTGCGTGCCGGGCGTGGCGTATGCAAAGGGGCTGAAGGATGGCGCACGGGTCAAGGCCGGCCAGCTGATCGCATACAACGGCGACTCCGGTGATGCCGAGGGGACCTACCACCTCCACTTCGAGGTTCACCCGAACGACGGCCCGGACGTCAACCCACGGCCCTACCTGAACGACGCGCGGAGAATCCTCTTCCCGCTGCCGGACAACCCCGCCCGCGACGTGAAGCTCGGTCTCAAGGGCACGGTGGTGGCGGCCGGAGGTGGTGTCGTCGAGCTTTCCGTCACTGGCGTGCGTGTCTGGCCAGGAGGCGCGTGGACGGCCGTGCCCGCCCGCTCGGTCGTGCTCGGCGTGCCGACGGGGGCCGTGCTCGACGGATCCCTCGTCGATCTGCTCACCTCGCCGACTCGGCGGACGCTCAGCTCCCGGAAGGTGACGAAGGTCATCGCGTTCACGATCCCCACCCAGGCGACGCTCGCCGTCATGGCCGGCGAGCCCGAGGCGCTCGCTGTCGATCGGATCCGGCCCGGGTGAGGGTCTCGCGAACGGGACCCTGCCTGCGGTGGCTAGGCCGTCGCGGTGGCCGAGCGGAGGAAGTCGACGATCTCAGCGGTGGGCGCGCCCGGCGTGAAGATCGCGGCAACGCCTGCTTCGGCCAGCTCGACGGCGTCCTCGTCCGGGATCGTTCCGCCGACGACGACGAGAACGTCGTCGGCTCCACTCGCACGCAGCCCGTCGATGATCCTCGGCACGAGCGTCATATGCGCACCGGAGAGGATCGAGATTCCGACGGCGTCCGCGTCCTCCTCGATCGCCGTCTCGACGATCTGCTCGGGGGTCTGGTGGAGTCCCGTGTAGATGACCTCCATCCCTGCATCGCGCAGCGCGCGAGCGATGATCTTCGCGCCCCGATCGTGCCCGTCGAGGCCTGGTTTTGCGATGACCACGCGGATCTTCGAGCTCATTCAGGAAGTATAGGGGCGTGAAACTGTCCGTCATCGGATGCTCGCCCGCGTGGCCGAACCCCGGCGGAGCACACTCCGGCTACCTCTTCGAGCACGCGTCGGGCCGTCTCCTCGTCGACTGCGGCCCGGGCGTGCTGGCGCGGCTTCGTCAGCTCGAGGGCTGGCCGCACGTCGACGCGATCGCGATAACGCACTTCCACCTCGACCACTGGGGAGACATCGTCCCGTGGGTGTGGGGCGAGATGTACCGCGCGGCGGGCGTGACGATCGACGACCGTACCGAGCTCTGGGTGCACCAGGGCGGCCGGGACGTGCTCGAGGAGTTTGGCGAGCGGTTCGGCTTCCGAGACATGTTCGACCGCGTCTTCACCGTGCGCGAATATGCATCGGACAGGTCTTTCCTCGCCGGCGGCGTCGACGTCGTGCCCGTGCGACTCCCGCACTACACGCTGGAGACGTACGGGTTCCGGCTCTCGGCCGACGGCGTCAGCGTCGCCTACTCGGGCGACAGCGCGCCGAGTGAGAGCCTCGTGGAGCTCGCGCGCGACACGGATCTCTTCGTGTGCGAGGCGACCCTCGGCCAGGGCGTCGACGACGGGCCGCTCCGGGGCCATCTCAGCGCGGACGAGGCGCTCGCGGCGGCTTCGGACTCCGGGACGCGGAGAGTGTTGCTGACCCATCGACCGGCCGAGCTCGAGACGCCTCCTGGCGTCGAACGCGCCTACGACGGCCTCGAGATCGAGCTGACGTCCGGAGAGTCCGAGGCGATCGAGCGCTCCTCCCGATAGCGGCGGAACGCCCTCCTGTCCTCGAACGCGCGCACCAGGACGATGCTCACTGGCACGAGAACGGAGAGCGAAAGCAGCGCGAGCGGAAGGAGAAGCCAGGCGTCGGACAGATGTCGCGACCGCAAGACTGCGAGATTGTCACCGCGCGCCTCGGCATCGCTCGCCATCTGAGCGCCCGAGATGCCGAGGGGTACCCAGGCGGCGACGAGCCAGCGGGGCGGCTCGGCCACGCGGAGCAACTCGATCTGAAAGGTCTTGCTGTTGAGACCCGTTCCGCGTCGCGGCACGAGCACTACCTCCATGAGGACATCGCCTTCGTGGGCATCGTCGATCTTGAGACCGAGCGCGCGCTCAGCCGGGAAGGGAACGATCGGAATGTTCCCTGTCTGCCACTGTGCACGCGTGAATCCCCGACGGAGGGACGGGTGCACGAGGTCCCACGACCGTTCCGTTCGCACGCGACGTACGGCCGTGTTGATGAAGTCCTCTGCGGTGGTGACGAGCTCCTCCCGGAGCGTCGGTGTCACCTTTATCCGGGGCCCTGACTCGGCGGGCACCCACGCCGGGTCACCGGCCTGGGGACTCGGCGGCAGGGGTTTTGGCGGGCCGAACGCGACGTTCGGGAGCAGCCAGATTACGATCGCGGCACTACCCACGACGAGAGCTCCTCCAAGCCCCCGGCCAAGCCGGCGCCGCGCGCGCGGCCCTGGAAGAGCAAACCGCGGGCCGGAAGGCATGTCAGCGCCTAGTTCCCTTGCGGGACGAGCGCGGAGCCCTTCGGAACCCAGTTGTCCACGACCCAGCGCTTCTTCCCCGCTGGTCCCGTCTGCTTCAGCGTCAGGAAGAAGAGCTGCGGCTTGACTCCCGCGCCATCCTTGGGAATGAGCGCGATCTCGAGCAACGCCTCGTTCTTGTACGAGTAGTCGATCTTGAACGGTGCCACCTTGAGACGATCGATCGGATACGGAATCACAGGGATCTCGCCGGTCAGCCACTCGGCGCGCGTAAGTCCACCGCGAAGGGCCGGGGAGACGAGATCGAACGACTTGGCAAGGTCCTTGCGCGCAACGGCGGTCTGGACGAAGAGCTTTGCCACCTGCTGCGCATCTGCCGAGAGGGGCGCTTTGACCTGCTGGACCGGCACCTGGGCTGGCCCGGAGGTCTTTTCCGGGGTCGGGTCGCGGTTTGGCGCGAACGCGACAATCGCCGCAACTATCCCTGCGATGAGCACAAGCCCTGCCAACCACGGCAACGCGCGTTCCCAGCGCGGACGCCTCCTTCGCCCCGTCCGGGCGTGCCCCTTGTCCATGCCGGTCGCGCTCGCCTCCATGCCTGTATTCGCCTCCGTCGTCTTCGCAGCCTTCATGGCTGAAGAGTGTAGACGGCGAATCCTCCAAATAGTTTGTTGGAACGGCCGGGCCACCCACATCCGGCCCGTCGAACTCCACCCCGGAATGCTCCCTTCGTTGCCGCGGAGCGTTTCTGGTTCCGGAGAAATGCCGGCCTCGCCGGCGTGCCGCACGCGTCGGCGAGGCCAGAGGGCTCTAGCCTATACCCTGTCCGGGGGCCCGGCATCCTCCACTCGGGGGATTTCTGCCCCCCGTCCGTCGGACCCCGGTTCGCTCGTGAGGGAGAAGTCCCGTTCGGGGACAACCGGAGACGTCAGCTGGAGGCTGAGCGTTTGCTGCCGCTGAACGCCCTCGCCGCGGCAACGAGCGCCTCGAAGAGCCTCTTGTCGTCGTCCTCCATCTCGGGGTGCCAGAGCACTCCGAGCGCGAACTGCTTCGAGGGATCCTCGATCGCCTCGAGTGAGCCGTCCTCGGCGAACGCACTCTCGACGAGCCCCTCCCCGACGCGGCCGACCCCCTGGTGATGGCTCGAGCGCACGGCCCCGTGTCGCGGGCCGAGGATCGACTCGAGCACCGTTCCCTCGCGCACGTCGACCGGATGCTCGGAGAAGACGCCCAGCGTCTCCCGATGTCCGTCGTGACCGACATGATCCGGTAGGTGCTGGATGAGGTCGCCGCCACGAAGGATGTTCAGCAACTGAAAGCCCCGGCAGATCGCGAGAGTCGGGACGTCGCGCTCGAGCGCAGCCTCTAGGAGCCGCAGCTCGCCGGCATCGCGGTTGACCTGCGCGGGGTCGGTCGAGGGATGGCGCTCGGCCCCGTATCGGGAAGGATCGATGTCGATCCCGCCCGAGAACACGATTCCATCGAGGATGTCGAGCGTCTCCTCGACCCCTTCCTCACTCGGCGGGACGACGATCGCCCGCCCGCCTGCCCGCTCGACCGACTCGACGTAGTAGTACGGCACGAGCGCTGCCGGCAGGGTCCAGGCCCCCCAGCTCGCCGGCTGGGCGTACGACGTGATGCCGACGATCGGGCGAGAGCTGGCTGGCATGACGTCACGCTATCGAACCCGGTGGAGAAGACCGGGCCGGCGTTCGATCGTCAGAGGGAGCTCCGGCGCTATCCCCGCTCGAAGTAGCGCTTCCGCTCCCAGTCGGTCACGAACGCGTCGTACAGGCCCTGCTCGGTGCGCGCGTAGTTGAGGTAGTGGTCGACGACTCCGTCCCCGAACGCGCCACGTGCCATCCCACCGTTCTCGAGGGCGGCAATCGCCTCGCGCATCGTCGAGGGGAATCGTCTTGCGTCCGACTCGTAGGCATTCCCTTCGAGACCCGGTGGCAGCTCGAGCTCCCGCTCGATTCCGTGCAGTCCGGCAGCGATCACGGCGGCGAACGCGAGGTACGGGTTCGCGTCGCCGCCCGGGATCCTCGTCTCGGAGCGGCGGGCCGCCCCGTGCCCGACCACCCTGAAGCCGCACGTCCGGTTGTCGTTGCCCCAGGCGAGCGTCGTCGGCGCCCACGACCCGGCCGCGAATCGCTTGTACGAGTTGATCGTCGGAGCGAGGAAGACCGCTAGCTCCTCGAAGCAGGCGATCTGACCGGCGAGCCAACGCGAGAACATCGTCTCGTCGGTCGCGAAGCACGGCTCCCCGTCTCGCCAGAGCGACGAATGGATGTGACAGGAGTTGCCGATCCAGTCCTGGAACGGCTTCGCCATGAACGTGATCGAGCAGCCGTTCAGGAATGCGATCTCCTTGGCACCGTTCTTGTAGATGACGTGGTTGTCGGCCATCGTCAGCGCATCTGCGAATCGGAAGTTGATCTCCTGCTGGCCGGGCCACGCCTCGCCCTTGGACGTCTCGACGCGCATACCGGCCGCGTGCATGCCGTTTCGGATCTGGCGCAGGAACGCCTCGTCATACGTCGTTGCCAGGATGTGGTAGTCGAGGATGTACGGCACCGACGGCGTGAGGCCCGAATACTCCTTTGCGTGCGCCTCCTGGTAGGTCTCGCGCAAGAGGTAGAACTCCAGCTCGCTCCCCATCATCGGCGTGAGACCGACCGCGGCCGCGCGCTCGAGCTGCGCCTTCAGGACCTGTCGCGGCGACGGCGCGACCGGCGAGCCGTCGTGGAAACGGACGTCGCCGAGCACGAGCGCAGTCGCCTCGAGCCACGGGATCGTGCGGAGCGTCGACATGTCCGGCCGCACGTCGAAGTCGCCGTAACCCTGCTCCCAGCTCGCGATTCCGTAGCCGGGAACGGGGTCCATCTCCATCTCGAGGGCGAGCAGGTAGTTGCACCCCTCCACCCCGCGCCCCGCGTCCATCTCCTCGACGAAGAACTCACCATGGAGGCGCTTGCCGAGCAGGCGCCCCTGCATGTCGGTGAACGCGACGACGACCGTATCGATCTCGCCGGCCTCGACCAGGCGCTTCAGCTCATCGAACTCGAGCATGGCTCTCCCTTCGAGCGATGACGGGGGGCCGGCGCGCGCGCCGGCCCCCCGTATCTCCGAGGTCGTGACTAGGGCGATGCGGGCGGATCGGTGTCCTCGACGATCTCGCCGCCCTCGGTGATGTGCGCGTGACCGTAGCCCTCGACCTCCGGGCGACCGTGCTGGCCTCGCGTCATCGCGAACTCCTCCTCGGGCGAGAGCACGAGCTTGTGCCGCCCGACGAACCCGAAGTACAGCATCGCGAGGACGTAGAAAATCGCGACCCCGACGACGCCCGGCCGGTAGTCGTCCCGGTAGAACAGCGCGGCAAGCGCAATGAGCGCGATCACCGCTGCGACGACCGCCCCCGCGACGCCGACCGGGCTCCTGTAGGGCCGCTCGATGTCGGGGAGGTTTCTGCGGAGAAGGACGAACGAGACCATCTGGAGGAAGTACGAGACGACTGCCCCGCCGACCGCCATCGAGAGGAGCGCAGCGCTCAGGTTGCCGCTGAGCCAGTTGTTGGTCGTGGCCTGATCGAGCAGGAAGGCGAGCCCGTAGCCGACGACCGCGCCGGCGATGAGGGCGACATACGGCGTGTTCCGCGTTCCGTGCGTGCGGGAGAGCCCGTGCGGGTAGTACCCGGCGCGCGACAGCGAGAAGATGTTGCGGCCGTAGGCGAAGATGATCGTGTGGAAGCTGGCGATGATGCCGGCAGCGGCAGCGAGGCCGAGGATGTTCGCCGTCGTCTCGCCTCCCACGCCGAAGATGACGCGGAACCCGTCGAGCAGCGGCTCGCCCGACGTCTTGATCTCGTCGGCTCCCGTGACACCCGTGTTGAGGAAGAGCACGAGGAATGCGAAGACGACGAGCGTGATCAGGCCGTAGATCGTTCCTCGCGGAATGTCCCGCTTCGGGTCGGCGGACTCCTCGGCGGCGAGCGGCAACTCCTCGATCGCGAGGTAGAACCAGATCGCGAACGGCAGCGCGAGGAAGATGCCCTTGGCACCGCCGAACGGGAACCACTTCGAGTTGTCGCCCTCGGGCGCGATGTTCGTGAGGTTGTTCCACGAGAAGTCGGCCAGGGAGGCGACGTAGAAGACGGCGAGAATCCCGAGCGCGAGGACGCAGATGAACACCGTGAAGCGGAAGCTGGCCTCGACGCCCACGATGTTCAGCGAGACGAAGATCACGTAGAGGATCGCCCACCAGAGCCAGAGCGGCGGGCTGCCGTTGAACCAGCTCTCGGCGATGGAGTCGAGGTAACTCGCCGCGAACGTGACGATCACCGCCGGGGTGACGACGTACTCGATCGTCTCGGCGACGCCGGTCGCAAACCCGCCCCAGGGCCCCATCGCGGAGCGGCTGAACGAGTACGCACCTCCCGTATGAGGCAGCGCTGCCGACATCTCCGCGATCGACCAGCAGAGGCCGAAGTACATGACCGTGATGACGATCGTGGCGACGAACAGGCCGCCGAAGCCGCCCGCATCGAGGCCGAAGTTCCAGCCCGAGAACTCGCCCGAGATGACGGCTCCGACGCCGAGCGCCCAGAGCGACCACACGCCGGCGTAGCGTCGTAGCGATCGTTGCTTGAAGTACTCCGGATCCGCTTCGCGGTAGGTGACGCTACCGACCTGTCGTTGACCAGCCACGATCGTGCCTCCCTGGGTGGTGTTCCGGTGAACCGCGCGATCCTACGCCGTTTACCGACCGGGAATCAAGGGCCGGTCGAGATCACCCCATCCAGGCACCGCCGTTCTGGTCGAGCGCCTGACCCGTCACTCCCCGGGCGTCGGGCGAGAGGAGCCACGCGACCGTGCCGGCGATGTCCTCGGGCTGCGACATGCGGCCGAGCGGGACCGCCGTCATCGCGTCCCGGTAGGCGTCCTCCCGGGTGCCGCCGGTGTCGGCTGCGATGGCATCGAGCCCGTCCCAGGCCATGTCGGTGTCGACCCAGCCGGGGCAGATCGCGTTGACCTGGATGTTGTCCTCGCCGAGCTCGGCCGCGAACGAGCGCACGAGGCCGAGGAGCCCCGCCTTCGAGGCGCTGTAGCCCGTGTAGTTCGGCACCGCGATCCGGGCGAGGATCGACGAGACGACGACGAGCGACCGCGTCTCCGGTCCCGGCGCGAGGTGAGTGAGAGCAGCCCGGCAGCAGTAGTACGTCCCGTTCAGGTTCGTCGCGACGATCTCGTCGAAGCGGTCGCTCTTCGCGTCGCCGCCGTTCGCGCCGCCGATGCCGCTGCTCGCGACGAGGGCGTGGACGGGGCCGAGCCGGGCCGATGCCTCGGCGACGGCGCGCTCCACCCGCCGGCGGTCGCGAATATCGCAGGTGACGACGTGGGTCGGACCTGCGATCGTCTCGGCGACGGCCTCGAGCCGCGACCTCTCACGCGCGAGCAGCGTCACCGCGGCGCCGTCGCGCCCGAGGCGCGCGGCGATTGCGCGGCCGATCCCCGTTCCGGCCCCCGTCACGACAACGTGCTTTCCGACCAAGTCGCCTCCAGATCGTCGCAATTTGCGGGAAGGTCGTGCTCCGGGGCCCTTGATCGGACACCTCCGCGCAGCATAGATTCCCCTCTGCGCCGAGTGCGGGACACCAGAGGACGAAGCCTCGCCGGGAGGCAGTACGCGGAAGCGGAAAGTCAGCCGGCCAGGTGGACGACCGTGGCCCGCCTCGGCGAAAGCACGCCCTCGACCTCTTTAGAACAGACAGCACAGAACGCAATTTCAGCCTGCGTACAGAGAAATGTATGCAAATTGCGGTAAACGTCCTCGCTACACCCTTGACGCGGATCCAGCGAGGCCCTAGATTGGTGATTGCACCGAGGTAGGAGCACCTGAGGTTGATGGTCTCCCGATCGGCCACTCGCTTCGGCGAAGGTCAGTCAGGAAGCCGGACGAAGGAGCCACCGCCCCGGTGCATTTTTTTGTGTCGGAATATTTCGGGTGCAAATCATGGGCCCTCGCCGCGAGCTCGTTCCCCTTCGATCCGGACATAGATCCATGAAAATGAGAATTCGCGCGCAATTTGCGACAATTCCAGGTGGTCGCCTCTTGACGGGGTGAACTCGACGCCATAGATTTCCGAGTGCACCGAGAACGGAGCGCCGGAGGTTGATGGCTCCCCAGTCGGCACTCGCTTCGGCGGGGGTCAACCGGGAGGTCGGACGAAGGGGCAACCGGCTCGGTGCATTTTTCGTGGTCCGACCCGCGGCGCGCTGTGCGTATGCTCGGGCCGATGAGCCGTCTTCTCCTCGTCGTCAGCGTCACCGTCTTCGCGGACACGATGCTCTTCTCCGCGATCGTGCCGCTGATCCCCCACTTCACGGATACGTACGACCTCTCGACGCTCGAGGCCGGCGTCCTCGTCGCGGCGTACGGTGCCGGCGCGGTCATCGGCGGTATCCCGTCCGGGCTGCTTGCGGCGCGGATCGGGCCGAAGCGCACCGTCGTCACCGGGCTGCTCGTCCTCGCCGTCGCCACGCTCGCGTTCGCGCTCGACTCCACGGCAGTCGGCCTCGGCAGCGCCCGGTTCGCGCAGGGCATTGCCAGCGCCATCACGTGGTCCGGGGCGCTCGCGTGGCTCATGCTCGCGACTCCACACGACCGGCGGGGTCGTGCGGTCGGCCTCGTCTTCGGAGTTGCGGTGCTCGGATTCATCGTCGGCCCGGCGGTCGGCGCCTTCGCCGAGCTGAGCTCGATCCGTGCCACCTTCATCGCGATCGCGGTCGTGACCGGGCTCGTCGCGGCGTTCGCCTCGTCGTTTCCGGCCGGACGGAGCGACGCGCCGCCGGCCGGTGCGCTTCGGCGAACCGTGCGCAACACCGACTTCCTCTCCGCCGTCTGGCTCGTCACGATCCCGTCGCTGTTCTTCGGCGTCGTCGACCTCCTCGTGCCGCTCTCGCTCGACGACGCCGGCTGGGGAACCGTCGCGATCGCCGCGACGTTCATCGTCGCCGGCTCGACCGAGGTCGTGCTGGCGCCGGCGATCGGCGGTTTCAGCGATCGCCGCGGCCGGCTCGTGCCCGTGCGCGCCGGACTCCTCCTTCTCGGCGCGATCGGCATCGCGTTCGCGTTCCTCCAGTCCCCCTACCTCACGGCGCTCCTCGTCACCTGCGCCTCCGTCGCGGCAAGCCTCATCTTCTCGCCGAGCGCCGCGCTCATCTCGGATCGGGCCGACGCCGCCGAGATTCCCCAGGCGCTCGCATTCGGCTTCATGAACACCGCCTGGGCGGCGGGGGTGATGATCGGCCCCGCCCTCGGAGGAGCGATCGCCGAGGCGTTCGGCGACGCCGTCCCGTACCTCTTCGGCGCCGCCCTCGCGCTCGCGACGCTCGGCTGGCTCCGCAGGCTCACCCCCGGGGCGGCGGTCGCCTCACCCGCGGCAGCCGAGTAGCCGCTACGAGGGTGCGCTCTCGGGGAGCTCGGCCGGCAGAGCGCCGTCACTCGTGACGTGGATGCGCTGCCCGGCGAGCATCAGCCGACGACGCCCGAAATGGTCGGAGAGATGGCCGGCGACATACCCGACGATGCCGGCACAGATCGTGACGAGGAGGTAGCCGTAGCCGAGCTGCGACGAGGAGGCACCGAGCTCCTTCAGCGCCCAGATGCCCATGAAGCTCCAGACGCTGGAGCCGGCGAGCGCACCGATCAGCGAGACGAGCAGCACTGGCCGAAGCGCCCGGTCGACCTCCGCGCCCCAGACCAGATGAGCGAGGCGGCGGACCATCGCCTGAAGCTAGCGGATAGGTGCTCAGGCGCGACCGAGAAGCCGATCGAGCCAGGACCCGACTGCTGCGTCCGGGACGCCGTCGTACGGCGCACGATCCGACACCATCTTGGGCCCGGGCATCGTCGGCGCCTCGTTCTCGCTCTGCGACAGGCGCCGCCGCATTCGCTCGAAGTCGCCGCGGAGGGCGGCGCGCATCTCGTCCTTGTGGCTCTGCTCCTCCACGCGATCATGGTTCCTCGCGCTGCCGCGATTTCCTGCCGCTCCGAACCTCAGGGCTCGGTGACGACCGTCGAACGCGAACGCCACGTCAATGCCGCGAGGCCGCCGAGGACGAGCGTCGGTACGACGGTGAGGAATCGGTAGATGAGAACGGCAGCGACGACTCCGGCGTTCGCACCCCCGAAAGCGACGAGCGCCGTCGTCAGCCCCAGCTCGACGATTCCGAACCCGCCGGGTGTGATGGGGATGGCACCGACGATCCGGACGAGCGACCAGGCTGCGAAGATCTCGATCACATCGACCTGCGATGCGGGAACGCCCACGGCTCGCAGGCTGAGGACCAGCAACAGGAATACGGTCATGCTGCCTGCGAGCGTCGCGAGGGTCAGGACGTGCCAGCGCCGCGCGAGCAGATCGACGACCTCGCTGCGGAATCGCGCGAAGCTCGCTCCACCGAAGGACACCGGCCCCCGGCGGACGCGAGCCTTCAACCACGTGACGAAGCTTGCCACCGCGTCGCCGATGTCGTTCGCGAGACGCTCCGAGTAGAGGACGAGGACGAGGAGCGCGACCACCACGCCGAGCACTGCCACGCCCACGAACGCCGCTGTCCCGAGCAGTGCGGTCTCGCCTCCGTTTGCCTTGAGCAGGAACAGCGCGACGATCGGGAAGGCGAGATTTGCGAGCTGATTCCAGACACCGGTCAGCGTGATCGCCGTCGTCACCGCACGGCTCGAAAAGCCCCAGCCCCGGAGCATTCCCCACGAACCGGCCATGCCGACCGCTGCGCCGCCGGGTGCCACGATCGAGAGGGCCGTCGAGGCCTGCGTCATCTCGAGCGCCCGTCGGAAGCGCAGACCGGGCAACGTCACCATCCACGGAGGGGCGAACGTGGCGAGGTTGAGTGCAGTCGCGATAGCGAGCACCGCGGTCCACTGCCACGTGAGCGTCGCGACCACGTCCCAGACGTCGCGATAGTCCGCGATCTTCGGCAGCGCGAATGCGAACGTCACGACGACGATGGCGAGACCCGCACCCGCGAATGCGTAGCGCCTCCAACCGGTGTGCTTCTTCTTGCGGAGCTCCGGCGCACCGTCAGGAGTGTCGATGCTGCTCACGCCGTCACGCTAGTCGATCGTTCCGACGACGCTGATATCGTCGGCCGCCATGGAGATGATGGGCAACGAGACCATGATCTGGGAGGGTCACCCGACGTGGCGCGCGATGCTTTCCTTCCACATCAAGTGGTTCGCCGTCACGCTCGTGGCGTTCGGTCTTCTGGTGCTGCTTCGCTCGCTCGACGTCGGCATCTCGTACCCGATCATCGGCGCGGTTCTCGTGGCCGGCATCGGCGTCACGATCGTCGTCGGCTGGATCGACCGTTTCTTCACGCAATACACGATCACGACGAAACGCCTCAATATCCGCACCGGCATCCTCTCGAAGACCGAGACGTCGACGAACGTCGATCGGATCCAGAACATCACGGTGAAGCAGTCCCCCGTCGACCGGATCCTCAAGGTCGGCACCATCGATTTCGACACGGCGAGCGACGATGCCTCCGACAAGCTCATGTTCGTCGGTGTCAACGGCCCGCAGTCGCTGCGCGAGCGGATCATGCGTGCCCGCGACGACGAGAAGAGCGCGGCTCCGCACGACCCGCAGGGGGGACTCGCCTGACTATCCTCTGAGAGTGCGCCGCACCCTCACGCTTCTGCTTCTGGCGGCGGTTGCCCTCGGGGCCGCTGCCGTGCCCGCATCGTCGGTCGTCACACCGCCCACGAGGGTCACCGTGATCGGAGACTCGATCGCCGCGTCTCTCGCGCTCGAATCCGATGCGCGCCGCCTGCTTGCGAAAGGAATCGAACTCGATCTCCAGGCGACTCCGTGCAGGCGGCTCGTCGGCGAGAGCTGCCCCTACCAGGGCGTGCGGCCGCCTTCCCTCGTGGCGGTCCTCCCGTCTCTCGCGCTCGGGTCGACCGTCGTTGTCGCGGTCGGATACAACGACTTCGAGTCGACGTTCGCAACGACGATCGAGACCGCGCTCGCGGCACTCGCCGGCGAGAACGTCGAGAACGTCTTCTGGCTGACGCTGCGGGCAGAGCGCCAGTCGTACCTCCACATGAACGATCTTCTCCGCGAGGCTGCAGGACGCCACCCCGAGCTCACGCTCGTCGACTGGAATCTCTACTCGAGAAGCCACCCGGAGTGGTTCCAGCCGGACGGCCTGCATCTGCAGCGCGCCGGCGCTCTGGCCATGGCGACGCTGGTGCACAAGGCGCTCGACGCGAGAGGGCTCGTGGCCAGGCCGATCTCACGACCGCTCGCGATCGCGACGCTGCGGCTGCCGCCGGGGCATGTCGGTGGCCGGTACGCAGCCCGTCTGCTCACCTCCGGCGGCACGGCCCCGATCCGCTGGTCACGCGCCCGGGGCGTTCTCCCGGCAGGGCTGAGCCTGCAGCGCAACGGCCTTCTCGAGGGTAAGCCGCGGGTCGCCGGGAAACGCTCCATTCTGTTTCGCGCGACGGACGCGACGGGCAGGACCGTGGCGAGACGGCTCGCGATCGCGGTCGGCCGCTGAACGCGAGGTGCGGCGGGCTCCGAGCGGCTAGCATTCCGCAAATGCCACTCGCAATCAGCTTCCTCTTCATCCTCCCGTTCATCATCATCGGCGTCGCCCTCCTGGCGATGGGCCTGCTCTACCTGCTCGCGCGCATCCAGAACGGCCGCTTCCTCCGACCGATCGTGACGATGCTCTCGAAGGTCCCGTTCATGCGCCGCTGGTTCCAGAAGATGTCCGTCGCGGCCTACGAGCGCTCGAACCCGGAGCTTGCCGGCGCGATCAAGAAGATGCAGACCTTTGGCGAGATCAAGACGCCCGAGCAGGCACAGCGTGCGTTGGCGGTGATGACGCCTGCCGAGCGGAAGGCGTACGTCGCCATGGTCGACGAGCAGGGCGCGATGCCGGAGCCGGTCAACCGCGATCAGCGGCGTCGTGCCGAGCGAGGGGCTCAGGGCATGATCGTCCAGCAGCGCCCCGGTTCGGCCGGGCGTAAGAGCAAGAAGCGGTAGGACGCGGCGCGGCCAGAGGTGCACTCTCGCACCCCGGATGCGGCGTCGGGGGCCTAGCGGTGCCGGTAGACGATCCGGCCGCGGTTCAGGTCGTACGGTGAGAGCTCGACCTTGATGCGATCGCCCGGGTTGACGCGAATCCGGTAGCGCCGCATCTTCCCTGCGGTGTAGGCGATCATCTCGTGCCCGTTGTCAAGCATGACGCGGAACATGCCGCTCGGGAAGGCCTCGAGCACCTCGCCCTCCATCTCGATCTTCTCCTCGGCCACGACTGCCACCTCCTCTGCCCTGCGTCGGAGGAGGGGCCCCCGTGCGGGGGCCCCTGGCCTCGTCCGCGTATCCGCCTGCCTAGAGCGTGACGACGTTCGTCGCCTCCGGGCCCTTCTCGCCCTCGCGGGCGTCGTACTCGACCTTCGCGTTCTCGGCGAGCGTCTTGAACCCCTCACCGGCGATGTTGCTGTGATGGACGAAGAGGTCCTTGCCTCCCTCGTCCGGTGCGATGAAGCCGTAGCCCTTCGCATCGTTGAACCACTTGACGGTTCCTGTTGCCATGAATCAAACACCTCCTCTCACCCAGTGTCGAACGGGTGAAGGAAGCGTCGTCTGCCTCCGGAACCGCGCTCTGATTTCGCGTGCAAGCGTACCCAAACGCGATCGCGGAAGGGGAGCGAGTTGCCGTCGAGCCCTATGATGCGTCGGGCGTGACCCCGCAGATGGACCCGAGTTGGCTCGATGCGGTCGGCGACGAGCTCGAGACGCCGGGGATGCAGAGCCTGCGCTCGTTTCTCCGCGACGAGGTCGCCGCGGGCCGCGGCTTCTATCCTCCCGCACCACTCGTCTTCAACGCACTTCGGCTGACGCCGCTCGACCGGGTTCGCATCGTCATCCTCGGCCAGGACCCCTACCACGGGCCCGGCCAGGCGATGGGGCTCTGTTTCTCCGTCCCCCGCGGTGTCGAGCAGCCACCGTCGCTGCGGAACATCTTCGCCGAGCTCCAGGCAGACCTCGGGCTTCGCCCTCCGGCAACCGGCGACCTGACACCGTGGGCCGAGCGAGGAGTCCTGTTGCTGAACAGCGTGCTGACCGTCCGGCCCCGCTCGGCGGCGTCGCACGCAGGCAAGGGCTGGGAGCAGTTCACCGACCGCGTGATCGCCGAGCTGTCGGCACGCAGCGACGGCATCGTGTTCCTCCTCTGGGGCCGCTACGCACAGCAGAAGGGGGCCGTCGTCGACGCGTCGCGGCACCACGTGCTGCGCGCCGCCCATCCGTCACCCCTCTCCGCACACAACGGGTTCTTCGGCTGCCGCCACTTCTCGCGGGCGAACGAGCTACTCGCGGCGTCCGGGCATGCCGAGATCGACTGGAGCCTCGCCGACCTCGAGCTCAGCGCCAGGGAAGCGCCGCGCCCGTGAACATCGGACGGGCGATGTCGTCCCCGCAGCGCTCGCGCACGCGCAGGTACGCGGCACCGAGAGCCGGCGGGCGCTCGACGGTGTGGCCGTCAGAGGCGGCGAGGGCGATCCTGCCCGTTTCGACGAGCTCCCAGGCTGTCCGCTCGGCCGTCGCGCCGTGGTGACCGAGAAACGAGGGCGCATTCACGCAGAGCAGCCAGCCGCGTCCGGCGAGTGGTTCGACGCACGTGGGATCCTCCGCCACCGCACGACATCGCTCGGGGTGCGCGAGGACCGGCACGAATCCGGCAGCTTCGACGGCCTCACCCGCAGCGGTGACGATCTCTATCGCGTCGTCGAGCCGGACCCACGAGCCGGGGAATTCGATGAGGACACCGGACGTCCCCGAGAGGACATACTCGCCCAGCGGCGCCTCGTCGATCACGGTCGGATAGACCTCCCACCCGCGGCGCAGATCGAGCCCCCACGAGGCGACCTCGCGTTGCATCTCCGGAAAGGCCGCGGCGAAGATCGCGTCGCGCTCCGCCGTCCGCGGGAACATGTCCCACTCGGCGTGGGCGTGCGGCGTTGCGAAGAGGATGTCCGTGCCGGACTCGAACGCGAGCCGGCAGAGCTCGAGGCCCTGTTCGATCGACCTCGCCCCGTCGTCGCCGGACGGGACGACGTGCGAGTGGACGTCGACGAAACCACGCATCGACTCGACCCTAGCGGCGGGCCGCAGCCGTGGGTCAGCTACCCGAGGGTCTCGACGAGCCCGCGAATGCGCTCGACGGCGTGCTCGAGATTCTCGAGCGAGGACGCGTACGAGATCCGGAGATGGTCGGTCCCGTGGATCCCGAACGCGCTTCCGGCGAGGACCGCCACGCCCGCGTCGACGAGCAGCCGCTCGGCGAGGGCGTCCGCCTCGATGTGCAGCTCCGAGACGTTGGGGAACGCGTAGAACGCGCCGCCCGGCTCGACGCAGCTGACACCCGAAATCGTGTTCAGCGCGGGCACGAGGTAGTCGCGGCGGCGGCGGAACTCGGCCACCATATCGTGAACCGCATCCTGCGGCCCCTCGAGCGCGGCGACGCCTGCGCGCTGGACGAACGGCGGTACACACGACGTGGAGTTGACGATCAACCTGGTCAGCGGGTCGACCAGATCGGTGGGAACGGCGGCGTAGCCGAGACGCCAGCCGGTCATGGAGAACGTCTTCGAGAATCCATCGAGTAGAACGGTGCGGTCGAGCATTCCGGGAAGCGAGGCAATCGACGGCGACTCGACGTCATACGTGATGCGCGAGTACACCTCGTCCGTGAGGATCCACGCGGGCGTCCGCTCGATCGCCTCCGCGGCCCGCTCCAGGTCGGCGAGCGGGATGACGCCTCCGGTCGGGTTCTGCGGTGCGTTCAGGATCACGAGCCGCGTGCGCTCGTTGAGGAGGCTCTCGAGCTCGGCCGGGTCGAAGCTGAAGCCGCGGCTCTCACGCAACGGCAACGGCACCGGGGTCGCTCCGGCGAATCGAACCGCCGACTCGTAGATCGGGAATCCCGGATCAGGGTAGATCACCTCGTCGCCGGGGCCGCTCGTGGCGAGCACGGTGAAGAACAGAAACGGCTTGGCACCGTTCGCCACGAGTACGTTGTCGACGTCGATCCCGACCCCGCGCGACCACGCGAGAGAGGCGGCCGCGGCCTCGCGGAGCACCGGAAGACCCGCCGTCTGGCAGTAATGCGTCTCCCCCGCCTGGATCGCGGCGATCCCCGCCTCGGCCACGTGCGCCGGTGTCTCGAAGTCGGGCTCCCCGATCTCGAGATGAATGATCTCGTGGCCGTCGGCCTCGAGTGCCCTGGCGCGAGCGAGGACCGCGAACGCACCCTCGGTGCCGAGGCGGCCCACCGCTTCCGTGACGTTCGCCCTCCGCATCCGGTTGACCTTACGTGGTTGACTGGCGTGATGGCGCCCGGAGCAGACCGACGGACGATCAGGAACGGCCGGATCGTGATCCTCGGCGCCGCGGTGGCGTGGTCGACAGCCGGACTCGGCCAGCATGCGCTCGACGCGACGCCGGCGACGCAGGTCGTCGGTCGCGCGCTCTTCGCGTTCTTCACGCTGCTCGTCGTCGTCGCGCTCACGGAGCCCTCGGGGGTGCTCGCGTCGCTCCGGTCGCTCGGCCGGGACGGCATCGCCGTGACCCTGTTCCTCGCGATCTCGTCGGGAACGTTCCTCCTCGCACTCAACTACACGACCGTGGCGAATGTCCTGTTCTTCCAGGCAGCCGCTCCGATGCTTGCGGCTCTGCTGGGCTGGATCGTGCTGTCCGAGCGCATCGGTCGCCGAACCTGGGTCGGGATGGGCGTTGCCGGCGTCGGTGTCACCGTGATGGTGATCGGATCGCTTCAGGCGGGCGCACTGGCCGTGGCGCTGCCGTTCGTGATGACAGCGTCGTTCGCCGTCGTGATCGTCATCGCACGCCATCGCCGCGAGGTGTCGATGCTTCCGGCGACATGCGCCTCACAGGCGCTGATCGTCGTCGTCGTCGCCCCGTTTGCGTCGTTCGGGTCAGCGACGGCCTCGGACTGGCGGATCTTCGCCGCACTGGGGGTGTTCCAGATGGGCCTCGGGCTCGCCCTCCTGACGATCGGCGCACGCCTTCTCCCCCCTGCCGAGGTGGCGCTTCTCGCCCTGCTCGAGGTCGTCCTCGGGCCACTGTGGGTCTGGCTTGCGTACTCGGAGACGCCGCGGGCGACCACCCTCGTCGGCGGAGCGATCATCATGGCGGCGGTGGTGATCCAGGCATCCGCGCGCGAGGGCACGGACACGGACGAGACAGCCGTGCCGATCGGAGCTCCTGCCGTCCACTCCGGCTAGCGGCGACGCAGCCGGCCGAGGGGATCGCCGGCGTGCGCGCTCAGCCGCCCGCGGCCTTCGCGTCGAACCCCGCCGTCCTCAGCCACGCGACGATCTTCTCGCGATGGTCGCCCTGGATCTCGATCGCCCCGTCCTTGACCGCGCCACCCGTCGCGCAGTATCGCTTCAGGCTCCCCGCGAGATCCCTGAGGTCGCCGCCCGCCCCTCTGACGACCGTCACCGTCTTCCCGCCACGGCCACCCTTCTCGCGGAAGACCCGCACCACACCGTCGTTCGGGACCCCCGGCGGCTTCGAGGACGTCCGCCGAGCGCGGGTCTCGTCGCGGCGCCGATGATCGCCTCCGTCACTCGAGTACACCAACCGGTGGTTGGACACGGCTCGATCGTACCCGCGCGCGCAGCCCTACCCTGGCGGGGAAACCGCAAGGTACGCTGGCCTGCCGCGGTACCCTCCTCGCCGTGGAGCCGGCCTCACTCGGATACGCAACCGATCTCGCCCTCCTCGAGCGAACGGGCTCGTCGATCGAGGACCGTGGAGATCATCTGGTCGTCCGCACGCCCTCCAACCCGACCTTCTACTGGGGCAACTTCCTGCTTCTCGACCACGTCCCGCCTGCCGATCGCACCGACGAGTGGCTCGACCGGTTCGCAGAGTCACTGCCGGGCGCAGCACACCGGACCTTCGGGTTCGACGTCGCGGGCGAGACGACGGCGGCGCTGTCCGGGTTCGTCGAACGAGGGTTCGTAGCGCGCGCGGAAGCGGTCATGACGGCATCCGCCGTACGGCCCCCTCCCCGCCCGGACTCGACGGCGGACTATCGCGCCCTTCGATCCGCCGCCGACTGGCGGCAAAGCCTGGCGTTGCAGATCGCGTGCCACGAGGGGTTCGACGAAGGGAGCCGCGCGTTCGTCGAGCGCCGGAACGAGAGCAATCGGGCGCTCGTAGAGGATGGCCGCGGTGGCTGGTTCGGGGCGTTCGTCGGCGAGAGGCTCGTCTCCCAGATGGGGCTCGTGGAGGCCGGCGCCGGGATCGCACGTTTCCAGGCCGTCGAGACACATCCCGATTTCCGCGGTCGCGGGCTCGCCGGGACGCTCCTGCACGTCGTCGGCCGCTACGGCCTGGATGAGCTCCAGGCGAGGACGCTCGTCATCGTCGCCGATCCCGAGTACGCGGCGATCAGGATCTATCGGTCTGCCGGCTTCAGGCTGAGCGGCGTCGATCTCGCGGCCGAGCTGTTCCCCACCGGGGCACAGTAGGCCCGAGCCGGCGAGGCGCAGCGCGACACCGGGCTCGTGCGGCCCGCGTGCCCGCCTACCCGAAGCGGGCGCGATACGCCGACCGCACGCGCTCGTGGTCGTGCAGCGTCAGATCTGCCCGCTCGCTCACCTCGAGGACGAGGCCGGCCTGTCGCCGAAGCGCCTCCGCAGACCCGGTCTCCCCGGCAGCGAGCGTCTGCTCGAGCAGGTCCAGGATCTCGAGCAGGTAGATCGAGACGGTCGGCTGCGAGGCGGCGACGATCCGAACCTCGTCGAAGGACAGGTCGACCAGCTCCTCGTGCGTGAGCGCCCGTGGCAAGAGCAGGACCCGGCCGTCGTCACCCCGGAGCACCTGCGGCGGAGCGGGACGAGCAAGGATCTCGCGCAGGACGGCGCCGAGATGGAACATCGCGTCCTGGGCCGTCGTGGGGTCGTTGACGCCCGGTGACAGCGCCTTCAGCGCGACGTCGACGAGCTGGCGGACGCCGAACGCGATGTCCTGCTGCATCGTTCTGGTCTCGCCCACGACGACCGCCCGCAGGGCCTCGGCGGCCGCCGGCTCCGGCTCTGGCGGCGCCGGCCAGATCGTCGCGAGCGGCGCGCCCGGAATGGCATACCTCCCGGCTGCTGCCTCCACCCGCATGCACGCACCCGGCCCGAGCCCTTCCAGCAGCGCCCGATGGTCGACATGCTGAATCCAGCCACGGCGATCGAGGAGGATCGGGAGCCCTTCGCCGGACGGAGCGTCCACCCCGGCCTGCGGCTCGGGCGTCTCCGACCACTCGGCACGGACGAGGTCGATCGAGTCGGCTGTCACGCGGTGGAGGATCTTGGAGACGTCCATCGAGTGGGCCGCGTGGTCGATGAAGGCGACGATCGACAGGATCGAGACGATGCCGAGGACGACCGCGAGGAGGATGGAGATGCTCGGGACGACGGCCGTCTCGCCGTCGTCGAGCGGACCGCGCACGGCCCGCATGACGACGAGGCAGTAGGTGAAGGTGCCGACGACGATGCCCATCACGCGGGTGTTGAACGGGTCGCGGAAGAGGCCGTGGACGACGCGGGGCGAGAACTGGCTCGAGGCGAGCGAGATCAGCAGCAGGCTGACGGAGAACGCGACGCCGGCGAACGCAAGCGTTGCGCCTGCGACGACGGAGAGAACGTTTCGGGCGCTGTCGACCGTCGCCGTGAGCCCGGTCGGAATGCCGCCGAAGCGGTCGTCGGCGACGAGCATGAGCTCTCCCAGCACGGCGCCGCCGATGACGAACAGCATCGGCACGACGAACAGGCTGCTCCGCACACGATCCCGCAGCGATCCTGCCCTGATCAATCGCGTTCCCCTCCCCCGGTTCGACCGCCGCCGACCATTATCGCTCAACCCGCCGCCGAGGGCAGGCGTCACCCACGGCGACCGGCGGCCCGCCTACGAGGAGCCGGCGGCGCCGAGCTCCTCTGCCTCGCCCGAGCCGCCCCCACGGGTTCCGCCGAACCGGGCGCGCAGCGACGCGATCGCGTCCCCGAGCGCCGGCAGCAGTCCACCGGGGAAGAACAGCATGATGGCGATCAGGATCACGCCGAAGACGCCGAAGGAGAAGACCGTCGGCGCCGCGTCGGGGAGGTCCCAGCCGAAGAGCTCCGGGCGGGCGCCCGCTTCGCGGAGCTTCTGCTCGAGGTAGAGGATCGCAACGGTCCCGACGACGGCGCCGTAGACGTTGCCGAGGCCGCCGACCGCCACCATCACGACGAACTCGATGCTGAGGACGACCGGGAACGCGTCGGGCGAGACGATCAGGAACGCGAACGTGAAGATCCCGCCGCCGAGCCCGGCGAGCGCGGCGGCGATCACGAAGAGGCGGAGCTTGTAGCTCGCAACCGGAATCCCCGATGCCGCGGCCGACGTCTCGTCGGTCGCGATCGCCTGGAGTGCGCGACCGACGCGCGAGTGGACGAGGTTCGTCGCGAGCAGGAGGGCGACCGCGACGACGACCCAGACGACGGCGGCGAGCAGCGGCCCCCGCAGCGTATGGCCGAACACCTCGAGCGGCTTGACGACCGAGATCCCGTATTGCCCACCCGTGAACCGATCGACCGCCGAGAGAAGCGAGAAGGCGATGAGGTGCAGCGCGAGCGTCGCGAACGCGAGGTAGTGGCCGTGCAGTCGGAGGAGCGGCACCCCGATGAGCGCCGCGACTGCGGCGGTCACGACCGGGGCGGCAAGGACGGCGAGGATCGGGGCGATTCCGGCATTCGGATCGACGAACCGGCTCGCCGGGTCGAGCCCGACCGTCAGGATCGCCGAGGTGTACGCCCCGATCAGGAAGAACGCACCCTGACCCAGCGAGATCTGGCCGGCATAGCCCATCAGCAGCGTGAGCCCGATCGTCACGAGCGCGTACAGACCCATCCTGCTGTAGAGCGCGACGTCGAACGTCGAGAGCTGGTACGGAATCCAGCACGCGATCACCGCTCCCACACCGAGCAGGACGAACCGCACCCAGGGCGGCCACGGGACGCGCGCCCGCCGGACGGCGCTGTGGGCGGCTTCGCCGGCGACGGCGATCTCGGCGCGCGAACGCCAGCCGATCAGGACGAGCATGACGACGAGCGCGATGACGAGGCTGTACTGCGGATCGATGTACCCGACCACGAACTGCTCCAGGATCCCGAGTGCGTAGCCGCCGAACAGCGCCAGTCGAATCGAGCCGAGGCCGCCGAAGACGGCCGCCGCAAAGCCGTTGACGGTGATCGCGACGTCGGCGCTGTAGGTCATCGGGCTGCTCGGAGCGAGCAGCGCGCCGCCGAGCGCGCAGAGGATCCCCGCGCCGACGAAGGCGACGACCGCCATCGAGCGGACGTTGAGCCCGACGAGCTCTGCAGCGCGTCGCGAATCCGCGCAGGCGACGAGCGCCTGGCCGACGATCGTGTACCGGAGAAAGAGTGTCAGAACGCCGGCCGCCGCGAGAGCGACGCCGGCTATCAGGACGTACTGCGGCTGTACGAGCACGCCGCCGACATCCCAGGCGTGATCCGAGATCCCCGGGTAGCTGCGCGGGATGTCGCCGAACTTGAGGAGGAGCAGCGCCTCGGCGAGGAATGCGGCCCCCAGCGTGATGATCGTGCTCGCAAGGCTCGTCGTCCGCCCGCGGAACCCGACTGCGAGAACGGCGAGGATCGACGAGAGCAGCGCCGCGAAAGCGATCGAGACGAGCATTGCGAGCGCGAGCGGCATGTCGCTCGAGAGCTGGAACGTGTACAGGCCGCCGACCACGACGAAGACGCCCTGGGCGAAGTTGACGATCCCGGTCGTGCGGAACACGAGCACGAGACTCATGCCGACGAGAGCGAAGGCCGATCCGGTCGAGAGACCGACGACGACGAGCTGCAGGAACGTCGTCATTCCGGCCCCGCCCCGAGATAGGCGGAGTGGACCTCGGGCCGATCGCGGATCTCCTCCGACGCGCCCTCGAGGACGACGCGCCCGGTCTCGAGCACGTACGCGCGCTGGCAGAGCTCGAACGCCAGGCGGGCGTTCTGCTCCACGAGCAGGATCGCAACGTGCTCCTCCTCGTTCAGCCGCAGGAGGAACTCGGCCAGCTGCTCGATGATGATCGGCGCGAGCCCGAGCGACAGCTCGTCGATCGCGAGCGCGCGCGGCTCGGCCATCAGCGCCCGTCCGATAGCGACCATTTGCTGTTCTCCTCCCGACGTCCGGCCGGCAGGCCTCTCGCGGAGCTCGTACAGCTTCGGCAGCAGCGAGTAGATCCGCTCGAGGCTCGCGTGCACGTCGCGACGGCGGCGCAGGTAGCGGACGGTGGACGTGACGATCTCCGTCCGGAACGAGCGGCCGAAGGCACCGAGGAGGAGGTTGGCCTCGACCGGGAGGCTCGGGAAGACCTGCCGACCCTCGGGTACCTGCGTCAAGCCGCGCCGGACGACGAAGTTCGGGGTCTTGCCGGTGACCTCGGCGCCGTCGATCGCGACCCTGCCGGACGCCGGTTGGACAACGCCGCAAACCGCATTCAGCAGCGACGTCTTGCCGGCGCCGTTCGCGCCGACCAGCGCCACCCGCTCGCCGCGCCCGAGGGTCAGTGAGACGCCGTCGAGGGCGACGGCCTGCCCGTAGCGCACGACGAGATCGCTCACCTCGACGAGCGCGGTCACAGCGCCGTCGACCCGAGGTACGCGCTGATGACCTGAGGGTTCGACCGGACGTCGGCCGCGGCACCGTCGGCGATCAGCTGTCCGCGATCGAGGACGACGACCCGGTCGGCGATCGCTCCGACGAACTGCATGTCGTGCTCGACGACGATCATCGTCAGGCCGCGGGAGGAGAGCTCCCGGAGAGCGTCGATCAGATGCTCCTTCTCGGCCGCGCGCAACCCCGCCGCCGGTTCGTCCAGCAGCAACAGGGTCGGCCGTTGGGCAAGGGCGCGTGCGATCGCGAGCAGCCGCAGCTGACCGAGCGGCAGCACCGCCGCCGGCTCGCCCGCCCGGGCGTCGAGTCCGACGAGCCCGAGCGCATCTCTGGCCTCACTGCGAACCCGTCGCTGCTCGCGCCACTGCCACGGCATCGGCACCATGCTCTCGACGAATCCCGTCCGGGAGCGGACATGCGCTCCGACGGCTGCGTTGTCGAGCACGGTGAGCTGTGGCAGCGGGCGTGTCGTCTGGAAGACCGTGGCGAGGCCGTGGTCTGCGCGACGGTGGATGGGCCAGCGCGTGACGTCGACGCCGTCGAGCTTCAGCGATCCCCGGTCGACGCGGTGCAACCCGGCGAGGCAGCCGAGCAGCGTGGACTTCCCCGCCCCGTTCGGTCCGATCAGGCAGGTCAGCGAGGACGTTTCGATCGAGAGCGAGACGTCGTCGACGGCCGCGACAGCCCCGAACGACTTCGTGACGCCGGTGATCTCACAGGCGGGCCGCGTCGCAACCATCGGAGAGGGAGCGGAAGCCACCGATCAGACCGTCCGACCGCGCCGGCCGCCGGACGTCAGTCCTGTGGCGAATCGGCCTTGTCGAGATTCCGTGCCGCGGTCCGTGTCATCTCGAGGAACGCCTCCCTGTCCTCGGCGGTAAACCCGTCGAGCATCTCCTCCTCGAACTCGGCGACGGCGCGGTCGCACGCCGCCAGGGTGCGTCTTCCCTTCTCCGTCAGGGTGGCCGGCAGCGTCCTGCGGTGGTTCGGATGCGGATTGCGGACGATCAGCCCCTTGCCCTCGAGCGCGTGGATCACCTCGCTCATCGACTGCGGCGTCATCAACGATCGACGTGCCAGTTGCGACGTCGACAACGGTGCGCCATGCCGGTCGAGGACGCTCAGCGTCGTGAACTGGAGCGTCGTCAGACCGTACGGCGCCACTCGCTCCGTCACACCGATGAAGACGCGCTGCTGCAGGCGGGCAATCGCATACGCGACGCCGGATGTCGTCTCCGGAGCCGCGGCGACCCGCGTAGTTGTCTCGGCCATGAATGTCATCTTCCCACATCCCCCGGCTGCTCCGGCCCACGCCGTGGCGTTCCTCTGCTCGATGCCGAGGACGATCACCGCCGATCGCTGCGGGCCGGTG
Organism: uncultured Thermoleophilia bacterium; assembly: GCA_963756835.1. GTDB lineage: Bacteria > Actinomycetota > Thermoleophilia > Gaiellales > Gaiellaceae > Gaiella. Next base: position 130,520 of record CAVWPE010000007.1, read on the forward strand.
CGGCTCCGCGACGGCACGGTCGGCCGGGATCTGGGCGAGGTTCATGGTCTCGTCGTTGCCGTGTGACTGCGGCGACCCGCGTTGTCACGTGCCCGCCACACCGGCGGGCACGTGACAACGAGCGAGCTCGCTACTTCTTCTTGGTGAAGGCCGCGCCGGCCAGGGGCTTCACCTTGCAGTTCTGCACCGTCCCGACCCACATCGAGTCGAGCTGGATGCCCTGGTGGTTGATCTTCGAGAGGAAGACCTTCCCACCCGGTGTCACGAGGCCCCTGATCTTCGTCTCGAGCCCGTTGTTGATGCCCACGCGCGTCGCGCCGCCCCGCTCGATCGCGGCCTTGTACGACCACATCGTGGTCGCCGCATCGATGTCGAAGTTCGAAATCGGACGCTTGAGCATCTTCTGGAGCAACGCCGCCTGGATCCGGACCGGATCCTTCTTCGGCAGGAAGCTCCAGACCGTGCCGAGGTACGAGTTGATGATCGCCCCGTTGACGTCGCCGCACGTTCCCGTGAGGAACGACGAGGAGACGTTCGCCCCGGTGAGCACGAGCCGTTGCGGGAGCTGGAGCTGCTTGAACTGCTTGACGATCGTCGCCCCCGCCGGCGTCGCCGTCCAGAGCCAGAGCGCCTGTGCCCCGGACCCCTTGATCTTCGTCAACTCGGCCGAGAAGTCGGACGCGCCGGGAGAGAAGATCGTCGTGTCGACGATCTCGATCCCGTACTTCTTGGCCAGCTTGGCGACCTGCGCCGGGCCATCGCGCCCGAAGCCGCCGTTGTCGCCCATCAGCCACACCTTCTTGATCCCGAGCTTCCGTAGGTACGCCGCCTCGCTATAGGCGTACAGGCGAGCCGTGGGTGAGATGACGTAGGCGAACGGCTGCGTCGGCTCGACGAGCGTCGTCGGCGGTGAGAGCGCGACGAAGGGGATCTTCGCCTGACTCGCAAGCGGACCCGTCGCCACGGCCGCGGCGGCGTTGCCCGAGCCGAGGATCGCCACGTACTTCGGATCGCTGGTGAACTTCTGAACGTTCTGGACTGCCTGGGACGGGTTCGAGGCGTTGTCGAGGATGTCGACGACGACCTGGCGGCCCTTGATGCCCCCGTGGGCGTTCCAGTAGGCAACGATCGCCTCGACCGCCTGGCGATCGCTCTGCCCGACAAGTTGGGTCGGCCCCGTGAGCGGTGCGTCCATGCCGAAATAGATCGGTGTCGCTGTGTTGCGGCTCGCGGACGCCGATGCGAACACGAGCGACGCGACCACGGCGACCATGGACGCGATGACCCCTAACCTTCCTCCGAACGTGCTTCTGCTCATGAAGCGCTCCCTTCGTCGTTGAATGGGTAGCCTCCTGGGCCGGTAGTTTAAGGGAACCTGCAACACATGTCCAGGGCAACTTGGAGCGGAGGCTCGCGCGCCTGTGTTTGAGGTAACCTGAAACATCGATCGACAAGGGAGATTGCTCATGACGCCGAGCGGAAGCACGACGACAGACGTCGACGCGGCCTTCAATCTGGACGCAGTCGGCCGTGAGGGAGCAGCGCAGCGCTACGACGTCACGGAGGTCGCGCTCGCCCGCTACGCGACAGCGACGGGCGATGCGCCGGGCGGCGCAGTGTTTGCGATCGTGCCGGTCTGGCCCGCACTCGCGCCGGCCTCGCGCGCGGTCGCCTCGGACGAGATCCGACCGTTCGTCGTGCACTACGAGCAGGACATCGTGATCCACCAGCCCCTCGTTGCAGGAATGACGGTGTTCAGCAAGGCCACGCCCGTCTCGGTGCTGCCACGCCCGAACGGGACATCCGTCGTGATCAGGCTGGAGACCCGCGACGACGGCGGCGAGCTCCTCAGCGAGCAGTACGTGACCGAGTTCTTCCGGGGGGTCGAGGGACCGGAGAGTGTCGGGGAGCGCGCGCCCGATCACCGGCTCGACGTCCCGGACACGCCGTTCACGGAGGTCGTCTACGAGATCGCCGAGGATCAGACGGTGCTGTACGCCGAGGCCTCGGGAGATGACTTCGCGATCCATCTCGACGACGCGTTCGCCCAGTCGGTCGGCCTTCCGGGTCGGATCGTCCACGGCCTCTGCACGATGGCCTTCGCCGGGCGTGCGGTGCTCGAGGTGGCAGGCGTGAGCGATCCCCGGGCGCTCAGGCGGCTCGCGGTGCGATTCTCCGCTCCCCTCTTCCCAGGCGAGTCGCTGCACACGCGCGTCTGGCGGATCGGCGACCGATTCGGCTTCGAGTGCGTGAACGGCGCCGGCGCGACGGTGATCAAAGACGGGTTGGCCGACCTCCGCTGAACAGGGCCATCGGCCCGGGCACTGACCGGTGGTGATCGCAGGCGATCAGTCGGTCATCCCCGTCATCTGACCCCCGTTCACGGTCAGAACCTGTCCCTGGACGAAGTTCGACCACGGAGAGCAGAGGAAGAAGATCGCGCCTGCTGCCTCCTCCGGCGTCCCGGGGCGCCCGAGCGGAACGATCGTCGAGACGATCTCGCGCATCTGCGGAGGAATGCCGAGCTTGATCTCCTGACCGGCACGCTCGATGGTTGCGCTGTCGTCGGACGATGCAGTCAGTCGCGTCTCGATGAAGCCGAATGCCGCTGCGTTCACGTTCACCTTGAACGGCCCCCACTCGCGGGCGAGCGTCTTCGTCAGCCCGACGAGACCTGCCTTCGCGGCCGCATAGTTGGCCTGACCCACGTTGCCCTGGGTGCCGGAGATCGACGTGACGTTCACGACCTTGCGGAACACCTCGCGCCCCTCCTCCCGGTCGACCTTCCCGGCGTCGCGCAGGAACGGCGCCGCGGCGCGAAGGATCCTGAAAGGGGCGACCGTGTGGATCTCGAGCATTGCCCGGAACTGATCGTCGCGCATCCGGTGGGCCATCCCGTCCCAGGTGTAGCCGGCGTTGTTGACGACGATGTCGAGCTTCCCGAATGCGTCGACGGCCGCAGCGACGAGCCGCTCCGGCGCACCGTCCTCCGTGAGGTCACACGCGAACACTGCAGCTCCGCCGCCGATCTCGCGCGCGGCCTCTTCCGCTGCTCCAGCGTCGAGGTCGTTGACGAGCACCCGTGCTCCGTGAGCGGTGAGGAGCCCCGCCGTCGCACGTCCGATCCCTCGCGCCGAGCCGGTAACGATCGCCGCTTTTCCTTCGAGAACCTTCATCCGCCGCCCGTCCTTTCACCAGTCGGTATCAGGTTGCCTGAATCATAGTCGCCAGGCTTGGCGGGCAGCGCGAGGCGGCGTCACGCACCTTTTGCGACGGAGCGTGCATCGACAGCACCCCGGGCGAGCCGCTCCGCACGCTCTCTGATGCCGAGCAGCATCTTCCGCTCCATGACGAGCGAACCGGGCTCCATTGGGAGCATCGCGATCCGCACCGCAAGCGTCGGCAACCGGAAACGGTTGCGGCTGATCAGCCGTGTTCGTCCGTCGCTCTCGACGAGCACGAACGACCAGACCCAGTTCCCGTCCGCGGAGCGGAACGCGAGGACCCGCTCGGGCTCGATTCGCTCGAACCGCATCCGATTCCCGCCGAACGTGATCTCCTCGCCGATGCGGGGGTGCTGGAGCTCGGGGATGACGTGGTCGACGCTGTGGATGTTCAGGCCCAGCAGGTTCTCGATCCAGTCGTAGGTGTAGACGCCGCCGCGCGGCGACGGGCCCATCTGCGCCAGCCATGGCCAGACCGCGCTCGCCGGCGCATCGATCGTGATCGCGCGTGTGGAGATCCCGTCGGCATCCTCGAGCAGCTCGTCGCCCGGGAGGGGCGTGTCCGCCTCGGCGTCGGTCGCGCCCCAGGTCATGATCGGACGCCGGAGCACACGTGGGTACGCGACGAGCAAGGCGAGCACCCCGACTGTGACCGTGCGAATCCTCACGACTCGAATCTATCCCCCGCTCGACCATCTGCGCATTCGTGGAACGCCGCACCGCACGTCCCGGAAATCACGGATCGCCTCGGCACGCGGTTTTGGCGCGCGACGCCAAAGGACAGCTCGCGCGCGGCGATCGACGATCGACGCGCCGTGGCGTTCCGCTCATAGAATCGGCGCGTGGACCTCTCGCGCGTGGACCCGGAGCTCCTCCCTGCGCTCGAGTCGCTGCGCCCCCGGGTCGACCCGGTCGAGCATCCAGAGGCAGCACGGGCTGAGCTGCTCGACAAGCTCGGCTCGGGTGGTCCCGAGCATCCGGCGGTCGAGCGGCGCGACGAGCACGTCACGGACGCGAACGGCAACCGCGTGCGCGTTCGGCTCTACCTCCCGCGCGAACGGGGAACGAAGCCTGCCCCCGGCCTCTACTGGATCCACGGCGGAGGCTTCGTCATGGGCACCATCGAGATGGACGATGTCCTGTGCGATTCCTTCGTAGCGCGCTTCGGATGTACCGTGTGCTCCGTCGAGTACCGCCTGGCGCCGGAAGACCCGTACCCGGCCGGCATCAACGACTGTCAGGCCGGGCTCGAGTGGTTCTTCGAGCATGCGCGCAGCCTCGGTGTCGAAGAACGCCGGATCGGAATCGGCGGTATCAGCGCCGGCGGTGGTCTGACCGCCGCGACGACGCTGCTCGCCCGCGATCGCGGCCGAGTCGACGTCGCGTTCTGTTTCGCCCTCTGCGCCCAGCTCGACGACCGACACGTCACGCGCTCGAGCACGTCCATCCACGACCTCCGGGTCTGGAACACGCAGACCTCGAAGAGAGCGTGGGGTGCCTATCTGCGCGACGTCGACGGCGAGGCTCCCGCGTACGCGGCGCCTGCACGGGCCGCTGACCTCTCCGACCTGCCACCGACATTTCTCCTCGTCGGCGAGCTCGACCCCTTTCGCGACGAGAACGTCGAGTATGCGCGACGCCTGATCGAGGCGGGAGTCCCGACGGAGCTTCACGTCTACCCCGGCGCGTACCACGGTTTCGAGGTGCTCGCTCCGGACGCCCGCGTCTCTCGAGCTGCGCTTGCGGCGCGTACCGGTGCGCTCGAGCGATTCCTCCACCCGCTCGTTGTCACGTCTGCCGGCTAGAACACGCCGCTTGGGCGGTCGGGACAGGCCGACGGGCTGCGTCGACCGCGAGGATCGGCGTCCGGGCGGCGCTCTAGCAATTCAGACGATCGTTTGGTAGAAATACGCGGGACCATCAGCTCGTCAACAGCGACGGCAGAGGAGAGGGGTGTCCGATGAACAGATTGACGTTCCTAGCGGCAATCGTGGCAGGGGGATTGCTGGCCGTGACGGCCGCGTCGGCGCGGCCGAGTGCGGGCACGATCGACATCGGCTGGGTCGGCGACAAGAGCGGCCCGACGGCGGCGTCGCAGCTGCTCACGATCCACGGCCTCGAGTCGTACATCAAGTACACGAACAGCAAGGGCGGCGTCGGCGGCAAGCAGATCAACCTGATCGAGAAGGACGACCGGTACAACGTCGCCTCGACGATCTCCTACGTGAAGTCACTCATCGAGGACGACGACGTTCAGGTGATCACAGGTATCAGCAACTCGAACGCATTTTCCTCGTTGCTGCCGATCTTCAATGCGAACAAGGTGATCGGGATGCCGACGCAGTCCGCGCCAAAGGCTGCGACGGATCCGTTCCAGCCGTGGATGTTCCCGGCGACCTGCAGCTACGGCGACCAGGCCTGGGTCGGGACGGGCTATGGGCTGAAACGCCTGAAGCTCAAGAGCCTCAAGGGCGTCAAGGTCGGGATCGCAGCGATTCAGGTGACCTCCGGAGCAGAGTGGACGGACGCGGTGACGGCGGCCGTGAAGAAGTACGGTGCGACCGACATCGTCGTCGAGCCGCTGGCGCCGGCGCTCGTCAGCGCCGACGTCCAGGTTCAGGACATGAAGAGCAAGGGCGTCCAGGTCGTGTTCATGATTCACGCGATCGGCGGTGGCATCGCATGGTTCCGGTCGGCGGCGAAGTTCGGCCTCGACGTGCCGACGGTGACGATCAACGGCCTCTCGAACGATGTCATCTTCACGTCGAGCCCGTACGAGGTCGTCAAGAACACGGTCGGTGTGAACTGCTTCGATCCGCTGTACCTCGCGAAGACGCCGGCGGGCAAGCTGGCCACGACCGTCGGCAAGGCGCAGGGTCAGTCGGCGGAAGACATGGCGCAGGCGAACTATACGACCGGCTGGGTTCAGGGTCAGATCCTCGTGCAGGGGTTGAAGAACGCGAAGGGCGACTACAGCGCCGCGGGGATCAAGAAGGGCCTGGAGAAGATCAAGAATCTCGACACGGGCCTCTCGCCTCTGATCAGCTATGCCCCGAAATGCCACATCCCGTTCAAGACGTTGCGGCCGTACACCTACAGCTTCCCGAAGAAGCGGTTGCAACAGGTCGGAACGTGGGCGCAGTGGCAGTCGTTCGATCCTCTCACCTACGCGGCGCCGGGTACTTGCGGCGTCAAACGCGGGACGAAGTAGACCGCGTACGTCCCTTCAGAGTCGCTCTGGGCCGCGGTTCGAGATCCTCGAGCCGCGGCCCGGGCGCGTCCGGTGGCCCGGTGCCCTCGGTGCGGTTCGTGCTCCCGCCCCTCCCTGACTCTCCGCTCCGGCACCGGATGTTCACCCTTTCGTGACCCCGCGACACGCGTCGACGCGAGAGACTCGCCGTGCAGCGTGGGACTCACTCCTCGCACGCTGGGTGGGCGCGAAGATGGGCGCAGCTCACAACGGATGGAGCCGAAAGGGTGCTCGGGGCGTCGACACAGCGACTCGCCGGGCTCCCTTTCGCCGCCCCGCCGTGTCCCACCGTCGACGAGATCCCGATGATACGCAGCACGTGCATCGGGCTCGACCGTCGACTGGAAGCCCAGGTCGCCGGGCGGCGCAGGCAGGAGGGAGGAGTGTCGGCGCCACCCGGCCGACTCTGGCCCGTTGTCGACTGCAACCAGCCGACCGGCATCGCCCCACGTGGTTCGCGACTGCCTACGCCACAGGATACACGTCCCGACCGGACGGAGCGACGAGCCGTGGGCCGGAAAGCCGACAGGCGCCAGTGTCCTCCGTCGTGACGCGGCCGCTTCCTATTCGTCGGACGGTGGATCGGGATCGAATGCCGACCCGACGGTACCGTCCTCGGCGCCGTCTGCTACGCGGCGACTCGCGGCGAACGCATCGTCCTGGAGTGCACGACGACGCAGCACGATGACGGCCGCCACTGCCGTGCCGACAGCGAACGCACAGGTCGCGATGACCGCTGTGCGCAGCCCGCGACGCTTCTTCGGCTTCCGCACGAGGTGAAGGCGCTGCAGCTCCGGTTGCACCTTCGACAGAGCGCCGGCCAGCTCGAGCTTCTTCTGGAGTGAGAGACCCATTCGACAGTCCTTTCTGCTCGGCGCGAAACGAGGAGCGGCCCCGCATCGAGGGGACGCTCCTCGGCATCGCAAGCGATGTCAGCGCGTGTTCTAGATCCGCCGGCGGCGGCCGACGCCGCGGCCGGGCGTGACGGCCGCAGCGACGACGGCCGTCTTCGCGACCGGCGCGGGGCCTGGCGTGACGGCCTTTGCGACGACCGCCGTCTTGGCCACCGGGTGGCCGATCACGCCGACTCCTCCTACACGTCCTGGCCTGAGAGGCATGGTCATGCTCCTTCGGTTGCGAGTGCCTCATCGGCCTCGATCGAGGCGATGATGGCCTGGATGGGAATGCGGCCGTTCGCGATCAGCTGGCCGCCCGAGCGCCGGGCAGCTGCTGCGAACGGTGCCGCCCAGAGGTTTTCGTAGATCAGGACGCCGGCGGTGGAGCCCGGGTCCATGCAGGCTGCGAGGTTGACGACGTCGTCTGCGGCGAGCAGCTCGGCAAGCTCGGTCTCGATCGCCTGCAGCTCGCCGAGCTCCTCGACATCGGAGAGCTCCATCGCGTCCACAGTGCCGTCGTCGTTCTTGGTCAGGATGAGGACGTCGATGACGCGGATCGTGCCTGCCTCGACGAGCGTCACGAGCTCACGAGCCATCTCGCCCGTGAAGTTGCTCGCGCCGGCGGGAAACTCGATCACGACGTAGTCGACGGGGCCGAGCTCGTCGAGTGGCTTGCTCAGTTCGGATGCGGTCTCTGTCATGGCTTCCTTTCGATGCGGTTTCAGGCGCCGCGGCTACTGGCGGGCGAGGTGGGCACGAAGCTCTGCCTCGTGGTCGTGGATGAGCTCGCCACTGACGTCGAGCGTGACGCTGTGCAGCGTGCCGGTGAACGCGAACGGCCCTTCGTAGTCCGGTGTGACCGGGGAGCCCGGGTTGGCTCCGCACGTCAGCGAGCCCGGGTTGAACATGAACGGCGTCGTGATGGCAGCCTCGGCGTCTCCGACGAGGACGCCGTCGACGTAGAGCTGCATGCGCCCCGGCGCGCCCTTCCCGACGGCCGGCTCGGGCGGGCCGGTGGGCTCGAACTCGAAGCGGAGCGCGTGCTTTCCGGCCGGGACGACGTCTGCCGATTCGACCTCGAGGAGCTGCCGGCCGACGTAGTTGTGGACGTAGCGAAGCTTGCCGTCCTTGACGTAGAACGAGTAGCCGCCGGCGGCCGTGCCCTGGCTCAGCAGCACGCCCTCCGCCCCGCCGTCGGGGATCTCGACGTCGGCGGTGATGCTGTGCGGCCGGTTCAGCACCTTCGGCGCGGCGAAGTTCGGGATCGACTGCGTGTTCGGCCGGTAGGTGTAGCTGTCGCGCGGCAGGGCGATCAGCGGCTTCTCGGCCATCATCCGGGCCAGACCGCTGCCGTCGATCGGCATCACGTCGTACTTGCCGGCCTCGACGTACCAGGTGCGCGATCATCGCGATCAGCTTGTCGCGATTCTCCGCCGCGACGTTGTGGTTCTCGGCGAAGTCCTCCGCCACGTGGTAGAGCTCCCAGCCGGTCGCGTCGAGCGTCGAGAGCGTCTCCGCGGAGATCGGGTTACCGAAGCCGGTTCCGGCCTCCGTGAACGACGGCCCGGGCCACGGGCACACGGCCCGCCAGCCGTCGTGGTAGATCGCGCGGTGGCCGAGCATCTCGAAGTACTGGGTGTGATGGCGGGTCTCCGCCCCGGGATCGTCGAGCGTGGGCGCGAAGCTGACCCCGTCGAAGGGCGACTGCGTGATGCCGCGAATCGTCGTCGGCGGCTCGAGCCCGAGCAGGTCGAGGACCGTCGGGACCATGTCGATGATGTGCGCGTAGTGGGGGCGCACCTCCCCCTTGCTCGTGATTCCCTTCGGCCAGGAGACGATGAACGGGTCGGAGGCGCCGCCGCGGTAGGTCTCCCGCTTCCAGCGCCGGAACGGGGTGTTGCCCGCCCACGTCCAACCCCACGGGTAGTGGTTGAAGTGCTTCGGCCCGCCGATCTCGTCGATCAGCTTCAGGCTCTCCTCGATCGGCTCCTGCGCGTTGTTGAAGAACTGCGCCTCGTTGGTCGTCCCGGTCGGCCCACCCTCGGCGGAGGCGCCGTTGTCGGAGATCACCATGATCAGCGTGTTCTCGAGCTCCCCGAGGGTCGTCAGGAACTCGAGCAGTCGGCCGACCTGGTGGTCGGTGTGCTCGAGGAAGCCGGCGAACACCTCCATCATCCGGGCGTACAGCCTCCGTGCGGAGTCGGGCAGCGCGTCCCAGTCGGGCACGTCCGGGTCGTGGCGCGAGAGCTCGGCGTCGGCGGGAACGATCCCGAGCTCCTTCTGGCGGGCGAACGTCTTCTCCCGGTAGGCATCCCAGCCGTCGTCGAACGCACCGGCGTACCTGTCGGCCCACTCCTTCCCGACGTGATGCGGGGCGTGCGTGGCGCCGAAGCAGAGGTGGAGGTAGAACGGCTTGTTCGGATCGGCCTGCTTGCTGTCGGCGACGAACGTGATCGCCTTGTCGACCAGGTCCTCGCTCAGGTGGTAGCCCTCCTCGGGCTTCTTCGGCGGCTCGACCGCGTGGTTGTCGTAGACGAGATCCGGATACCACTGGCTCGTGTCGCCACCGAGGAAGCCGTAGAAGCGCTGGAAGCCCCGGCCGAGCGGCCAGCGGTCGTACGGCCCGGCGGCGGTCTCCTGGTTGCTCGGCGTCAGATGCCACTTCCCGACCATGAACGTGCTGTAGCCGTGGTCGAGCAGCGTCTCCGAGAGCATTCCGTTCTCGAACGGCATCACGCCGTCATAGCCGGGATAGCCCGATGCGAGCTCCGTGATGCACGCCATTCCGTTGGCGTGATGGTTGCGGCCGGTCACGATGCACGACCGGCTCGGCGAGCAGAGCGCCGTCGTGTGCATGTTGTTGTAGCGCAGCCCTTCGGCGGCGATGCCGTCCAGGTTCGGCGTGCTGATCGGGCTGCCGTAGCAGCCCAGCTGGCCGAATCCGGTGTCGTCGAGCACGATGAACAGGACGTTCGGCGCGCCCTCGGTGGCGCGCACCGGAGCGGGCCAGGCGGGGCTCGACTCCTCGGCGGTGCGGCCGATCACCCCCGGGAACGCTGCTCCCGACTCGTACTCGACGATTGGCATGCGGCAGGCTCCGATCCGTTGGCGAGGGGCGCCCCGACGAGAGCGGGCACACGATCGAGCGTACAGCGATTCGAAGCCCGCCGCGGCCGGTACGCGCCGTGCCTCGCCCTACCCCTCCGCCCGTCCCGACCGAGCGATCGGTCGTCGGTTGGAGCCGGGGTCAGAGGCGCTCCAGGACCACGACGGGGATCTCGCGGTCGGTTGCCTCCTGGTAGGCGTTGTAGTCCGGCCACTGCCGGGCGGCGAGCTCCCAGAGCTCCGCGCGCTCGGCGCCCGTCGCGGTGCAGGCCCTCGCAGCGAAGACGTCGCCCTTCACCTGGAGCTCGACCGTCGGCTCCTTGACGAGGTTCCGGTACCAGCCCGGATCGTCCGGGGCGCCGCCCTTCGAGGCCACGATCACGAGCCTGTCGCCGGCCTCCTCGTAGATCAGCGGCGTCGTCCGCGGCTCGCCGGTCGTCCGGCCGGTCGTCGTGAGGAGCAGGACCTTCGACCCGCGCCGCCAGATGTGGCCGACCTCGCCGTCGGTCTCGCGATAGCGCCGAACATGCTCTTCGCCGAACAGGTTGTCGTCACTCATTGCCGGGATGCTCCCTTACGCATAGAAGAAGGTCGATCTCACGTCCTAACGCGTTTGTCGCGCGTTGCCTTCCCGGCCGGCGCGATGCGGAGGAATGACGCGAGGCCCCCGAGGGGCCTCGAATCGCTGTAAGAAGGGTGCTCAGGCGCGTCGGAACGCCACTCCGGACACTCGGCGTCACCGTGATCGATGGTGCAGCGCTCGGCTGGACGAGTCGCAGCTCTCCAAGGAAACGACGCAGGACGACGCCCCCGGCGCTCGCACGTGCATCGGGGTCCCGTTTGCGCCCGCACCCGCGACGATCGGTCGCAAATCGCCCTGCGGAGCCCGTCGGACTTCGCGCAGCCTTTCTTCCTGCGCAGGGCGACTTCTCGCGCCCTTGCGTCTCTTCCCTGCGGAGTGGAGGCGGCGGGAATCGAACCCGCGCAAGGTATTTTCCGGTATTTACAGGACTTTCTTGGCCCGTATGGCGTCTTAGAGATCCTCAAAGGCAGTGGCCGTCGCTGATGCTACGTCAGTCGCGTGCGTGTGGGTAGGCTCGTTTCGTGGCCGAGCGGACACCGGACGCGAAGACTGTAGGCAGCTTGCCGGTGCAGGAGGTGCTGCCGTTTCCGCCGACGCCGTCTGCAAGTGTTGCCGGCCGGACGATGCAGGAATCCACGTACAAGCGGCGTGAAGAGCCGCGGCGGTTGCCCCAAGACGCTCCGAACATTCTCATCGTCCTGATCGATGACGCAGGCCCTGGGTTGCCGAGCGCATTTGGCGGTGAGGTGACGACGCGGAGTCTGGATCGGGTGGTTGGTGAGGGGATCGCGTTCAATCGTTTTCATACGACGGCGATGTGCTCTCCCACACGGGCGTCTTTACTGACGGGCCGTAATCATCATCGGGTTGGGTACGGCCAGATCGCTGAGTTGGCAAATGACTGGGACGGCTACTCGGGCCATATACCGAAGAGCAGCGCTTTGGCTGCTGAGGTGTTGAAGGACTATGGGTATTGCACGGCGGCGTTCGGGAAGTGGCACAACACTCCGGCGGAGGAGACGACCGCAGCGGGGCCATTCGAAAACTGGCCGTCAGAGTGTGGCTTTGAGTACTTCTATGGGTTCCTGGCCGGTGAGGCGTCGCAGTGGGAGCCGAACTTGGTGCGGAACACGACCTCGGTGCTGCCGCCAAAGTCGCCGGAGGAGGGTTATCACCTGAGTGAGGACTTGGCGGATGACGCGATCGGCTGGTTACGTAACCACAAGGCGTTTCAGCCCGACAAGCCGTTCTACCTCTACTGGGCGAGCGGCTGCTTGCACGCGCCGCATCATGTTCTCAACGAATGGTCGGACAAGTACGCGGGGAAGTTCGACGATGGTTGGGATGCCTATCGGGAGCGGGTGTTCGAGCGGGCGAAAGAGAAGGGCTGGATTCCCGCCAACGCGCAGCTGACTCCACGCGATGCCGCGATGGCGGCCTGGGAAAGCATCCCCGAGGACGAGAAGCCGTTCCAGCGGCGTCTGATGGAAGTGGCTGCCGGCTATGCCGAGCATGTGGACGTTCAGGTCGGCCGTCTCCTGGATGAGGTCGAGTCACTCGGCTACGGCGACAACACGCTCGTCTTCTACATCTGGGGTGACAACGGCTCTTCGGGCGAGGGTCAAGACGGCACGATCAGCGAGTTGATCGCTCAGAACGGGATCCCCTCGACGGTGCAGCAGCACATCGAGGCGCTCGAAGAGTTGGGCGGCCTTGAGGTGCTGGGGTCTCCGAAGACGGACAATCAGTATCACGCCGGCTGGGCGTGGGCAGGAAGCACGCCATACAAGGGACTGAAGCTGCTCGCTTCGCACCTCGGCGGCACCCGGAATCCAATGGCTGTCCGCTGGCCCGCCAAGATCAAGCCGGACTCGACACCCCGGTCGCAGTTCCATCACTGCAACGACCTCGTCCCGACGATCTACGAGGTGATCGGGATCACACCGCCACGCGTGGTCGACGGCATCCCCCAAGACCCCATCGACGGCGTCAGCTTCGCCTACACCTTCGACGATCCCGAGGCGGAGGGCCGTTTGCGGACGCAGTACTTCGAGATCATGGGCAGCCGGGCGATCTACCACGAAGGCTGGATGGCCTCAGCGTTCGGGCCACGCACACCCTGGGCCAAAGGCATGCCACCCGGCATCCAGGAGTGGACGCCCGACGACGACAGCTGGGAGCTCTACAACCTCGACGAGGACTGGACGCAGGCGAACGACCTTGCCGCCGAGATGCCCGACAAGCTCGCGCAACTCCAAGACATCTTCCTCGTCGAGGCAACCAAGAACAAGGTGCTCCCGATCGGCGGCGGACTCTGGGTGATCTCGATGCACCCCGAACAGCGGATCACGACGCCCTACAACGAATGGACGTTCTCCGGCAACACGATCCGGATGCCCGAGTTCTGCGCCCCCGCCCTCGGCAACAAGCCAAACCTTGTCACCATCGAGGCGGACATTCCGACCGACGCGAACGGCGTCCTCTACAAGCTCGGCGCGAACTCAGGAGGCCTAACCCTCTTCGTCGAAGATGGAATCCTCTGCTACGAGTACAACCTCTTCATCATCCAACGCACCAAGATTCGCGCCGCCGAGAAGCTGCCCACCGGCAAGGCGAAAATCGAAGTGGAAACGACCTACGTCGAGCCTCGCCCCGGTGGCCCGTTGAAGATCGTCTTGAAGGTGAACGGCAAGCAGACAGCCGAGGGGACCGTTGCGATCAGCGCTCCACTCCTCTTCACCGCGAACGACTGCCTCGACATCGGCATCGCCCACGGATCACCGGTCTCACTCGACTACTTCGACAAAGCACCATTCCCCTTCAACGGGACGATCGAACAACTGCGGGTCAAGTACCTGAGTCAACGCTGAGAACCGCACCGCCGACGAGCAAGGCACACAGCGGTCGTCAGGACAACAACTTCGAGGCCCGTACGGGCCTCGAATGTCGGAGTGGAGGCGGCGGGAAT
>CAVWPE010000008.1:0-210182 GCA_963756835.1 uncultured Thermoleophilia bacterium
TTACGGGCCGCCCCCGCCGTCGGCGCGCTCGCCGCAGCGCTCGTGATGACCCGTTGGCCCGTGCGTCGGCGGGCCGGCCGGACGCTGCTCACCGTCGTCGCGCTGTACGGCGTCACGATCGTGACCTTCGGCCTCTCGCAGGTGATGTGGCTGTCGTTGCTCGCGCTCGTCGCGGGAGGCGCGGTCGACATGGTCAGCGTCGTACTCCGGCAGACGATCCTGCCGCTCGTCACCCCGGACGACCTGCTCGGACGTGTGAACGCCGTCGAGATGGTGTTCATCAGCGCCTCGAACGAGCTCGGCGCGTTCGAGTCGGGCGTCGCGGCTGCGCTCGTCGGCGCGGTTCCCGCCGTCGTGATCGGCGGTGTCGTGACGATCGCGATCGCGATCTCGTGGACGCGGTTCTTCCCGGCGCTCGCACACGTCGACCGGCTCGACGACCTGCGGCCGGCCGAGTAGGGACGCTCAGACCAGGCAGCTCTCGGGCAGCTCGAACCAGCGCAGGTGCTCGAAGTCCTCGCTGATCCAGGCGTCGGGTGCCACTGCCTCCGACGCGTCGCCCAGGATCTCCCGGGCCTCGAGGAGATACTCGGCGAGCGCCGACTCGGGTGCCCGGTCGTGCGGTAGGTCCGGGACGACGAGCCGGCCGGTCGCCGGGTCGTACGAGAGGGCCGTCAGTCGCAACGGCGGTTCGACATGCCCGGCGCGGTGACGCCAGAGGCCCGTGAGCGGCTCGAACCGGTACGCGGGCAGGAGCCGCCAGCCTTCCGTCGCGACGAGGTCGACCGCCGCGACGATGTACTCGAAGACGGCCTCGGAGATGAAGTAGTTGAACGAGACCCGTGTCCAGCCGGGCTTGATTCCCTCACAGCCGCGGCCCACCACCTGGCGATACTCGTGCGACCGCTCGAGGCCGATGCCGAGGAGCCGGTGACCGTAGGGGCCGGCGCACGAGCACCCGCCCCGGGACTGGATCCCGAACAGGTCGTTCAGCACGGCAACGACATAGTTGTGGTGGAGGTAGAGCCCCGATGGCCCTTTCACGACGAAGGACACGATCGAGAGCCGGTCCGCGTCCAGGTTCCCGAGGATGCGGACGTTCGGGTTCGCGCTCCAGCGCTCGACGGCGCGGCGCCAGAAGTCCTCCTCGTGCGCCCTGATCACGTCGACGCCGACCGCCTCCTTCAGCTGGAAGACGAGGCCTGCACGGATCGCCTCGACGATCGCGGGCGTCCCTCCCTCCTCGCGCGCGACGGGGTCGTCGAGGAAGCGGTGCTCCGTGGGTGCGACGTACGCGACCGTCCCGCCTCCCACGACGTCGGGTACCCGGTTTCCGAGGATCTCTCGCCGGACGACGAGCACACCCGGCGTACCCGGCCCGCCGACGAGCTTGTGCGGGCTGAGGAAGACGGCGTCCTTGTCCGCGAGGGGATGCTCGGAGCACTGCGGGTGCATCTCGATCTCGACGTACGGCGCCGCGGCGGCGAAATCCCAGAACGAGAGGGCGCCGTGCCGGTGCAAGAGGTCGGCGATCGCACAGCTGTTCGAGAGGATCCCCGTCACGTTCGAGGCCGCCGAGAACGAGCCGATCTTCAGCGGGCGTGCGGCATGCCGCACGAGCTCGGCCTCGAGGGCATCCAGGTCGACGTGACCGTCGGCGTCCTCCGGGATCACGACCACGTCGGCGATCGACTCGCGCCACGGGAGCTCGTTCGAGTGATGCTCGAACGGGCCGACGAAGACGACCGGCCGCTCGTCGGCGGGGATGGCGGCGGAGAGCGCGAAGCGATCCTCGAGTTGTGAGGGGATCCGCAGGCCCAGGATGCCGATCAGCTTGTCGACCGCACCGGTCGCACCCGAGCCGCAGAAGATGACGCAGGTCTCCTCGCTGCCGCCGACGGCATCGTGGATGATCTGGCGCGCGTCGTCGCGCAGCCGGCTCGTTTGCAGGCCGGTGCCCGAGGACTCGGTGTGCGTGTTCGCGTAGCGGGGGAGGACCTCCTCACGGATGACGTCCTCGATGAACGCAAGCGATCTGCCACTCGCCGTGTAGTCGGCGTAGGTGACGCGGCGCGCGCCGAACGGCCCGAACATCACCTGGTCGTCGCCGATCACGGACTCCCGGATCCGGCGCAGTATCGGGCTGTCCAGTGGTGAGCTCACCCAGGGAGGGTAGCGTCGCCCGGTCGCACGAGCCCTGACTCGTAGGCCGCGACGACGGCCTGCGTCCGATCGCGGAGATCGAGCTTCTGCAGGATGTGGGCGACGTGCGTCTTCACCGTGTGCTCGCTGACGACGAGGTAGGCGGCGATCTCGGCGTTCGAGCGACCCTGGGCGAGGAGGCGTAGGACCTCGAGCTCGCGCGCGGTCAGGTCATCGAACGATGCTGGTGCCGCTGCCGGCCGACGGCGCGAGAACTCCTCGATCAGGCGACGCGTCACCGACGGCGCGAAGAGCGACCCGCCCTCCGCGACGACCTGGATCGCGGCCAGCAGCCGTTCCTCGGGTGCGTCCTTCAGCAGGAATCCGCTCGCCCCCGCGCGGAGGGCGTCGTAGACGATGTCGTCGAGGTCGAACGTCGTCAGAACGAGCACCCGGGGGCTCGTCTCGTCGACCACGATCCGCCGTGTCGCCTCGATCCCGTCGACGTCGGGCATGCGCACGTCCATCAGCACGACATCCGGGTGGAGCTCGCGTGCGAGTGAGGTCGCCTCGGCCCCGTCCCGGGCCTCCCCGACGACGTCGATCCCGGGCTCCCCCGTGAGAATGAGCCGAAAGCCGGTGCGGACGAGGGCCTGATCGTCCGCGATGAGGACCCGAATCATGCGTCGTCCCGGTACGGAAGCCTGGCGTGGACCGCGAAGCCTCCGTCGGGCCGTGGGCCGGCCTCGAGCTCGCCGCCGACGACGGCGACGCGCTCCCGGATCCCGAGCAGGCCGTTTCCGCCTCCGGGCGCGGCGGAGCTTCCGTGGCCGTCGTCGACGACGTCGATCTCGACGGCATTCGCGGAGAAGCGGACATCGACGTGGGCGACGGCCGGACCCGCGTGCTTGAGGGCGTTCGTCAACGCCTCCTGCACGATCCGGTAGCCGGAGACGTCGACTCCGGGAGGGATGCCGTTCGGCTCGCCCTCGACCACGAGCTCCACGGGCAGTCCCGACGCGCGCATCTCGTCGGCGAGTGCTTCGAGCCGCTCGAGGGACGGCTGCGGCGTCCGAGACTGCTCCTCGTCGTCACGCAGCATCCCGAGCAGCCGGCGCATCTCGCCGAGCGCCTGCTCGCCGGTTCGCTCGATCGAGTCGAAGGCCGTCCGTGCCGCAGCTGCATCGCTCTCGAGCACCTTCCTGCCGCCGCGGGCCTGGACGACGACGACCGAGATCGCGTGCGCGACGACATCGTGCAGCTCGCGAGCGATGCGCTGCCGCTCGTCCGCGACCGCGGCGCGGGCTAGCTCCTCCTGGTCTCGCTCGAGCTCGACCGTGCGGAGGGTGAGCGACCGTTCCCGTTCCCGGCGGAGCCGGATCGCCAACCCGGCGCCCCACGGGCCCCCGATGATCAGCGTCGCGAACATGATGTCGCCCCAGTGAAACGGATCGCCGTCGTCGGTGACGAAAGCCGTGATCGCAAGCGGGAGCAGGACCGCCGCGGCCCACGCCTGACGCCCGCGTGCGTTCGCTCCGAACGAGTAGAGCGCGAACACGAAGACGAGAACGAAGAACACCGACTGGCTGTCGAAGTCCGCCGACACGGTGACGACTCCGAAGAGCGCGAGCCAGGTGACGAGGTAGGCGGCGAGCGGATGCGTGCACCTGAACGCCAGCGGAACCGTCGCGAGAAGCCCGAGCAGGGAGAGCAGCGGACGATGGGTCGCGTAGCTCGCGAACCAGATCTCGATCTGCATCCCGAGCGTGCAGGCCACGGCGAACGCCAGGTTGGCGTGCTCGCGGAGAGAGCGCATCGCTCGCATGCCACGAACGGTACGCCAGCGAGCCGCCCGCGGCATCGCTCTCGGGAGCGACGTGCAGATCGCCTCCGAGGGTGACGGCAGATCACGCCTGGCGGCGACGACAGCGCGGCGACGTGCGCCGACACTGACCGAGTCCACCAACCAAAGGAGTCACGACATGAGCAGAACGGTCTCGGAACGTGTGATCGCGCCGGTCGCAATCGGCGCGATCGCAGTCGCAACGACACTCGCGGCAATCGGTACGTACGGCGGGAACGAGGAGCAGGGGACGGGCGAGTTCCTGGTGGTCTGTGCGATCATCGCGGTCGCCGCCGCCGTCGTCTTCGGCTTCGTCGTGCCGAGGGGCCTGCAGCGCGAGGCGGCAGGTGCGACGGCTTTGACCCTGTCGGTTCTCGGCCTGCTCGCTGTGGTGGCGTTCTGGTCGGGGCTGACGCCGATCCTGGCAGGCGGCGGCGCGCTGCTCGGCTGGGCAGGACGCGACTCCGAGCGTGGCCGTGGGATGAGCTGGGCCGCAGTCGTGATCGGAGCGGTCGCCCTCGTCGCCTATCTCGTCATCTACTCGGCCGACGCGATCCTCTAGCTCCCCGGAAGCTCAGCGGCGGGCCTGGCGCAGCAGGCCCGCCGTTCCGAGGTTCCGGATCGAGGCGTCGACGATCTCGATCGGGTGCACGGCAGGAAGCGGGTGGCCGGATCGCCGAAGCGCCGTGGCAACCTGGACGAGGCAGCCGGGGTTGGCGCTCGCGTATACCTGCGCGCCGGTTGCGAGCACGTGTGCCGCCTTGCGATCCCCGAGCTGCCGCGCCGCGTCGGCCTGGGTGACGTTGTAGATCCCGGCGCTGCCGCAACAGATGTCCTGCTCGGCGGGCTCGATCACACCGAGTCCGGGGATCCGGCGCAACGAGGCAACCGACGAAAGCGGGAGCCCCTGCGCGTGACGGAGATGGCACGAGTCCTGCATCGCGACTGTGAGGTTCAACGGATGACGCGCGGCGCGCGGGGTGACTTCCTGGAGGAACTCACCCAGGTCGCGCACGCGCGACGAGAACGCGGCCGCCCGCTCGGCCCACTCCGGGTCGTTGCCGAGCACGTGGCCGAGCTCCTTCAGGTGCGAGCCGCAACCCGACGTGTTGACGATCACGGTCTCGACGCCGGCGAAGGCCTCGATGATCCTCCGTGCGAACGCCCGACCCTCGTCGCCGCGCCCGGCGTGCATCGACAGTGCCCCGCAGCAGCCCTGGGGCGGCGCCACGACCTCGTATCCGTCGGCCGCCAGCACCCGTGCGGTCGCCGCGTTGACCGACCCGAACACCACGGACTGCACGCAACCTGTGAGAATGCCCACACGCCCGCGCGTCTCGCCACGCGCGGGCGTACTTTCATCCGGCTTCTCGGTCGAGCGCCACGGCGGGGCGATCTCGGTCATCGCGCCGAGGCGGCCCGGCAACGGCAGCTTGCGCCCGAGTGGCGCGAGGCGCAGCGCCGGCCCCATCCGCCGCGGGTAGGGGAGGAGCGTGAAGAGCGCCCTGCGCACGAACCGGTCGGCGAACGGCCGCCGCGTCTCGGTCTCGATCGTCTCGCGCGTCGCCTCGATCAGCTTCCCGTACTGCACGCCCGACGGGCACGCCGTCACGCAGGCCATGCAGCCCAGGCAGGCATCGAAGTGGCCTGTCACCGTCGTGTTCAGCGAGATCGTGCCGTCGAGGTGGGACTCCATCAGCTGGATCCGGCCGCGCGGAGAGTCCATCTCCTCGCTCCAGAGCAGGTACGTCGGGCACGTCGGCAGGCAGAACCCGCAATGGACGCAGTCGCTCGTCAGCGAGCGGAGGACGTCGACGGTGGGCGACGGTAGCGACTCGCTCACGCGAGCACCCCTGCGGGATCGAAGCGCTCGCGCACTCTCTCCTGCAGGCGCAGCACCGCTGAGGGCGACTCGGTCGGCGTCGGCGCGGGGAGGAATGCGACTCCCGCGGCGGGCCTGACCACGGCCTCGCGCGGGCCGGTCGAGGAACGACCCGAGGTCGCCCGGCGAGAAGGTCGTCCGGCCGAGGGCGGCCGCCTGCCGCTCGCCGCGACTCTGCCCATGCCGTCGCGTCGACTTCGGCGCCGCCCACCAGGGCAATCGTCGCTTCGATCTGGGCGGCGACCGCTGCGGCTCCCCCCTCGAAGAGGCACGAGGACGCGACCGGGATGAAGGATGTCGAGCGCGCTCGGGACGAGCTGTCCTCCGAGCAGGGTGGCGACCACGGAGGCGGCGTCCACACTCTCGACCATGACCGTTCCCGCAGCGACCGGAGCGGGGTGGAGACGGAGGCTGACCCGGCCGATGAACGCGAGCCGCCCCCGCGAGCCGCAGACGAGCTTGCCGAGGTCGTAGCCGGCCACGTTCTTCACGACCTTCCCGCCCGCGTTCACGATCGTGCCGTCGGCGAGGACGAGCGTGACGCCGAGGACGAGATCGCGGGGCGCCCCGAAGCGATGCCTGAGCGGGCCGGAGAGACTCTGCGCGAGACACGCGCCGATCGTCGGATCACCGGGCGGATCGAGCGAGAGGCGCTGCCCGGACGGCCCGAGCGCCGCTGCAAGCTCCGACAGGCGGATACCCGCCTCGACCGTGCACGTCAGATCGCCGGCCTCGTGCTCGAGGACGCGCCGCATCCCGCCTGCGTCGAGATCCTCGCCGATGCGGACGCGCCCGCCTCCGGCGGTGGCCGACTGCAGGATGGCCGCGGCCTCCTCGAGGCTAGAGACGCTCGCCAAGCCCGATCAACTCCAGTGGGTGCCGACGGTACGGGCCGGGCACCTCGCCGCAGAGGCGAGGAGTCGGGATCACCTTGCCGGGGTTCGCGATCCCGTCCGGATCGAACGCGCGCCGGAGCCGCTCGAAGGCCTCGAGGTCGCGCTCGGAGAACATCTTCGGCATCGAGCACGCCTTGTCGACGCCCACGCCGTGCTCGCCCGTCAGCGAGCCGCCCGCATCGAGACAGGCTGCGAGGATCGCCTCGGCGAGGATCTTGGCGGCTTCCGTCTCTCCCTTGGCAGCGTCGTAGAGGACGAGCGGGTGCAGGTTGCCGTCACCTGCGTGGAAGACGTTGCCGACCAGGAGACCGTGCTCGTGCGAGAGCTCCCCGATCCGTCGGAGGACTTCCGGCAGCTTCGTCCGTGGGACGACGCCGTCCTGCACGTAGTAGTCGGGCGACATCCGGCCCATCGCGGGAAACGCTCCCTTGCGGCCGAGCCAGAGCAGGGCGCGCTCGGCGTCGTCGCGGGCGGCGCGCACCTCGAAGGCACCGCACTCCCGGCAGATCCGGTCGACGGCGCGCGCGTCCTCCTCGACCTGGACCGCGATGCCGTCGAGCTCGACGAGGAGCAACGCCTCGGCGTCAGCGGGATAGTCGGGGTGATAGGCCTGCTCGGCGGCGACGATCGTGAGGCGGTCCATCATCTCGATCGCGGCCGGAAGGATGCCGTTCGCGATGATCGCGGAGACCGCCTCGCCCGCGTCGTCGATCGTGCGAAATGCGGCCAGTTGCGTCGTCACCGCCTCGGGCTTGCGGAGGATGCGGAGCGTGATCTCGGTCGCGATGCCGAGCGTCCCCTCCGACCCGATGAAGGCGCCGAGGAGGTCCGGCCCGTCGGGGTCGAGCGCCTTGCCACCCAGCTCGACGACCCCTCCGTCGGGGAGCACGACCGTCAGCCCCGTGACGTGATTCACGGTGAACCCGTTCTTCAGGCAGTGTGCGCCCCCCGAGTTCTCGGCGACGTTGCCACCGATCGTGCAGACCTGCTGGCTCGAGGGGTCGGGTGCGTAGAAGAAGCCGGCTGGCGCGACCGCCTTGCTGACGTCGAGGTTTGCCACGCCCGGCTCGACGACGACCCGCTGCGCCGGCAGGTCGATCTCGAGGATCCGGTTCATGCGCGCGAGCGAGATGACGATGCCCTCGGCGACGGGCAGCGCCCCGCCGGAGAGACCGGTGCCGGCGCCGCGGGCGACGAAGGGGATGCCCTCTCGCGCGCAGATCGCCACCGTCTCCTGCACTTCCGCCGTCGAACCGGCGAGCACGACGAGCTCCGGCATGGCGCGCCATCCGGTCAGGCCGTCGCAGTCGTAGACCCGCAGCTGCTCCTCTTCGGAGATCACGTGACGCCGGCCGACGACGTGCTCGAGCTCGACGCGAACGGATGTTGGGAGCGCCATCGCGCCGAGTCTACTCAGCGGTGAAAGAGCGGTGAATCAATGATCGATTATCGCGGGTTCGCGTCGCGCAGCGGTTGACGCTCACGTAGGATCCGCCTCATGATTCCCATCGAGCGTCCCGGAAAGATCATCTGCGTCGGTCTCAACTACAAGGACCATGCCGAGGAGCAGGGAGTCGATCTCCCGAAGGCTCCTCTCTTCTTCGCCAAGTACACAACCTGCCTCATCGGCCCCGGGGATGCGATCGTGATCCCTCCCGTCGTCGAGCAATGCGACTACGAGGCCGAGCTCGGCGTCGTCATCGGCCGGACCGTGAAGAACGTCTCCAAGGAGAACGCCTTCGAGGCCGTCGCCGGCTACCTCGTCGCAAACGACGTGTCCGCGCGCGACCTCCAATTCGCGGACGGGCAGTGGACGCGGGGCAAGTCTCCCGATACGTTCTGCCCGGTCGGCCCGCTCGTACCCGCATCCGAGGTGCCGGACCCCCACGCGCTCGGGATCCGCGCGATCGTCTCCGGCGAGACGCTTCAGGACTCGAGCACCGCAAACCTGATCTTCGGGATCGACGAGATCATCAGCTACGCCTCCCGCACCTCGACTCTCGAGGCCGGGGATCTGATCCTCACCGGCACGCCCGCCGGCGTCGGCGTCTTCAGGAATCCGAAGCGCCTGCTGCAGCCGGGTGACACGGTCACGATCCAGATCGACGGAGTCGGAGAGATCACCAACCCGGTGATCGCCGGCTGAGGACGGGTCGGGCAGTGGCGGTCATCTCCCGTACCGTCCTCCGCGAGCAGGTCAAGGACGTCCTGTTGCAGCGGATCGCGACCGGCGAGCTGGAACCGGGCGAGCGTCTCGTCGAGACGCGCATCGCCCAGGAGCTCGGCACGAGCCAGGCTCCGGTGCGCGAGGCGCTTCGCGATCTCGAGCTGCTGCGCCTCGTCGAGTCGGAGCCGTTCCGGGGTGCGCGCGTCCGCGTCTTCGACGAGGAGGAGATGCTCGAGGTGTACCCGGTGCGCGCCGCGCTCGAGGAGCTGGCCGCGCGCCTCGCGACGGCGAACCTCGAAGGCGACGTCTCGGCGCTCGAGGTGGAGCTCGAGGCGATGAAGAAGGCCGTCAAGCGGGACGACACGAAGTCCCTCGTCGAGCACGATGTCGCCTTTCACCGGTTGATCGTCGAGGCCGCCGGGAACGCAGTGCTCGAGCAATGCTGGAAGACGCTCGGCGTCGAGAGCCGGATCACGATCACGCTCTACGGCACGTACATGGACCCGACCGCGGCGGCCGAGCGCCACGTCGAGCTGATCGACGCGATCCGCTCGGGGAACGCGAGCGCCGCCGGTCGCGAGGCTCGAAAGCACGTCGACGTGTCGGCGCGCCTGATGCGCAGTCATCTCGACGCTGCCAGGCGATGACCGGTCGCCGCCTGTTGGCCCGCTGCAACGACCCGCGTTGACGCCACCCGCCTGACGTGAGGAATCGCGCGACCCCGACGCTCGTCGCGCTCTTTCTCGCCGCGCTCACGCTGCGGCCGCAGATCGTCGGGGTGGGGCCGCTCATCCCGTCGATCCAGGACGCGTTCGGGTCGTCCCACGCGGTCGTCGGCCTGCTCGGGACGATCCCCGTTCTCTGCATGGGGCTGTTCGCCCCGGTCGCCGCCTATCTCGCGGCGAAGATCGGGACGCGGCGGGCGATGACGATCGGTCTCGCCCTGATCGGGACGTTCGGCATTCTTCGCGCGACTATGCCGTCCGCTTGGCTCGTCGTGCTCCTCACCTGGCCGGTCGGGGTGGGGATGGGGCTCGGGAACGCACTCGCGCCGATCTCCGTCAAGGAGCACTTCGAGACACGACCGGCAACGGGCACCGGTGTGTACACGACGGGGATCCAGATCGGGTCGGCCAGCGCGGCCGCTCTGGCCGTGCCGCTCGCGGCCTGGTTCGGCGGCTGGCGTGGCGCTCTCATCGCTTTCTCGTGTATCGCTCTGCTCTGCCTCGTGGCCTGGGTCGTGCTGATGTGGGGCGACGAGCCGCACTCTGCTCCGGCTGCGACCGTGCCGCGACTGCCGTGGCGGAGTCCCACGGCGTGGCTACTCGTCACCATCTTTGCCCTGATGGGCTGCGGCTACTACGGGCTCAACGCCTGGTTGCCGGACGCGTATGCCGAACGTGGGTGGACCGCGGGAGAGGCAGGCGTGCTCCTCGCGATGATGAACCTGACCGCGATCCCGGCCTCCTTCCTCGTTCCCTGGGCATCCGACCGAACAGGGAGGCGAAGCCCGTTTCTGCTCGGGCTGAGCGGCTTCTTCATCACCGGCGCGGTTATCCTCGTGGCCGCCCCGAGCGTCGCCTACCTCGGCGCGCTCCTCGCAGGGATCGCGCAAGGTGGCCTGTTCGCGCTCGTGATGACGCTGCCGCTCGACTTCGAGCACACGCCGGCCAGGGTCGGGGCACTCGTCGCAATGATGCTCGGCCTCGGATACACGATCGCGGCAACGTCGCCGTTCGTCCTCGGCGCGATCCGCGACGCCACTGGCTCGTTCGACGCCGTGCTGTGGGTCGCGGCCGCCTTCCTCACCGCCCAGTTCTTCGCGCTGCTCGCGCTCACGCGCATGCACCCGTCGTACGCGTCCAGGTGAAGCGCCGTCAGCCGTCCGGCGACGCCCGCTGGTTGCGGGCCGCGAGCAGGTCCGCCGTCAGCGCGGTGACGCAGGCCGCGGTGCACGTGAGCGCCTTCTCCAGGCCGAAGCGATCTGCGAGCGAAGCGTAGGCAGGGCTCGGAGGCACCCCGGGAGAAATCGTTCCCGCGACGACGAGCAGGTCGATCCCTCTCCGCGCGCATCGCCGGGCGAGCCCGCCGACGACCTTTCCCGAGAACGACGTCGGGTCCAACCGACCCTCGCCGGTGATCACGAGGTCAGCCCCGGCCAACGCCGCGTCCAGGCCGACGAGACGCGCGACGAGGTCGAATCCGGGCTCGAGCGTCGCGCCGGCGGCGGCCAGTCCACCGGCGAGACCTCCAGCCGCCCCGCCGCCCTCGAGGCCGGAGATGTCGCAGCCGAACCGGCGCCGGTAGAGGTCGACGAGGCCGACGAGGCGTTGCTCCAATGCCGCGACCTGCTCGGCCGTCGCTCCCTTCTGCGGTGCGAACACCGATGCGGCGTCGACGAATCGCGTCGTCACGTCGCACGCGACCTGCACGGTGATCCCGTGCGACGGGAACGGAACGAGCTCGGCCACTGCCTCGAGCGCGCCGCGCCCTCCGTCGGTCGTGGCGGACCCTCCGACGCCGACGACGACCGTGTCCGCTCCGGCGGCAACGGCCGCGGCAATGAGCTGCCCCGTGCCGGTGCTCGATGCGTCGGTCGGCTCGTTCGCCGCGGCGCCGCCCGCCAGGACGAGACCCGACGCCAGGGCCATCTCCACGTACGCGGTGGTGCCGTCGAGGCGCCAGCCCGCCTCGACCGCGACACCGAGCGGGCCGGCCACGGTCGTCGCGCGGTTCGGGCCGCCGAGCACGTCGAGCATCCCTTCGCCGCCGTCGGCGAGGGGAAGCGCGACGCATCCCATGCCCGCCACCGAGGCGCCGTCGACCATCGCAGCGGCGGCATCCGAGGCGGACAGCGTGCCGCGGTACTTGTCCGGCGCAGCGAGCACGCGCACGACTGCCCTACACCCGGCTGAAGTGCGCGACGGTGGCGGCGACGCCGTCCGCGAGCGACGTGCGCGGGAACGGGCCGACGTCGCGGTCGAAGCCCACTGCCTCCGTGGCCGCCGGGAAGGGGAGTGGGTCGCCACCCCACGTGATCGCAGCCCCCGGCACCTCCGTCTCGATGCGAGCGACGACGTCCGCGACGTCCGCGAGTGCGCCCGGCGTGTTGTAGACCCCGGTCGTCCCGTCACTTCGGTGAGCGGCCATGACCATCGCCCGCGCGACGTCGGGAGCGAAGTCGTACACTGCCGTGCCCGAGAAGCCGATGTGGAATGCCTCACCGCGAACCGCCGCGAGCATCGCCATCGTCGGCCCCGAGGTCATTCCCTGATCCCTTCCCGGGCCGTAGACCACGTAGGGGCGCAAACCGATCGACGCAACTCCCGACTCGGCGCGATAGACGCGGGCCACGCCTTCGTCCGCGAGCTTCGAGACGCCGTAGAGCGTCGCCGGCGACGTGCCCCCCGCCTCGGGCGCGGGTGACGGGTCGCGCGGGTTGTAGACGGCGGCGGAGCTTGCATACGCGACACCCGGGATGCGGTCGGGGCGTCGTGAGACCGCGTCGAAGACGTTGACCGTCCCCGCGATGTTCACGTGCATGCCGAGAGGAGGGTTCGCGCGCACGAACGGGACCTGCAGGGCGGCGAGATGGACGACACGGGTGATCGCATGCTCGTCGAGAGCGCTCTCCACCGCGGCGAGGTTCGTGATGTCTCCCCTGACCAACGTCACCGCCCCCTCGTCGTGCCCGAGGACGAGCTGCAGGCGAGCGCGATCCTCTCCGAGGTCGAAGCCGACGACCTCGTCGCCGTCGTCGATCACGCACCGGGCGACCCAGGCGCCGAGGCACCCTAGGGCGCCGGTGACGAGCACCCGCTCAGCCAAGTGGAGCATCCTGGTAAACCGTGACCGTCTCGGTGTAGAACTCCATCGCCGCACGGCCCTGCTCGTGTGGCCCCCAGGCCGAGCTCTTGAGGCCCCCGAAGGGCACATGGACGTCCGCTCCGGCCGTCTGCGAGTTGACGTGGAGAATTCCCGCCTCGAGCTCGTTCGCGAACCGTTGCGTCGCGTGGAGGTCACGCGTGAAGATCGCGGCGGAGAGCCCGAACTCGACCGCATTCGCGCGCTCGAGCGCCTCGTCGAGCGTCGAGAAGCGGTACAGCGAGGTCACCGGGCCGAAGACCTCCTCACACGAGAGGAATGCGTCGTCTGCGACGTTCTCGAAGACGGTCGGCGCGATCAGATACGCCTCCGCCTCCGCCCGTTCACCTCCTGCGGCGATGGTGCCGCCCTCGGCCTTACCGCGTTCGATCGCCGCCATGACCTCGTCGAAAGGACCGGCTGCGACGACGGGGCCGACCTCGGTGGCCGGATCGGCCGGGTCTCCGACCTTGCCGGCGGCGACGCGGGCGAGGAACGCCTCACGGAACGCGTCGTACACTTCGTCCTGGACCAGGATCCGGCGCGTCGCCGTGCACTTCTGCCCGGCGGACCAGAAGGCTCCGGCATAGGCAGCGTCGGCGGCGCGCTCGAGCTCGGCGTCGGTCATCACGATGAACGGGTTGTGGCCGCCGAGCTCGAGTTGGACGCGACAGTTCCGGGCCGTCGCCTCGTTCCGCACGGCATGGCCGACGGGCACCGAGCCCGTGAAGGAGAGCGCGCGGACCGTCCCGTTCGAGACGAGCTCGGCTCCGACCTTCGAGCCTGCACCCGTGACGACGTTGAGGACTCCGGCCGGGAGACCCGCCTCGGCGAAGCACTCCGCAATGTGGAGACCCGTTCGGGGTGCTTCGTAGCCGAGCTTGAGGACGACGGTGTTGCCGTAGATGAGGGCGGGAGCGAGCTTCCAGACCGGAATCGCGATCGGGAAGTTCCACGGCGTGATCAGGGCGACGACGCCGACCGGGCGTCGCCGGGTGTAGAGGGTCTGGTTCCCGACCGACGGTTCGTAGACCTCGCCGGCCGGGCGAAAGGCCTCGCCCGCGGAGTAGCGCAGGATCGCCGCGGCCCGTGCGGACTCCATCCGCGCCTCGCGCAGAGGCTTGCCCATCTCGGCCGTCATGTCCTGCGCGATCTGCTCGACGCGCGACTCGATCGCGTCGGCCGCCTTGAAGAAGAACGCAGCCCGCGCAGGTGCCGGCAGAGAAGCCCAGCCGGCGAACGCCCCCTGTGCTGCGTCGACCGCCGCCCTCGCGTCGTCGCCGCCGGACGCGGCATACACGCCGGTCACCTCGGAGGGTCGCCAGGGGCTCCGTTTCTCGTAGGTCTCCCCCGATGCACTCTCGTTCCATTCGCCGCCGATGAAGTTGCGTGCCGTCGTCGCGGAGATGATTCGCGTCATTTCGGAGTCCTTTCGAGGAGGTCGGCGGCACGCACGACGTGGTTCCTGAGCGTGCCGATCTCGGGCACGTGGATCTCGACCACGTGCCCCGTTAGCAAGGTGAAGTCGTCCGGGGGCACGAGCCCGGTGCCGGTCAGGAGGACGCTGCCCGGTGGCACCGGGTTGTCGCGAACGAGCCAGCCGACGAGGTCGGTGAATGTCCGCTTCATCTTCGCCGTCGATGTCGCCCCGTCGAAGACGACGGCACCGCCGGGCTCGCGGATCGTCATCTCGATTGCGAGCGGTGCGTCCCAGTCCTCCGGCACGTACACCGCGGGGCCGATCGCACAGGCGCCTGCGAACACCTTCGCCTGGGGAAGATAGAGCGGGTTCGCTCCCTCGATGTCGCGCGACGAGACGTCGTTCCCGATCGTGTAGCCCACGATGGAGAGGTCGCCACCGAGGACGACGCCGATCTCGGGCTCGGGCACGTTCCACGTCGCGTCGGAGCGGATCGCAATAGGGTCGTCCGGGCCGACCGTTCGACGGCACTGCGCGTCCTTCAGGAAGAGCTCCGGCCGCTCGGCGTCGTAGACGAGCGCGTAGACGTCGCTGCCGGATTCCTCGATACGGGCGTCCCGGCTGCGCTCGTAGGTGACGCCGGAGCACCACACCTCGGGTGGATCGAGCGGCCGCAGCAGGGTCGTGCCTGCGGGCGGCTCCTCGCCCTTCGCCAACGTCGCGTCGCGCACCGTGCCGTCCGCGTCCCGGAGCCGGACGTACCGCATCAGTACGTCGCCCGGCCGCCGGAGATGTCGTACGTCGCCCCGGTCGAGAACGAGCACTCCTCGCTCGCGAGCCAGCAGACGAGCGCCGCCACCTCCTCGGCCTTGCCCATCCGCCCCATGGGGATCTTCTCGACCATGTAGTCGACGTGCTCTTGCGTCATGTCGCCGAGCATCGCGGTCTCGATCACGGCGGGAGCGATGCAGTTCACGATCACGCCGGTGCGTGCGAGATCCTTGCCGACGGCCTTCGTCAGGGCGATGACGGCGGCCTTCGACGCCGAATACGCGGCGGCCATCGGGTTGCCCTCCTTACCGGCGATCGATGCGACGTTGACGATCCGACCGTAGCCGCGTTCAGCCATGCCCGGGGCGACGGCGCGGTTGCACCAGAAGACGCCGTCCGCGTTGATCGCCATGACCCGCTTCCACTCCTCGTCGACGACGTCCTGCGTCCGCAACGAGCTCCCGGAGACGCCCGCCGAGCAGACGAGAATGTCGATCGGCCCGAGCTCGGACGTGGCGGCGGCCACCGCCGCATCGACGTCCGCCGACTCCGAGACGTCCCCCGAAACGGAGAACGCACCCTCCACCTCCGGTGCTCGGAGGTCGAAGGCGGCCACGGTGGCACCCTCGCGCAGAAGGCGCGCAGCGGTCGCTGCCCCGATGCCGCTCGCTGCCCCGGTGACGAACGCGACGCGGCCAAAGAATCGATGATCGTTTGTCATGGGTCGCAGCCTATAAAGTTTGCGGGCATGCGTTTCGACCCAACCGTCGACTACCCACTCGGTTCGCGGCGTCCCGACCTCGTGGAAACGCCGTCCGGCCTCGCACTCGAGGACGTGACGCTCGAGGCGGCCCGCGCCGGGTCGCTCGTCGCCTCGGACGTCCGCGCAACCCCGGCCACGCTTCGGCGGCAGGCCGAGGTCGCCCGGGCCACGGGCCGCGTCCAGCTCGCCGACAATCTCGATCGCGCAGCCGAGCTGACGGGCGTTCCGGACGATCGGCTGCTCGAGATCTACACGGCTCTGCGCCCGGGGCGCTCGACTGCGGCGGAGCTCGAGGGCTGGGCGCTCCGTCTCGACGACTGGGATGCTCCCCTCACCGCAGCCTTCGTCCGCGAGGCGGCGGCGGCGTACGTCGCGAGGGGGCTCGTCGGTGGCTGAGCGCTCCGCACGCTTCGCTTCCCGGGCCGAGAAGGAGCTCCGGCGCGAGCTGCTCGTGACCCCGTTGCCCGACCTCGGGCTCGTCGCGGCAAACGGGCCGCACGACCCGGAGCCAGAGCTCGTCGTCGAGAACGGCGTCGTCGTCCGCATGGATGGCCGCGCCGCCGACGAGTTCGACGTCATCGACCGCTTCCTCGTCGCGCACGGCCTCGATCTCGACGTTGCACGCGAGGCGATGGCCCTCAGCGACCTCGAGATCGCCCGGATGCTCGTCGACGTCGACGTCTCGCGGGCGGATGTCGTGAAGCTCGCTCGTGGTCTCACGCCCGCAAAGCTCGCACGCGTGGCCGGCCTGCTCGATCCCGTCGAGCTGATGTTCGCCCTCAAGAAGCTCCGCGCGCGTCGGGCGCCTGCGAATCAGGCTCACGTCACCAATCTCAAGGAGAGCCCGGCGCTTCTCGCAGCCGACGCGGCGGAGGCGGCGACGCGCGGGTTCGCGGAGCTCGAGACGACGGTCGGCGTGGCGCGGTACGCCCCGCTCAACGCGATTGCGCTGCTCGTGGGCTCGCAGACGGGGCGGCCCGGCGTGATGACGCAGTGCGCGGTCGAGGAGCGCCGCAACCTCGAGCTCGCGGTGAACGGGCTCGTCACGTACGCCGAAACGCTCTCGGTGTACGGCACGGAGGAGGTCTTCGTCGACGGCGACGACACGCCGTGGTCGAAGTCCTTCCTCGGCGCCGCCTATGCCTCGCGCGGAGTCAAGGTGCGGTTCACCTCCGGCACCGGCTCCGAGGCACTCATGGGACAGGCGCGGGGGCTGTCGATGCTCTACCTCGAGGCCCGGTGCATCGCGGTCGTCCGGGCCGCCGGGTCGCAGGGAGTGCAGAATGGATCGATCTCGTGCGTGGCCCTCGTGCTCGCTCTCCCGGGAGGCACCCGCGCGATTCTCGCCGAGAACGTGATCGCAGCCTGGCTCGATCTCGAGGTGGCGTCGGGGAACGACGCCATCGCATCGCACTCCGCGATCAGGAAGACCGCGAAGCTCATGGGACAGTTCCTTCCCGGAACCGATTTCGTCACGTCCGGCTACTCCGTGATGCCCCGTCACGACAACACCTTCGGCGGGGGCAACTACGACGCCGACGACCTCGACGAGTGGATGACGATCCAACGCGACTGGCAGGTCGACGGCGGGATCGAGCCCGTCGCAGAGGAGGAGGTGCTCCGCGTCCGCGAGCGGGCCGCCCGGGCCGTGCAGGCGGTCTTCGTCGAGCTCGACCTGCCCGCTGTGACCGACGCTGAGGTGCACGCCGCCACCGTCGGCTACGACGCGAGCGACATGCCGGATCGCGATCGTGCTGCGGACGTCGAGGCGGCCGATGCTGCTCTCGAGCGGCGCGTTTCCGGTCTCGACGTCGCGCTCGCGCTCGACCGCGCCGGGTTCGGTGACGTCGCGAGAGCGGTCGTCGAGATGCAGCGCCAGCGCGTTTCGGCCGACTACCTGCAGACGTCGGCCGTCATGGACGCGGACGGCTACGTCCGATCCGCCGTGAACGACCCGAACGAGTACACCGGGCCGGGCACGGGGTACAGGCTCGAGGGAGCGCGCTGGGAGACACTCCAGGCTCTTCCGCACGTCGTCGACGCATCGCAGCTCGGAACGGGTGACGGGCGCGATGACCCGGTGGTGGTCGAGCTCGGGGAGGCGGCACGGGGAACCGAACCGCGGGAGGTGGTGATCGCGGTCGGGCCGGCGTTCGCCCGGCAGATCCGGGAGACGATCAACGGCCTCGGCCACGGAGACGTCCTGGCGGCGATCGCCGACGGCGTCGGCGAGGCCGGGGCGACGCCGCGCCTCGTCCGCGTTCGCCGCGTCGCAGACGTGGCGTTCATCGCCCACGACGGCGCCTGCCTCTCGGGCTCGGGCATCGCCCTCGGGGTCCAGTCCAAGGGCACGGCCGTCATCCACCGCGCAGACCTCCAGCCCCTCGACAACCTCGAGCTCTTCGGGATGTCGCCGCTCTACTCGCTCGCGAGCTACCGGGCGATGGGGCGAAATGCGGCGCTTTACGCACTCGGGCATCGAGTCGGGCCTGTACCGACGGAGCTCGACAACTTCGCTCGGGCGAAATTGATCGTCCGGACGACCATGCTGCACGCACGTGAGACGCACGCCGTCGAGCGCGGGGCGCCGCCGGTCGATCTTGCGCTGGCATCCACCATGGTGTGCGATAGGGTCTCCCCGTGAGTCGCGCGCTCTTCCTCCTCGTTCCGCTCGTCGCCCTTGTCGCGGGTTGTGGTGGTGGCGGCGGCGGTGGGAGCACGACGACGGCGTCGGACTGGGCGGCCGCATACTGCAGCGCGACCTCCACGTGGCTGACGACGCTCGCTGACGTGCGCAAGAGCGTCACCCCGGGCGACCCGACGGCAACGGCGAGCGATGCGGCCCAGACGATGACAGCTGCGTCGAACACGTATGTCGAGCTGATCAAGGGGCTCGGAGAGCCCGACACTCCCAATGGAACGGCGTCCCAGGCGACCGCAACGGCCCTGAGCCAGACGCTCAGTGGGCGGATCGCACGTTCGAGTTACGCCATCGACACGAACAACGCCGACGTCACCGAAGCTGCCCGCGTGAAGGTCGTACGACAGCAGGTGGAGCTCAGCCTTGCCGATGTCACAAACGCGACGGCGCAGATCTCGAAGGATGATCCCGAGGTCGCGACCGCGATGAACGGGGACACGTCGTGCACGGATCTCGAAAGGGCCCTCGCGGCGGCCAACGCATAGGAGCACGGGCGAGCGGGTGGCACCGCCCTCCTTCGTTCCCCACGACGCGCCCGGCGCTAAAGGAGCCCCTGCGCCCGTTGGCGAGCTTGAAGCTCTCGCTCCGCCTCGTCTTCTTCGCGGAAGAGTCGCACGAGCAGCCAGACGATCATGGCGAAGAAGACGATCGCCTGCTCGGTCGTCATCAGGATTCCGCCGAGATTCTGGTCCTGGGCGGCACCGATGCCCCAGAGGCGTGTCGGCAGGCTCTCGTAGTAGCCGTAGAGCGGCGGAGCGAACGTCAGGGCGAGGCCGAGGAACGCGGAGCCGACGAAGGCGGCGAAGATGTAGGCGATCCGGCCGAGCGTCGGCACGGAGCGTGGAACGTCGCTGAGCACGGGCCACCAGAACAGGAGGCCGATCGTGATCATGAACAGGTGCTCGACGTTGAGCAGTTGCGGGTTGCGGAGCGCGGTGTCGTAGACGCCCCCGAGGTGGACGACGTACCACCCGACGAGCCACACCGGCAGGGCGATCGTCGGGCGTGTCGCGAACGCGAACGGGCGGCCGCCACGTGCAGCGAGGGCGCCCTGCATGGTCGGCGTCAGCCCGAGGATGAGGAGCGGCGGGGCCCAGTCCGCGATCATCACGTTCTGGAGCAGGTGGAACAGCAGGAGGTAGTCGACGGCGATCGTCTCGAGCGGCGAGTTGAGTGCGAGCACGATCAGCGAGATCCCGGCGACGAACGAGGCGACCCGGGCTCGTCCCGGCGGTTCCCGCCGCGCGGCCCGTGCGTACGCCCAGAGCGACACGCCGCCGGCGACGACGAACAGCGGCTCGAATGTCGGCGCCCACGGTGAGCTCACGCGGGCTCACCGTGGGCGTGGAGGATCTCGGCGCGGCGGCGCTGGTTCGCACGGAGGAGGAGGACGAACGCGAGCCCGACGGTGAGGATCTGTTCGACCATCATCAGGACTCCCGCGAGCTTCTGGTCGGTCAACGGCGAGAGGCCGAGGAGACGAACGGGCTGCTCGACGTACGTCGAGAACAGGGGCTCGTAGTCGAACAGGATCACGTAGGCGAGGATCTGCCCGGTCCAGAAGACGAGCGCGGTGAATCCGAGGCGCTCGCCGAGCGTCAGTCGCTGATGCCTGGACGGGTCGACGATCTGCGTCCAGACGAGAATGCCGCCGACGACGAAGCTCAGGTGCATGATGTCGTGGACGATCCAGTGGTGGAGGGCGGCCTCGTAGAAGCGGTGGCACGTGCCAGGTGACGAGTGCGGCGACCCACACCGCGTAGCTGATGCCCGGCCGGAGCAGGAAGCGGAGCGTCGAGCGCAGCCACGTCGTTCGCGCTAGCGGCACGAGCAGGTCGCGGGGGAGGAGGAAGACCGTCAGCGGCCCGCGAACGGCGACCACCGTGAGCGCGATGCCGAGGTCGGCTATCAGGACGTGCTGCAGCATGTGCACGCTCTGGAGATACGCCTCGCCGATACGATCGATCGGTGAGATGATCGCGAGGACGGTCACGACGACTCCCGCGACGAAGAGGGGGATCCGCGTCCAGGGCGCGAGGTCGGCGCGGCGTCGGTGCAGGCGCACCCAGCCGTGGAGGAAGAACGCGATCGCGACGAGGCCACCGCCGATCACGAGCGGCTGGAACGACCAGGCGCGCCAGAGGTCCTCGCTCGCGAGCAGTGCACCCACGTGATCAGGCTAGCGCGAGTCAGGCGGCTGCAAGGATGGAGCGGGCGGCAGCCCGGCCCGATCGTACTGCGCCCTCCATGTGCATGTGGCCGATCCCCGCGAGATCGGTACACGCCCACCTGATCGGCCCGACCGGCCGGGTCAGATCCGGCCCGTGATGGGAAAGGCCGCCGACGCCGAAGGTGGCGGCGTACGCACCACGCGTCCATTCCTCCTGCGACCAGTCGCGCTCGATGACCTCGATCGCGTCGAGCGCGCGTGGGCCGAAGAAGCCGGCGAGGCCCTCGAGCACCTTGCGACTGCGTGCCCCGGGCTCCAGGCGCTCGGCCGCCCGCGCTCGCTCGCCGGCGAGGAAGGTGCAGAGGACGCCGGGTGCGCCCGCGGGCGGCGTGTTGTCGTAGACCTCGCGCACGAACGCGTACGGCGCGAACCCTTCACCCGCGAGGCCGTCCGCCCGCCAGAACGGCTCGTCGTAGACGGCGAGCAGCTTGATCACGTCTCCCTGGGTCATGGCCTGATGGAGGCGCATCCGCCAGGCCGGGAGCGACGGTGCGAAGCGGATCAGCCCGGCGACGTTGGGTGGCACGGCGACGACGGCGTGCTGCGCGCGCACCTCCAGCGTGTCGGCCTCGGCCTGGACGCCGGCGTCGTCCCAGCGGATGGTGCGAACGGGAGCGTCGAGCACGACGCGGTCGCCGAGCCGCTCGGCGAGGCGCAGCGGTACGAGCTGCGAGCCGCCGACCACGCGGGAATGCAGGCACAGGTCGGGCTCGAAGAGGTTCGCGACGCTGCCGGCCCCGGCAACGGTCGCGAGAGCGCTCAGGAGCGAGAACGTCTCCGCCGGCTTGGTCATGTAGCCGCCGGCCATGAAGGCCCGGAGGAGGTCGCGTCCGAGCGCGTCGTCGACCTCGGCTGCGAGCCACTGCTCGAAGGTGATCGCGTCGAGCTCGGCGGACCTCGGATGCTCCCACGGGGCTTCGGGGTCGAGCTCGACCACGAGCGCGTCGAGCTTCGCGACGGCCGCCTCGTACGCACGGGAGGAGACGGCGGGGAGTGGGTCGTCATTCCCGTGGTAGCGGTGGACCGTTCCCTCGGCATCGATCGTGAGATGGTCTCCCTCGCGGTAGGCGTGGAAGAGCTCTATTCCGAGCTCTGCGAGCAGTGCGTGCATCTCGCTCTGGTAGGGCGCAATCCACTGACCGCCGAGCTCGTTCGGCTCACCGCCGATCTCGATGTTCAGCAGGCGGCCGCCCACGCGATCACGCGCCTCGACGACGACGACCTCGCGGCCGGCCGCGGCGAGGTCCGTCGCCGCGACGAGGCCGGCGATGCCGGCGCCGACGACGACGACGTCTACCGTCTGCCTGACCATCTGGTCAGGATATCGCTTTTCAGCGATGCATCAGGACGGGCCGGGCGGCATCTCGCCTACGGGCCACGGCTTGCCGCCGACGCCCCAGTTCTTGGGGTTGTGGCCCTCGACGATCACCCACGTGTGATCGCGGAGGTCAGGGTGGACTGCCTCACAGAGCGCGTCGGTCATCCCGGCGATCAGCTTCTCGCTCACCTCCGGCGTGACGCGATAGTCGAACAGCTCGACACGGATCAGTGGCATTGGGGCTCTCCTCGGTCGGTAGGGATCGGACTGCAGCTCGATCCTACGACGTCAGCGCCCGAGAAAGCCGCCGTCCACCGGAATCACCGCCCCGGTGACGTAGCGGGCATCGTCCGAGAGGAGGAACGCGATCACGTCGGCGACGTCCTCCGGCTCCGCGAAGCGACCGAGCGGGATCCGGGTCTCGACCTCCCGGCGCTTCCAGTCCTCGAGCGAGTCCGTCATGTCGGTGGCCACGTATCCGGGAGCGACGGCGTTGACCCGCACGCCGCGCCCGGCGAGCTCGTTCGACATCGCCTTCGCGAGTTGCGCCACGCCGCCCTTCGAGGCCGTGTAGGGAGCGATGTTGTAGCCGCCGACGAACGACATCAGCGACGCAACGAGGACGATCGAGCCACCGTCGGCGTCGACCATCCGGCGGGCCGCCGCCTGGGCCACCTCGAACACGCCGCTGAGGTTGACGGCGATGACGCGATCCCACTCCTCGCGCGAGACGTCGAGCACGCCGCCTCGCACGGTCGTGCCCGCGTTGCAGACGACGGCGTCGAGCCGGGGAAGGCGGGCAACTGCCGCCGCCCCGGCGCCGGGCTCGCCCAGGTCGACGCCGGTCGCGCGCTCGGCCGTCTCGACCTGCCAGCCATCACGCGCCAGTCGCGCCGCGGTCGCCGCGCCGATCCCGCGGCTCGCGCCGGTCACGAGCGCGAGCCTGCCGGCCGGGTGCACCGGCGCCGTCAGCGGTCGACGTGGAGCGCGCCGTCGAGATCGCCGAGGACGAGATCGCGCTCCCGGTCGCCGATGTGGTCCAACGGCACCGGCGCGAGGGCCTCGACGAACGTGACGCCTCCCTCGGTGTGGAGCTCGTGCTCGATGCCGCGGTTCACGACGCAGACGTCGCCTGCGCGCATCTCCCGCGTCTCGTCGCCGATCGTCATCTGCAGCGACCCGTCGAGCACGAGCATCGCCTGCTCGGTGTGCTCGTGGCTATGGCGTTGCACGGTCGTTCCGGGCTCGTAGGCGACACGGCCGAGGAAGACCTGGTCGCCTGCGATCGGGTGGAGCCCGACCCCGGGAAAGATGGGGAAGGGCTCCACGCCGTTGAACGTGCGGAAGGGCGAGTCGCCCATCACGCTGCTGCGCCGAAGCTGATCCCGGTACCGACGGCGTTCACCGACAGCTCCGCGTCGAAGACGACCGTCTTTCCGTCCCGGGACGGCTCGCCGCTCCCCGCGGCCTTCTCCTGCAGGGCGCGGAGCACGCGCTCCGGCGTGATCGGCAGCTCCGTCACCCAGACGCCGACCGCATCGAACACGGCCGTCGCGATCGCGGGGGGCTGGGCGTTGTTCGCCATCTCGCCGATGCCCTTCGCGCCGTACGGGCCGTCGGTGGAGGGGTTCTCGATGATGAGCGTGTCGATCTGGGGGAGATCCTCCATGCCCGGGACGAGGTACGACCCGAACTGTCCCCCGCGATGCTCGACCGACGGGTAGTACGGGTAGCAGTTCTCGAGGATCCCGAGTCCGAGCCCCTGGACTGCACCGCCTTCGATCTGCCCCTCGACCAGCGTGGGGTTGATCGAGCGCCCGACGTCGTAGCACTGCCAGAGGCGGGTCACCGTGACGACGCCGGTCTCGTCGTCGACCTCCACCTCCGCCGCACACGACGCGTACGAGATCGCCGAGTGGGGTGGAAGATCGACCTTGCCCGTCTCGGGCTCGATGATCGTCGCATAGGGCTTGAGCTGGGCCCCGGTGCCGGTCAGCAGCTCGCCGTACGTCCAGGTCGCGGCGGCCGCCACGTCGGGGACGCCGATCTTCTTCTGTGGTGCGCCCTTTGCGATCACCTCGCCGTCGACGATCTCGAGGTCGGCCGGGTCGATCTCGAGCTCCTTGCCGGCGATCTCGAGGATCTTCTGCCGGACGTTCTCGGCTGCCTTCTCGACCGCCTTGCCGGCGACGAACGTCGCGCGCGACGCGAACGTCCCGGTGCAGACCGGCGAGGAGTCGGTGTTCGAGTTGTCGTAGGTGATCCACTCGTACGGGACGCCGATCGTCTCCGCCACGATCTGCGACTGGATCGTCTTCGAGCCGTTGCCGATATCGGACGTGCCGGCGAAGACGTCGATGCGCCCGTCCGGCTTGACCTTGATCCAGGCCTGCGACGGGTCGCCGTTCTGGTTCATGCCCGTCGGATACTCGATTGCCGCGAAGCCGCGGCCGGTCTTGACTGCCATCAGTGGGCCTCCGGGTTTCCGAGTTGGCCGACGAGGTGCTCCGGCAGGAGGTCGCCCGATCGCATGCCGGGCGTCATCGCCGCGTACTCCGGTGTCAGGTCGTGTCCGACTGCGTCGGCGATCGCGAGGATCGTCGGCACCGTCGAGGGATCGGTGTAGGCGATCTGGTTCGGTGACGTGTCGCCGATCCGGTTCGCGTTCTTCAGCCGGAGCTCGAACGGGTCGATCCCGAGCTCGAGCGCGATGCGGCTCATGTGCGTCTCCGTCGCGAACGAGACGGACGTGACCCCGAAGCCGCGCATGGCGGTCGTGGGCGTCCGGTTCGTGTACACGACGTACCCGTCGAACTCGAGGTTCGGGATCGAGTAGGCACCCGTGTGGTGGAAGCTGTGCTTCGTGAGCCCGTAGGGCGAGAAGCGCGAGTACGCACCGGCGTCGTGCAGCGTCAGCATCTTGCGGCCGAGGATCCACCCGTCCTTCGTGACCGCGTCCGCGATCTCCATGTGCCACGGAGCCCGCGTCGACGAGCAGAGGAACTCCTCCTCCCGCGTCCACCGCCACTTCACCGGCTTGCCGGACTTCTGGGCGAGCAGGGCGCACATCGTCTCGGTCGCCGTATCGACCTTGCCGCCGAAGCCGCCGCCGACCGTGCCGCCGACGACCTTGAGCTTGTTCAGCGGCACCTGCAGGTGCGCGGCGACGACGCCCATCGAGAAGTAGAGAGCCTGCGTGCAGGAGTAGATCGTGAGGCGGCCGTTGGCCTCCGGGACGACCTGGCAGACCTGCGTCTCGACCGGCGCGTGCTCGATCGCCGCGGGGCGGTACACGCCCTGGACGATGAGGTCGGCCTGCTCGAACGCCTCCTCGACGTTGCCTTTCCGGATCTGGCGCCGGTCCATCTCGTTCTCGAAGTGCCGGTACCAGTTGCCCTCGGTGTGGATCACCGGGGCGTCCGCGTCGAATGCCTTGCGGACGTCCAGGAGCGCCGGGCGCTCGTCGAAGTCCGCCGTGATCGCGTCGACCGCTGCCAGCGCGGCCTCCTCGCTCGGGGCGGCGACGACCGCGATCGGCTGCCCGCGGTACCGGACCTCGTCCTTCGCGAGCAGGGGCTCGTCGGCGGGGATCCCGAGGGCCGAGAGGTGGCCGTACTCGAGCAGCGGCACGTCCTCCCAGGTGATCACGTGGACGCCCGGCATCGCCTCTGCCTTGCTCGTGTCGAGATTCGTCATCGCGGCGTTGTGCAGCGGCGAGCGAAATGCCTTCACCCACAACGTGCCGGGAATCCGGACGTCGTCGACGAACTCCGTCCGGCCCGTTGCGTGCGCGACGCCGTCGTAGCGGGGAACGCGTGCTCCGACCGCTTTCATGCCACACCTCCAAGGTTCGTCATCGCCGTTCCGGCCGCGGTCACGGACGGGTCGAACGACTCGCCGCGTGCAACGGCCGCGACGGCGTCGATGATCTTCACGTAGCCGGTGCACCGGCAGACATGGCCCCCCAGTGCATCCTGGATCGCCTCGCGGTCGTCGCTGCCGCCGCCGTCGATGTAGGCCTGGGCGGCCATCATCATCCCGCCGGTGCAGAACCCGCACTGGGCGGCGTAGTGGTGCGTGAAGGCCTGCTGCACCGGTGACATGTCCTCCGGCGTGCCGAGGCCCTCCACCGTCGTGATCGCGGCTCCGTCGACCGAGGCTGCGGGCGTGAGGCACGACCGGCGCGGCTCGCCGTCGACGAGCACGGTGCAGGCGCCGCACCCACCCTGCTCGCAGCCCGCCTTCGGGCTCGTGATGCCGAGCTCCTCGCGGAGCACGTCGAGCAGGCTCGTCAGCGGCCCGCTCTCGATCGGGGTGTCGACCCCGTTGACCGTGAGATTCATGCGGACTCCTCGAGGTAGGTGAGAACACGCCGGACGAGCACCGGCAAGGTCTGCTGGCGGTACCACGCGGAGGCGAGAGCATCGTCGGCGAACGAGACGTCCGAGACGGCGGCAGCGCCTGCGGCGGCCGGATCCGACGCGACGGCCTCGGCCGACCGGAGGCGCGCGCCGGCGCCTGCGACACCCGTGGCGGCGAGCCGGATGGCGCCGTCTGCGGCACGCACGCCCGTCACGGCGAGCACGGTGTACTCGTGGGTGTGCGGATAGTCGAGAGCGGCGAATGCCGAGCCGGCCGGCCGCACG
This sequence comes from uncultured Thermoleophilia bacterium, assembly GCA_963756835.1. Lineage (GTDB taxonomy): Bacteria > Actinomycetota > Thermoleophilia > Gaiellales > Gaiellaceae > Gaiella. Next base: position 26,644 of record CAVWPE010000008.1, read on the forward strand.
AAGCTGACGTCGAGGATGAGGCGTCCGTGGCGGTGCGGCAGGAAGTCCTCCAGGGGCTCCGAGCGCTCGCCGTCCGAGCCTGCCGAGCGAACCGTCGCATCGAGCGCGAGCAGCGCCCCCTGGAGGTCACCGCGCGGCGCCTCGACGCCCTGTCCGACACAGAGATTGCCGGCGACCGTCGCCTGGCCGCGGATCTCGCGATCGGCGACGTTCCGTGCGCAGGCCGCTAGCCCCGACAGCCCGTCGCCGAGAGCGACGAGGGCGTCCACCGGTGTGGTTGCGCCGATCGTGATCGTGTCCCCGTCGACCGTGACACCGCCGAGGCCCGCATGCGAGAGCAGGAGGACGCGGTCGGGGTCGATCCGGCCGTAGGTGATGTCCGGTAGGACGACCGTTCCTCCGCCGACCACCGTGATCGACGTCCCGTCGCCGAAGAGGGTCACGGCCTCGGCCGGGGAGGACGGGATCAAAACCTCAGACGCCATCTCGTTCCTTTCTCGTCGCCGTCGCGGTCACGACTGCTGCTTCCCGCCGATGCCCCAGTGCCGCGGCTCGACGCCCTGGATCACGACCTGGATGTGCTCGGGAGCGGCTCCGCTCGACTCGGCAAGCGCGTTCGTGAGGGCCTCGATCATCTTCGGCACGGACTCCTCGGTGACGCGGCGGTCGTACAGCTTGACCTCGATCATCGGCACGATGTGGCCTCCTTCGGCTCGGCCGACCCCGACGCGGGCTCGACTCTTTTGGGTGTGGTCGACAGTGTGACATTGTCGTACCGTTCGCGCAACGCTATCGTCACGATCGAAATGGCACGGGTCGCGACCACCGAGCAGCGCATCCTCGACGGCGCCCGACGGGCGATCGCGAGTGGTGGGTGGCAGGGCGCCACGATGACGCGGATCGCCGAGGAGGCCGGCATGTCGCGGATGACGCTGCACCGGCGCGGCCTCGGTCGCGACGAGATCTTCGCGCTGCTCGCGCGGGACTACGAGGATGCCTTTCGCGCGGCGTTGTGGCCGTACGTGACGGGCCGGGGCACGGGGGCGGAACGACTCGAGGCGACACTCGTCGCGGTCTGCGAGGTGACGGAGGATCACCTGTCGTTCCTTGCGGCGCTCGACGAGGAGGCCGACAAGCGGTTCTTCCACGAGTCGCGCGGGGAGGTGCGCTCGCGCGACGGCTACATCAATCCGATCGAGCGACTCCTCGCCGACGGCATCGCCGACAGGTCGATCCGGCCGGTCGACGTCGAGGAGACGGCGACCGTGCTCGTCAACGCCGTCGACCGGACCTACCGCCATCTTCGTCGCGCACACGACTGGGACGAGGAACGATCGCGAGCTGCCCTGATCGACCTCGTCCTGCGAGGCCTCCTTCCGCCGGAGAGTCGCGCCCGCCGCTAGCCCGGCGGGTTGGCGTAGACGCCCTCTTCGAGGGTCGCCGGATCGGGTGCCGGCGCAGCCTCCGCCTCCGCGAGCCCCGCATCGATCTCGGCGGCGGCAGCCTCGCGCATCCCGTCGATCGCGTCGGCGCCGAGGCCGTCGAGCACCAGTCGGGCGGCGAGCCGGTCGACGGGGTCGTACCGCTCCGCGAACTCCTCGCGCATCCCGGTCGGCATGTACCGCGCGTCGTCGTGGGCGGCGTGACCGTGCATCCGCACCGACAGCGCCTCGACCGCCTGGGGCCCGTTGCCGTTCCGTGCGCGCTCCACCGCTGCGCGAACCGTGTCGAGGACGGCGAGTGCGTCTGTCCCGTCGACGCGCTCGGCAGGGATCGACCAACCGCCGTAGATTCGTTGAGCGATGTTGGTGTTGACCATCTGCCGGGCGACCGGCGTGGAGTACGAATACCGGTTCGCCTGGATCACGAACACCGCGGGGACGCGCCAGACGGCGGCGAGGTTGAGCCCCTCGTGCGTGTCGCCCACCGAGAAGGCGCCCTCGCCGAGAAACGTCATCGCGACCCGCCGCTGGCCACGTCGCTTGAACGACAGTGCCGCGCCCGTGACGAGAGGGACGAGATCCCCCAGCATCGAGACGAGCGGGAAGACTCCACGCTCCGGCGCGCCGAAGTGCATGTTGCCGTCGCGGCCGAACGTCGGGCTCGTCGCCTTGCCGAAGAAGTTCCGGAAGGCGTCGGCCGGAGTTGCCCCTCGCGCGAAGTGGCACGCGAGCTCCCGGTTGAGGGGGGCGACCACGTCGCCCGGCCCGAGCGCGAGACCAGCGCCGGCGGCAACGGCCTCCTGCCCGCGACCCGTGTAGACCGAGCCGGGGACGCGGCCCTGGCGGTAGAGGGCTATGACGCGATCCTCGAACAGGCGCTGTAGGAGGACGAGCCGGAACAGGGCGATCCGGTCGTCCGCGTCGACCGAAGGCGTTGCGGCGCAAGGTTCGATCGGCATCAGTAGGCGAGAAGCGCTTCGAGGGCGGCGACCGTGCTCACGACCGATGGCATGTACCCGTCCTCGAGCTCCGGAGCGAAGGGGACCGGCGTGTCAGGCGGAGCGTGGAGGGCGGGTGGCGCGTCCAGCACTTCGAACGCGCGCTGTGCGACGAGCGACATGATGACTCCCGCGGCCCCCGTCGAACGGGACGCTTCCTGCAGGACGAGCACGCGCGACGTCTTGCGGATCGAGCCGAGGACGGTCACTTCGTCGAGCGGCCAGATCGTGCGCAGGTCGACGATCTCGATGTCCGCGTCGACCTCCTCCACCGCAGCAAGAGCGGTCGTGACCCCCGAGCCGTACGTGACGACGGTCGCATCCGATCCGACACGCGCGATCGCGGCCGGGCCGATCGGCGTACGGTGCCCCGAGGTTGGCGCGGCCGCACGAAGCGTGCGGTACAGCCGCTTGTGCTCGAAGTAGAGGACGGGGTCGGGATCGTCGATCGCCGAGCGGAGCAGCCCGTATGCGTCCTCGACAGTGCCGGGGCAGACGATCTTGAGTCCGGCCGTACCGACGAACCATCCCTCCGGTGAGCCGGCATGGAACGGGCCGCCGCGCACACCGCCGCCCGTCGGACAGCGGATCGTGACGGGGATGCTCTGTCCGGAGCGCCAGTGCGTCTTCGCGGCGACGGTGACGATCGGATCGAACGCGCAGGTGATGAAGTCTGCGAACTGCAACTCGACGACGGGGCGCTCACCCATCCAGGCCGCCCCGATCGCCGCACCGACGAACCCCTCCTCCGAGATCGGGGTGTCCATCACGCGTTCCTCGCCGAACTCGTCGAAGAGGCCGGCGGTAACACCGAAGGCGCCGCCGAAGACTCCGATGTCCTCGCCCAGGATGAAGACCCGGTCGTCCTCGCGCATCGCGTCCTGCAGAGCGGCGCGGATCGCCTCGAGGTAGGTGATCTCGCCCGCGGACGCGCCGGCACCCGACTCTCCGGGTGCCTGCAGGTGGCCGACGCTCGTCACGGCCAGAGCCTATTCGATGAGCTGCCCACCTCGCTCGCTCGCCGCCGCGAGCCGCCATCATCTCGCGCTGATTCGGCGTCTCAGTGAAGGAGCGATGTTGACGGAATTCGACGACGAAGAGCTGGCCGAGGATCGCTCGCTGCGCGAGCAGCAGGAGCGCGAGATCGCGCTCGGGCATTCGCTCACCCATGCAGAGCACGAGCTCGCGCGTGAGGCGTTCGCGCTCGGGCGCATGCTCGCGCGGGCCGGCATCGCCTTCGATCCGATGACGTTCGTCGCGTTGCGCATCGTCGAGGGGAGCCGTGACGAGCACGTGGACCCGCTCGACTGCCTCAACGTGCTCGTCGCGTTCGGCTTTCTCGAGCGGTCCGTCGCACTCGTCGTCGATCTCCTCGACGAAGCCGCCTGAGGCGCCTCGCGTCGACTACGCTCAATGCGTGAGCGCGTTCCGCACGATCGACGATCTCGAGCTCGCCCTTCAGGCTGCCGACTACCTGCCGGACCGCGGCCTGTCGACCGCGCTGTTCCTCTCGCTCGCGCTCGAGAAGCCGTTGCTCCTCGAAGGTGAGGCCGGCGTCGGCAAGACCGAGGCGGCGAAGTCCCTCGCGATCGCCACGGGCTCGCGCCTGATCCGACTTCAGTGCTACGAGGGCCTCGACGTCGCGCACGCCGTCTACGAGTGGAACTACCCCCGCCAGCTGCTGCACATCCGTGCCGCGCAGGAGGGAACCGTGTCCGAGGACGAGCTGTTCGGGCCGGAGTTCCTCATCCGGCGCCCCCTTCTCGAGGCGATCGACTCCGACGAGCCCGTCGTGCTGCTGATCGACGAGATCGATCGCGCCGACGAGGAGTTCGAGGCGTTCCTGCTCGAAGTCCTCTCCGACTTTCAGATCACGATCCCCGAGCTCGGCACGATCCGCGCCCGCCGCCGGCCGGCCGTGATCCTCACGTCGAACCGGACGCGCGAGCTGCACGACGCGCTGAAGCGCCGCGCGCTCTTCCACTGGATCGGCCATCCGACGATCGACCGCGAGATCGAGATCGTCAAGATCCGCGTTCCCGGCGTCTCCGAGCGCCTCGCGGCGGAGGCGGCCGCGTTCGTCCGTGAGCTTCGCGGCCTCGATCTCGCGAAGCCGCCCGGTGTCGCGGAGACGATCGACTGGACGATGGCGCTCAACGCGCTCGGGCGCCAGGAGATCGATGCAGACGTCGTCGAGCAGACTCTGGGCTCGGTGCTCAAGTACCGCGAGGACATCGAGGCCGTCCGCGACGAGACGCTCGCCCACCTCGTCGACACCGCCCGCGCGACCGCGGCCCGGTAAGCGCGCATGGCCGACGCGGTCGTCCGCCACGTGGTCACCTTCGGGCGTGTTCTGCGCGAAGTCGGTCTCGAGGTCGGCCCGGGCCGCGTCGCTGCCGCACTGCGTGGCCTCGATGCGGTCGACCTGACCCGCCAGGAGGATGTCTACTTCACACTGCGCCAGACGCTCGTCTCGCGGCACGACGAGCTCGACCTCTTCGACCGGGCGTTCCGGGCCTGGTTCCTGCGTGCGCCCGTTCTCCCCCGGTTCGGTCGACCGACCGGCCCGCCGAGCAGCAGAAGGTGGGCGAGTCGCTATCCGAGGCGGGCAGCGGCGAGCAGGACGAGGAGATGGGCGACCCGCTCGAGCTCGGCGCGTCGGGCCACGAGCTCCTGCGGGAGAAGGACTTCGCCGAGATGACACCCGATGAGTACCGGCGCGTTCGCCGGCTGATCGGAGCCATCGCCGAGAGCCGTCCACTGCGCGACTCACGCCGCCGTCGAGCCGACCCGCGCGGCGACCGCCTCGACATGCGCCGGCTGATCCGGCAGTCGCTGCGCACCGGTGGCGATCCCGTTGATCGGCCCTATCGCGCCCGCAAGGAGGTGCCGCGCAAGCTCGTCGTGCTCTGTGACGTGTCCGGTTCGATGGACGCGTACGCCCGCGCGCTCGTGCTGTTCCTCCATGCCGCGGTCGGCTCCGGCCCCGGCGTGGAGGCGTTCGCGTTCGGCACACGACTCTCCCGGCTGACCCCGGAGCTCGGCACGCGCGACCCCGAATCGGCCCTCGAGAAGTGCACGGAGGCTGTCACCGACTGGGGTAGCGGCACCCGAATCGGCGCCTCGCTGAAGGAGTTCAACGACCTCTACGGCAAGCGCGCGCTGTCCCGCGGGGCCATCGTCGTGATCGTCTCGGACGGCTGGGAGCGCCAGGATCCGGAGCTCGTCGGGCGTGAGATGGCGCGGCTTGCGCGCGCCGCCTACGCCGTGGTCTGGGTCAATCCCCTGAAGGGCAACCCGGAGTACCAGCCGCTCGCCGGCGGCATGCGCGCCGCGCTGCCGTACATCGACCGGTTTCTCTCCGGCCATAATCTGAGAAGTCTGGAAGAGCTGGCGGCAGTTCTCGCCGGCATCGAAAGGAGGCACGCAGCATGAAAGAGATTCTTGACGAGGTCGAGGCCTGGCGTGAGGCCGGCGAGAAGGTCGTCGTGGCAACCGTGGTCGCGACCCGTCGTTCGGCACCCCGTCCTGTCGGCACCAGCCTCGCGATCTCCGAGTCGGGGAAGATGTGCGGCTCGGTCTCGGGCGGTTGCGTCGAGAGCGACGTGTACGAGAACGCGATGGACGTGATGCAGTCGGGTGAGGCGAGGATGCTGAGCTACGGGATCACCGACGAGATGGCCTGGGGCGTCGGGCTGCCCTGCGGCGGCGAGATCGACGTCTTCGTCGAGGCCGTCGAGTGAGCCTTCTCCATCGTCTCTCGGAGCTCCGCGATTCCGGCGAGCGTGGCGTGCTGTTCACGGTCGTCGAGGGCGACGGTGTGGGTGGCAAGGAGCTCGTGCTCGAGAGCGGCGAGCGGATCGGCGGCGGCGTCCCGGAGGACGCGACGGGCCAGTTCGACGAGCTCCTCCGCCGCGGGCGCAACAAGCTGCTCTCGCTCGACGGCGAGGTGAAGGTGTTCGCCGAGTGGTACGGACCGCCGCCGCGGCTCTTCGTCTACGGCGCGGTCGACACCGCTGAGGCGCTCTGCCGGGCCGCCAAGCTGCTCGGCTGGACGGCGATCGTGGGCGACGCGCGTGGCATGTTCCTGACGCCCGAGCGGATGCCGTCGGCCGACGTCCTGATCCAGAAGTGGCCCGAGGAGGCGATCGAGAGCTGCGCCGATCACCAGACCGCAGTCGTCGTCCTGACCCACGACGACAAGTTCGACGAGCCGGCGCTCAAGGCGGCGCTTGCGAGCGAGGCGTTCTACGTCGGTGCCCTCGGCTCGCGCCGCACGACGGAGCGACGGCGGTCCAGGCTGCTCGAGGCAGGCGTTGCGGAGGAGCAGCTCGAGCGGATCATGGGTCCCTGCGGGCTCGACATCGGCGCGGACACGCAGGAGGAGACGGCGCTCGCGATCCTCGCGGAGATCCTCGCCGTTCGCTCCGGCCGCGGCGGCGGGCCGCTGCGCGACTCGAAGAACCGCATCCACGTCGAGGTCGGCTAGCACGGCGACCGGCTTCAGGCTGTCGCCCGGGCTCCCCTCCGCGCGTGCCAGGCCTGCGCCGGGAGCAGGAGCCAGAGCGGTAGCTCGCGCAGCGAGGCACGCAGATCGCGGTGCCCGGGTGGGAAGGCGGTAGTGACGCAAACGTCCTGCCCGCGGAGGAGGAGGCGGAACGCCGCCCTTGCCCGTGCCGCATGCCAGTGCGACGTGACCACGACGACCTCGCGAGCGCCGACCCGTAGGATGTCGTCGAGCGCGTTCGCGGCATTTCCGACGGTGGTCCTCGCGTCCGGATCGACCACGAGCTCTGCCGCCGGTCCGCGCCATGCGGCCTCCATCAGGTGCGCCTCCGCACGGGTGCCGGGAACGCGTGCCCAGCCCGAGAGGACGACGACATCGTCGCGGTGCTGATCTCGCTCGCCCGCCGGACCCGCGCCGCGCAAACCGGGTGGATCGCGTCGCGCCCGCCGTCGGAGTAGCCGAGCACGACGACGACGCGCGGTGCCGTCCGGTCACGAGCGACGGCGGCGAAGCCAGCGGAAGAACAGGAGCGTCGCGACGACCGTGAGCACGAGCTTCACTGCCTTCTTACCCTGCAGCTTCGACTCTCCGCTCGCCCGCGCCCGCATGTGGACGGCACCTCCTCGACGCGAAGACCCTCCGCCTTCAGGCGCAGGAGAGCCTCCACCTCGGGTGCGCCGCTCGCGTACGGCTCGGCCATCACGCGCATCGCCTTCGCGTTGACCGCGGCCATGCCGCTCGTCGGATCGAGAAACGGCCGCCCGAGGCGGATGTGCATCGCCTTCTGCAGGAGGCCGATGCCGAACCGCCGGCTTGCCGACGGAACGTAGCGCGCGTCGTCGTATCCGTGGCCCTCCGCGAATCGCGATCCGACGGCGACGTCACAGGCGTCCGCCTTGACGAGCTCGAGCAGGCGTGCGAGCTCCGTGGCGGGATGCTGGCCGTCCGCGTCGACGCGTCCGCAGAACGCGTAGCCGCGCTCGGACGCTTCCCGGTAGCCCGCTGCGATCCCGGCCCGAAGGCCACGGTTCTCCCCGAACGAGACGACCGCCGCGCCGCTCGCGCCGCGACATCGGCGGTCGCGTCGGTCGAGCCGTCGTCGATCACGAGAACGTCCGCGCCGGGAAGGACCGATTCGAGCTCCTCGAGCACCCCGGCAGGTTCGCCTCCTCGTTCCAGGCGGGGACGAAGACGACCGTGTCGCTGCTGGCTGCCCACCCGCCGCGGGTACAGCGCGGGACAATCGATGTCGTGTTAGCGTCGAGGCGACAGCCTCCGCCATGAAAGGGGACAGAAGTGCCGGGTATCGACGCGAAGTCGGACGCGATCTACGAGCTCGTCGAAGAGGGCTCGGGGGTCGAGCAGCTTGCGACAGGGTTCACGTTCACCGAGGGGCCGATCTGGCATCCCGCCGAGCAGGTCCTCTACTTCTCGGACATGCCCGGCGACATGCGCCGCAAGGTCACACTCGACGGGCAGGTCACCGAGGTGCAGCGGACCCTCGTTCAAGTGCAACGGGATGACGCTCGAGGCGACCTCGACCTGCTCGTCTGCGAGCACGTGACGAGCTCGCTCGTCCGCGAGCGCCGCGACGGGGTACGGGAGACGCTCGCCTTCCACTACGAGGGCAAGTACCTGAACAGCCCCAACGACGTCACCGTCCGCTCGGACGGGACGATCTACTTCTCCGACCCGTGGTACGGCCGGTTCCCGGGGTTCGGCATCGAGCGCGCGCGCGAGCTCGGCTGGCAGGGCGTGTTCCGCATCCCGCCCGGCGGCGGGCAGGACGAGCTCGAGCTGGCGGTGGCGAGGACGAGTTCGACATGCCGAACGGGCTCTGCTTCTCGCCGGACGAGTCGCTGATGTACATCAACGACACGCCGCGCGCGCACATCAAGGTGTTCGACGTGAACGCGGACGGCACGCTCGCGAATGGGCGGATGTTCTTCGACGGCGTCGGCACCGGCGTGATCGAGGAGGGCATCCCGGACGGGATGAAGTGCGACGAGCGCGGCAACATCTGGGTCACCGGGCCGGGGGGCGTCTGGGTGATCTCGCCCGGCGGTGAGCATCTCGGCACCGTGCTCGTGCCCGAGAACGTCGGCAACCACAGCTGGGGCGGGCCGGACTGGCACACGCTCTTCATCCCTTCGAGCACGTCCGTGTACACGATCCGGACAACGGTTGGCCCACGGCGCGAGCCGTACATGGCGTAGAACGAGAGAAGGAGACGAGATGCCCGACTACAGCCTCGACGCGTCGCGCTGCGTCCTCATCGTCCAGGACATGCAGAACGACGTGATCATCGACGGCGGCGCGTTCGCCGAGTCCGGCTCGCCGCAGCACGCGAAGGACCAGAACGTCGTCGAGAACGTGAAGGACCTCGCCGCGTTCTGCCGCGGCAAGGGGATCCCGGTGATCCACGTCTGGTACATCGTCGATGAGGGCGCGCCGGGACTCAAGGTCAACGCGCCGCTGTTCGAGGGCGTCGGCGGTGCGGGCGCGCTCGTCCGCGGGACGTGGGGCGCCGAGCCCGCCGAGGGGCTCGAGGCGCAGGACGGCGACTTCGTCGTCGAGAAGATGCGGATGTCCGCGTGGCAGGGGACGAAGCTCGAGAACCTGCTCGCCGGGCTCGGCCGCGACACGATCGTCGTCACCGGCGCGTGGACGAACATGTCGATCGAGCACACGTCCCGCACGGGGGCCGACAAGGGCTTCTTCATGGTCGTGCCCGAGGACGGCTGCTCGACGATGAACGCCGACTGGCACAACGCGTCGATCAACTTCGCGCTCCAGAACGTCTCGACCGTGACCAACTGCGCGGGACGTCAAGTCCGCGCTCGCTTGATCTGCAAGCGGCGGATCCGCGAGCGGACCGGGACCCGCCGGACCCAACATCCTCGGAGACGCGGGCCGCGCTCTTCCTACGCGGTCGGCCGGCCGCTCGAGGTCGTCGAGATCGACGCTCGCCGAGCCCGGCCCGCACGAGGTCGTGGTGCGGATGGGGCGCGGTCGGCATCTGCGGTACCGACCTCCACCAGGTGAAGGGCGAGTTCCGGCGGCCGACGCCCATGGTGCTCGGGCACGAGGGCGCGGGCGTCGTCGAGGAGGTCGGGGATGCGGTCGACCGGCGTCCGGCCGGCGGCGACGACGTCGTCCTCTCGTGGGCGCCGTCGTGCGGCGCGTGCGCGGGCTGCCGTCGCGGCCGCCCAGCGACGTGCGTGTTCACTCCACCCCGCGATCCCGAACGGAACGCTCCCCGACGGGACGACGGGGATGCGTACCGGGGGGGAGACGGTGTACCGCGGCACCGCGACCGGCTGCCTCCGCCGAGCGGCGTCGTCGTGTCGAAGGTCGCGCTCCCCCTCGGAGCGGCGATCCCGACTCGAGCAGGCCGCGCTCCTCGGCTGTGCGGTGCTGACCGGCGTCGGCGCCGTGCTCTACGCGGCCGGGGCGTCGGCCTGGCGCTGTCGGTGCTCGTGATCGGCGCGGGCGGCGTCGGCAGTTCGTCGTCCAGGGCGCTCGGATCGCCGGAGCGGCGACGATCGTCGTCTGCGACCCGGTCGAGGGCGGGCTCGACGCCGCACGGGGGCGCAGGGCGCGACGCACGTCGCCGGGCCCGACGAGCTGTCGCGGCCTGATGGCGGGCCGCGCTCCCGGACGGCGCCGACTACGGGTTCGACGCGGTCGGCTACCCCGCGACGACCGAGACGGCCCTCCGCTCCACGCGCGACGGCGGCACCGCGGTGATCGTGGGGCTGCCGCCGCAGGGGAGAGCGGCTCGATCTCGACCCGTTCGAGCTGATCCGGAGGGAGAAGCGGCTCACCGGGACGCTGTACGGCTCGGAGGACCCGGCGCTCGCGCTTCCGGTGATGCTGGAGCACGTCGGCGCCGGCCGCCTCGATCTTGCGGCTCGTCGGTCGGGCCGTCGTTCCCTCTCGACGAGGTGAACGACGCCGTCGAGACGAGCCTCGCCGGTGGAAGGCCGGGCGCGTTCTCGTGGTTCCCTGACCCTCAGCCCTCGGGGTCGCTCGGCTCCGGAGCGATTCGGAGAGCGCGTGCACGACCTCCTCCTGCAGCCACAGAGGGAGCCAGTGGTAGAGGGCGAGCCGTGGCGCATCGGGGTCGTCGCGGTCGAGGCCGGGCCGTAGCTCTCCTCGGTCACGTCGAGCTGCGTCCCGAGGACGAGTCGCAGGCTTTCGATGCCGCCGAGCCAGGTGCGCGGAGCTCGGCCGGTCAGCGACTCCGCGTGAGCCGTGCGCTCGAGCTCGTGGAGCGCGGCGAGCTTTCCCTCGAGGAGGCCGGCGCCGACGAGGCTGGCAGTACTCCACGTTGCTCTCGTCGTCGTCGAGGAACGCCGGCGGGAAAAGCCGGTATAGCGTCTGGCTCGCGGCGCGGAGCGCCTCGCGCAGCTGGGAGGGGAGCGAGCCGCGAGGATCTCCCGCTCCTCCGAGGGGAGCCGCACCCTGTAGCCGACCCGTCCGGTCGCCGGATCGATGCCGCGGCGCACCAACTAATCCTGCTGCATCGTCGCCCACAGGCCGTGCGCGTGTAGCCGCGACACATCCAGCTCCGCCTTCTCCCGCGTGCCGGTCGACACGGCAGCCTTGCCCTCGTGGTGCACCTGCAGCATGAGGCGGGTGGCCCTCGTCTTGGAGTAGCCGAAGAGCTGCTGGAGCACGAGGGTGACGTAGCTCATCAGGTTGATCGGGTCGTTCCACACGATCACGACCCACGGCCGCTCGTGGTCGAACTCTTCGCCGGAGTCGGGTAGGTCGACCTCGACCGGCGCCTCGATCGTCTCGCTCACGGCATCAGTCCTGGTCTCTAAGGGCGCTCTCGTCGCTGTCGCCCAGGCCATATGCGCGCAGTCGGGCGATCAGCTCGGCGCTGGTGGGCTCGTCGTCCTCGCCGCTCACGTCGTCCGGGTCTGGAACCGCCGGAACCGGGCCGGGGGGAGTGGCAGCAGGCTTGCCTCGCTCATCTTTCTCGCGCCGCGCCGCATCCGCGGCCGCAACCTGTGCGGCGCGTCGGGCTTCGGCTTCGTCTCGGCGCATTTGTTCGGCGGCCGCGCTCGCTTCCTCGCGGCGACGCTTCTCGTCGAGCTTGCGCTCCTCCGCTTCCTCTCGGGCGCGTGCCTCGGCGGCGCGTCGGGCTTCGGCTTCGTCTCGACGGGCCTGGTCTGCCGCGGCTCTTTCTTCCTCGCGGCGGCGCTTCTCGTCGAGCTTGCGCTGCTTGGCGTCCTCCTTGGCCTGCGCCTTCGCAGCTCGCGCTGCTTCGGCTTCGTCTCGGCGGGACTTCTCTGCTGCCGCCTTCGCTTCCTCGTGGCGGCGCTTCTCGTCGGCCCTGCGTTGCTGCTCCTCCGCTTTTGCCGCCGCCCTCGCAGCGCGCCTGTCCTCGACATCGCGGGTCGCGGGCTGCTCGGCCTGGGCTCGCTCGGCCACGCGTTGGCGTGCTTCTTCTGCTTGGCGTGCTTCTGCCGTACGTCGGCGCTCCTCCTCTGCTCGCCGGTCAGCCTCGTCCCGGTCGCGGCGCGCCTGCTCGGCCGCGAGGGCCGCAACCGCTGCCGCCTCGGCGGCGGCGTGACGTGCATCCTCCTCCGCTCCGGTGGCGTCCGCAGGCGGCTCGGGCTCACGTGCGGGTGGGGGCGGAAGGGGTGACGCCGCTCGAAGCTCCACGTCTCGGAGAACGACCCGGCGGATCTTGCCGCTCGCGGTCTTCGGCAGCTCGTCGAGAGGAACGCGATCGAGCGCGGGTACTTGTACGGTGCGGTGACCGCCTTGACGTGCTGCCTGGAGCTCGGTCGCCAGTGCGGCCGGTCGGCTCCTGGCCCGGTCGAAGGACGACGAACGCCTTCACGATCTGGCCGCGATCCGTGTCGGGCGCGCCCACCACAGCGCTCTCGGCGACCGCGGGATGCTCGAGGAGCGCGCTCTCCACCTGAGACGGACCGATGCGGTACGCGGACGAGACGATCACGTCGTCCGCGCGGGCCGACGACCAGAAGTACCCCTCCTCGTCCCGCGTGGCCCGGTCGCCCGTCAGGTACAGGACCGCCCCGGAAGCCACGTAGGTGTCCTCCGGTGCCTCCCCAGTAGCCGGTGAAGAGCGTCGGCGGCCGGCCGATCAGCGCCAGGTCGCCTTCGACACCCGTCGGGCGGAACATCTGCAGAGCTCGTCGTTCGCGGACGAGTCGTGGTGCTCCGGCGTCGGCTGTGCCATGGAGCCGGGGCGAAGCGGGCGGCGTGGGGCGTGTTCGCCGACGAGGAGCCAGTTCTCCATCTGCATCCCGTGGAGCCAGTGGACGGTCATGCCGAGGGCGCCGTCCTGGAGAGCGCCGCAATCACCTCCGGGTTCAGCGGCTCGCCAGCAGGAGCACCGGCGTGACGGAGGCCGAGCGGGAGGTCTGCTCGCCGAGCCCGAGCGAGTCGAGCTTCGCGAGCGTGCGGTACTCCATCAGCGCCTCGCGAGCGACGTCGACGCCCAGGGCGTTGGATGAGAGCGACAGACGCTCCGCCGCGTCGAACGGGCCTTCGTCGGGGGCGCGAGACCTAGGGCTCCGTGCGACCACCAGGGCCGACAGCGAGGTTCCAGATCGCCTTCGCCACCCCCGTACCGGCCGTCCACCAGACGACGTCGTCCACTCGTGCGCGTCGAGCCAGTGCGTCGCCTGCGCGGCGCTGCGCCCAGGCATGTATGGCGTGGGTGTGGACGGCCCCCTTGAGGTTCCCTCGTGGTGCCGGACGTGTAGAGGATGAAAGCGCCGTCTTGTGCCGGCCATCGTCTCCTCGGGTCAAGAGGCGCGAAGACCGGCGGATCGCGGCGAGAAGCTGGTCGACGCCTGGTCGAGGTACAGCACGGGAACGGACGCGCGGGGCGACCTGGTGCCGCATCTCCCTCGATCTCGAGCTCGAGCAAGCGGTCGGCCACCACGAGCCACGCTGCAGGGAGTTCGCCGACGCGGAACGCGAGATCGCGTGCCCGGAGCATGCTCGGGGCAGGGAACCGCCACGAGGCCGCTCTTAGAGCGCACGCCGAGCATCGCGCCGTGCCAGGCCGGAGACCTGCCGATCGCGGCCGAGCACCACGCGGTCGCCGCGGTCGAGGGGGCGGCGTTCCAGGAGGTGCTAAGCCCATCGCACAGCATCCCCGCGAGCTCGTGGAAGGTCCGGCGGTCGACGATGCCCTCGTGGTCGACGAACGTCAGCGCCGACCGGAGCAGCCGCCAGCAGGGTCCCCGCCTCCACGACGGCCAGCACATGAAGTTCAACCGCGCGCAGGGACATCCCACCCAGGGGGATGGGCCCGGCGTGAGGAAGCTCGTCTCTTCCCTCGAGTTCGTCGCGAGCAGCGCCATCTCAGCCCGGCTCAGCGCGTCGCCGGCGAGATCCTGGCTGTCCCATCGCTCCGGTCAGTGGTCCCAACCGGCTGGACACGTAGAGCACGAGTGCACCCTGCGGGCCGCAGTTGCGCGGAGTGCTCGACGCCACCCGGGAGCACATAGCCCTCCATGGGCCGAGCTCAGTGGGCGCGCGCGGGCGTGGAGCGACGAGCGCCTGCATGCCGCACAGCGCCAGCCCCAGCTGCTCGTGGGGATGGCTGTGCGCAGCGGCGGGGGTTCAACGGCTCGAACTAGATAGCGTTGAGCATCGCCCCAGCACCGAACAGCGGTCGCCCCGGTGGACACCATCCGCGAGCTCGAACGGCCGGGACGTCGTCGAAATGCGCGAACGCGGTTTCCAACGTCATGACTCTACTCCGCCTCTATGTGGGCCACCGCCGTGCCCAGGGGTTGGGATGGGAGATGACGGTCACAGCACCGGGGGTAAGGTCAGGGCCGTGGCGACGATCGCCCCGGAGGGGCTCCCTTCGCACGCCGGCGTTCGTGGACGGTCGCTTCGGGTCGATGCCGATGACGGCTCGACCTCCCCGTGGCCCAACCCGGCGACCGGCCGGACGGGTCGCCGAGGTGCCGAGGCTCGGTGCGGGCAGAGACGCGGCGCGCGATCGAGGCCGCGGCGCGCGCGCTTCCCGCGTGGCGGGCCCGAGAGCGCAAAGGAGCGCTCCCGGATCCTCCTCCGGCTCGCGTCCGCCGCGATGGCCGACGCCGAAGCGGCGAGCTGGCCGCGCTGATGGTGAGTGGAGCAGAGGAAGCTCCTCGCCGAGGCGAGGGCGGAGATCGCGTATGCCCTGTCCTCTCTACGAGTGGTTCGCCGAGGAGGCAAAGCGACTTGGACGGGAGCGATCATTCCCTCCCCCGTGGCACGACAAGCGCATAGCTGCCACGCGCGAGCCCCATCAGCATGACCGCGGGCATCACCCTGAACTCCCCTCGGCGATGGTGACCCAGGAAGATCCGCGCCCGCGCTCGCCGTCGGCTGCACGGATGGTGCTGAAGCCGGCCGAGCAGACTCCGCTGACCGCGCTCGCGATCGCCGCGCTCGCCGAGGAGGCCGGGCGTGCCTCCCGGCGTCTTCTCGGTCGTCACGGGCGATGCGGAGGACGCGCCGTCGATCGGCGGCGAGATGACGTCCAACCCGATCGTCCGCAAGGTCGGCTTCACCGGCTCGACGGAGGTCGGCAAGCTTCTCATGGCGCAGTGCGCGGGCCAGGTGAAGAAGATCTCGCTCGAGCTCGGCGGCAACGCCCCGTTCATCGTCTTCGACGACGCCGATCTCTCCGAGGCGGTGGCCGGCGCGCTCATGTGCAAGTTCCGGAACTCCGGCCAGACCTGCATCTCGGCGAACCGCTTCCTCGTCCAGGACGGCATCTACGACGAGTTCGTCGCGGCGTTCACCGATGCCGTCTCTGCGCTCAGGGTCGCCG
This sequence comes from uncultured Thermoleophilia bacterium, assembly GCA_963756835.1. Taxonomy (GTDB): domain Bacteria; phylum Actinomycetota; class Thermoleophilia; order Gaiellales; family Gaiellaceae; genus Gaiella. The sequence continues at coordinate 42,418 of CAVWPE010000008.1, forward strand.
ACGGATTCACCGAAGGTGCCCAGGTCGGCCCGCTGATCGACGAGGCAGCGGTCGCAGAAGGTCGAGCGGCACGTCGCGAACGCGCTCGATCTGGGGGCCGAGCGTTCGTGTCGGCGGCGGCCGCCTGGACGGCCAGTTCTTTGCGCCCTCGGTGCTCACCGGCGTCACGATGGACATGGCGATGAGCTGCGAGGAGACGTTCGGTCCCGGTCGCGGGTATCAACCGGTTCGCCACCGACGCCGAGGCGGTCGCGGTCGCGAACGACACGCCGTACGGCCTCTCGGCCTACTTCTACACGCAGGATCTCGGGCGCACCTGGCGGGTCGCCGAGGCGCTCGAGTACGGGATCGTCGGCATCAACACAGGCTTCATCTCGTCGGAGGTGGCACCGTTCGGTGGGATGAAGGAATCGGGAATCGGACGTGAGGGGTCGAGCTTCGGCGTCGACGACTGGGTCGAGCTCAAGTACCTCGCGATGGGCGGCATCGGGGAGGCGATCTAGAGCATGGTGATCATCGAACAGCGCGACTACCACGTCCACACGGGCCGGCTGCCCGGAGCTCGTGCGGCTTTACGGAGACGAGGGGATCGAGATCCAGAAGGAGGTGCTCGGCGGCTTCGTCGGGGCGTTCACGACCGACATCGGCGCGCTCTCGACGTACACGAGCATGTGGCGTTACGACAGCTTCGCGGAGCGCGAGGAGCGGCGCGCGGCGTTGCTCGCGCGCGACGACTGGAAGGCGTTCATGGCGAAGATCCAGCCGCTCATCCACACCCAGCAGAACCGGATCCTGACGCCGACCCCGTGGTCGGTGCTCCAGTAGGGTAGAGGCGGAGATGGGTCAGCTCGACGGGAAGGTCGCTCTCGTCACCGGGGGCGCGCAGGGAATCGGGCTCGCGATCGCCGGAGGCCTCGCCGCCGAAGGCGCGCGGATCGTCATCGCGGACCTGCCGCGGCGCGGAAGCTGCGGCGGAGGCGTTTCCCGACGGCGTCGGCCTGACGGCCGACGTCGCCGACGAGATCGCGGTCGAGCAGACTCGTGGCCGACGCTGTCGAGCGGTGCGGCTCGATCGACGTGCTCGTCAACAACGCCGGTCTGTATGCGTCGCTCGAGATGCGTGCGTTCACCGAGATCCCCCTCGCCGAGTGGCGACAGGTGATGGACGTCAACGTCGCTTCCATGTTCCTCATGTCCCGCGCGGTCGTGCCGGTGATGCAGCGAAACGGCGGCGGTCGCATCGTCAACATCTCCTCCGGGAACGCCGTTTCGCGGCGTACCGTTCCTCCTGCACTACGTCACGAGCAAGGGGGCGATCGTCGCGTTCACGCGCGCGCTCGCGAAGGAGGTCGGGAAGCACGACGTGCTCGTCAACTGCGTCGCACCGGGCTTCACGATGTCGGCAGGCGTCGAGGCCCATCCGGAGGTCGTCGAGAAGCTCCGCGACGTCTCGGTCTCCGCGCGCACGCTCCAGCGCGACCAGGTGCCCGAGGACGTGGTCGGCGCCGTCGTCTACTTCTCGGGGCCGGGATCGACCTTCGTCACGGGACAGACGATCGTGATCGACGGAGGCCAGTATTTCCACTGAGCGGCGGGGTGAGAGCCGTCGGCCGGCCACCGGGGTTTCGCGGCTCGATAGAGTCGGCCGCCGATGAGGCTTTCCCTGTACGAGTTCGAGACCGGTGTGGAGACGATCGGAGGCGATCGGGTCGTCTACGACATCGCCGAACGACGCCGCCTTCCTCGGTGCGGCGAGCGTCGAGGGGCATGCGCTCGTGTGGCAGCTCGACGAGACACCCGAAGCGGCCGAAGGCGCTCGTCTCTCGCGCCGCGTCCAGCTCGACCCGTATGCCGACTGGGTGCTGCGCTGCGACCGCGTCGACTTCCCGCCCGGCGGCGTCGCGTACACGCACACCCATCCCGGCCCGGGAATCCGCTATCTGCTCCACGGCGAGCTCGACATCACGGCGGAGGGCAAGATGGTCTCGTACGGCAAGGGGGGAGCCTGGTTCGAGTCCGGGCCAGACCCGGTTCTCGCCACCGCCTCGGCGCACCAGCCGACCGCGTTCGTTCGCGTGCTGATCCTCCCGGCTGAATGGGCGGGGAAGCGGACGATCCGGTATGTCGACCCGGCCGACGACCAGCGTCCGAAGCTCCAGACGGCCTCGGTCTACTTCGAGCACCCGCTCGAGCTCCGGTGAGAACGGGCGGAAAGCTGGTCGTCGACCAGCTCGTCGTCCACGGTGCCGAGGTGGCGTACGGTGTGCCCGGGGAGAGCTACCTCGCGGTGCTCGACGCGCTCCACGACGCACCGATCCGCTTCGTCACGTGTCGCCACGAGGTCGGCGCCGCCAACATGGCCGACGCGTACGGGAAGCTGACCGGTCGACCCGGGGATCTGCATGGTCACCCGTGGCCCGGGCGCGACGCACGCTGCCGGCGGCGTCCATACGGCCTACCAGGACTCGACGCCGATGATCCTCCTCATCGGGCAGGTGGGGCGGGGAATGACGGGGCGCGAGGCGTTCCAGGAGATCGACTACACCCACATGTTCGGGCCGATGGCGAAGTGGGTGGCGCAGATCGACAGCGCCGACAGGGTGCCCGAGCTCATGGCGCGCGCATTCCACGTCGCGACCGCAGGTCGGCCCGGCCCGGTCGTGCTCGCGCTGCCCGAGGACATGCTCGTCGAGCAGTCGCAGGCGGCCGACGCCGAGACCGTACGCACCGACGCAGGTGCACCCGTCTCCGGCAGACGTGGAGCAGGCACGCCTCATGCTCGAGGGCGCCGCACGCCCTCTCGTGATCGTCGGCGGCGCACCATGGAGCGCGGAGGCCCACGCCGCGCTGACCGGTTGGTGCGACGCAGGCGCCGTACCCGTCGCGGCGGGATGGCGCTGCCAGGACTACGTCGACAACACGTCGGAGGCCTACGTGGGTCGCCTTGCACTCGGGCCCGATCCAAGGCTCGCGCAGCGGACGCGTGACGCCGACGTCGTGCTCGCGATCGGCGACCGGCTGAGCGAGATCACGACCTCGGGGTACACGCTTCTCGCCGCCCCAAGCCCTTCGCAGGCCCTCGTTCACGTGAGCGCGGACCCGGAGGAGCTCGGGCGGGTGTACACGCCGGCTCTCGCAATCGCAGCCTCGCCCGACGCGTTCGCGCTCGCGCTCGCCGGTCAGCCGCCTCTCGATCCGGCCCCGCGACGGGCGGTGACGATGCAGGCCAAGGCGGAGTACCAGAGAACCTTCTCCACCGCCGCCCCCCGGGGCACTGGACATGGGCGAGGTGATGGCGAGAGTGCGGGCGCGGCTGCCGGCCGATGCGATCTTCACGAACGGCGCCGGCAACTTCTCCGTCTGGACGCACCGCTTCTACGAGTTCAGGGAGTACCGGACGCAGCTCGCCCCCACGAGCGGCGCGATGGGCTACGGGGTTCCCGCCGCCGTCGCCGCGAAGCTCCTGCATCCGGAGCGGTTGGTGGTCGCCTGCGGGCAACGGCGACTTTCTGATGACCGGACAGGAGCTCGCGACCGCGGTGCAGCACGATGCCGCGATCGTCGTGCTCGTCGTCAACAACGGCATGTACGGGACGATCAGGATGCATCAGGAGCGGCACTACCCGGGTCGCGTCCCGGCACAGATCTCGTCAATCCCGACTTCGCCGCGCTCGCGCGGGCGTTCGGCGCGCACGGCTCGGTCGTGGAGCGGACCGACGAGTTCGAGGCGGCGTTCGACGCGGCCATTGCGAGCGAGAGACCTGCCGTGATCGAGCTTCGGGTCGACACCGAGGCACTGACGCCGAGGCAGACGCTGTCGGAGATCCGAGAGGCGGCGCAGGCGCGGCTCGAGTCGTCGTAGGATCACCTGGATGTTCACCACGAAGTCAAAGGAGCCGGCATGGCAAAGTCCTACGCAAGCACGGTGATCGGGGCGTCGCCGGACGAGGTCTGGGCACACGTTCGCGACTTCAACGGTCTCGCGACCTGGCACAGCGGGCTCGTCTCGCAGAGCGAGATCGAGGACGGGAAGGCGGCGACCAGGTCGGCGCCATCCGCAGCTTCACGCTCGCCGACGGAACGCACCTTCGCGAGCAGCTCCTCGAGCACTCCGATCTCGAGCGCTCGTACACATACGACTTCCAGAAGACGCCGTTCGACGTCGACAACTACTGCGCGACGCTCCGTGTGACGCCGATCACCGACGGAGGAGGCAGCTTCGTCGAGTGGTGGACGACGTTCGATGCGATCGCGACCAGCAGAGCCACTGGACGGACTTCTTCGCCGCCGAGGTCTTCCAGGGCGGGTTCGATGCGCTCAAGGCCCATTTCGGCTAGATGTCGCCCGTCGCGAGCTCCGTGTCGAGGGTCAGGCCGAGCCGATCTCGCACTTCACCGACGCGGTCGAGGCGGGTGGGCTCCTGTTCGTCTCCGGCATCGTTCCGGTCGACGAACGGCGCGAGCTCGTCGGCGGGGACGATGTCGTGGCCCAGGCGCGCTCCGTGTTCGAGAACATGCGGGCCGTGCTCGCCGCGGGAGGCTGCACGTTCGCCGATGTCGTCAAGGTGACCGTCTACCTGACGGACGTGAACGACCGACCGCTCGTGAACCCCGTCCGGCAGGAGGTTTTCGGCGAGACCCGCCCGGCCTCGACGCTCGTCGAGATCTCGGCGCTCGTGATCCCCGGGGCGAAGATCGAGGTCGAGTGCGTCGCCCTGGTCCCGTGAGGGTGTAGACCTCGTGAGCGCCGCCGACCTCTACAACGCGGGCATCACCTGGCTTGCCGAGCCGCTCGTCGGCGCAGCAAAGGGGCCGCTCGCCGGCAGGACGCTGCTCGTGAAGGACCTGATCGACACGGCCGGGATCCGCACGACCTACGGGTCGCGCATCTACGCCGATCACGTTCCCGAGCGCCACGCGCCGGTCGTCCAGCGGGTGCTGGACGCAGGCGCCGTCGTCGTCGGCAAGGGAAACCTGCCGGAGTTCGCCTGGAGCGTGCTCGGTGCGAACCCCTGGTACGGGACGGTGCACAACCCTCTGCATCCGGGTCGGACGACCGGCAGCTCGTCCGCAGGAAACGCGGCCGCGATCGCTGCCGGCCTCGTCGAGCTGGGGCTCGGCACCGACACCGGGTGCTCGATCAGGTTGCCGTCGGCGGCCTGTGGGACCGTCGGCCTGAAATCACGCTGGGGCGTGCTCCCGCTCGAGGGCATCTACCCACTGTGCCCTTCGTTCGACACGGTGGGACCGATGGGGAGGACGGTCGGGGACGTGGCCCTGCTCTGGTCAGTGCTCGCCGGCGCTCCCGTGCCGGAGCCTCGTCTCGATGGGCTCACGGTCGGCCTTCTCCGTTCCGCGCCGGAGCTCGGCGACGGCCGGGCGACCGAGCAGACCGACGTCGCCGAGGGCTGGGTCGCGGACCTCGAGGGGATGGGCGCGCACGTCGTCGAGGCGGGGATCCCCCCGGCGCAGGCGGACATGTGGCCCGTCTTCCTCCGCGAGGCGGCGACGAGCCACCGGGAGACGTTCCCCTCTCGCGCCGACGAGTACTCCGACACGATCAGGCCGAAGCTCGAGGCCGCGCAGCGCGTGAGCGACGAGGCGGTGGCGGCCGGCCGGGCCGCGCTCGCGACGTGGCGGGCATACGAGCCGGACGTCGATCTCTACGTCTCTCCCTGCTACGCGATCGATCTGCCGGACGAGGACGCCGACGAGCTCGACGTGCGCCTCCCCTTCTCGTCGTTCCTTCGCTGGGTCAACCTGATCGGGTGGGCCGGGCTCGCGGTGGGGAACATGCAGTTCATCGCCCCGCACGACACGACGGTTCTCGCTGCCGGTCTCGCCTGGGAGCGCCGCTAGGGCTGACGCCCGTGCGTCGACCCGGGCGCTCCGGCCCCTACGTCCCGTCGAACTCGGGCCTGCGTTTCTCGACGAACGCCTCGACGCCCTCGTGGAAGTCGTGCGTCTGCTGCATCAGCCCGTAGGCGAGGCCTTCGAGCTCGAGCCCGAGGTGCAGCGGCCCGTCGTAGACGGTGTTGAGCACGCGCTTCGACATCGCGAGGGAGAGCGGAGCGTGGCGCGAGAGCTCCGCGACGAGCGATGCCACCTTCTCGTCGAGCTCGGAGCCGGGCACGACCTCCGTCACGAGGCCGATCGCGAGCGCCTCGTCGGCGCCGACCCGCCGGCCGCGCATGATGATGTCCTTCGCTCGCCCGACGCCGATGAGCCGCGCGAGCCTCTGGGTGCCTCCCGAACCGGGAATCATCCCGATCGTGGCCTCGGGCAGCGCCATCTGCATGTCGTCGGAAGCGATCCGGAAGTCACACGCGAGCGCGAGCTCGAGCCCGACACCGAAGACGTAGCCCTCGAGCCGCGCGATCACGGGCTTCGAACAGCGCTCGGGGGCGGCGACGTTCTTCGCAAGCTGGGAGACGACCCACGGTGACTTCGTCAGGAAGCCTGCGATATCACCTCCGGCGGTGAACTGCCCACCCGCGCCGGTGAGGACGACGAACCGGACCGCATCGTCGCGGTCGAGCTCGGCGAAGAGCGCCGCGAGCTGGTCCCGCGCGAGCATCGAGACCCGGTTGAACTTCCCCGGGACGTCCAGCGTGATCGTCGCCACGCCACGGTCGGCGTCGTGCTCGACCCGGAATCCGTCGTACTCTGTCACGCGCTCTCCTTCGTCGGTTCGCTTCGGAGGACTCTACGGAGGATCTTGCCTGAGGGGCTCTTCGGGAGTGAGCTCAGCGCACGGTACTCCCGCGGCCGCTTGAAGCGAGCGAGCGGCGAGGCGAGGCAGTGCGCGTCGAGCTCGTCGGGCGTGGCCGTGCCGACGACGATCGCGACCACCCGCTGACCGAGGCGGTCGTCGGGCACGCCGATCACCGCGACCTCCTCGACCCCATGGTGGCTCGCGAGGATCTCCTCGACCTCGAGCGGGTGGATGTTCTCGCCGCCCGAGATGATCATGTCGTCGACCCGCCCGTCGATCCAGAGATCGCCGTCGTCGTCGAGGTGTCCGATGTCGCCCGTGTGATACCAGCCGTCGCGAATCGCCTTCGCGTCCGCGTCGGGACGATTCCAGTAGCCGCCGAAAGCCTCGTCTCCCGCGAGATGGGCGCAGATCTCGCCGCCCTCCGCGAGCTTGAGGCGGGTGTTCAACGCCGGCCGTCCTGCGCACCCGGGCTTCGCCACCTGGTCGCGCCCGATCGAGAACGTGTAGATCTCGGTCGAGCCGTAGTGGTTCACGAACACGTCGGGCTGGAAGGCGTCGACGCAGCGCGCGACGACCGAGGACGTCATCGCGGCCCCGGCGTACCCGAGCGCGCGCACGGACGACAGATCGTGCCGCTCGATCCCCTCCGCGGTGACGAGGTCGTAGAAGAGGGTGGGGGCGAGGTAGAGCGACGTGATCCGCTGCTCCTCGATGAGCCGGAGCGCGTCCTCCTGCCCCCACCGCGCCTGCGGGACGTAGCAGCCACCTACGAGGTGCATGGCGACGAGTGAGTGGATTCCCATCGTGTGGTACAGCGGCATCACCCCGAGCGTGCGGTCGCCGTGCCGGTACCCATGCTGCAACGCCTGGCTGAGACCGCCCGCCCTGTCGGCGGCGTGACTCCGGGGAACGCCCTTCGGCCGCCCCGTCGTTCCCGACGTGTAGAGAAGCAACGAGATCTCCTGCGCGTCGCGATCGAGAGCGCCGGGATGCTCGGGTGCGTCGGGAAGGGCGTCGTCCTCGCGGATCACGCGCTCGGCGCCTGCATCCGCGATGCAGTAGTCGAGCTCCTCCTCGGCGAGCCTCCAGGAGAGGGGCACGAAGACCGCGCCCGCCCACTGCGCCGCCCAGTAGAGGAGCGCCGTCTCGAGGCGGTTGTCGAGCACGACCGCGACGCGGGCGCCCGGGGCGACATCGAGCCCTCCTGCGATGCGGGCGACGCGCGGAAGGAGCTCGCCGTAGCGGATCCCCGGGAACGCCTCGAGCTCCGGGTGGCGCTCGCACGCAGCAAGGAGTGACGCTGCGAGGTTCACCGCCCCGTCTCCCTCATATCCCTGGCCTCCTCGATCGCCGCGACGATCGGGGCATAGCCCGTGCAGCGGCAGAGGTGCCCGGAGAGCATGTCGACGATCTCCTCGTGCGAGGGGGACCCGCGCGAGAGGAGGTCGTCGGCGGCCATCAGGATGCCGGGCGTGCAGAAGCCGCACTGCAGGGCGTGGTGGCGCTTGAACGACTCCTGGAGCGGAGCGAGGTGCTCGTCGCCGGCGAGAGACTCGACGGTGTCGACGACGCAGCCGTCGGCCTGAACGGCAAGCAGGCAGCACCCGCGCACCGAGACCCCGTCGAGGCGCACCGTGCAGGCGCCGCAGACGCCGTGCTCGCACCCGACGTGCGTTCCCGTGAGCCCGAGCGTGTGGCGCAGGAAGTCGGTCAGGAGAAGGCGCGGCTCGACGTTCTCGACGACGGGCGTCCCGTTCACCGTGAGGGCGATCCTCACGCGGACCGCTCCCAGGCGTGGAGAAGGGCGCGCTCGACGAGCGCGCCCGTGACGTGCCGAAGGTAGGCGGGCGACGCGTGGATCGAGCCCGGGGGGTCGACGGCAGACGCGGCGACGGCGCCTGCCTCCCGGGCCGTGGAGAGCCGTGACGAATGATCCTTCGACAGCCTCCTCGACCGCGTGGAACGCGGTCGGGTGATCGGTCACGGAGCCGATGCGAATCCGCACGTCGCGGGCGACCCCGTCGACGCGGCGGAGCACTACCGCGACCATCGAGAGCGCGAAGTCGCCCGCGCGGAGGGCGAACTCCTCGAAGGCCGCCCCCTCGTCGTCCGCCGGTTGCGGCCAGTGCGACTCGACGACGAGCTCGCCGGGAGCGAGCGTCGTCATGAAATGCGTCACGAAGAACGCGTCGGGGTCGACGTCGCGCCGCCCTCCCGGCCCCTCGATCACGATCGTTCCGCCGAGGGCCGCGAGGCAGAGCGGAATCTCGGCCGAGCCGTCGGCATGCGCGATGCTGCCTCCGACCGTGCCGCGGTTGCGGGTCACGAAATGCCCGACGAACGGAAGCGCCTCGCGGAGCAGGGGGTGAGTGCGGGTGTCGTGCTCGAGCGCTGACTGCCGCACCGTCGCGCCGACGCGGAGAACGCCGTTCGCCTCGATCGTGTCGAGGCCCGCACGATTGACGTCGACGAGCAGGGTCGGTCGGACGAGGCGCATGTTGAGCGCGGGAACGAGGCTCTGGCCTCCTGCGATCGGCTTGGCGTCCTCGTCGCGTGCCAGGGCGGCGACCGCCTCGTCGACCGAGCGGGCGGCGACGTACTCGAACGCGACGGGCTTCACGGCCGGTTGCCTCCGCTCGAGAAGCTCCCAGACGCGCGGCGGCGTCAACGGCAGCTCGATGTCGTCCCGACCGATCGCGTCGGCGACGGCGTTGGCGATGCAGACGGGCGCGCTCATCGTGTTTCCCTCGCCGATCCCCTTCGCGCCGAGCGCGGTGACCGAGGACGGCGTCGAGAGATGCCCGATCGTGAGCTCCGGGATGTCGGGAGCCGTCGGCGTCAGGTAGTCGACGAGAGACGATGTCATCAGGTTCCCCGACTCGTCGTAGACGTGGCGCTCGTAGAGGGCGGCCGCCGCACCGTGCGCGAATCCGCCGTGCACCTGGCCGTCCGCGAGCAGCGGATTGAGGAGGCGCCCGGCGTCGTGCACCGTGACGTAGTCGAGCACGCGCACCTCGCCGGTCTCGCGCTCGACCTCGACCGCGCAGATGTCGACGATGAAGCCGTGCGACGCGGAGGAGGCGATCCTGTCCTCGTCGTCCGGGGGGTCGAGCGTCGGCGGCGCCCAGAAGGCGACGGCCGAGAGACCGGGCTCCTGGCCGTCCGGAAGCCCTTCCGGGTTCCAGTGCGCCATGCCGGCGACGCGACGAAGCGAGAGGTCGGCGTCTCCGACGTGCGCGCGGACGGCGTCGATCTTCGCGCGAAGCTTGAGCGCCGCCGCCTGAACAGCGCCGACGGCGACGCCGGAGAAGCGAGACGAGTACGCGCCCGAGGCGACGGTCCACGGAACGCTCGCGGTATCCATCTCCGCCATCACGGTGACGTCCTCCGGGGTGCATCCGAGCGCGTCCGCGACGACCTGGGCGCACACGGTCCTGTGGCCCTGACCCTGTGGCGTCGACGCGAGCCGGACGGTGATGCCGCCGAGTGGGTCGATCGACACCGACGCGCCTTCGGCGTTCCCCGACTTCGGCAGGGTCAGGGCGCGCTCGTCGGCGGTCTGGGCCAGCGTGATATAGCCCATGTTGGAGATCGACGGTTCGACGACACATGCGATACCGAGGCCGACGAGCCGACCCTCGGCGCGCGCCGCAACGACACGGGCTCGTTGCTCGTCGTAGTCCGCGAGCGCGAGGGCCTTGTCGAGGCAGGCCGCATAGTCGCCACCGTCGTAGAGCGCACCGGACGGCGTCCGATAGGGCATCGCGTCCGCGGTGATCAGGTTTCGTCGCGCGAGCTCGGCAGGATCGAGGCCGAGTCGCCGGGCCGCGATCGCCATCGTCCGCTCGAGCCCGAAGTAGAGCTGCGGGCCTCCGAACCCGCGGTTCAGCCCCGAGGGCTGCGTGTTCGTGAGCACGACCCTGTTGCGCACCCCGACGTTCGCGACGGCATACGCCCCCGCGAGCGAGCCGTGCATGCGGTAGAGCGTTGCCGGCTCCGGCGCCCGGACGTAGGCGCCCACGTCCTCGATCGCGTCGTAGCGGAGCGCGAGCAGGCGACCGTCGGTCGTGAAGCCCGGCCTCGATCTCGGTCGTCCGCCCCGTGGCCGCCGAGCTCGAGGCGAGGTGCTCGAGGCGGTCCTCGATCCAGCGTCACGGGGACGCCGAGATGGCGCGCGGCAAGGCCGATGAGGACGATGTAGGCGAAGACCGACGACTTGACGCCGAACGAGCCGCCCGAGTCGGGGGGCGTCAGGAGTCGAAGCCTGTCGCCTCGGAGGCCGAGAGCGGCAGCAGCGACGCCGTGGAGTGTGAACGGGCCCTGGAAGTTGGCCCACGTCGTGAGCCGACCGTGGGTCGCGTCCCAGTCCGCGACGACTGCGTAGCACTCCACGGGAGTGCAGGTGAAGCGAGGGACGTGGAACGTGTGGCGGAGGACGATGTCGGCAGCCGCCATCGCACCGTCGACATCGCCGTACGCGAACGACCGATCGTGGACCGGAGCCGCCTCGAGCGGATCGAGGACGGCGTCGAGCGGGTCGTAGTCGACCTCGACGAGCTCGGCGGCGTCTTCGGCCAGATACCGGTCGCGGGCGACGACGACCGCGAGCGGCTCGCCGACGTACCGTGCCGTCTCGACCGCTGCCGCGTACTGGGGGGTTCCGCTGTCGATCCCGGCGGGGAACGGGCGTGAAAGGGCCATGACATCCGCTCCCGTCAGGACCCCGATCACGCCGGGGGCACCAAGTGCAGCGGACGGCTCGACGACGATCCGCGCGTGCGCCAGCTGCGACCGGACGACGGCCGCGTGGCACGAGTGCGGAACGGGGGGGACGTCGTCGAGGAAGCGACCCTCCCCCCGCAGCAATGCATCGTCCTCGAAACGTTCCAGAGGCCGACCGACCCAGGGCTCGGAGCTCGCGGTCACCGTGTCATCGTCGCCGCCGCCGGGCCCCCGACGCATCGTCCGTTCGGACGAGGGCCGCCACGGTGACCGGGACGGTGGCCGGACTATCCGAGCAGCCCGCGGCGACGCGCTGTATAGGTGGCCTCCGAACGCGAGCTGGCACCGAGCTTGCGGAAGAGGCTCCGCGCATGCGTCTTGGCCGTCGTCTGTGAGATGCCGAGGTCGTCCGCGATCTGCCGGAATCGCATTCCGCGGTCGAGGCACGAGAGCACGTCGAGCTCCCGGGGCGTCAGCGCTGTCTCCTGGCGATGCATCCGGCTCCGGGGGAGCCAGGACTGCCCCCGGGAGACGGCGTCGACCGCCAGTGGGAGGGCATCCTCGACGTCCGCGCGGAGGACGAAACCGGTTGCACCCGCTGCGAGGGCGACGCTCAGGCTGTCCCCGCCGTCGTGAGGGGCGATCACGAGGAGCGGTGCGTCGACGCCGGTTGCCCGGAGCTCGCCGATCCAGGCATCGACCCGGCGGCCGCCGAGCGCGAGATCGCCGATCACGACGTCCGGTGCACGGAGCGGCCCTGCTCGCACGGCGTCCGACGGCGTTCGCGCGAGTGCGGCACGCGCGAGACCCGTCTCCTCGAGGAGGCGTGCGATGCCGTGCCCGACGAGCGGGTCGTCGTGGCAGACGAGCACCGTCGTCGGTGCGATCTCGTCCGGCTGGGCGAGCGCCAGCGAGAGGTCTCCGAGCAGTGGCTCGACGAGCTCGCAAGCGTCGGCTGCGGCCGTCCCGGTCGTATCGAAGTGAAGGTTGAGCGCCCCGGGCCTGCCCTGCGGATGCCGGAGCGGCAGCGATGCGCCGGACCGGAACCCGTGCTGACGGACGATTCGGTCGAGGGGCCGCGAGAAGCCTCGCCGCCGGTCGAAGTCCGGTGAGACGAAGAGCTTTCCGTCAGCTGCGCTTCGGTGGTGGGTGGACGTGTCCAGCGGGAAGCGCGTTCCGGGGCCGAGCAACACCTCGCCGCGCGCCTCCAGGATCTCGAACGCGTCGTCGCCTACGTCGATCTCGGAGAACGAGACGCGTGCAGCTCCGACGGCCTCGAGAATTCCGTCGGCGAGCTCGGCGAGCGTCGGCTCTCCTTCGGTCAGCATCTGCCCGATCTCCTCGATGCGGTCCGCCCTGGCCATGCGAGGGACGGTACCAGCGTCAGCGCGGATGTCGGACGGCGGCGAGTGCCACCTCTTCGTCGCTCGGGCCACCGTCCTCGAGCGCGCGAAAGGCGGTCAGGACCGCGCGCGGGTCTCGGGCGTGGCGCTGCGCCGCGAGGGTCAGCGGCTCGCGGACGGCACCGCCGCAGTGCGCGCACGGCCAGTAGATGCGGGACATCAGCTGGGCGGCGCGCCCGTCCGGATACATCCGCAGGATCTCGAGAATCGTCGTCGAGCCACGAATCTCCCGGCGAACGGTGTCGCGGTCGGTGACACCGTTCGCCGGGTTGAAGCCCGGGATCGCCGTTCGGGACACGTCCGCCGGCGACGTCCTACACCGCCGCGTGCGCGAGGATGCTGGGCTCCGCCGACGCCATGCGCACGGCGTTCCGTGGCAGCTGGTAGCGCGCGTAGGGCAGGATCGCCACTTTCGCGTCGTCGCCGTGGCGTGCCATCGCCGCGGCGAACGCCTCGTCGAGCGACGACGTCGCCTCGATCCCGATGTCGGCCGCCATCGCGAGGTTCTCCTCGAGCGTGACGACGGTCAGGTGCTTGCGCGTCATCACCTCGTAGATCGGCACCCAGATACAGCCGGCCCACATCTGGATCTCCCGCTTGTGGATGTCGTGCAGCACCCGCTGGTAGTTCTCGGGCGTCGGCGGCATGTACGGCTTCATCAGATCCATCAGCGCGAACCCGGGGAAGTCGCCGATCGCGGTCGAGACGCCCGGCGAGGGGCTCGTATAGATGATCGTGCCGCCGTCCTTGAGGACGAGATCGGCGGACATGCACCCCCAGCCGGTGTGGAAGAAGAGATGGTCGGTGGGCGCGAAGACGCCGCAGATGACGATGTCGGCTTGCCCCTTCTCCTCGACCCAGCTGTCGTAGGCGTAGATCGCGTTGAAGCGGCGGATCGCCTCGCGATGCGCCTCGGGGTGCGAGCCGAAGATGCAGTCGATCACGCGCCCGTGCGTGTCGAGGATGACGTTCATCGTGCAGTCGAGTCCGCACATCGTCGCGACCTCGTCGATGTCGGAGCGCATCGGGCCCGCATAGGCGCCGTAGTGCGTCTGCGGTGAGGTGACGAAGGCGCAGTGATTCGACTCGATCGTCGCGTCCGAGACGACGCCGGGCAGGATCAGCTTGCCGCCGCCGCCCGCGCCCCAGTGGTTCGCCTGGGCCTGGCCGATCGTGATCTTCAGGTCGGCCGACGCCACCTCCGTGTGCAGCCAGACGGGCGTCCCGCCGGACGAGACGCCGACGAACGTGTACACGTCGGGGTTCTGGGGGTCGTTCTGGTGGAAGGCCCAGCCGTTCGCTTCCATCCGCGCGAGATTGTCGCGCCCGATCTTCTGCTCCATGTCCGATTCCGACATGGGGAAGACCTTCCCGTTCGCGCAGACGACGCGGACGTCGCTAACTCCCGCTGCCTCGATGGCGTCGAATACAGGAGGCAGCAACTTCGACGAGGGAGTGGGGCGAAATTGGTTGTCGATGATCACCGCGATGCTCGTCCTGCCCGAAAGGAGCTCGGCGAAGCTCGGCCCGTCGAACGGCTCCGCGAGCGCGCGTCGAGCGGCCTCGGTCGAGTTGCCGACCGGCTCCGGCTCGGTCGGATAGACCGCCGCGACGAGGTTCGCCGCCGGAACGTCGAGCGTGAGGGTGTCCCGGTGCTTCTTCGACTCGTCGTCGGTCGCGCCGATCGCGAGAGGGATCCATCGACTCGTACGGGATCACGGCGTGGTAGGTGTCGCTCATCTGCCCTCCAGAAGTGTCATGGCGTCCACCTCGAGGCTAGGCGCTACGGGTGGCGGCGGTCAAGCCATCATCGATCGACGAGTGATCGGCTGCCTCGTCCGTATGGACGAGGCGCCGCCGTGGCGCCGTCGGAAAGAATCGATTATCGCTCGTTCCCTGTTGTATACGCCCTTGTTCGTTGTTAGGTTCGACTCCGCGTGAACGATAAGACTGCCCACCTCGACCTCCGGCAACTCGCCCCCAAGCTCGCCGTCGGGCTTCTGGTCGGCTTCGTGCTGCTCTACGTGATCGTCCTGGCGAAGCCCGTGGACGAATTCGGTACCGGTGGCTGGCGATCGACCAACACCGGCTCCGCGATCGACAACCCGGGCGCGCTGGTCTACACCCTGCTCGACGCGATCACCTTCGCAGGTCTCCTGTTCATCGTCGCGAGCGGTTTCTCGCTCATCTTCGGCCTGATGCGCACCGTCAACATGGCACACGGCTCGCTCTACCTTCTCGGCGCCTACATCGCGTACGAGATCCAGCAGCGGATGACGGGACAGGGCTTCTCCGTCCAGCCGGCCGACGTCAACACCTGGGAATGGGTGGTCCCGCTGCTCGTCGCGATGGGGGTCATCGCGCTCTTCGGCGTCCTCATCCAGCAGCTGTTCCTCCGCTGGAACCAGGGCCAGGACCTCCGGCAGGCGCTCATCACGATCGCGATCTCGGTGATCGTCGCCGATCAGGTGATAGCCCACTTCCCGCGCAGCGTCCCCGAGGGCTCGAAGCCGTTCGGAGGGAACGCGGTGAGCCTCGGCTGGCCCGGCTGGACGAACCGCCTCATCGATCTCCACCTGTGGGGAACGAGCTACTCGCTCGCGCGACTCGTGATGCTCGCGCTCGGCGTCGCGGTCGGGATCGGGCTCTGGCTCTGGCTCTACAAGACGAGGACGGGGATGGTCATCCGCGCGGGCGTCGACGACCCCCAGATGACCTCCGCGATCGGCATCAACATCCAGGTCTTCTTCGCGATCGCCTTCGCCGTCGGTGCAGCACTCGTCGCGCTCGGGGCGACGGTCGGCACCTCGCAGGGCAACATCTCGCAGGGCCAGGACGGGGTCTGGCTGCTGTACTCGCTCGTCGTCGTGATCATCGGCGGCATGGGCTCGCTGCTCGGCGCCGTCGCGGGCTCTCTGCTCTTCGGCCTCGTCACCGCGTTCTCCGTCACCTACCTGCCGGTCTCGGGCACCGACTGCTGCACGCAGTACTCGCCGGTCCTCACCTTCGTCCTGATGGCGGTCGTGCTCGCGTTCAGGCCGCAGGGGCTCTTCGGGAGAGCGGGATGACCCTCGCCTCCACGAAGGTCGGTCGTCGAGCGGTTCATCGGCATCGGCGTGCTGGTCCTCGCACTGCATCGCCCCCGTCATCGTCTCCGACTTCTGGCTCGACACGGTTCTCACGCAGACGTTCATCCTCGGGATCGGGGCGGCGAGCCTCGTGTTCCTCTCCGCCTACGGCGGGATGATCTCGCTGGCGCAGGCGGGCCTGATGGGCATCGCCGGGCTATGCGCTCGGCAACATGGTGACCCAGAACGTGCCCGGCGGTGAGACCAAGGGGCTTCTGCTCGGGTGGGATCCGTCGCTCGCCGTCGTCCTCGCGATCCTGCTGACGGTGGGGATCGGGTTCATCTTCGGCGCGGTCGCCTCCCGGAGCTTCGGGATCTACTTCCTGATGCTCACGCTCACGTACTCGGTGATCGCGTACCTGTTCGTCAGCCAGGTGACGCAGGTCGGTGGCTTCTCGCCGATCGCCGGCGTCGACGAGTACACGCCCGGGGTTCATCGGCGACGTCGTCAACGACCGGCAGCGTCTGTACTACGTCGCGCTCGGTGTCGCCATCGTCATCTACGGGCTGATCCGCTACCTCGTGCGGACGCCGTTCGGGATCTCGCTGCAGGGGATCCGCGACGAGCCGTCGCGCATGGCGTCGCTCGGCTACAACGTCGCGCTGCACCGCACGCTCGCGTTCGGCATCGGCGCGTTCGTGGCTGCGATCGGCGGCATCCTCTTCGCCTGGTGGTCGGGTCAGCTGTCGCCGTCGAACATCGGCCTCGCAGCGACGATCGAGTTGCTCGTCATCGCGGTGATCGGGGGGCTCGGCCGGATCGAAGGGGCGTGGCTCGGCGCTTTTGCGTACATCGTCATCAACAACGAGGTGACGAACAGGATCCCGTCCGACGGGCTGCCGGTGATCGGCGGTACCTTCAACACGGTCATCGGCATCGTTTTTCTTGCGATAGTGATCGCGTCGCCCGACGGGCTCGTCGGGATCTGGGACAGACTTTGGGATCTCGCGCGTTCGCGAGAGCCCAAGCAGCCGGCGCCCGAGGCGAGCGCGGCTGGGTGAGGAGGAGGCGGGGAAGGAGGTCGGGTCGGCTCGATGAAGGGCTGCAGCGGAGTTCGTGAGCACCACATGTATTCCGTACATCCAACGAAGGAGGAACTGCAATGAAACGACGACAGGGGTGGGCATTCCGCCTCCTCGTCTCGGTCGGGGTGATCGCGGTGGGGATTGCCGCGGTCGCGTCCGTATCGATGGCGTCCTCGTCGGCGACGGGCACCGTCCGCGTCGCGGTGATGAGCGACTGCAAGGGGGCCTTCGGCTTCGCGCAGGAGCTCGGGATCGGCGGCGCCCAGACGGCGTTCGCCCAGTTCGCCAAGGGCAAGGTGAAGAACAAGAAGAAGCCGTCGGCGGGCATGACGGGCATCACGGCCGGTGGCAAGAACATCAGCATCGTCGGCTACGGCTGCGGTGACGACACTCCGGCGACCGCCCTCAAGGAGGTCCGCCGCCTCATGCAGCAGCAGAAGGCGGACGTCCTCATCGGGCCGCTCTCGGGTGACGAGGCCGTTGCCATCGCCAACTGGGTGAAGCCGCGGCCGTCGAAGACGGTCATCATCGGCACGGCCGGGTCGCAGGATCCGACGCTGCAGATCGCGCCGAAGAACCTGTTCCGCTACCACGGCGACGGCGCCCAGTGGAACGCAGGTATCGGTGAGATCGTCTACAAGAAGCTCGGCTGGCGCACAGCCGCGATCATCATGGACGACTACTCGTTCGGGTGGACGTCCGCGGCCGGCATCATCGCCGACTTCTGCGCGATCGGCGGTAAGATCACGAAGCGCGTGTACCCGCCGCTGAACACGACCGACTACTCGTCGTACGTCCGCCAGCTGCCCAAGCCGGGTGACGTCGACGGATACTTCTGGGTCGTCGGTGGCACCGGCACCGGGCCGGCGCTGAAGGCGTTCGAGCAGGCCTATGGCCCGATCAACGCGAAGCAGCACTCGGGCAACCTGTTCCTCTGGTTCCTGACCGGGAAGGACGACGTCGCTCCGCGCATGATCGGCGCGTACGTCGGCGGCTTCGGGACCGCTCCGGGCCTGAAGGGTGTCACGGCCGTGAACCAGTACCGGGCATTCGTCGAGAAGACGTACCCGGGGATGCCGTCCGACGACGGGTTCTTCTACAACTACTACCAGGGCGCACGTGCGCTGGTCCAGGGCTTGAACAGCTCCGGCGGCGCCGTTGGTGCCAAGTTGCAGGCGAACATGCCGCGGTCGATCTTCGCCCCGTTCGAGCTCTCGGACAACGGCAAGGTCGCCCTCGACTCGAACCGTCAGGCGATCCAGGATCAGTGGCCGGTTCAGATCATCAAGGGTGCAGGACGGCGGCCCGGCGATCACGCTCACCGGGTACGTCCCGAACGTGAACCAGACGTTCGGTGGCCTGTTCACGAAGAACAGCCCGCCGCCGAGCCGCACGCAGCCTCCGTGCGTGAAGAAGAAGCTGCCGTGGCAGGGCAAGATCCGTGTCGTCAAGAACGGAATCGTCACGAAGCAGGTCATCAAGTAACACGGTGACCGAGGTTGCAACATCCGCCGCCGACGCCGGCCCGATCCTCCGCTTGCGGGGGGTCGGCCGGCGTTTCGGCGGCCTGCTCGCCGTGAGCGACGTCGACCTCGACGTCGCTCAGGGTGAGCGTCGCGCCGTGCTCGGCCCGAACGGAGCCGGCAAGACGACGCTGTTCAACGTCATCTGCGGCGACATCCCGCCGTCCGGTGGCACGATCGACCTGTTCGGCGAGAGCGTCACGGCCCGGCCGCCGCGTGCGAGAGTGAAGCTCGGTCTCGCACGCACGTACCAGCAGTCGCGGCTGTTCCTCGGCCTGACGGTCGAGGACAGCATCTACCTCGCCATCGTCGGCGTCGAGGGCGGGCACCTGCCGGCCGATTCGCCGGCCACGTCTCGACCGCGAGATGCGCGAACGCGCGAGGGAAGCCGCCGGTCGCGTCGCAATCGACGGCAAGCTCGGAGAGCGCGTCGGCGACCTCTCGCACGGCGAGCACCGCCAGGTGGCGATCGCGATGGCGCTCGCCGCCAATCCCAGGGTGCTGATGCTCGACGAGCCCGCCTCCGGACTGTCCCGCGGCGAGCGCGGGCTCCTCACCGACCTCCTGCTGTCGCTCGATCGGTCGATCACCCTCATCCTGATCGAGCACGACATGGACATCGCCCTCACCGTCGCGGACAGCGTGACGATGATGCACGACGGCCGTGTCGTCGTCGAGGGGACACCCGACGAGATCCGCGCCAACGAGATGGTGCACGATCTCTATCTGGGACGCGGGCACCACCATGAGTGAGCACCAGGCCGCGACGACTGCACCGGTCGTGGAGACGGAAGCACTGCTCGAGGTCGTGAACCTGAACGCCTTCTACGGGAAGGCGAGGGCACTCGAGGATGTCAGCTTCACGATGGCGCACGAGTCCGTCGCGATCGTCGGGCGAAACGGAATGGGAAAGACGACGCTCTGCAACGCGATCATGGGTATCGCTCCTCCGTCCGCGACCGGATCGATCCGTTTCGCCGGCCAGGAGATCGTCGGAGGCCACTCGTACCGGATCGCGAGGGACGGGATCGGCTACGTCCCCCAAGGAAGGCGTCTCTTTCCCTCGCTGACCGTCGACGAGCATCTCAGGATCGCGTCTCGTGGAGCGACGGACGGTGGCGGTGATTGGACGCGGGAGCGGGTCTACGATCTCTTCCCCCGCCTCGCCGAGCGTAAGCGCAACGGCGGCGCGCAACTCTCCGGCGGCGAGCAGCAGATGGTCGCGATCGGTCGTGCGCTCGTGACGAATCCGCGCCTGCTCATCATGGACGAGCCGTCGGAAGGCCTCGCTCCGGCGATCATCGAGACCATGGTCGAGACGTTCCAGCGGCTCGAGAGCGAGGGGCTCGCGATTCTCCTGATCGAGCAGAACCTCGGAGTCGCCACGGCCCTCGCATCGCGTCAGTTGATCATGGTCGCAGGAACCATCGCGGCGGAGACCACCGCCGAGGCGCTCTCGGGCGATCCGGAGTTGCAGCGTCGCTACCTCGGCGTGGAGCCGTTGGCCAAGTAGGCTGTCGTCGCTTGACTTGCTGCGAACCATGGTGATCCTCCGAACCTTCCTCGCCGCCGGTGCGGTCGGCCTGCTGCTGCTCCTCGCGGGGTGCGGCGGCTCGGGCTCTCCCGGCGAAGCGATCGCCTACGTCAGCTCGCAGGACGGCGACTACGCGATCTTCGGGATGAACGCCGACGGCTCGGATCAGGGTCGCCTGACCGACGAGAAGGGTGATCTCTCGACCCTCGAGGGCGTCCAGTTCCAGACCCAACCGGCGTGGTCGCCGGACGGCACCAGGATCGCCTTTGCGAGCGCCCGTGAGGGTTCGTTCGACATCTTCGTCATGAACAGCGACGGCACCGGGACGACCCGGCTGACGTCGTCGAAGGAAAACGACCAGCACCCGACCTGGTCGCCGGACGGGAGCCGGATCGTGTTCTCGCGCTTCACGGACGCCGACCACCTCTACGTGATGAACGCCGACGGTACCGGCGCGCGCCGCCTCGGCGACGACGACCTCGCCTCCGAGGCGGAGCCGGCGTGGTCACCGGACGGCAGCTGGATCGCCTATTCGCGCAAGACGCCGGGTACAGAGCTCCGCGAGATCTGGGTCGTCCGTGCCGACGGGTCCGATCGTCGCGCGGTGACGAAGCTCAGCGCCAAGAGCTACACCCCGACCTGGGACCCGGACTCGAAGCGGCTCGCGTTCGCGTCCAACAACGGCGGTGAGCGATACGGCATCTTCACCGTCGATGTCGACGGAAAGAACGTCCAGCAGATCGTGAACTCGACGACCGACGCGTTCGAACCTGCCTGGTCGCCGGACGGCACCGAGATCGCGTTCTCCCGTGACGGCGGAATCCTGGTCACGACGCTCGGCGGGGCCGAGCAGAAGCTCACCGATCCCGAGAACAACGATTCGAGCCCGGCGTGGAACCCGGCGCAGGCCGGGGATGAGGAGGGAAGCTGATGCCAACCGTCGTCCTCGTGGGAACGCTCGATACGAAGGGTGAGGAGTACGCCTTCCTCGCCGACCGCATCCGGGAGCAGGGCGTGGACGTCCTCCTCGTCGACGCCGGCATCGTCGGTGAACCTCTGGCGACACCGGATGTGACCCGCGAGGAGGTCGCGGCGGCGGCCGGTGAGGATGTCCAGGCGCTCGCGGCCGCCGGTGACCGGGGCGCTGCGGTCGAGGCGATGTCTCGGGGCGCGGCCGAGATCGTGAAGCGACTGCACGGCGAGGGGCGACTGGACGCGATCGGCGGCCTCGGCGGGTCAGGCGGGTCGTCGCTTGCGACGTACGCGATGCGGCAGCTGCCGATCGGCGTTCCCAAGCTCATGGTCTCGACGGTCGCATCCGGAGACACGAGCCCGTACGTCGGCTCGGTCGACGTGACGATGATGTACTCCGTCGTCGACATCGCCGGGGTCAACCGGGTGTCGGCCCAGATCATGACGAACGCTGCCGCCGCTCTCGCAGGGATGGCGAAGGCGACGGTGCCGCCGCTCGGCGAGGACAAGCCGCTGATCACTGCGTCGATGTTCGGCGTCACCACCGCTGCCGTCACGACGGCGCGCGAGCGGCTCGAGGAGCTCGGGTACGAGGTGCTCGTCTTCCACCAGACCGGCGCCGGCGGCGGATCGATGGAGGCGTTGATCGAGGCAGGCTTCATCGCGGGCTCGCTCGACGTGACGACCACCGAGTTCTGCGACCTCGTCGCGGGCGGAGTGCTCGCCGCGGTGCCGGAGCGGCTCGAGTCCGCCGGCAGGAGCGGGATCCCGCAGGTCGTCTCGCTCGGCGCCCTCGACATGGTCAACTTCGGCCCGGTGGACACGGTTCCCGACCGGTATCGCGACCGGAACCTCTACGTCCACAATCCGACGATCACGCTGATGCGGACGACGCCCGAGGAGTGCCGCGAGATCGGCCGGATCATCGCCGGGAAGCTCAACAAGGCCACGGGGCCGACGGAGCTCTTCGTGCCGCTCCGCGGGGTGTCCGCGATCGCCACCGAGGGGCAGGTGTTCTTCGACCCGGAGGCCGACGCGGCGCTGTTCGAGACGATCCGCGAGCTCGTCGACACCTCGAGGGTGACGGTGCACGAGGTGGACACCGACGTCAACGACCCGGAGTTCGCCCTCGCGATGGCCAACCGGTTGCACGAGCTGATCGAGGAGGCGTCGTGACCCGGGAGCGGGCACTCGCCCGGCTGCGGGCGCAGATCGACGCCGGGAGCCCGATCATCGGCGCGGGCGCCGGAACCGGCCTCTCGGCGAAGTGCGCAGAGGCGGGCGGAAGCGACCTGATCATCATCTACAACTCCGGGCGCTTCCGGATGGGCGGCCGCGGCTCGCTGTCCGGCCTCATGCCCTACGGTGACGCGAACGAGATCGTCGTCGACATGGCGCGCGAAGTGCTGCCGATCGTGAAGGAGACCCCCGTTCTCGCGGGGATCTGCGGCACCGACCCGTTCAGGCTGATGCCCGTCTACATCGCCGAGCTGAAGCGGATGGGCTTTTCGGGGATTCAGAACTTCCCCACGGTCGGGCTCATCGACGGCACGTTCCGGGTCAACCTCGAGGAGACGGGGATGGGCTACGGCCTCGAGGTCGACGCGATCCGCATCGCCCGCGAGCTCGATCTGCTCACCGCGCCGTACGTCTTCAGCGACGACGAGGCAACGGCGATGGCAGAGGCGGGGGCGGACGTGCTCGTGCCGCACATGGGCCTCACGACCGGCGGCTCGATCGGAGCCGACACCGCAAAGACCCTCGACGACTGCGTTCCGTTGATCCAGGGGATGCACGACGCCGCCAAGCGCGTCAACCCCGACGTCATCGTCCTCTGCCACGGCGGGCCGATCGCCGAGCCCGACGATGCGGCGTACATCCTCGAGCGCACCGAGGGCGTCGTCGGCTTCTTCGGTGCCTCGTCCATGGAGCGCCTGCCCACCGAGGTCGCGATGACGGAGAACATGAGGCGCTTCAAGTCGATCCCCGTGAAAGGACGATAGATGGCAGGTGCATTCAAGCCGGGCGACTCGCTCGTCCGCGACGAGCAGGACTGGGGCGTATTCGCCCAGATCAGCGGCCCCCGCGACGGTCTTGCGGGGATCGTCGCGATCGAGGCGACGTTCCTCGCGGGCAAGTGTCACGACTTCCACCGCCATCCGGGGCAGGAGGAGGTCATCTACGTGGTCGAGGGGACGATCGAGCAGTGGATCGAGCAGGAGAAGCGCCTGCTCTCGGCAGGCGACTCGGTCGTCATTCCGGCATCGGCGGTCCATGCGACCTTCAACGACGGCGACGCGCCGGCGCGGATCCTCGCAATCCTCTCCCCGTCGGTGGGGGACGACGGCTACGGGCTGGAGGACGTCGCCGGGCTCGAGCCCTGGGCCTCGTTGCGTTGATGCTGGCGGTACGCGTTCACGAGGGTGGCGAGCTTCGCCACGAGACGGTCGCCGACCCGGTCCCGGGCCCGGGCGAGGTCGTCGTCGAGCTGCGGACCGCGGCGCTCAACCGCCGCGACCTGCTCGTCGCCGGCGGCGTCTACCCGTTCCCGCTGCCGCTGATCCCCGGCTCCGACGGCGCCGGGATCCGGCGTGACACGGGCGAGGAGGTCGTCATCTATCCCGCCCTCGACTGGGGCGCCCGAGAAGACGTGATGGGGCCGGAGTTCCAGATCCTCGGTGGCCCGCGCGACGGCACCTACGCCGAGCTCGTGGCCGTGCCGGAGGCGAACGTGTTCCCCAAGCCCGCCCGGTTCTCGTGGGAGGAGGCAGCGGCCTTTCCACTCGCGGCTCTCACTGCCTACCGCGCGCTGTTCTCGCGCGGTGGCCTGCGTACGGGCGAGAGCGTCCTTGTGCTGGGCGCGGGCAGCGGCGTCTCCACGTTCGCCGTCCAGCTCGCGGCGCACGCCGGCGCGCGCGTGCTCGTCACATCGTCGTCCCAGGAGAAGATCGAGCGGTCGCTCGCTCTCGGAGCCGAGGAGGGTGTCAACTATTCGACCGAGGACTGGGTCACTCGCATCAAGGAGCTCGGAGGGGCGGACGTCGTCGTCGATGCGGTCGGCTCGACCTGGCCGCAGTCGCTCGACTGTCTCAATCCGGGGGGCCGTTGCGTCGTCTTCGGCGCCACCGGAGGCACGGAGGCGACCCTGCAGGTGCGCCCGTTCTACTTCGGCCAGCTGTCGCTGCTCGGCACGATGATGGGGAGCCCCGCAGACTTCGCGGGCCTTCTCACGGCCGTCGAGGCGGCGTCCTGGCGTCCGGTGATCGACTCCGTGCGCCCTCTCTCCGAGGCCGCGGGCGCGGTCGAGGCGATGGCGAGCGGCGCGCATTTCGGCAAACTGGTGCTCTCATGCTGCTGAGCACGACAGAATGGGGCGACCCGGCAGGCAAGCCGATCGTCTGCCTGCACGGCGTCACGGGTCACGGCCGCCGGTTCCGCCGGCTCGCCGAGGAGCATCTCCAGCAGTATCGAGTCGTCGGCGTCGACTATCGGGGCCACGGCCGATCAGGCTGGGAGCCGCCCTGGAGCGTCGAGCAGCACGTCGCCGACCTCCTCGAGACGACCGACGCACTCGGTATCCCCGATGCTGCGTGGATCGGGCACAGCTTCGGCGGCAAGCTCGTCGCCGAGGTGGCGGCTCGCCATCCGGATCGGGTCGTCTGCGCGGTGCTGCTCGATCCGGCGATGCAGCTCGACGTCGCGGTGGCGGGCGAGCGCGCCGACCTGACGCGCGCCGACGTCTCCTTCGCGTCCGCCGACGAGGCGATCGATGCGCGACTGTCCGACGGGTCGCTCGTCTCGACCCCGAGGGAGACGCTCGAGGAGGAGGCACGCGAGCACCTCGTCGAGAGCCCCGATGGGCGCCTGCGGTGGCAGTACGCGCCGGCCGCAGTGATCGTTGCCTGGAGCGAGATGGCCGCGACGACCCCGCCGTGGCCCCGGTGTCCGACGCTCGTCGTGTGCGGCGAGCGCTCGTGGATCCCGCTCGCCGTCCCGGCGCGGAACGGTCATCTGAAGCGGGTCGATGTCCCCGGCGGTCACAGCGTTCTCTGGGACGACTTCGACGCGACGGCCGAGGCGATCGTGCAGTTCTTCGCCTGAGGGAGTGGAGGCCCGCCCGATGGCCGAGACGCCGGAGGAGCTCTACGCGCGGGCGGTCGGTGCCCTGAGCATGCCGCCCGTCGAGGAGTGGGAGACGTTTCCGTTCGACGGCGAGATGCGACCGAGACCCCTCGGGCCGCCGGTTGCGGTCGACACGCCGAGGCGTGGAGTCGGCGGTGTCGACTGCCGCCCGTGCGCCGCGTCGGACGACGAGTATCTCTGGGCGGGGGAACGCTGGCGCGTGCGCGGCCTCGAGCGACCCTCGGGCCTACCCGTCGTCGTGCTGCTCGAGCCGCGAGAGCATGTCGGCGAGCCAGGTGACCTCTCCGACGAGCTCGCTTCCGAGCTCGGTCTCATGCTCGCGCGCGTCGAACGGGCGGTCCGGTCGGTTGGTGAGATCGGGCGCGTCCACGTCTGCCGGTGGGGCGACGGCGGCGAGCACCTGCACTGGTGGTTCATGGCCCGACCGGCGCGGCTGCCGCAGCTCGTCGGCAGCTTTGCTGCCGTCTGGGACGACGTCCTCCCGCCGACGCCGGAGCACGTCTGGCGGGCAAATCTCGCGCACGTGGCCCGAGAGCTCGACCACGAGTAGCGGCAGGTCGTCGCAGTCGCGCTCAATCCGGCCCGGGCAGCGACCCGGGCGCATACGGGGCGAACGTGGAACGGGGCAGGCGTGCCCTGATCGTCGCGTACGCCTCGGCCGGGCTCGTCGTCTCGTGCTCGACGCTCGCCCCATGGCGGGACGCAAGGGGCGAGACGGGGTAGACGACCCCGCCGCCTTCGGGTATCACGCAGGCGACCGCGCCCGGTCGGCTCAGTCGGGCTTGGCGCTCATCGCCCAGATCGTGACGACGTACGTCACGAGCAGGAGGATCGAGAGGATCATGCTCGCCCGGAGGAGGCCGCTGCCGCCACCGTTCCTGAGCTTGCGGACGCCGATGCCGCCCGTGATGAGAGCGATCAGGAATAGGAGCCCACCCGCGTCCGCCGTGATGTAGCCGATGCCGACCCAGGCGGGATCGGTCGGTAGGTCCTCGAGCCCTTCCTTGCTGTAGAGCCACTCTGCGCCGATCCGCATGACGAGGTACCCCGGCAGGCCGACGGCGAGCAGCGAGAAGTAGCCCAGTCGGAGCATGGTCTCTCGTCCGCGGGCGAGCGCGAGCGCGAGGGCGCCGGTCAGCAGCCCACCCATGAGGATCATGGCGCCGAAGACGTGCAGGAACAGCGGCACGTTCCAGCTGTCCGGGCGAATCGAGGCCAGCACCGTCATGCGCCGGGCTTCCAGATCATGTCGACGAGGATCAACACGAAGGCGAGGCTCGAGAGCGCGTGCATCGTGAGAGCAGTGCTCGAGTTGTTCAACGCCGCCAGTTCGGCATTCGGCGACGCCTCACCGGCGGCGTCGAGCTCGCGGGCACGGTCCCCTGCCTTCTGGAACGCGTCGCCGCTCCGCCTGCCGGTCTCGAATCCGATCGCCCAGAGCACCAGCGCGGCGATCACCCAGCCGTCCCAGAGCTGGTAGCGGTCGAGCGAGATGGCGAGCCAGACGCCGAAGACGATCGTGCCGAGAAACGCGACGGCGATCACGATCGCCCCAGGCTGTGCCACGTCGTTGATACCGACCGTCGTACCGGGAAGGTCGGTGCGGCGGAGGGCAAAGACGAGGATCCAGAACAGCACCATCGACGCGCCGGCAGCGACCGCGCTGAGGACGTGCAGGGCCAGGATCCAGTCGTCGAACTGCACGGCGCGATCGTACGAGATGGGGACGCCTCGTGCAACCCTTGTCAACATCGACTTGTGCTCCGCGTCCGCAGAGGCGATACCCGCGCGATAGCGTGTCGCGCATGTCGGCGCTCGAACTCGATCTCGATGCGCTCGCGACGCGTGAGGCGCTCTCCGGCGTGGTCGGCGTGCGCGCTCCCGGCGCCCCTCGCATCGCGCGCGCATACGGCTTCGCCGATCGCGCACACCGCATCCCGAACGAGGCAGCTACGCGCTTCGGAGTCGGGAGCGGGACGAAGAGCGTCACGGCCCTCTGCGTCATGAGCCTCGTCGAGGACGGCGTGATCGAGCTCGGGACGTCCGCTCGGTCGGTGCTCGGTGACGACCTGCCTCTGATCGATGATGCCGTGACCGTGGAGCAGCTCCTCGCGCACCGGTCGGGCATCGGGGACTACCTCGACGAGGACACCGATCTCGACCTCGGCTCCTACCTGTTGTCCGTGCCCGCGCACGAGCTCGCGTCGACCGAGGACTACCTCGCGGTGCTCGACGGGTTCCCGACGAAGTTCCCGCCGGGCGAGCGCTTCTCGTACTGCAACAGCGGCTATGTCGTGCTGGCGCTCATCGCCGAACGGGCGAGCGGGGCCGCGTTCGCCGACCTCGTCCACGATCGTGTCTGCGAGCCGGCCGGCATGCGCCATACGGCATTTCTCCGATCGGACGAGCTTCCCGGCGGGACGGCGACGGGGTACGTGGAGGTCGATGGGACATCGAGGACGAACGTCTTCCACCTTCCCGTTCGGGGAAGCGGCGACGGGGGGATCTACACGACCCTGGCGGACGTCGAGGCGCTCTGGAGCGCCCTCTTCGAGGGTCGGATCGTATCGATCGCCACGGCAGCGGACATGGTGCGCGCACGAAGCAATGTCCCCTCAGCGGCGTCGCGCTACGGCCTCGGCTTCTGGCTGCACGCATCGACCGGCGCCGTCAGCCTCGAAGGCTGTGACGCCGGCGCCTCGTTCCGCTCGGTGCACGATCCGGGCTCGGGGATCACGCACACGGTGCTCTCGAATACGACTGAAGGCGCCTGGCCGATCACCCGGCTCCTCGACGAGCGCCTCGGTGTGTGGCCGCCCTCGTAGCCGAGCGCGAGCGTCCCGTGGCTCGAGATCGCTGCGAGCTCGCGCGTACGATCCACCCATGTTCGACCGCGTCACGATTCGCGCCTCCGATCGCCTCGCGTCGGAGAGCGTCTACGGAACGGTTCTAGCGGAGCTCGGCATCGCCCCGAGGCAGGAGAGCGCCTCGCTCGTCGAATGGCACGACTTCTCGCTCGGGGAAGCGTCGGACGGGCGCCTGGTCACCCAGGGGCTCCACGTCGCGTTCGCAGCACCGAGCCGTGCCCACGTCGATGCGTTCTGGCGGGCAGGCAGGGCGAGCGGGCTCGAGGATGCCGGTGCCCCCGGTGCGCGACCGCAGTACAAGCCCGACTACTACGGCGCCTTCCTTCTCGACCCCGACGGGAACAACATCGAGGCCGTCCACCACGGCTCGGTCCGCACCGACGGCGGTATCGACCATCTCTGGCTGCGCACGAGCGATCTCGAGGCGGCGCGGGCGTTCTACGCTCTCGTTGCGTCTCTCGGTGATCTCGGGATCCGCGATCTCGGCCCCGAGCACGTCCAGGTCGTCGGCGCGGGCGCGTCCCTCTCGATCGTCCCCGGCCGGCCGACCCGCGGGGTCCACCTGGCTCTCCCGGCGGCACCGAACCCCGCAGTCGCTCGGTCGCGCGAGACCCTCGTCGACGCCGGCTTTCGGGACAGGGCTTTCGCGCTCGATCCCGACGGCAACACCGTCGAATTCGTCGACCACACCCGGCGCTAGCAGGCTCCCGGTTCCGGCGTCCCTCCGGGCCCGACGAGATGCTGGAGCACGACGCCCTGCGCGAGCTGGAGGCAGTATGACGCGGCGTCGGCGCGGACGAGGGTGAGCGGCGGCTGCACGGGCGTTCCCGCATAGGTGCCGTTCACCGTGTGCTGGGCGGCGAGGCTCGCCTCGGCACCCGTGAAGGCCGCGCGCATCGTCGTGGAGATCAGCGTCGAGGCGCTGTCCGAGACACCGTTCGACGCGCTCTCCGTGCCGGGCAGGACGATCCGCCAGCCGCCGAAAGCGACGGCCGCAAGCGTGAGCCCGAGAGTGAGGTAGAAGCGCGCCGACACGACTCCTGTATCGGCATGGCCCCGGCACTTCTCAACCAATCCGACTCTGCTCACCCATGTCCGACTCGCGGCCTTCAGCCGAACACCCACTGGTCCCACGTAGCGACCTGCTCGTAGCCGATCCTCGCGTAGATCGCGTTCGAGGTCGGGTTCGCGAGGTCGGTGAAGAGGAAGCAGTACCCGAGCCCGGACGCGAGTCGCTCGCGCGTGAGGTCGGCGACGAGCGACGTCGCGTAGCCGCGGCCGCGGCGCTCCGGCGGCGTGTACACCGGCCCGACGCGCGCGCCGTGCGCCGTCGGGTTCCCGTAGCCGGCGAGCGAGACCGGCCCTGCGTCGTCCCAGACGAGCCAGGCGCCGGCGGGATCGGCCTCGCGGCGGCGGTACGTCCCCTCCGCATCTTCCCGGTGGGGGACATCGCCGAGAGCCTCCTCGAAGAAGGCGTCGAGCCACTGGAGAACGACGGGGACGTCCCCGGGGGCGGCGGGCCGCATCCGGCCGGGAGCGCGCGGGAGCTCGGCGACGTTGGCGGCGACATGGACGCCTTGCCGCACCCCGACGCGTGCCTCGGTGCCGGTCAGCGACGACCACGTTTGCGCGAACCGCGCGACGACGTCTGTCGGGCCGACGGCTCCCGGCAAGTCGTCGTGGATCCCGAGCACCGCCTCGGCGATCCCGTCCACCGCCTCGAGCGGGTCGCAGCGGCTGAGGATGACGCCGTAGGGTGGTGTTCGCAGCAGGCAGCCGACCACCTCTCCGCGATCCTCCGCGACGACGAACGTCGGGTCGTGGCCGTAGAGGCGAGGCTCGTCGAGGAGCCGGCCGAGGAGGCCGAGCGGGAGGTTGTGCTCCGCCTCGTGCGCCGCGAGAAACCGGCCCGCCTGCCGCTCGAACGCCGCTGCGTCGTGGCCCGAAACCGTCCTCACGGTCAGGGCGCGGAGAGCCGGTGGCCGCCGTCGATCGGCAGGGTCGTGCCGGTGATGAAGCCGTTCGTGAGGAGGAGCCACACCGCCGCTGCGAGCTCCTCTGCCGTGCCGACCCGGCCGATCGGCAATGTGCCGGCGAGCCGGTCGAACATCGCATCCCGGTCGGCGGCCGCCATCGCGTCCCACGTCGGCGTGGCGACGATTCCCGGCGAGACCGCGTTGACGCGAACCGGAGCGAGCTCGACGGCAAGCGTCCGGACGAGCGCCTCGATGGCGCCGTTCACCGCGGCGGTCGCGGAGCCTCCTCGCATCGGCGTCGCAGCGGCGACGCCGGAGACGAACACGATCGACTCGCGGACGTCGGCCGCCTGGACGGCTGCGAACGGTCCCCAGAGCTTCGTCTCGAAGGCACGCCGTGCCGCGCCGAGGTCGAGCTCTCGCGCGGGGCCACCGGCCCGGGCGACGGGGGAGAACACGAGGTGGTCGATCGCGCCGAGCGCGCCGAAGGCCGTGCGCACGGACGCCTCGTCCGCGATGTCGAGCACGAGCCGCTCGGCGTCGATGCTCGCCGTCTCCGGCGTCCGGCTCGCGATCACGACGTCCCACCCGGCGGCGACGGCCAGCCTTGCCGACGCGAGGCCGATGCCGGACGACCCGCCGACGAAGACGGCCTTCACGACTCCACCTCCGTGAGGCGGTCGTAGGCGGGCAAGGTCAGGAACTCGACGTAGTCCGGCCGGGTGGCGATGCTCTCGAAGATCGTGCGTGCGTCCTCGTAGCCGGGCCCGAGCGACGACATCTCCTCGTTCGTGATCCGGAGGACGTCGTCGGTCGTGAAGCGTCCGTGGTGGAGCCATTGCCAGATCTGGGAGCGGCTGATCTCGGCGGTCGCTGCGTCTTCCATGAGGTTGTTGATCGCGACGGCGCCGGAGCCGTCGAGCCAGGCGGAGAGGTATTGGATCCCGACGGAGACGTTGTTGCGGAGACCGTTCTCGGTCGCCTCGCCGGGTGTCGCGGCGACGTTCAGGAGGTCGGCGGCGGTGACGGAGACGTCGTCGCGTCGACGGTCGATCTGGTTCGGGCGGTCGCCGAGGACGGCGTCGAACGCCTCGTAGGCGGTCGCGACGAGGTCGGGGTGGGCGACCCAGGTGCCATCGAAGCCCTGGGCGGCCTCGCGCTCCTTGTCCTCGCGCACCTTGGTGAGTGCGACCGCGTTCACCTCGGCGTCGCGCCGTGACGGGATGAACGCCGCCATGCCGCCCATCGCGAACGCGCCCCGGTTGTGGCACGTCTTGACGAGCAGCTCGCAGTAGCTGCGCATGAACGGCACGGCCATCGTGACGTCGCCGCGGTCCGGCAGGACCATCTCGGGCCGGTGCCCGAGCTTCTTGATCACGCTGAAGATGTAGTCCCAGCGGCCGGCGTTCAGCCCGGCCGAGTGCTCCCGGAGCTCGTAGAGGATCTCGTCCATCTCGAACGCGGCGAGGATCGTCTCGATCAGGACGGTCGCCTTGATCGTCCCCTGCGGCACGCCGAGGCGCTCCTGCGACCAGGCGAAGACGTCGTTCCAGAGCCGCGCCTCGAGATGCGACTCGAGCTTCGGCAGGTAGAAGTAGCGCCCGTTACGGCCGTGGTTTCTGAAGAAGTAGAGGCCGAAATCGAACAGCGAGCCCGACATCGGCTCGCCATCGACGTCGAAATGCCGCTCCTCGAGATGCCACCCGCGCGGACGCACGAACAATACGGCAGGGCTGTCGCCGAGCGAGTACTGCTTCTCGCCGGTATCGAGCGAGATCGTCCGCTCGAGCGCATCCGTGAGGTTCCGCTGCCCGTCGACGCAGTTGAACCACGTCGGCGAGTTCGAGTCCTCGAAGTCCGCCATGAACACGCGGGCGCCCGAGTTCAACGCGTTGATCACCATCTTGCGGTCGACCGGCCCGGTGATCTCGACCCGCCGGTCGGCGATCTCGTCCGGCGTCGGCGCGACACGCCAGTCGCCCACGCGGATTTCTGCGGTCTCGGGCAGGAAATCCGGCAGCTCCCCCGCGCGCAGGCGCCCGAGCCTCGCCTCCCGCAACGCGAGCAACTCGGCACGACGCGGGCCGAACTCCCGTTGCAGGTCGACGAGAAAGGCATTCGCGTCCGCGGTGAGAACGTCTGCCGTGTCGGTCATGGTGTCGATCATCTCAGCTCCTCGTTGAGTGTGGCGTCGAGCTCTGCGCCGACTCGGTCGGCGTGCTGTTCTGCGAAGACGAGCGGCGGCCGGATCTTGAGCACGTTGCCTCCGGGGCCTGTTGCTCCGACGAGGACGCCGCGGCGACGCAGCCCGTTCGCGACCGCACGGCCGATGTCGGGGCGCCCGGTCGAGTCCCGGTCGAGCTCGACGCCGACGAAGAGGCCAGGGCCACGCACCTGCGTGATCACAGCGTGCTCGCGCGCGACCGCCTCGAGTTGCTTCCGGAGGTACCCGCCCACGCGCTCGGCGTGCTCCGGGAGACGCTCCCGTTCGATCACGTCGAGAACGGCCATGCCGACCGCGGCCGCGACGGGCGAGCCGGCGAACGTCGAGAAGAAGTGCCAGCGGGCGGCGAACTCGGCTGCGATCGCGGGCGTCGTCACGACGGCCCCCATCGGGTGCCCGTTGCCCATCGGCTTGCCCAGGGTGACGATGTCGGGGACGACTCCGTCCTGGGCGAATCCCCAGAAGGGCGGCCCGACCCTCCCGAAGCCGGCCTGGACTTCGTCGGCGAGGCAGAGCGCGCCGGCCGCCCTTGCTCGAGCGTACGCCGACCGAAGGTAGCCGGGCGGCACCGTGAAGATGCCGTCGCTCGCAAAGACGTCGTCGCAGACGAGCAGCGCTGCCCCGTGCCCGCGCTCACGCAACCGGTCGAAGGCGTCGTCGACCTCGGTCCTGACCCGGTCCGCGGCATCCGCCGCGCCGAGCGTCGCGGCGCCGCCGATCCTCTCGACCCACGCTTCGAGCGCCTTCGGCCCGAGCTCCTCGGGCGAGAGCGCCGCGGTGGCCGCTGTCGTTCCGTGGTAGGCGTGCTCGGTGATCACGACGCCACGATTGCCGGTCACGGCCTTCGCGATCTGGATTGCGACGTCGTTCGCTTCGCTGCCCGAGTTGACGAACATCACGACCGACAGCTCGTCGGGCAGCAGCGCGGCGAGGCGGTCGGCGTAGGCCGCGACCTCGTCGACGAGGTACCGCGTGTTCGTTGTCAGGCGGCGCGCCTGGGCGGCGAGGGCCGCCGTGACGCGCGGGTGGGAGTGGCCGACCTGCGGAACGTTGTTGTACGCGTCCAGGAGCCGGTTGCCCTCGGTGTCGACGAGCCAGACACCGTCGCCGGACACGAGGCGGACCGGCGCGTCGTAGCTCAGCGAGAGCGCCGGCCCGAGGCGCGCGGCACGAAGCGCGAGGCTCGAGGCGATGTCTGCGTGCCGGTCGGTGCGGACGCCGCAGGCTTCTGCGAGAGCCGAGGCGAGCGCCGGGAGGTCGTGCTCGGCGAGAAGGGCGAGCGTGGCACGGCAGTCCGCGGCGTCCGCGAGGATGTAGTCGAGATTGTCCGGGTGCAACTGCGCGCGCCAGGCCGAGATGAGGAGTGACTGGGCCATTCGGGCGGCAGCGAGCTCGGGCACGAGCCGGATCTCGGCGGCGCTGAGCGGTCGGACTGCGTGGTAGCCCGTCACGACCTCGACGAGAGGATCGAGCGGGTCGGGCGCGCCGAACGACTGGTACGCCGCCGCAATGGCCGGGTCGACGACCGTGCGTGCGTGGACGAGGTCGCCGAAGTCGACGAGTCCCGCGACGCGCTCGGGGTCGTCCGAGGAGACGAGCACGTTGCCGGCGTTCACGTCTCCGTGGATCGTCGTCGCCGGCGTGAATCGCATCGCCGGCTCGGCGACTGCCTCGAAGCGATCGAGCGCTCGCTCGACGAGCGGCCGGGTTCCCGGCTCGACGTAGGAGAGCTTGGGACGAAGGTCGGGCAGCCGCGCCACGTCCCACAACAGGGGGCGGTGGGCGAGGTGGTGGGAGAAGCCAGCGAGCGCCAGGTCGAGCCGGGCGACGGCAGCGCCGATCGAGCGGCGTGTCGTCGGAGTCGTGCGGCCCTGTGGCAGTGCGTCCCCCTCGAGGAACGCGACGAGCTGAACGGCGTGCTCGACACCGTCGATGGCGAACGAGCCGGTCGGTCGACCTTCGAGCGTTCGATGCGGCCGTGCGATCGGCAGCTCCGGGTCCGCCGCGAGCGCGTGCTCCATCGCGAGCACCTGCATCTCGACCACGCCGGCCTCGTCGGCCGGGTTACCGACCTTGAGGGCGAACGAGCCACGCTCCGCATCGACCCTGAAGTTGCGGTCGCGCTCGCCTTCGAGCGGCGTTGCCTCCCCGTCGATGCCGAAGATCGAGCGCGCGATCCTGGCCGCGAGATCGGCCGGAACCTCAGGTGGACGCGCTTCGAGGACGTCGTCGCTCACGCCGCGCCACGATACAGAGGCTCCGGGCACGGCCGTGGGCTCAGTGGGCGCCGACCGCTGTCTCGCTCTCGAACTGGTTCTCCTCCGTCGAGCCCTTGAGGGCGAGCGTCGAGCTGTTCCCACCGGTGATCGTCTCGAGCACCTGGTCGAAGTAGCCGGCACCGACCTCACGCTGGTGGCGTGTGGCGGTGTAGCCGTCGTCCTCGAGCGCGAACTCCCGCTCCTGCAGCCCGACGTAGGCCGTCATCGCGTCGTCACGGTAACCGCGTGCGAGCTCGAACATCGACAGGTTGACGGCGTGGAAGCCGGCGAGGGTGATGAACTGGAACCGGTAGCCGAGCTTCGCGAGGTCGCGCTGGAAGGTGGCGATCTGCTCGTCGGTCAGGTGCTTGCGCCAGTTGAAGGACGGTGAGCAGTTGTAGGCGAGGAGCTTGCCCGGGAACTGCGCGTGGATGGCGCCGGCGAAGGCCTCCGCCTCGGCCATGTCGGGGGTCGACGTCTCGCACCAGATCAGGTCGCTGTACGGGGCGTAGGCGAGTCCGCGGGCGATCGCTGCCTCGATGCCGTCGCGCACACGGAAGAAGCCCTCTGCCGTACGCTCGCCCGTGCAGAAGGCACGGTCGATCTCGTCGATGTCGCTCGTCAGCAGTGACGCGGAGAGCGCGTCGGTGCGTGCGACGATCAATGTCGGCACGTCGCACACGTCCGCGGCGAGTCGCGCGGCGATCAGCGTGCGGATGTGCTGGGCCGTGGGGACGAGCACCTTGCCGCCGAGGTGGCCGCACTTCTTCTCGGAGGAGAGCTGATCTTCGAAGTGGACTGCCGCCGCGCCGGCCTCGATGAACGACTTCATGATCTCGTACGCATTGAGAGGGCCTCCGAAGCCTGCCTCGGCGTCCGCGACGATCGGAGCGAGCCAGTGGACGGAGTCGTCGCCCTCGGCGTGACTGATCTGGTCGGCCCGGAGGAGTGCGCTGTTGATGCGCTTCACGAGTGCCGGGGCGCTGTTCGCCGGATAGAGGCTCTGGTCCGGATAGGTGTTGCCCGAGAGGTTCGCATCGGCGGCGACCTGCCAGCCGGAGAGGTAGATCGCCTTCAGGCCCGCCTTCACCATCTGGACCGCCTGCCCCCCGGTCATCGCCCCGAGGGCGGGCACCCACTCCTCCTCGGAGAGCAGCGCACGCAACCGCTCGGCGCCGAGACGCGCGAGGCTGTGCTCGATCGTGACGGAGCCGCGCAGACGCTCCACGTCCGCTCGGCTGTACGGACGCTCGATCGTGTCGGTCGCGCTCATTGGCTCTCCTCTGGATCCAAAAGGACAAATTCTGGATCCATTATAGCCAAAATTCTGCATTGATGGGAGAATATTCGTCAATTTCGGATCCGAAGGCGCTGCCTGTTGTACACTTGGCGCATGAGCACGTTGCTCTCGACGAAGGCCGACGACATCGCCCGCGTGCTCGAGGACGAGATCGTCGGCGGCCTCATCCCCCCGGGCACGGTCCTGAGGCAGGAGCAGCTGTCGGAGCGGTTCGCCGTATCGCGGACGCCGGTGCGCGAGGCGCTACGGCGGCTCGCCGCGCTCGGGCTCGTGTCCTTCGAGCCCAACCGAGGGGTGCGGGTACGCTCGCTCTCGGCCGGCGAGCTCCGCGAGGCGTACCTGGTGCGCGCCGAGCTCGAGGCGCTCGTGACCGAGGTCGCGACGACCCGGATGACGCCGGCCGACCTCGAGGCGCTCGACGCCGCCGAGCGGCGCTTCTCGGCGCTCACCCTCGAGCTACGGGAGCAGGCCCGTCACGGGCTCGCCAGCGAGTCTCCGCTGTTCGTCGACTGGATGCAGGCGAATTACGCGTTTCACGACGTGATCTATGCCGTCGCGGCGATGCCGTTCGTCGAGCGTCTCGCCAAGAGCGCCCGCCGGACGTTCATCGGCGATCGGGTCTGGAGCGCACGCGTGGAGCTCGACGAGCTCTACGCGAAGAACGACCTCCAGCATCGGGCGATCCGTGAGGCCATCGCGGCGGGCAGCGCTGCGGGTGCCCGGCTCCTCGCCCGCGAGCACGTCCTCTCCTCCGGCCGCCTGATCGAGGTCGTGATCGAGTCGCTCGGGACGTCCGTCGACCCCTGAGAGCGGCACGGCCCTAGGAGAGGGCGAGGTCCGCAAGCGCGCGCATGTTCGGCACGCTCAGATCGGGGGTCACAGAGGCAGGCGGCGTCGCCCCGAATCCGGGTCGGCCGTGGCGACGGTCGACCCAGATGCTCGTGAGCCCGAGCTCCTGCGCGGGCACGTGGTCGTGGTACAGGCTCTGCGCCGCGTGGAGAATGCGATCCCGCGGCACCTCGATCGTCTCGAGAGCGAGCTCGAACGGCCGGTGACTCGGCTTGTATGCGTGTGCATCCTCGGCAGTGACGACCCAGTCGAACGTCACGCCGAGCCTTCGATTCGAGCGGGCGAAGAGGTCGCGATCGCAATTCGTGATCACCCCGAGCCGGTAGCGCTCGTGCAGTCGTCGGAGGGCAGGCCCAGTGTCGTGGAACGCCGGCCAGTCGCCCATCGCCTCCGCGAAGCCAGAGGCGTCCTCGTCGGATGCCTCGAAACCGAGCTCGACGCAGAGTGCCTGCAGCGCGTTCGAGAGAACCTCACGGTAGGGGCGGTAGGTGCCCGCCTCGAGCGCTGCCTCGTGGCGCGCGTAGAGCTCGAGCAGCTCGTCCTCGCCCGCCCGGACGCCGTGTGGTGCGAGGACGGGGTGGAGTGCGTCGAGGATGCCGCGCTCCCAATCGATCAGCGTGCCGTAGCAATCGAAGGTGATTGCGTCGAAGTGACGGAAGTCGATCGATCCCATCGGATCATCCCCAGAACCGGTCGAACGCCGCCGGATCGCTCGGGAGGGCCAGGACTTCCTGGACGAGCCCCCCTTCGATCCGGAAGAGCAGGACCTGATCGAGCTCGAGTGTGCGGCCCTTGCGTTCGCCGCTCGCCCGGTACAGGGCCGCAGCTCGCGTGTCCGATGCCAGGACGTCGATCAGCGAAGACGCGTAGGTTCCGTCGGTCTCCTTCGGCAGCCGCCCGAGGAACTCGAAGATCTCCGACCGGCCTCTGAACGTGCCCGCCATCGTTCCCGTCCCCGGCACGGCCCAGGTCGCGTCGACGGCGAAGGCGTCGCGGAGGGCAAGGCCTTGCTTACGTGCGAACGCCTCGAAGATGCGACGGACCAGGGCCTCGTTCTCAGCGCGTGCCACGGCTCTCCTCCCAGCGGTCGATGAGCCCCTCGACATGCCGCCGCTGCGCCTCTCCGAACGGGTAGTGCGCAAGGAGCCGACGCGCCTCGGTCGGGTCGTCGTTCGCGACCGCCGCCTCGAGCCGTTCGCGCTCGGGAGTGGGCTGGCGCAGCTGTCGGCGGAGCCACCGCAGCAGGCTCACGGTCTCCTGGTCGGCAGGTTGTGCCATCGTCGCTCACTCTACGCCGTCCTGGCTCGTCGGCTTCGGGACGATAGGGTGGGGTGGGTGGACACGCTGCTCGCGATAGCAAGTCGTCGTGACGAACGCCGCATGATTCCGGGGCCCCTGCCGGACGAGCTGGCGCGAAGCATCCTCGACGCCGGACGCCTCTCGGGCTCGGCCGGCAACCGGCAGCCGTGGACGTTCGTCGTGCCGACCTCCGAGTCGCGGATCGAGGCGCTTGCCGAGACGGTGTTCGTCCCCGAGAACGTGCTCAGCGCCGGGCTCGTCGTCGCGATCGTCGTCAGCGGCAAGGGGCCGGTCTCGTTCGACGCAGGGCGGGCGGCGCAGAGCATGCTGCTCGCCGCGTGGGCCGAGGGGATCGCATCGTGCCCCAACGGCATCGCCGACGCGGAGGCCGCGCGCGTCGCGATCGGGGCCGCCGCTGACGAGACCGTCGTGATCGTCCTCTCGTTCGGATACCCCGAACGGCCGCGTGACGCCAATGTCCGGACCGCAGGGGAGTGGAGCGCGCGCGCGAACCGCAAGCCCCTCGAGGAGCTCGTGCGATGGCTGCCGTGACCCGCATGAGGGGAGGGCTCGACCTGGGAGGCACCAAGATCCAGGCGGTCGTGACCGACGGCGAGGCGACCGTGCTGGCGAAGGCGCGGCGGGAGACACCACAGCAGGGAGGCCCCGAGGCGGTCGTCTTCGAGCTCGCCGAGGCACTCCGGCAGGCACTGGACGAAGCCGGTCTCGAGCCGATGGACCTGGCCGGCGTCGGTGTCGGGGCACCGGGGTCGATCGACACTGCGAGTGGCACCGTGACCCAGGTGGCGAACATCGAGGGGTGGGACCTGCCGTTCCCGCTCGGGCCGGCGCTCGCCGACGAGCTCGGCAGGCCGGTACGGATCGGCAACGATGTGAACGTCGCGGTGGAGGCCGAGCGCCGCTACGGAGCGGGGCGGGAGTTCGGGACGTTCCTCGGCGTGTTCTGGGGAACGGGCGTCGGCGGGGGGATCGTCATGGACGGCGTGCACCTCGTCGGTCGCGGGTCGGCCGGCGAGATAGGGCACCTGTGTGTGCATCCCGGCGGACGCCGCTGCAACTGCGGGCTCGACGGATGTGTCGAAGCCTACGCCGGTCGCGGTGCCCTCGAGGAACAGGCACGGGCACTCGCCGCAGACCGCGAGACCGTCCTGTTCGAGCTGATGGAGAAGCGTGGGCGGGATCGTCTCACGAGCGGGGTCTGGTTGCGGGCGCTCAGGGCGGGCGACGAGCTGGCCGAGGAGCTCATCGCGAGCGCCGTCGGAGCGCTCGGCATCGGCATCGGATCGGCGGTGACGTTGCTCGACGTCGAGGCCGTGGTGATCGGGGGCGGGCTGGGTGAGCGCCTCGGGCCCGATTGGCTCACCCGCATCGAGGCAGCGGCCGGCGAGCACACGTTCTTCCAGGAGCGGCCCGTCTACCGGCTCGCGGAGCTGGGCGATCTCGGCGGGGCGATCGGGGCAAGCCTGCTCAGGTGAAGCTCGCGATCGTCACCGGATCGGGCCGAGGTATCGGTGCGGCCGTTGCGCGTCGTCTCTACGCGGATGGTTGGGCTCTCGTTCTCGCCGACATCGATGCCGACGCGGTCGCGGTTCTGGCGGCGGAGCTGGGTCGGGATGCGGCGCCGGTGAGGCTCGACGTGCGTGATCCCGTGGGGTGGGGACACACGGTGGAGCTTGCGGGCCGGACGGGCGATCTCGCTGCACTCGTCAACTGCGCAGCCCGCACCGACATCCGCGACCTGTTCGAGATCACGCCGGACGAGTGGGACGACGTCCTCGCCACGAACCTCCGGGGGCCGTTCCTCGGCATCAGCGCGGTCGGTCCTCTGCTGCGGCAGCGGGGCGGAGGGCGCATCGTCAACATCGCCTCGGACTCGGCGTTCCGGGGACGCGGTGTCACCGGCGCCCACTACGCGACGTCGAAGGCCGGCCTCCTCGCCCTCACACGGCGATCCGCAGCAGCGCTTGCCGCGACGGGAGTCACGGTGAACGCGGTCGCTCCCGGGACGATCGACGGAGAGACGGTCCGCGAGTTGGCGGGGGATCGCCTCGCGGAGCTCGCAGGAGAGATTCCGGTTGGCCGCCTCGGCCGGGCCGAGGAGATCGCTGCGCTCGTCGCGTGGCTGCTGACCGACGACGCCTCCTACGTCACCGGAGCGACGCTCCTCGCCGACGGCGGCGCGGCACTGTAGGCGAGACACGTCGCAGGGGAAATGTCACGCCCTACGGGAGGGAGCGGCGGAGGAACCCGAGCAGGTTGGCGGAGCTGACCGCTTCGACGGCCGCCCCGTTCCACCCTCTCGAGCGCAGCGTCTCGAGAAGCGCGGGGTAATCCTCCGGTCCCTTCAATCCCTCGATCCCGGCTCCGGGCTCGAGGCCCGGCGGCATCAACCCGTCTGCGGGCATGGGCATCGGCGGCAGCACCTGCATGAGCCGCGTCGTGAAGTCGCCGCCCAGGCACACGCGCTCGATGCCGACGACCTCGATCGCGTGCTCGAGGTGGTCGACGACGCGGTCGAGCGTCCGTCTCACGGGGTCGATCGCGATCGGATGCAGCATCAGCCCGAACAGGCCGCCGGCGTCGGCCAGCGCGCGGAGCTGCTCGTCGTCGAGGTTCCTCGGGTGGTCGTTGACCGCCCGGCAACCGGCGTGCGAGCAGATCACGGGCGCGCCGTCCGCTCGCGAGATGATCTCCGTGAACGCCTCAGCGGACGCGTGAGCGAGATCGAGGATGATTCCCAGCTCGACGAGCTCGTCGACGAGCGCCCGCCCGAGGCGCGAGAGGCCGCCGTTCTCGATCGCGCCGTCGGAGTATGGGTTGCGGCGGTTCCACGTGAGGCCCGCCATCCGGACGCCGAGCTCCCAGAACGTCTCGGCGGGCCAGAGCTCGTAGCCGAACTGCTCGACGCCTTCGAGGGAAAGCATCAATCCAATGCGCTCCCCGCCCTCCACGGCGTCGAGGTCGGCGGCGCTGCGGACCTGCTGGACTCTTCCTGCGTTCTCCTTCACGGCGCGGATGAGGCAGGTCGCCTGCCCGAGCGCCTCGCGCAGCGTTCCCTCGGGCTGTCGCTCCAACTCGACGAAGACGGGGCAGACCTGGAGAGCGACGTCGCCGGCCTCGAGCAGCGGGAGCCACGTGCGGGCGAACGACCCGCGCTCGCCGAAGCGAAGCTCGCGCGAGCCGAGCTCCAGCAGCAGGTCGAGGTGTGCGTCGGCGACCACGCCCGAGAGTCTACGACGTCACCCTGCGCAGCCCGGAAGTGTGTTCCCAGGATCTTGACATTCCCGATACCGCGGTTTAGTTTGTGCGACGACCATACAAAACCCGCCGTTGGGTTGACCACGTCGCTGTCGACATCCCCCCGTTCCGGACCCCGCGCATGACCTTCGAGCGCGGCGGTAGCGCACCCTCCCGCTCGGACCAGACCACCGTCCGGCGGGCCAACCTTGGTGTCGTCCTCCAGCAGATCGCGACCGGCGAGCCGCGCTCGCGCGCCCGCGTCGCGGCCGAGACGGGTCTGACGCGCGGCACCGTGTCGAGCCTCGTCGGCGAGCTGATCGAGCTCGACCTCCTCCGTGAAACGGGAGAAGATCAGCGCTCGGGGCGCGCGGGGCGTCCGGGTCTCGGTCTCGAG
This sequence comes from uncultured Thermoleophilia bacterium, assembly GCA_963756835.1. GTDB lineage: Bacteria > Actinomycetota > Thermoleophilia > Gaiellales > Gaiellaceae > Gaiella. The sequence goes on from CAVWPE010000008.1 coordinate 84,014, forward strand.
CTCGACGATCGGATCGTGGCAGTCGGGCTCGAGGTCAATGTGGACTACCTCGCCGTCTGCGTCGAGGACCTGCGGGGCGCGATCCGCTACGAGAGGCGCGTTCATACCGACAACCGCCGGTCGTCCCACAGGCCGGTGCTCAACCGGCTCGCGCGCATGGCCCACGGGGCGCTCGAGATGATCGAGGCGGACGAGCTCATGCCGGCGGGTGTTGCGGTCGCGCTACCCGGCCTCATCGAGCCCGAGTCCGGCACGCTGCTGCGCGCGCCCAATCTCGACTGGTTCGAGATACCGGTCGCGAGCATCGTCTCGGCCAAGCTCGGTGGACTGGACGTGCGAGTCGACAACGAGGCCAACCTCGCCGCGATCGCCGAGCGCTGGCAGGGCGTCGTCCGGGGGCACGACAACTTCATCTGCGTCTTCGGCGAGGTCGGCGTCGGTGCCGGCATCTTCATCGGGGGCGACCTCTTTCGTGGCGCTCACGGCTTCGGAGCCGAGCTCGGGCATGTCACAGTCGAACCGGACGGCCTTCCGTGCAAGTGCGGCTCGACCGGCTGCCTCGAGACGATCGTCGGCCAGGAGGCGATCGCACGCCGAGCCGGAATCGACGTCGGCGGGCGCGGCCGGACGCGCAGCATCACGCGTGAGCTGGTGCGGCGTGCCGAGAGCGGCGATCGCGCCGTCACCGAGAGCCTTGCCGAGACCGGCCGCTACCTGGGAATCGGCCTTGCGTCGGCCGTGAACCTGCTCGACGTCGATGTCGTCGTGCTCGGCGGCTGCTTCGGCCCACTCGCGCCGTGGCTCGTCGACGAGATCCGGGGCATGCTCGGCGACCGGGTGCTCTCCTCGGCCTGGTCTGCCTGCGAGCTCCGCGCCTCGGAGCTCGGCGAAGGAGCGGCAGTGCGTGGTGCCGCCGCTCTCACGTTGACCTCGGTGCTCGCCGAGCCCTGGCTCGTCGCCGAACGGCACGGCGCGATCGCGGAGAGGGTTTCTTGACCACGGGATTTCGACAGCGACCAGGGGTCCATCGCCCGCCCGCCGCCACGGCATCGGGTGATCGGTCGGCGTCGGAACGAGCGACGAAGGAGGTGTCAGCCGCGTTCGAACAGTTGGTGCACACACGCTCGTGGGCCGGTCGTTGAACGGCGTCGCCAGACGCTGTACAGTTGCCCGGCCTTCTATCTAGCGAGAACCATGACCAGGAGGAGCACAGCATGAAGAGATTTATCATCGTGGCCGTCGTCGCACTCGCCGCCGTGAGCGTGGCAGTGACGGCGGCGCTCGCGAAGCCGGCGCAGAGCTCCGCCAACAAGGACATCTGTGTCCTGTTGCCGGATCCGAAGTCTTCGGTGCGATGGGAGACCCAGGACCGCCCGGCTCTCGTCAAGGCGTTCAACGCCGCGAAGGTGTCGTACGTGATCACCAACGCCGACGGCGACGCCCAGAAGCAGAAGACTCAGGCCGACCAGTGCCTCGCCAACGGTGCCAAGGTCGTCATCCTCGTTTCGCTCGACGCCGGTTCGTCGATCGCGATCGAGAAGGCGGCTGCCACGGCGGGGGCGAAAGTGATCGAGTACGACCGTCAGGTCAAGGGCGGCACGTCGGCGATCTACATCTCGTTCGACGGCCGTCGTGTCGGCGTCCTGCAGGGCAAGGGCGTCGTCGCCGGTCTGAAGAAGAACGGCATGTACGGCAAGAAGCCGGTCGTCGCCGAGCTCAACGGTGGCCAGACGGACAACAACTCGTACCTGTTCAAGGGTGGCTATGACTCGGTCCTGAACCCGCTGTACAAGCGCGGCGTGTTCAAGAAGGGTCCGGATCAGTTCACCCCGGGGTGGGACAACCAGAAGGCTCTGACGATCTTCCAGCAGATGCTGATCAAGACTCAGAACAAGATCGACGCAGTCGCGGCGGCCAACGACGGCCTCGCGAACGGCGTCATCACGGCGCTCAAGGCCAGGGGGCTGAAGCCGATTCCGCTCTCCGGTCAGGATGCGACGGAGCAGGGTGTCCAGAACATCATCTCGGGCTGGCAGACGATGACGGTCTGGAAGGACACGCGCGTCCTTGCGGCCAAGTCCGCTTCAGCGGCGATCGCGTTGTTGAAGGGCAAGAAGCCGGCCCAGACCGGGACGGTGGCGAATCCGGGCGGCAAGCCCGCCAAGCTGCCGGCGTACATCATCCCGCCGGTGTCCATCGACAAGACCAACTTCCGGCAGCTGTTCAACGGCTATCTGAAGAAGAGCGACGTCTGCAAGGGCGAGTACGAGAAGTACTGCATCAAGCCTATGTAGTCACGCGTTTCGTCGGTGAGGGGGCCGCTCCCGCAGCGGTCCCCCACCTCGACCCGGGGGAGCCAATGACCACCTCAGTGACAGCGGCCGAGACACCCTCGCCCACGTCCGATCGTCCGCTGCTCGAGCTCCGCGCTGTGTCGAAGAACTTCGGCTCGGTGCATGCCCTCATCGACGTCGATTTCGAGGTGCGAGCGGGGAGGTCATGGCCCTCGTCGGCGACAACGGTGCCGGGAAGTCGACGCTGATCAAGTGTGTCGCGGGAATCCACACGGCGGACGGCGGCGAGATCCTCTTCGACGGCCGGCCGGTCACCATCCACGGGCCGAAGGATCCGCAAGGCTCGGAATCGAGGTCGTCTACCAGGATCTCGCGTTGTGCGACAACCTCGACGTCGTCCAGAACATGTACCTCGGGCGCGAGGCGCACGATGTGTTCCAGCGGCTGAAGGAACCGGAGATGGAGCGGCGCACCGCCGAGACGATGAAAGGGCTCGCCGTCACCACGATTCGCTCGATCCGGCAGCCGGTCGCCACGCTCTCGGGTGGGCAGCGACAGTCGGTCGCGGTAGCGAGCGCCGTGATGTGGAACTCGAGGCTCGTCATTCTCGACGAGCCGACCGCAGCACTCGGCGTCGCGCAGACCGAGCAGGTGCTGGAGCTCGTCGCGCGACTCGCCGAGCAGGGCCTCGCCGTCGTTCTCATCTCCCACAACCTGCACGACATCTTCGCCGTTGCGACCCGCATCACCGTGCTTCGGCTCGGCCGGAACATCGCGCTCTACGAGCGTGAGAAGACAACCCAGCAGGAAGTCGTCGGTGCGATCACCGCCGGCGTGCCGACGAAAGTCTCCGGAATCGAGATGCGACGGGGCGAGGTCATGACGAGCAGCGCTGAAGCGCGACCGTAGCGGTCGGCTCCGAGTCGGGGAGATGACGGAGCGCATCCAGGTCTGAACATCAGCGCTGGCAACCTCGGCAGCTGGCCCGTGCGATCGGGCTCGTCGCTGATCGTGATCGCCCTTCTTCTCCCTGAAGGCCGACAACTTCTTCACGGCTCCGAATTTCACGAACATCATCACGCAGATGGCGGGCGTGACGATGCTCGCCTACGGCGTCGTCTTCGTCCTCCTGATCGGAGAGATCGACCTCTCGATCGGATACGTCGCCGGCGTGGGTGCGTCGTCGTCCGCAGATGACGATCGTCGGTTCCTCCCAGGAGGTCCCCGGCTGGCTCGCGATCTTGATCGCCGTCGGCGCCTTTGCCGCGATCGGCGTCTGCCAGGGATCGATCGTGGCCTCATCGGCGTTCCAGCCTTCGTGGTCACGCTCGCCGGCTACCAGATCTGGCAGGGAGTGATCCAGAAGGTGTCGAGCGCGCGGGCGTGATCATGATCCAGAACAACATGGTCAACGACGTCGCGAACTACTTCTTCTCGAGGAGCGTGACCGGGTGGATCATCGCCTTTGTCATCGCCGCGCCTGTATCCTCGCCGCGATCAGCGGCGTGCTCCAGCGGCGGCGACGCGGGATGACCGTGCGCGAGCGCGGCGTTCGGCTCCTGGCGTCTGAAGGTCAGCGGGCGATCGTCGTCGCGAAGGCATTCCGTCGTCTGGATCTGCAACAAGGATCGCGGGGCTCCCGTTCGTCCTCCTCCTCATGATCGTATTCCTCATCTTCTGGACGTACATCGCGAAGCGAACGACGTTCGGTCGCCACGTCTATGCCGTCGGCGGCAACGCCGAGGCGGCAAGGCGCGCCGGCATCAATGTCGCGCGGGTCCGGATCATCGTCTTCAGGATCTCGAGCGGCATGGCGGGATCGGGGGGATCGTCCTGGCCGCGCGCCTCAACAGCGTCGACCTCAACGCGGGTGGCGGGACGCTGCTGATCGATGCCATAGCCGGCGGCCGTGATCGGCGGGTGCAGCCTGTTCGGCGGGCGGGGCGAGGTCCGCGACGCACTGTTCGGATCGCTCGTGATCGCCACGATCGCGAACGGCCTCAACACGGCTGAACTGACAGCAGGGAATGATCTACATCGATCACCGGGATCATCCTGCTCTTCGCGGTCACGCTCGACACGATGCGCCGCAGGCGGCAGCGTAAAGCCGGCCGGTAGAACGCGACAGTCGAGGGCTCGGCCGCGACGCGACCGAGCCCTCGACTGATCAACGATAGGTCAGCGTCTCCGCTGTCCGCTCGCGCTCGAGCGGACGATCGCGTCGCACACCTCTGCAGCGCGATAGCCGTCCTCGAAGGTCGCGCCGTACGGTGCAACGTCCGTATCGTTCTTGATCGCGTCGAGCAGGTGATAGATCTCGTGGACGAAGGTCTCACCCCAACCGATGATGTGCCCGGGTGGCCACCAGAACTGCCAGAACGGGTGGTCCACCTCCGAGACGAGCACCTTCTTGAACCCTCGGGCGCGATCGCCGTCCGCGCGGAACACGTGGAGCTCGTTCAGGTTCTCCATGTCGAAGGCGAGCGAGCCCTTCGAGCCGTTGATCTCCCACTGGAACGCATTCCGGCGCCCGAGGGCGAACCTCGTCGCCTCGATCGTTCCGACGGCCCCGTTTTCGAACGCCACGGCAGCCTCGATCGCGTCGTCGACCTCCCGGCCGGGAAGAAAGGTCTGAACGAGTGCCGAGACCGTCGAGATCTCGCCGACGAGGAATCGCGCCAGGTCGACGACGTGCGCACCCAGGTCGCCGAGAGCCCCGGAGCCCGCGGCGGCCGCGTCGAAGCGCCACGTGTCGAGGGTCGGGTCGTCGCCCCAGTCCTGCAGGTAGCGGCCTCTGAAGTGGCGGATCTCCCCGATCTCGCCGGCGTCGATCATCTCGCGCGCCAGCCGCACTGCAGGAACGAAGCGGTAGTTGAACGCGCAGAGGTGCTTCACGCCCGTGGCGGCCACGCGCTGCCAGATGTCGTAGCTCTCGTCGGCATCCCGCCCCAGGGGCTTCTCGCAGAGGACGTGCTTGCCCGCCTCAGCCGCCGCGATCGTCGGCTCGGCGTGCAGCGAGTTCGGCCCGCCGTTGTCGAAGAGCCCGATCGACGGGTCGCTGACGATGTCGCGCCAGTCGTTCGTCCAGCGCTCGTACCCGTACCGCTGTGCCGCTCCGGCAACGGCCGTCTCGTCCCGACCCGCGATAGCGACGAGCCGGGGCAGCAGCGGCGGCGGCCAGGTCATGTAGGCGATCTTCCGAAACGCGTTGGAGTGGGCCTTGCCCATGAACGCGTAGCCGAGCATCCCGATGCCGATCTCGTCGATCGCTCCGACGGCGGCGTCGCTGACCTTGGCGCCGATCCCACCTGCGTTGTCGCTCACGCGTTCGCTCCTCTCGTTCGAAACGGCTGTTTGGGAGATACTACGAGCCACCCCCTGACCGCGAGGAGATCCCGCACATGAAGACGTCCCTTGGCATCTGGGCGCTCGGCCCGATGATCACCCGGTTCGTGCCGATCGGCTACCAGCCGGAGCACACGAACGAGTCGACAGCCGTCAAGGTGCGGCGCGCCGTCGACGGGCTCGGTGACCTGATGGACGACTACGAGTTCCACTATCCGGGCGAGCTGAATCCGGACAATCTCGACGAGGTGCGCGACGCCCTCGACGGTCACGGCATCGCAACGGTGTGCACCGGGCTGCACACGGACCCGCGCTTCGGGCGCGGCGGCCTGACCTCGCCGGATGCGGCGACAAGGGCAGAGGCGCGCCGGCTGACGCGGGAGACGGCGGAGATGGCGGGCGCGGTCGGCGCGAACATGATCTGCTGGCCCGGGATCGAGGGCTACAACTACCCGTTCCAGACCTCGTACGCACAGGCGTGGGAGTGGTTCATCGAGGGCATGGCCGAAGCGGCCGAGACGTGCGCGAAGCACGGGGTCAAGCTCTTCCTCGAGCACAAGAACTCGGAGCCGGCGATGAAGATCTTCATGCGGAACATCGGCATGACGCTGCACGTCATCCATACGCTGCGCGCCAGGGGGATCACGAACGTCCAGGTGAACATGGACTGGCAGCACCTGATCATGAACGGCGAGTCCCTCGGTGAGTACGCAGCGATGCTCGCGGCGGAGGGCCTGCTCGGCCACCAGCACGCGAACTCCGGCTGGGGCACGTTCGACGACGACAACATGGTGGGCGCGACGGCTTTCATGGAGACGCTCGAGCTCGCGCTCGAGCTGCGACGTGCGAGCTACGGCGAGAGCGGTGGGATCCTCGGCTTCGACCTCTATCCGTACACCGAGGATGCCGTCGCGGCCGTGAAGCGCTCCGTCCTGCAGTGGAACTTCATCGACTCCGTCGCGGCGAAGATCGACGATGCCGCTCTGCGGGAGGCCCAGAGCACGAAGGACGCCGTTCGCGCCTACGAGATCGTGTACGCCGCGCTCGGTGCGTAGGACGTCCGACGCCCTGGCCGAGCTGGCCGGCCGACTCGTCGCGATCGAGTCGACCAACCCCGATCTCGTGCCCGACGGCGTCGGTGAGACCGAAATCGCAGCCTTCGTCGCCGCCTGGCTCGACGAGGCGGGACTCGCCGTGGACCGCTACGAGGCGGCGCCGGGGCGGCCCAACGTCGTCGGTGTCGCGCGCGGCACCGGCGGCGGTCGCTCGCTCCTGCTGAACGCACACATGGACACCGTCGGCGTCGCAGGCATGGAGCGCCCGTTCGAGCCGGCCGTACGGGACGGACGCCTGCACGGGCGCGGCTCCGGCGACATGAAAGGCTCGCTCGCAGCCTGCATGCTCGTGGGCGCCGCCGCCGTGCGTGAGGGCCTCCGCGGCGACGTCATCGTCGCGGCCGTCGCGGACGAGGAGGTGGGAAGCCTCGGCACGGAGGCGCTCGTGCGCAGGACTGCCGCCGACGCGGCGATCGTGACCGAGCCCACCGACGAGGTCGTCGCGGTCGCACACAAAGGATTCGTCGCCTTCGAGATCGAGACGTCGGGCCGCGCGGCGCACGGCTCGCGACCCGATCTGGGGATCGACGCGATCGCGGCCATGGGGCCGGTGCTCACCGGCATCGCCGCGCTCGACGCCCGGTTGCGCGACGGCATCGGTCACCCGTTGCTCGGCACGGGCTCCGTCCACGCCTCCGTCATCGAGGGAGGCCAGGAGTACTCGAGCTACCCGGCGAGCTGCAGGCTGAAAGGGGAACGCCGTACCGTCCCCGGCGAGACCGTCGAGCTCGTCCTCGACGAGCTCGGGCAGGTCGTCGGCGGGACGGGTGCCACCGTCACGCTGCCGTTCCACCGAGGGCCGTTCGAGACCACGAGCGAGGCGCCTGTGGTCACGGCGCTTCAGCGGTATCTCGCGAGCGATGCGGTCGGAGGCGTCTCCTTCTGGGCCGACTCGGCACTCCTCGCGGACGCGGGGATCTCGACGGTCCTCTACGGGCCGATCGTCGGCGGCATCCACGGTGAGGACGAATGGGTCGATCTGGCATCCCTCGAGCGCTGTCACGACGCATACCTCGCCGTCGCCCGGGAGTTGTGCAGCTGATGCGGCTACGACGCGGTCAGGGCGGCGGCGAGGCGCGCTCGAGCGTCCTCGGTCACCGGAGCTCCGTGCGAGACGAGAACCTTGGCGACCGGCAGGTCGAGCACGGGTGCGAGCGCGGCCCGCAGACGGGCGTGATCGATCCCCGCCGGCAACCACGACTCCGGGCACATGGTCACTCCGCCGTCGGCGTCGCCGAGAAGGACGTCGCCCGGCACGATCGCGCGGTGCTCGGGGATCCAGTACGCGACCTCGGTCGAGCGACCGGTCGAAAGCGCCTCGATGCCGCCCGGCAACGCGTCCCCGGGCCGGAACACGACCGGCTCGACCCCTGTCCGGCGCGCGTTCGCCGCACGCGCACGGCTCGTCGAGTGCAATGTCCCCTCGTACCGCCGGACGATCTCACCCGCGCTCCTCGCGTGCCAGAACACCGTGATGTACACGTGCACGGGCAACCGCAGTCGGTCGACATCGCGGTCGAGTGCCTCCCAGAACCTCGCCAGCTCCGGTGCCTCGGCGGGGACGAGAGGGTCGATCAGGACGATGGCGTCCGCGGCTTCGTAGTAGACGCAGCCGACATCCTCATGCCACTCGTCGTAGAACGTCGTCCAGCGCCAGAGGCCCTCGTCGTAGCGCGTCACTTCCATGGCTGCTGACGCTACCACCGCGCTCGTCGGCCTCGACGTCGGCACGACCGGCGTCAAGGCGGTCGCGCTCACACCAGAAGGGAGGCTGCTCGGACGGTCCGAGCGGAGCTATCCACTCTCGACGCCGCGGCAGGGCTGGTCCGAGCAGGATCCCGACGACTGGTGGGCCGGTGCGCTAGCCGCGATCGGGGACCTCGGCCGACTCGACATCGCCGGAATCGGCCTCTCCGGTCAGATGCACGGCCTCGTCGCACTCGACGCGGCCGGCCGAGTCATCCGGCCTGCGATTCTCTGGAACGACCAGCGGACGGCGGCCGAGTGTGCCGAGATCGAGGAGCGGATCGGTCTCGAGCGGCTGATCACGTTGACCGGGAACCGCGCCCTGACGGGATTCACGGCCCCGAAGCTCCTCTGGCTCCGTCGGCACGAGCCGGACTCGTACGGCAGGATCGCACGCATCATGCTGCCGAAGGACTACGTCCGATTGAGGCTCACCGGCGAGTGGGCGACCGACGTCGCGGATGCATCGGGCACGCTCTTGCTCGACGTCGCGCATCGGCAGTGGTCGGCCGAGGTACTCGACGCGCTCGAGATCGACCCACGCATCCTGCCGCCGCTCCTGGAGTCGCCGGAGGTCTCCGGGACGACGCTCGCCGACACTATCGCGGGGGACGTCCCGGTCGCAGCCGGCGCCGGGGATTGCGCTGCAGCGGCACTGGGAGTGGGCATCGATCGGCCGGGGCCGCTCTCGATCGTGATGGGGACATCCGGCGTCGTCTTCGCCGGCCTGCCCGCGTTTGCGAGCGATCCGGAGGCACGTGTGCACGCGTTCTGTCATGCGGTGCCCGAGCAGTGGCACGCGATGGGCGTCATGCTCTCGGCCGCGGGGTCGTTGCAATGGTTCCGTGACCGCCTCGCGCCCGACGCGTCGTTCACCGATCTCGTCGCGGAGGCACGGGCCTGGGCGCCGGGCGCCGAAGGGCTTCTCTTCGCCCCGTACCTCGCCGGCGAGCGTACCCCACACGCCGATCCGTCCGCGAGGGCGGCGTTCACGGGTCTCGGGCTCCGGCACGACCGCGGCGCTCTCGTCCGGGCGGTGCTCGAGGGCGTGGCGTTCGGTCTGCGTGACTCGCTCGAGCTCGTACGGAGTCTCGGAGGCCCGTGTGACCGCGCCCGCGCTTCCGGCGGCGGCGCTCGAGGCCTGTGGCTCGAGATCGTCGCCTCGGCGCTCGGTCTCCCGATCGAGCTGACCGCGGTCGAGGAGGGATCCGCGTTCGGTGCGGCCCTCCTCGGGGGGGTTGCCGGTGGTGTCTTCGGGGACGTGCAGAGCGCCGTCACAAGCTGCGTGCACGTGCGAGAGACCGTCGAGCCAGACGCGGCCTGGCACGAGATCTACGAGCAGACCTATGCGCGCTACCGGGCGCTGTACCCGGCACTCGACTCGGTAAAGGAGCAGGCACGATGACACGACCGGTGAAATGGGGCCTCATCTCGACCGCGGACATCAACGGCAAGCTGCTCGCCGGCGCGAGGGCATCCGAGGAGGTGGAGGTCGTCGCGGTCGCAAGTCGCACCGCCCCACGGGCGGAGGAATACGCACGGGAGTGGGGCATCGAGCGTGCCTACGGATCGTACGACGCGTTGCTCGCCGACCCGGATATCGAGGCCGTCTACAACCCGCTGCCGAACACGATGCACAGCGAGTGGTCGATTCGCGCGCTCGAAGCAGGCAAGCACGTCCTCTGCGAGAAGCCCTTCAGTCGTCATCTCGCCGACGTCGAACGGGCCTTCGACGCAGCCGATGCCACCGGGCTGCATCTCTCGGAGGCGTTCATGTACCGGCACCATCCGCAGACGGCGAAGCTCTCCGAGCTGGTTGCCGCCGGTGCGATCGGCGAGCTCCGCGTGATCCGCACGGCGTTCAGCTACTCGTTGTACGACGCCGACAACATCCGCCTGAGGACAGACGTCGACGGCGGCGCGCTCATGGATGTCGGCTGCTACTGCGTCAGCGGTGCACGCCTTCTCGGGGGCGAGCCGGACTCCGTCGTCGGAGCGGCGCTCATCGGCCCGACCGGCACGGACTGGGTCTTCTCCGGAATGCTGCGCTTCCCGAACGACGTGACCGGGCTGTTCGACTGCGGGACATCGCTGCCCGACCGTGACGAGCTCGAGGCGATCGGCACCGAGGGCTCCCTGTTCCTGGACGATCCGTGGCACTGCGGGACACCGGTGATCGAACTTCGGCGCGACGGCGCTGTCGAGCGGATCGAGGTTACAGCAGCCAACCCGTACCAGCTGGAGCTCGAGGACATGAACGCGGCGATCAGGGGTGAGCGACAGCCTCTGCTCGGGCGGGCCGACGCCGTCGGGCAGGTGCGGACGATCGACGCCCTGTTCCGTTCGGCCTCCGAGGGGACCGTCGTCGCTCTCGGCTGACGCCGAAACCGGCCACGGACGTTTCGCGTATACCTCATCACTCACGAACGAGGAGGACACGATGAGACGGTGGATTCCCCCGGCCGCGACGATCGCAGTCGGAGTCGCCCTCGCCGCCGGCTGTGGTGGAGGCGGCTCGGACAGTGCGACACCCGACACGACGGTGGCCGGCGACACGACCGCGGGCAGCGGCGACGCGGGGTCGTTGACCGGCTCGGTGGGGCCGGGCTTCGAGATCTCGATGGACGAGGACACGGTCGCCGCCGGGACGTACACGCTGACTGTCGACGACAAGGCGACGAGCCACAACTTCCACCTCACGGGACCGGGTGGCGTCGACGTGATGACGGAGGTCTCCGAGGAGGGCACGAAGACGTTCGAGGTGGAGCTCGAGCCCGGCACCTACACGTTCGTCTGCGATCCGCATGCGAGCTCGATGAGCGGCACGCTCGAGGTGACGTGATGTGATCGTCCGAGCTACGGAGCCTCGAGTGGGATCGGCACGATACTGCCGTCCACGATCCTCCACGCAGCGAGCTCGTCGGTTCGAACGGTGTAGATCAGGTACGGCTGCCCGGCCCAGAGGCCGATGTTCTGCACGTCGGTTCGGGAGGGCCGCGGCGGCGACGAGATGTGCGAGTGGAAGACCGCCTGCACCATGTCGCGGTCGTTTGCGTCGGCCCACGTCAGCGGATCGATCTCGAGCTCGAAGTGGTAGGGCGACGGCGACGCGTTTCGGCCGGGGACGTACTCGACCGCGGTGTCGCCGTCGAAGAGGACGAGCCCGCAGGCCTCGTTCGGCAGCTCCGCGGTCGCGTGTGCAACGAGGGCGGCCCGCACGTCGGCGGGGATCACCACCAGATCGTGCGTTCCATGGACTCCTCGAGGTCGCCGTCCGGCGCCTCCCAGAAGTCCGCGGAGAGGTACTTCCAGCCTGCATCGGCAAGGATCGTCACGATCACGCCCTCGTCCATCTCCTCGGCGATCTTGCGCGCGACGTGGACGGCCGCACCGCACGAGACACCGGCGAAGATCCCCTCGAGGTCGAGCAGCGCACGGACCGCTCGAACCGATTCCGCGTTCGAGACGAGCATCTTCCGATCGAGCTTCGAGACGTCGAGGATGGGGGGGACATAGCCGTCGGCGAGCGAGCGGAGGCCCATCACCGAATCGCCCGGCAGCGGCTCGGCCGCGGCGACGACGATCTCCGGGAACGACTCGCGCAGGCGCTCGCCGACACCCATGAGCGTTCCGCCGGTCCCGAGCCCTGCGACGAGGACGTCGACGTGGTCGAGGGCTTCTGCGATCTCCGCGCCCGTCCCGTCGTAGTGCGCCCGCGGGTTGGCGGGGTTCGCGTACTGGAACGGCATGAAGTACTTCGGGTCGCGCTCGGCGAGCTCGAGTGCGAGTCGCACGGCTCCGTTCGAGCCTTCTTCCCCGGGCGACAGGACGATCTCCGCCCCGTACAGGCGCAGGAGGCGCTTGCGCTCCTCGGTTGCGTTCTCCGGCATGACGCACGTGAGGGGGTAGCCTTTGAGCTTCGCGATCATCGCGAGCGAGTGCCCCGTGTTGCCCGACGTCGGCTCGAGCAGATGTCGTCCAGGCTTCAGCTCGCCAGACGCCTCCGCGGCGTCGATCATCGACTTCGCGACGCGATCCTTGATCGAGCCGGTCGGATTCAGCCCCTCGAGCTTGGCGTAGATCTGCACGCTCGGCTTCGGGGTGAGCCGCGAGAGCTCGACGAGCGGTGTGTTGCCGACGAGGTCGAGGAGGGAGGAGACGACCGGGCGCGAGCGTGGTGGCGTCGAGCCACCGGCCATCGCAGGGAGCAGGATCACGGTCTCCCCGGCGACCTCCGTCTCGAGCCCGTCGAGCGTGCGCACGTCCTCTCCGCCCAGGTAGACGTTGACGAACGTGGCGATCTCGCCGTCTGTGAAGATCTGCGAGCCGAGCGCCGGGTAGCGGCCGACGAGATCCTCGAGCACCGCGCGAACCGTCGATCCGCTCGCCTCGACCTGGCGCTCGCCGCCGACCTCGGCGCGAAGGGTGGGCGGGATGCGGACGGTCGTCACGCGTGCACCGTCCGCTGCTCGTGGGGGATGCCGCTGCAGAACTCGACGTAGTCGACGTACTCCGAGATCGTCGGCGCGTCGCCGCAGACCGGGCAGGACGGGTCCTTCTTCACGGACACCTCGTCGAAGCTCGTGTACAGCGCGTCGAACAGGAGGAGGCGGCCCGTCAGCGTCTCGCCCGCGCCGAGGATCAGCTTCAGGGCCTCGCTCGCCTGGAGCGAGCCGACGATGCCGGGCAGAACGCCGAGCACGCCGCCCTCGGCGCAGCTCGGAGCGAGCTCCGGCGGCGGCGGCGACGGATAGAGGCACCGGTAGCAGGGCCCGACGTGCGGGTGGAACACGGTCACCTGGCCCTCGAAGCGATAGATGGAGCCGTGCACCACGGGGATGTCGTGCCACACCGAGGCGTCGTTGACGAGATACCGGGTGGGGAAGTTGTCCGCGCCGTCCACGATCACGTCCCAGCCGTCCGCGAGGATCCGCTCGACGTTCTCGGAGGTCAGCCGCTCCTGGTACGGGGTCACCGTCACGTCGGGGTTGAGGGCCTCGATCGCCTTCTTCGCCGACAGGACCTTCGGCTCCCCGAGCGTGCTGGTGGAGTGGACGATCTGCCGCTGCAGATTGGAGTCGTCGACCACGTCGGCGTCGATGATCCCGAGCGTGCCGACACCGGCCGCCGCCAGGTAGAGCGACGACGGCGAGCCAAGCCCGCCCGCACCGATCAGGAGGACGCGGGCGTCGAGCAGCTTCTGCTGCCCGACCTCGCCTACCTCGGGGATCAGGATGTGGCGCGAGTAGCGGGCGCGCTGCTCGGGTGTGAGTGATCGCGGCGTCTCGTACGCGTAGCCGTTGTGCTTCCACTCGGAGAATCCGCCCGACATCGAGGAGACGGTCGTGTAGCCGAGCTCGCCGAGCGCCTTCGCGACGAACGCCGACCGCGCCCCGGCGGCGCAGTAGACGACGATCTCGCGCGACTTGTCGGGGATGACGGCCTCGACGCGGGACTCGAGATTGCCGCGTGCGACGTGAACCGCGCGCGGCAGGTGCCCCTCGTCCCACTCGTCCTGCTCGCGGACGTCGAGGAGGAGCGGACGCGCGCCGTCCGCGAGGCGGTCGTGCAGGTCGAGCGGCGAGATCTCGTCGATCTCGCCCTTCACCTGATTGAGCAACTGCCTGTACGTCGCCATTACTTCCAAGAGTATAGCGTGTCCGCTCCGGGCCAAGCGGCGTCGGCGCGCGCACGCTCGAGCGTTGGCTCTGTGGTGCCGGCGAGGCGTGCGACACCACGGCGGCTACCGTTCCCTCGTGAGCGCTCGCATGAGGACGTCCCTCGTCGTCGCGACCCTGGCGGCTCTCGCTGCGGTCGCGGTCGCCGGCATCACCGCTGCGACGAGCAGCGACCCGGCGGGGACGGCGGCGACGGGTCCCGAGGCTCGACCTGGCGCACCTCCGCTCTCGCTCGATCTCGGCGTCCGCGTCGACGGGGAAGCCGTCGATCTGCGCACGGGCCTTCGACTCTACGAGGAGGGCAAGCTCGTCGAGGCGAGGGAACGGTTCGCCCGCCACGGTTCGCTCGAGGCCCGCATCGGGACGGCGTTCACCTCATGGCCCGACGAGACCGTCGCACGCCTGACGGAGCTCTCCGGTCTCCACTCGAAGAGCGCTGCGATCCAGCTGAATCTCGGGATCGCGCGCTACTGGGCCGGCGACGGCGACGCACGGGCAGCGTGGCAGTCGGCCATCGAGCTCGAGCCCGACACGGCGTACGCCGTGACGGCCGCGAACCTCCTTCATCCCGAGTTCGCGCGCAATCTGCCCCTCTTCGTTCCCGTCGAAAACGTCCCGGCCGCCATCCGCCGGCTCGAGCCGCCTGGGCAGTTCGCGACGCTCGAGCGTCGTGCGAAGGCCGGGTCCGTCTCCGATCGTCTCTTCTACGGCGTCGCCCTTCAGCGACTCGGAAGGCAGCTCTCCGCCGAGCGCGTCTTCGCCGAGGCCGCCCGCCTCCACCCGAACGACCCGGAGGCACGGGTCGCCGCTGCGGTGGGCCTCTTCGACAAGGCGGATCCCGTGAAGGCGTTCTCGCGGCTCGGACCGCTGACGAAGACGTTCCCTCGTGCGGCGACGGTCCGATTCCACCTCGGTCTCCTGCTGCTCTGGTCGGGGCAGGTGAAGGAGGCTCGCCGTCAGCTCGGGCTCGTCCGTACGGTCGAGCCGGGCTCACGTCTCGTCGGGATCGCAGGACAGTACCTCGAACAACTCGACAAGGCGAAGATTTGACGCGCCGGTGCGCAATCTTTGACGTCGGGAGGTACGACGGCTACCGTCAGGAGTGGTTCGATCGACAAGGGGGCGGTTCTTGAGCGCAGCTGATTCGAGTGGCAGGGCGCCCACGGCCGTCAGCGCGGGTGTGCTCGACCTGCTCGAGGTGCGAACGCTGTTCGAGGCGGGCAGGGGCGCCGGAAAGCTCGAGGCCGAGGAGATCGCGATCGCGCTGGACGAGCTCGAGCTCGATGCAGCGCAGCTCGACGAGTTCTACACGGCCCTGGAGGAGGCGCAAGTCGATGTCGTCGGGGCCGAGCAGAGCGAGGCCGAGGCCGAGAAGGAGTGGGCCGCCGAAGCCGAGATCTCGACCGACACGCTGCAGCTGTTCCTCAAGGATATCGGGAAGGTTCCGCTGCTCACCGCCGCGCAGGAAGTCGAGCTCGCCAAGCGGATCGAGCTCGGTGAGCACGCGGCCAAGCAGGCGATGGTGGAGGCGAACCTGCGTCTGGTCGTGTCGATCGCGAAACGCTACCGCAACCAGGGTCTTCCTTTCCTCGACCTGATCCAGGAGGGGACGATCGGCCTCGTGCGGGCAGCGGAGAAGTTCGACTACCGCAAGGGCTTCAAATTCTCGACCTACGCGACGTGGTGGATCCGCCAGGCTGTCGCCCGTGCGATCGCCGACAAGGGACGAACGATCCGGATGCCGGTACACGTCGTCGAGAAGCTCAACAAGATTCACCGCAGCGAGCGCAAGCTCCGCTCGGAGCTCGCCCGCGATCCGACGCTCACCGAGATCGCGCTCGACCTCGACTTCACGGTCGAAGAGGTCGAACAGATCAAGCGCTCGGCTCAGACACCCGTCTCGCTCGAGAAGCCCGTCGGCGACGACGACGAGTCCGAGTTCGGCCACTTCCTCACCGACGTGACCGCGCAGCTCCCGGACGAGGCGGCCGAGGTGACGCTTCGCCGTGAGGCGCTCCGGTCGATTCTGGGCTCGCTCTCCCAGCGGGAGCGCGCCGTGCTCGAGCTGCGGTACGGCCTCAACGGCCAGCAGCCACAGACGCTCGACGAGGTGGGGCGCGCGTTCAACGTCACCCGCGAGCGCATCCGGCAGATCGAGCACCAGAGCCTCAAGAAGCTGCGCTCGCTCGCCGAGGCCGGCAACGTCAGAGACGTCGCCTAGCGAGCCTTCGGCACCCGACCCCCGAGTAGACTGACGCGGCCGTGCAGGTCCCGCCCCTTGACGAGCTCGTCGGCGAGCTTTCCGAACTGATCGCGATCCCGTCGGTCAGCGCCGACCCCGCCCACCAGGCCGACGTCGCCGCTGCCGCCCGGTGGGTGGCAGACCGCATCCATCGCGCGGGTGGCTCGGCCGAGGTGATCCCGTGGGGGGAGCGGCCCCTCGTCGTCGGCGAGATCCGCGCATCGCGGAACGCGGGCACGGCGCCCACGGTCCTCTGTTACGGGCACTTCGACGTTCAGCCGCCCGACCCGCTCGACCTGTGGGACACGCCACCGTTCGAGCTCGTCGACCGGGACGGATGGCTGTATGCCCGTGGCATTGCCGATGACAAGGGGCAGCTGTACATGCTCCTCAAGGCAGCCGAGCTGCTCGCTGCCGCCGGAGACCTCCGCGTCAACCTGCGCTTCGCCTGCGACGGCGAAGAGGAGATCGGGGGGCACTCGATCGTCGATTGGGTCACGGCGGACGAGCGCGGTGCGGATGCCGCCGTCGTCTTCGACAGCGGCATGATCGAACGTGACGTGCCCGGTTTCAACATCGCCGTTCGCGGCCTCTGCTACTTCCATCTCGAGATCCGGACCGGCGCCCGCGACCTCCACTCCGGCGTCTACGGCGGAGCATCGCTGAACGCGATGCACGCGCTCATGCAGACGCTCGCCGCGGTCGTGCCCCGCGACGGCCGCCTCCCGGAGCCACTCCGAGCGGGCATCGTGGGGCCGACCGACGACGAGCGAGCGGGTTGGTCGACCCTGCCCGACGGACGCGCTGAGATCGAGGCCGCAGGGGCGCATCCTGCCGACCCGGCTGCCGGCGACGACTTCTACGTCCGCACGTGGGCGGAGCCAGCGGTCGACGTCCACGGGTTGGAGGGAGGCTCTCCGACCCTCGTCAAGACCGTGATCCCGGTGGTCGCGCGTGCGAACGTCTCGGTCCGCCTGGTCGGGAACCAGGATCCCGCCGTCATCGCGAGCGCATTCGAGAAGCTTCTTCGCGACGCCGCACCCGATGGTGCCGAGATCGAGCTCACGATGCAGTCGTCGGCACCGCCCGGGCTCGTCCCGGCCGGTGCACCCGCCGTGCTCTACGGGCTCGACGCGTTCGAGGAGGTGCTCGGAACCCGGCCGCTGCTCGTTCGCTCCGGTGGCTCGATTCCCCTCGTCTCCGCTCTCGCGGGGCGCGGGGTCGCCACCGTCCTGACGGGTTTTGCACTCAACGAGTCGAACATCCACTCGCCGAACGAGCGAATCCCGACGGCGTACCTGCCGCTCGGGATCGAGACGGCCGTCGCCCTGTTCCGCCACCTCGGGCGCCTTGGGTAGCGCCCCGTTCTCGTCGGCGCTCGCGGCGGAGCTGTCGGACGACGTCCTCCAGCGTTTCCTGCGCTACGTCCGCATCGACACGCAGTCGGAGGAGGGTGCCGCGTCCTACCCGAGCACCGCCAAGCAACTCGACCTCTCGCGGCTTCTCGTGGACGAACTTCACGAGATCGGCCTTGCGGATGTCGTGCTGAACGACCACGGGTATGTGTTCGCGACCGTGCCCGGCAGCGAGGGCGCACCGGTGATCGGGTTGATCGCGCACGTCGACACGACCCCCGAGTCACCCGGCACGGGCGTCGTGCCGATCGTGCACGAGGACTACGACGGAGGAGTGCTGACGCTGCCGGGCGACCCGGGCCAGGTGATCGACCCGGCCGACGAGAGCGCCCTCGCGGCGCGCATCGGGCACGACATCGTCACGAGCGACGGCACCACGCTACTCGGAGCCGACGACAAGGCGGGCGTGGCCGAGATCATGGCCGCGACGGCGTATCTCGTGAACGCTCCCGGGCCGCGGGCAACCGTTCGGATCGCCTTCACGGTGGACGAGGAGGTGGGGCGGGGAACCGACTACTTCGACCTCGACGCATTCGGAGCGGAGGTCGGGTACACCCTCGACGGCTCGGGTGTCGGCGAGCTCGAGATCGAGACGTTCTCGGCGTACCAGGTGCGGGTCGTCTTCCGCGGGCGCGGCGCCCACCCGGGCTCGGGGAAGGGAAAGCTCGTCAATGCGGTGAAGCTCGCCGCGGAGTTCGTCACCGCGCTCCCACGCGACTCCCTGTCGCCGGAGACGACCGACGGCCGGGAAGGGTTCATCCATCCGTCGCGAATCACGGGCGGCGTCGAGGAGGCCACTGTCGTCCTCATCGTGCGCGACCACGACGACGCGCTGCTCGAGGAGCACACGGCGCTCGTGCGGCGCGTTGCCGAGGAGGTCGGGGCGCGCGATCCGCGGGCGCGTGTCAGTGTCGACGTGCAGGAGACCTACCGCAACATGCGTGGCGCGATCGACAGGCACCCGCGGGTCGTGGCCGCGGCCGAGGAGGCAATCCGTAGGGCAGGCATCGAGCCGGTGCGCTCGTTGATCCGCGGCGGCACCGACGGCGCTCGACTCTCGGCGATGGGCCTCCCGACGCCGAACATCTTCACGGGCGGTCAGAACTATCATTCGACCCGCGAGTGGGCGAGCGTGCAGGACATGGCCGCCGCCGCCGCAACCGTGGTGGAGCTCGTCAGGGTCTGGGGCGAGGAAGGCTCGGCCGCGCCCTCAGCAGTCGATTACCCGAACGCAGGCTGAACCCGGGGAACGGCCGAGGCTTACGCGTCGTGCACGCCGCAGCCGAGCCAGTCGTGCCCGAAGTGGCGCATCTCGGCGATCAGCGGCAGAAGGGCAGCGCCCTTCTCGGTGAGCTCGTATTCGACGCGCGGTGGCGACTCCGCGAAGCTTCGGCGCAGGACGATCTCCTCGGCCTCGAGCCAGCGCAGACGCTCGGCCAGCGTCCGGGGACTGATTCCCGCGCACGAGTGCTCGATCTGTGTGAACCGCCGCGGCCCCTCGGAGAGCTCGTGCACGATGAGAACCGTCCACTTGGCTCCGATGATCTCCGCGGTGGCAGCCACAGAGCATGTCTGTGACTGGTGAACCTGATGCATCGTTCGCGTCGCCACACCCTCAATCATACCGGCTGAACCGGTCAATCCCAGGGCGGCGGATCATGCGCCCATCGGCCACCGACCATCGTCGCCACGACGCGCACCGATTCCAGCTCTTCCGTCGGGCAGGTGAAGGGGTCGCGCGACAGCACGACGAGGTCGGCCAGAAACCCCGGGAGGAGCCGCCCACGGCGCCGCTCGTCGCCTGCAAGCCAGGCAGGTGTGACCGTCGAGGCGATCAGCGCCTGTTCGACGGTGAGCGCCTGGTCGACGCGCCAGCCCGGTCGCTCGTCGATCGTGCGCCGAACCCCGGCGATCACGCCTGCGAGGGGATCGAGGTCCTCGACCGGCGCGTCGGAGCCGTTCGCGACAACGGCGCCGGAATCCCAGAGATCCCGGAACGCGTAGGCGCCGTCGAGGCGCTCGCCCCAGTAGCGCTCTGCGAGGTCGCGGTCAGAGGCGGCGTGCGAGAGCTGGATCGAGCAGGCGACGCCGATCTCGGCGAAGCGGGGAATGTCGGCAGCGTCGAGGCATTGTGCGTGCTCGATGCGATGCCGGAGGCCCCTGGGCTCCCATGCATGCCTGGTCGACGCGAACGCATCGAGCGCATTGCGGTTCGCCCTGTCACCGATCGCATGGACGGCTACCGGCCAGCCGGCCTCCGCGCCCCGCAGGATGACCTCCTCGAGCTCGGCGCGGCTCGTGATCTCGACGCCGGTGCCGTCGAGCATCAATGCCGTCTGCGAGCCGAGCGTGCCGTCCATGAACGTCTTGAGGTACCCGAGCCGCAGGAAGTCGTCCCCGATCCGGGAGGGCAGGGGGAGCGATGCGACCTCGTCGAGCCGGTCGGCCGGAATCGACTGCCAGACGCGGAGCGAGAGGCCTTCGGCCTGGTGGATCCGACCGAAGATCGACGCCGCTCCGAGCCAGCCGTCCTTGTCGTGGATCGCTCCCACCCCCCTCGAATTCGCGACCCGGATGCCCTCGCGCGTCGCCGCGACCCACTCGTCCTCGGTCACCTCGACGAACCGCTCGCGGAAGCGCCAGGCGGCCTCCTCCCGAAGCACGCCCGTCGGCCCTCCCTGGTCGTCCCTCTCGACGACGCCACCGTGCGTCTCGAGGTCGCCGCTCGCCACGGCGAGGCCGGCGCTGTTCAGCCACAGCGAGTGGTAGTCCTTCGACCAGAGCGCGGCAGGCGTCATCCCCGTGACGGCGTCGAGGGCGGCCGCGGTCGGCCGGTCGGGCCAGGCGGCGTCGCGCCAGCCGGTGCCTCGAATCCAGCCGCCGCGCCGCGGGTGCGCCTCGACGAGCGCGACCGCCGTCGCAACCGACGTCGCTCCCTCGAGGCGCACGTCGTGGCGCGCGAGTGCCCACGTCGGGAAGTGCACGTGGGAGTCGGTGAAGGCGGGTAGGACGCAGCGCCCGCCCAGGTCGACGCGCTCCGGCGTCGGCAGCATCCACTCGTGCGTCCCGACTCCGCCCGCGACGACCGGGCCGGCGATGGCCAGGGCACCGGCGGTCGGCAGCGACGGGGCGAGCGTGCGGATGACGCCGTTGTCGAGGATCACGCGGACAGCCTACTCCGGGGTCCCCGAGGCTCGCGCGTGGCGCTCGGTCGACTCGCACGCGGGTCGCGTGGTCCCGGGAGGTCAGCGCAGTGCCGTCGTGTCGACGACCTCGAACGCAGAGCCCGGGACGCGGCCGAGCGAATGGAGATCGTCATTCGACCACCGTGGGTCGGGTGCTCCCGAGACGTACCAGTCCGAGCCGTTGTCCGCGACGATCATGCCGTACTCCTTCAGCGCCCGGAGGACGACCCTGGCCTGCGGGGGAAAGCTCGACAGGTCGAAGGTGCGCTTGAGGCGCAGCCGTGCCCCCATCGGCGGGAGGACAGGGTCGGTGAGCGAGCTCGCGTGGTGGCGCGCCGGCCAGACGTACGCGCGACGCGTCCGTGAGACGGTGAAGCGGAGTGCGTGGTCGATGCGCCCTTTCGCGACCTCGTCGTAGCGTGCGAGCCCGGGGAGAATCGGCAGCCCCGCCGCGTCGGCAGACGTCCAACCGGCCGGGCGGAGCCGGTTCGAGCGGAGGTTCCAGATCGCCCCGGATCCCGCCGTCCAGCGTCCACCGGAGCGGCGCAGGTCGAACAGCTCGTAGAGGCGGCATGCGTCCCGATCGACGATCAGCGCGTGCCGGTCTCCGTCCGCCGAGGCACCACCCTCGATACGGACGTTCGCCGGGATCGGGTAGGGGCCCGAATCGGACTCGTCGGCGTACGCGAACCGCACCCGACTCCTGGGCTGTGCCCTACCGACCACCGTGATCGGGATTCCGATCGGGCCACCCTCCCAGCGACCGGACCCGAAGTCTGCGTGCATCGTCTTCGTCGCGCCGATCGCCGCCACCGTCGCACCCGATCCCGTGGCCACGGGAAGGGTGTCGACGCGGCGGTTCCACGCGTTGTCGGCGGGGAACAGAGGGCACGCCTTCGCGGGAGGGAGCGGCGACCCCCAGGCGCCCGTACCGGCAACCGTTGCGACGACTGCGAGCACGGCGACGAGCCTCACGCGGAATGTCTCGGCATCGCGCGTCCGCCGCTCATCCCTCGATCGGAGGGCGTCGCCGCGGGGTAGCGGGCCCGAATCTGGTCGACGAACGTCGCGAGGCGGTCCGCGACCGACGCGTCGTGGATCTCGAGCACGTTCTCGGCGTTGCGCTCACCCGACCGCGAGAAGTTGAACGATCCGATGAAGGCGACGTCGTCGGCCACGACGACCTTCGCGTGCATGAAGTCGTGGAGCGAATCCGGGGACCAGCGCGTCGACCGCTTGCCGGAGAACGACGCCCCCGTGAGGATCGTCTCGAGGAGCGGGATCTTCCAGGCGCTGACGCCGTTCGTGGCCCACTGGTGGAGAACCTCACCGACCTGTGTCTCGTCGACCACCCCCGAGACGTCACAGCGGTGCTCGTTGACGACCTCGACCAGCGTCCCGAGGATCGGCCCCGAGGTCAGGACGGGCGATGCGATGCGGATCCGTTCCCGCGCGCGCCCGAGAGCCTTGGCAACACGATGTGACAGCGGCTCGCCGTACTCGGGGGTGAACCACGCGCGCACCTCGGTCCCGTCCTCGAGCGTGACCGGCCGCGGCTCCACGCGGCCCGTGTGCTCGACCGCGCCCCGTGTCCACAGCTCGTCGAAGTTGAGCGTGAACGCTCGAGCGAGGCCCGGCGAGCCGAGGATCCGGACGATCGCGTTCTCCTGGCGCGACCACGAGTCGTCGGTCCAGTTCGTCGATCCGGACCAGACGTCGGTGGCGTCGCGGACGACGTACTTGTGGTGCATGAGATCCGGCACCCCTGCGATCCCCCGGGTCGGAACGGGAAGCGCCTCGATCGCGTCGGGTGTCATCTCCGGGGGTGGTGGCACGGGGATCGGCCCGGGGTGGTCGACGTTGTAGGCGAGACGGATGGCGACGCCGCGCTGCTTTGCGGCCAGCAGGGTCGCCAACACGAGCGCACCGGCGTCCGTCTCGAAACGGACGTCGTACAGTGCGAGGTCGAGGCTCGTACGCGCCTCTCCCACGAAGGTCGACACCTCGCGCGCGATCTCGGCGGCCGTCTGTCCCCCGTCGGTGAGCGTTCGCAGCTCGATCGGCACGGCGTTCAGCCGGGCGACGCGGCCCGGAGGGCCGCCTTGCGGGCACGCTTTGCGGCCTGGTAGGCCGCGAGGGCCTCGGGGGAATCGACGTCGCCGAGGCTTTCGTGTGCGGGCGCGAACGCCTCCCAGCCCCTCGGGCGCACACCGAGCCGTTTCGCCAGGACCCCCATCATCGTCCTCGCCTTCATCTCGCCGATGCCCGGAAGCTCGAGCAGGCGGCCCTCGAGCTCGGCGCCGTCCCGGACGCCGTCCCAAACGGCCGTGGGATCGCCGTCGTACTCGCTGACGAGGTAGGCGCAATGCTCCTGGACGCGCGCTGCCATGTTGGCAGGGAACCTGTGCAGCGCCGGCTTCTCGCGGAAGATTCCGACGAGCGCGTCGGGGTCCATCGTCGCGAGCGCGGTGGCATCGAACGTGCCGCCGAGTCGCTTCGACAGCTCGAGCGGAGACGAGAACGCCTTCTGCACGGTCACCTGCTGATCGAGGACGAAGCCGATCAGGAGCGCCAGTGGGTTGGCTCCGAGAAAGGCGTCCGCCTCCGGGTTGCCGGTGAAATGGATCGGTGGGGGCGCGGTACCCATCTCTCGATGGTACAGCCGCCGTTCGGCATCGGCGATCACGCCGCCGCGGGGTGGGGAGTACGCTTGGCGGGTGGATCCTCTCGCTTGCCTCAGTCCGGGGACGCGGGCCTGGTTCGAGAGCGCGTTCGCGGCGCCGACGCCGGCACAGCGGGCTGCCTGGCCCGTCATCGCCGCCGGCGGGCACGTGCTCGTGCAGGCTCCGACTGGCTCGGGGAAGACGCTGGCGGCGTTCCTGCTCGGAATCGACCGGCTGAGCAGCGCCCCGGGCGAGGGGCTTCGCCTGCTGTACGTCTCGCCGCTCAAGGCCCTCAACTACGACGTCGAGCGCAACCTTCGAGCTCCGCTCGTCGGGCTCGGCTCGACGCTCACCGTCGGCGTTCGCACGGGCGACACCGATCAGCGCGAGCGCCGTCAAATGACGCGGACGCCGCCGGACATCCTCATCACGACGCCCGAGTCGCTCTTTCTGCTCCTCACCTCGCAGGCGCGCGAGACACTCCGCGGAATCGAGACCGTGATCGTCGACGAGGTGCATGCGGTCGCGGGCACCAAGCGGGGGGCACACCTCGCGCTCTCCCTCGAGCGCCTCGAGCGCGTCGTCGTCCGACCCTTCCAGCGGATCGGGCTCTCCGCGACCCAGCGGCCGCTCGAGGAGATCGGGCGCTTCGTCGGCGGGGGGCGGCCGATCGAGCTGGTCGACGCAGGCTCGCGGAAGGAGCTCGACCTCGAGGTCGTTGTCGCGCTCGAGGACATGCGCGAACCGGGATCCAATCCGTCCCTCGCGCAGCACGTGGTCGAGGACGACGTCGCGATGGCGGCGGGCTATGAGGCGAGCGCACGCTCGATCTGGCCCTCGATCTATCCGGCCCTGCTCGATCTCGTCCAGACGCATCGCTCGACCATCGTGTTCGTCAACAACCGGCGTCTCGCCGAGCGGTTGGCACTCAGGCTGAACGAGCTCGCGGAGGCGAGCATCGCCCGCGCCCACCACGGCTCGCTCGCGCGTGAGCAGCGCCTCGAGATCGAGGAGCTGCTGAAGCTCGGGCAGATCCCGTGCCTCGTAGCCACGTCGTCGCTCGAGCTGGGGATCGACATGGGCGCGGTGGACCTCGTCGTTCAGGTCGAGAGCCCGAAGTCGGTCGCGCGAGGCCTCCAGCGCGTCGGACGAGCGGGGCACGACCTCGACGCTACCTCGAAGGGGCGCATCTTCCCGAAGTTCAGAGGCGACCTGCTCGAATGCGCGGTCGTCGCACGGGCGATGCGCGAAGGGCTGATCGAGGAGACGCACATCCCGCGGAACCCGCTCGATGTCCTCGCTCAGCAGATCGTCGCGATCTGCGCCGACGAGGAGATCGCCGTCGACGATCTCCACGTGCTCGTGCGCGGGGCCTATCCGTTTGCCGATCTTCCGCGGGCCCAGCTCGAGAACGTGCTCGACATGCTCGCAGGCCGGTATCCGTCGGACGAGTTCGCAGACCTGAGGCCGAGGATCGTCTGGGACAGGACTGCCGGCGCCGTCAAGGGGCGCCAGGGAGCGCGCCGCCTCGCGGTGACGAACGCGGGCACGATTCCCGACCGGGGTCTGTTCGGGGTCTTCCAGGTCGAAGGGGGAGGGCGCGTCGGGGAGCTCGACGAGGAGATGGTCTACGAGGCGCGGCAGGGACAGGCGTTCATGCTCGGCGCCTCGACGTGGCGGATCGAGGAGATCACACGGGATCGCGTCCTCGTCTCGCCTGCGCCGGGAGCGCCGGGGGCCGTCCCCTTCTGGAAGGGCGAAGGTGTGGGGAGGCCATTCGAGCTCGGTGAGAAGATCGGACGCGCCTCGCGCGAGCTCGTCGCACAGAGCGATACGAAGGCGCTTGCAACGCTCGGTCGCGACTACCATCTCGACCCGCGCGCGGCTCGCAACCTCCTCACGTACCTTCGAGACCAGGAGGCCGCAAACGGGGGTGTCGTTCCCTCCGATCGGACGATCGTGGTGGAGCGGTTCCGTGACGAGATCGGCGACTGGCGGCTGTGCATCCTGACGCCGTTCGGTGCGCGCGTCCACGCCCCCTGGGCGATGGCGCTCGGCGCCCGCCTCCGCGACTCGCTCGGACTCGAGGTGCAGTCGATCTGGTCCGACGACGGGATCGCCTTTCACCTCCCGGAGACCGACGTCCCGCCACCGATCGCCGACCTGCTCCTCACCCCGGAGGAGATCGAGGATCTCGTCCTTCAGGAGGTGGGGCAGACTGCGCTCTTCGGGTCACGGTTCCGGGAGAACGCGGGGCGCGCGCTCCTGATACCGCGACGGCGGCCCGGCCAGCGGACGCCGCTCTGGCAGCAGCGCCTGAAGGCGCAGAGCCTCCTTCAGGTGGCACGCAACTACGGATCGTTCCCGATCGTGCTCGAGACGTATCGTGAGTGCCTGCAGGACGTCTTCGACCTTCCGGCGCTCAAGGGGATCCTGCGTCGCCTGCAGACGCGCGAGCTCGACCTCGTCGAGGTCGAGACGGCCTCGGCCTCGCCGTTCGCCTCCTCGCTTCTCTTTGCGTACGTCGCGACGTACATGTACGAGGACGACACGCCGGCGGCCGAACGTCGTGCCCAGGCGCTTTCGCTCGACCGTGACCTCTTGCGCGAGCTGCTCGGCCAGGAGGAGCTGCGAGACCTGCTCGACCCGGCCGCGCTGGCGGACGTCGAGGCGCAGCTCGCGGGCGACCCGCGCTCGCCGGACGAGCTCCACGACCTGCTCCGGCGGCGTGGCGATCTCCGCGAGATCGAGGTCGACTCGTCCCACGCCGCGGCTCTCGAAGCCGAGCGCCGCGTCCTGCGGATACGGCTCGCGGGGGAGGAGCGCCTGATCGCGATCGAGGATGCTGGGCTGTTCCGGGATGCGCTCGGCGTCGTGCCGCCAGGCGGGCTGCCGGAGGCGTACCTCGACGACGTCGGTGACGCGCTCGGCGTTCTCCTGGGTCGCTTTGCGCGATCCCGCGGCCCGTTCACGACCGCCGAGGCTGCCTCTCGCTATGGGCTCGGGCACGAGCGCGTCGAGCAGGCGCTGGAGGCGCTCGAGCGGGCAGACAGGCTCGTGCGCGGGGAGCTGCGCCCCGGCGGGAGCGAACGCGAGTGGTGCGATCCGGACGTTCTGCGTCGGCTCCGCCGTGCTTCGCTCGCGGCCCTGCGCCGTGAGGTGGAGCCGGCCGAGCAGTCTGCATTCGGTCGATTCCTGCCCGCCTGGCACGGCATCGACCGGCGAGCGAGCCTCCGCGAGGCCCTCGTGCCCCTCCAGGGGCTTCCGCTCCCTGTCTCGCTCTGGGAGAGCGAGGTCCTCCGCCGCCGCGTTTCGGACTACCAGCCGGCATCCCTCGATGCGCTCTGTGCGACCGGGGAGGTCGTCTGGGTAGGAGCCGGGCTCGACCGCGTCGCGCTCTACTTTCGCGCAGATTGCGCGCTGCTCGGAGCGCCGGCCGGAGCGGTGCCACCTGAGGGTGCGGCCGCCGAGCGATTGCGTGAGACCCTCGCGCAGTCGGCCGAGTTCTGGCCCGACCTTCTCGAGAGCACGGAGCTCGATGCGGAAACGGCGCTGCCCGCCCTTTGGGAGCTCGTCTGGGCGGGTGAGGTGACGAACGACGCGTGGGCCCCTCTTCGCGCAGCCCGGCGCTACGGCACCCCGGTGGCAGACCGGCGACCGCGGCGGTTCGCGCGCACGCGCGCCTTCGAGACGACGTCGACGCAGGGGCGCTGGTCGCTCACCGCGAGGCTCTTTCCTGCCGCGATCGACCGGCGCGCGCTCGCGGAGCTCCTGCTGGAGCGCCAGGGAATCGTCGTGCGCGACGGCGTGCGGGCCGAGGGCCATGCAGGCGGGTACGGCGCCGTCTACGGCGAGCTGCGGGCTCTCGAGACGATCGGGGCGTGCCGTCGCGGCTACTTCGTCGAGGGGCTCGGCGGGGCGCAGTTCGCACTCCCCGGCGCTGTCGAGCGGCTGCGGGAGATTCGCTCGGACGCCACCGAGGAGGCGCTCGTCCTCGCCGCCGCGGATCCTGCCCAACCCTACGGGGCTGCGCTCCCCTGGCCCCGGCGCGCGGGTGCCAGGGCGGCACGCGTCGCCGGCGCACACGTCGTTCTGATCGGCGGTACGGCGGCACTGTTCGTCGAGCGCGGAGGTCGCACTCTCGTACCGCTTCGCGAACCGGACGCGGAATGGCTTCGTCCTGCCCTCGCCGCGCTCGCGGAGTGGGTGCACGGCGGGCACGCGAAGCGACTCGCGGTGGAGCGATTCGACGGCCGTCCGGTCGCCGAGACGGAGGCGATGCCACTTCTCGTCGAGGCCGGGTTCCTCGCCGGGCCTCGTCGCGCGGTGCTGCGGCCTAGATGACGACGAGCAGGCCGAGCACGACCCCGAACAAAAGGTGACGGAACGTCGCCTGCGCGAAGGCCCGACCTGACCGCGACATCGGCGGCAACTCCGGAGCCCCACGCGCGGGATGGAAGCGGTCGGAGAGAAGCGTGAGCGGGTAGGTGACGAGGTGCTCGATCATCGCGAACGCGATCGCGAACCAGAAGGCGTTCGTCCCGAGCCACTGGAACAGCATCCAGAACACGAGCCCTGCGACCGCTCCGTTGACGAGGTGCATCGTCCATCCCGCAACGCGCCACCCCGGACCTCGCGTGACGAGCTTCCCGAGGATCGCGATGTCCGAGTACGGGAAGCGGAACAGCCGTCGATCGAGAGGCTCGACCAGCCCCCACACGCCTGCCGCGGCTGCGCCTGCGAGCGCGGCCTGGGCCCAGGGGCTCACTTCGCCGCGAGCGTGCGCATGCGCCGCACCGCGGTCTCGAGCGAGCCGTCCACATACGTGGCGCTCACCTCTCGCGCGATGGCGGACGTGACAGCGGCTCCGCCGACGACGATCGTCGTGCCCGCACCCACCGCGACGCCGACGAGCGACTCGCGCAGCGCCGCAACCGTCTCGCTGCGCGCGGCGCTGAAGCAGAGGACCGTCGCGGCGATACGCTCGGCGAAGGCGACCGCGGTGTCGACCGGCGTGTCGGCGCCGAGATACTCGACGCGCCAGCCGTCCGCCCGGAGAGCGACGGCCAGCATCAGCAGGCCGATGTCGTGGTGCTCCCCCGGTCCGCAGGCCAGGACGGCGACGCCGTTCACGCCGCCGCGACCGTCGGCGATCAACTTCCCGAGGTGGGCGCGCACCTTGCCACTGATTGCGTGCTCCTGCGCGATCGAGAGATCGCCTCGATGCCAGGCCTCTCCCGTCCAGTGGAGCGCAGGCGTGATCACGTCGTCGAGTGCCTCCCTGAGCGGGAGCACGGCGAACGCATGGTCGAGTGTCGCGGAGAGCGCCACGAGGTCGACGTCGCGCACGGCGCCGATCATCGCGTCCCGGAGCTCGGCCGGATCGCCCGGCGTGACGGCGCCGTGCCCGTCGAGCATCCGTGCTGCCTCGCCGATCCGCCAGCCCTCGGCGATCCGGTCTCGAAGCCATTCGACCCGCAGCACGTCGGTCTCGTCGTACCGGCGCTGGCCGCCGGGTGTCCGCACGGGTCGGAGGACACCGTACCGCTGCTCCCACTTGCGCAGCGTGTCCGGTGCAATGCCGGTTCGCCGCGAGATGGCTGCGATGTTGAGGAGGGCGGCGGTCATTGGACGTTTCCTGGACGAAGTGTACCGTCGGTGATCGACCGGGGACCTCACAGCGGTGCCGGCCAGACAGGAGATCAGAGCCTGACCGCGTAGACCGGTGCATGTCGCCGCGGGCCCCTCATCTCTACGCGTCGCTCCGCGGATTCGTTCTCGGAGCTTTCGCGTACCTCCTCCGCGAGCTCGACGACGGGGCAGAGCTCCCGGTCGCCTTCGTCGAGCACGAGCACCGCTCCGGCCCTGCCCTCTACGAGTACCGGCCTCTCGTCCGTGCGTTCGTCGAAGAACGAGCGCCGCGCCTGCGTGGCCGTGACGACGCGCTGATCGCGCTCGAGGAGCTCTCGCGCGAACCGGCGGCGGCCATCTTCGCCCGGGCTCACGTCGGGCGGAAGCCGTCCGAGGAGGAGGCGCTCTTCCGTACGATCCTCGTCGGCCTCCTTGTCTCCACGGCCGAGTCGTGCGGCGGGTTCGACTGGGACGACGAGGCCTTCGATCGAGCATACTCCGAGCTGGAGCGGTCGCTCTACGGCGAGCGCAGGACGTACGCCGCCGTCGCGCCCCTCGTCGGCATCTCGGTCTCGACGCAGTCCGAGCTCGCGCCCGGGCTGCGGATTCGCGCCGTCGCCGACGGCGAGCTCGCACGGCACTGGCCGGAGGCATCGTCTCTGATGCCGAAGGACTTCGGGCGCGAGACGGACCGCTACTGCGTCCTGGAGCTTCGGTCGGCGCTCGGCGCCGAGGACGAACTCCCGGACGCGCCTGCAGAGATCGCGGACGCGGTGAGCGCGATTCGGCTCGCGACCGCAGCGCCGCTCTCGGCGGGGCCCGTCCTCTTCGAGACGCTCGACGGACGCCCCTTCGGGATCCGACCGGTGCTGCCGATCGCGGCGACCCAGCCTCCGGGGGAGGCGACTCGACTCGACTCGTTCCGCGGGGCGCTTGCGGGCGAGCTTCTCGTGCGACTGACGCTCGCGGATGCCGACGCTGCCCTCGCCGAGGCGCTCGACCGGTGGGAGCTCTCGCTCTTCCAGCAGGAGCCGTTCCGTTCGGAGCAGCTCCGCGCCACGTTCGCCGCCGCGCTCGGCGGAACGTGGCCCCTCCGGGCCGCCATCCTCCTCGAGCCCGACGCGGCGGAGCGCGCGGCGCTCCACCTCGACCTGGTCCGGCTGGAGGAAGGCGAGACGTGCTCGGACCCCGTCTCGGACGCCGCGCGGTGTGTCCTCGTTGCGACGCTGCAACACGGCGATCGGTCACAGCTCCTGAGGGAGCTCGACGAGACGCTGCTCGGCGTGCGCGATCAGCGCTCGCTGCGACTCGCAGGCTGAGCCGGCGCTGCCCGTAGGGGCGCGCCGCGGTGACCGGCGGCGGTCGCGAGCCGCGGGGCCGATCCTGTGCGCAGTGCGGCTCGCCACTAGGCTGTGAGAATCGTGGCCGAACGGATCGTTCTCCTCACCGGCGCCACGGGGTATGTCGGTGGACGCTTGTTGTCAGCGCTCGAGCAGCGTGGGGAGCGCGTCCGCTGCGTCTCGCGCCGGCCGGAGTATCTGGTGCCGCGCGTTGCACCGGCGACGGAGGTCGTCAAGGGTGACGTGCTCCAACCGGATACGATCGGCGCCGCGCTCCAGGGCGTCGACACGGTCTATTACCTCGTCCACTCCATGAGCGCGAGCCGCCCCTTCGACGAGGAAGATCGCGCGGCGGCCCGCTCGTTCGTCGAGGCCGCGCGCACGGCTGGAGTGCGGAAGGTGATCTACCTCGGCGGTCTCGGACGCGGCGAGCTCTCGCCGCACCTTGCCTCGAGGCAAGAGGTCGGAGCAATCCTGCGATCGTCGGGTGTTCCGACGATCGAGTTCCGCGCCTCGATCGTGATCGGCTCGGGGAGCGCGTCGTTCGAGATGATTCGCGCGCTCGTGGAGAAGCTGCCGGTGATGGTGACTCCTCGCTGGGTCAGGGTGCGCGCTCAGCCGATCGCGATCGAGGATGTCCTCGCGTACCTGATCGAGGCGCTGGACCGTGAGCCGACGGCTGGCGAGGTGTTCGAGATCGGGGGCGCAGACCGTGTCACGTACCTCGAGTTGATGCAGGAATACGCCTCTCAGAGGGGACTGCGTCGAACGATGATCCCGGTCCCGGTCCTCACTCCGAGGCTCTCGAGCCTCTGGCTCTGGCTCGTGACGCCCGTCTACGCCGGAGTGGGCCGCAAGCTCGTGGACTCGCTGCGGAACGAGACGGTCGTCGAGGATCCGCGAGCACGTGCCGAATTCTCGGTGGCACCGCGCGGCGTTCGCGAGGCGATCGCCCGTGCGATCGTGTTCGAAGATCGCGCCATCGCCGAGACACGCTGGTCGGACGAGGCCTTCGCCGACCGCTCGTCCTACGGAGGCTTTCGCCACGGGTCGCGCCTCGTCGACGCTCGCTCGATCGCCGTCCCTGCATCGACCGCGGCAGCGTTCGCGCCGATCCGGTCGATCGGAGGCGCGACGGGCTGGTACAAGGCCGCCGTCCTCTGGCGCGCTCGCGGGTGGCTCGATCTCCTCGTGGGCGGTCCCGGCCTTCGGCGGGGTCGACGCGATCCGGTCGATCTGCGCGTCGGGGACACGCTCGATTTCTGGCGGGTCGAGGCGATCGAGCCGGATCGCCTGCTGCGCCTTCGCGCGGAGATGAAGGTGCCGGGACGCGCGTGGCTGCAGTTCGAGGTGACACCGTCGGAGAACGGGGCCGGCTCCGTGATCTCCCAGACGGCGATCTTCGATCCGGCCGGCCTCTTCGGACTCGTCTACTGGTACCTGCTCTGGCCGTTCCACGGCTACATCTTCGGAGGCATGCTCGAGAACCTCGCGGCGGCCTCGACACCGACCTGACACGAAGACGGAACAGACACGGCACGGGTTCTTCTCTAGCGTCCATCGCATGGACGAGGCGCGAAGGGTCATCGAGCGGTTGGAGCGGATCGAGGCGCTCGACCGCGCCACAGCGAGCCCGGCAGAGCTCCTCGCCGAGCTTCGCGGGCTGCTGCAGGATGCGGAGGCGTGGGTGCGGCTCGAAGGAGGTGATGCAGCCGACGAAGCGGTGATGCGCCTCCGGGAGGCACTTGCCCGCGACACGGTGCCCGCCTGACCGTCATGGGCGCGCGGGCGGCCGGTCGTTCCGCGATCGCCTAACATGGCCTCGTGGTCACGGACTGGAGCGAGATCGAGGGAATCCGCAAAGAGCGGGGTCATATCGCCGCCGTCTGGCAGGACCTGACGGGCGCGAACTCCGTCACGGCGGGCGTCCAGCGGATCTCGATCGATGCGGGAAAGTGGGCAACACCGCTCCATCTCGAGGGGTCGGAGGAGGAGATCTTCTTCGTTCTCTCGGGGAGCGGGGTCTCCGTGCAATGGGACGGCCAGAAGGAGGAGGCGTTCGCCGTCGGCGCGGGTGACTGCCTCGCCCATCTCGCGTTCGAGTACGCCCACACGATCGGCGCGGGCGACGAGGGCCTCGTCGTGCTCGCGTTCGGCCAGCGGCACTATCCCGCGAACACGCTGCTGCCACGGGCAGGCGTCTCCTGGCTCGGGCCGACCTGGGTCCTGCAGGGGGCGCCCGAGGATCATCCGTGGACGCGCGAGGCGGCCGTCGGGCCGCCGGCGTGGGACACCCTGGCGGAGCGACCGACGCGGATCGTCAACGTCGCGGACGTCGCCCCGAGTCGGAGGGGGAGCGGCGCAGGGACGGTTGCGAGCGAGGTGCGCCACCTCGGGGGTATCGTCGGCTCGGAGCGGGTCGGGGCGTCGCACTATGTGGTCGACCCCGGGATGCTGATGAACCCGCCCCACGTCCACTCGGCCGAGGAGGAGATCTTCGTCGTTCTCGAAGGCAGCGGCACCCTCATGCTCTATCCGAGCCCGCGGACGGGTGGTGAGATCGAGGAGATGCCGCTCCGCGCTGGATGCACGGTAGCCCGCCCTGCGGGGTCGCAACGCGCGCATGCGTTCCGCGCGGCTGCCGGCGGCATGACCCTGCTCGGATTCGGAACCTCGGACCCGAACGACATCGTCTACTACCCGCGGTCGGAGAAGCTGAGTTTCCGTGGGGTCGGGGTGATCGGCCGGCTCGAGCGCGCCGACTACTGGGACGGTGAGGATTGATTGAAGGAGAGCGGGAGAGCGTGGTGAACGTGGCGCAATGGGATTCGTCCGTCTCCTACCGCGTTCTTCGTCCCGCAGCCAGGCTGCGGTCGTCGAGGACGAGCTCGACGTCGTCGTGAGCGACCCTGAGCCCCTGCCCGAGATCGACCCGGTCGCGTTCGTCGAAGACGTGGCAACGCTCGCCGACGACCTCTCCGTCGAGACGCCGTCGGCCCCTGCACCGGTCGTCGTGCCGCAGGCACCACTGCCCGGTGCGACCGGGACGCGCGTCATCGCCCTCGCGAATCAGAAGGGTGGGGTCGCCAAGACGACCACGACGCTCAACCTCGGAGTCGCGTTCAAGGAGATGGGCCATCGGGTGCTCCTCGTCGATCTCGACCCGCAGGGGAACCTGACGATGAGCCAGGGACTCAACCCGGACACCATCGAGACGTCGATGTTCGACGTCCTCGTGCGCAAGATCCCGATCTCGGACGTGATCGAGAAGCGCGAGGTCGACCTGGCCGTGGCGTCGATCGATCTCGCCGGCGCCGAGCTCGCACTCGCGGCGTTGATCGGCCGCGAACGCTCGCTCGAGAAAGCGCTCGTCGAGGTCCGCGACCGCTACGACTTCATTCTGATCGACACCCCTCCGTCGCTCGGTCTCCTGACCATCAACGCGTTCGTCGCGGCGACGGGGGTGATCGTGCCGGTGCAATGCGAGTACCTCGCTCTTCGAGGCCTCGTGCAGCTGGAGAACACCCTGGCGATGGTGCGCGAGAACCTGAACCCGCGCGTCGGCGTCGAGGGAATCGTCCCCACGATGTACGACGGACGCACCCTCCATGCCCGCGAGGCGGTCGAGATCCTCGAGGAGAACTTCGGTGATCTCGTCTACAAGACGCGGATCAGGAAGACTGTCCGATACGCCGAAGCGCCGGTGAAGGGAAGCTCCGTTCTCGGCTACGACCCGAACGGCGCTGCCGCCGCGGCCTATCGCGATCTGGCGAAGGAGGTGCTGCATGGCGCGGAAGCGCGCGAGCATGCGTGAGGGGCCGCTCGCCGAGTTGTTCCGTGCGACCGAGGCCGCGCAGCGTCGAGAGGGAGACGACGCTCCCGACGACGGGCAGCTTCCACCCGCGGCCGAGGGCGACGATCAGCCGACCCTCATTCAGCCGCCTCCTCCCGATCGTCCCGCCGCCGACGAGCCGCCCCTGAGCCGCCGCGAACAGGCCGCTCTCGAGGAGACCGTCGAGCACGTCCACGACTTCGTACCGCCTCCCGGAGTGGAGAGTCGCGAGGTGGAGGGACATCCGCGTGTCCCGGAGGCCGTCGTCGCGCTCGCCGAGCCGGCGCCGGTCGTCGCTGAGCCCGTGAGGGCCGCGCCGGTCGCGAAGCCCGATCCCCCGTACGAGCCGCCCGCGAGTCGGTTCATCGGCTCGATGCCCGAGAGCGCACCGCGCCTCAACGTCGGTGGCGAGGCTGCCTCCTATCTTGCGGTGATTCGTGTCGTGGGAGTCGGTGGCGGTGGCCTCAATGCCGTCAACCGGATGATGGACGCGGGCATCGCTCAGGTCGACTTCATCGGCGTCAACACCGACATGCAGCAACTCAATCTGTCGGATGCACCGGTCAAGATCCACATCGGGGAGGAGCTCACCCAGGGCCTCGGCTCCGGCGCCGACCCCGAGACGGGCCGAAGGGCGGCCGAGGAGGGATACGACCAGGTGCGGTCGGCACTCCGCGGCTCGGACATGGTCTTCGTCACTGCCGGCGAAGGGGGCGGCACCGGTACGGGCGCGGCCCCGGTCGTCGCGAAGATCGCGCGCGAGCTCGGCGCGTTGACGGTCGGCATCGTGACGACGCCGTTCCGTTTCGAGGGAACGAAGCGGCGCCAGTCGGCCGAGGCGGGAGTCGAGGAGCTTCGCGCCGCGTGCGACACCGTGATCGTGATCCCGAACGACCGGCTGCTCGAGGTTCTCGATCGCACGACGTCTATGGTGGACGCGTTCAAGGTCGCAGACGACGTTCTGCGGCAAGGCGTTCAGGGCATCTGCGACCTGATCACGATGCCCGGCCTGATCAACCTCGACTTCGCCGACGTGCGGACGATCATGTCCGATGCCGGGTCGGCGTTGATGGGGATCGGCTACTCCGAGAGCCCGAACCGTGCTCGCGAGGCCGCTGAGCGCGCTCTCAAGTCACCGTTGATCGACACGGAGATCGTCGGCGCCCGGGGCATCCTGCTCTCCATCGCGGGCGGTGAGGACCTCACTCTGCTCGAGGTGAACGAGGCGGCGGAGGTCGTGCGCGGAGCCGCGACGGACGATACGAACATCATCTTCGGTGCGACGGTCGACGAGCGCCTCGACGGCCAGGTGTGGGTCACTGTCATCGCCACCGGCCTCGGCGGCAGCCATCGACGGACGCTCACTCCCTCGTTCGCGGGCACCGCAACCACGTCTCGCCGCAGCGCGAACGACGACTCGGAGCTGCCGAGCTTCTTGCAGTAGGGCCTTCGTCGGTCTAGACAGCGGGCAGCAGGACGGTCGCCCCGAAGGCGGCGGCCGCGACGATCGTCGCCGTGCCTGCGACGGCGACGCGCATGTACGGGCGAACCCACGGCCCCGCAAGGGCGAGCGCCCCCGTGGCGCCTATAGCCATGCCCGTGAGGAGCTCCACGCCACCGAACGCGATTCCTGCGGAGAGAGCCGTCTGGGCGTCCACACCCTGCGAGCCGAGTGCGAGTGCGACGGCAGCGCTCGCGAGCCCGACGTTGCCGGGCGTCAACGGCAGGATCGCTGCGAGCTCGACGGCCGGGACGACCACGAGAGCCGCCTTGAGCGGGTTGTCGATGCCGAAGGCGAGTCCGATCGCTGCAGCAGCCGCGACCTTCGCGGCGGCGCCCGCGAGTGCCCATCCGGCGACGATTGCGAGATCGCGCGGTGAGGACGCGAGCGAACGGAACGCGACGACAACCTGGTCGAGGCGCCTCGGGAGCGTGAATCGCTTCGAACCGTACGCGATCAGGATCGAGCCGGCGACGATGGCGCCGATCACGAGCAGCGGCCAGCGGGGAAGGACACCGCCGACGCTGCCGAGGGCGATCAGGAATCCGAGCCACACCGTCCGCGTGGCGCCGACGGCCGCGGCGGCTCCGCCCACCGTCCAGCAGCCGCCGTTCGTGACGCGACCGAAGAGCGCGACCCGCACGGCCGATCCGACATGCGCCGGGGCGACCGCGTTCAGTCCGCAACCGACCGCGTAGCGGGCCGATGCGTCCGCCACGGGCAGGGGTGAGCCGCTCGCACGGAGCGCGGCCCGCCAGGCGAGGGCCCCGCAGAGGCTCGTTCCCGCGAACGCGACCGCCGCGACCCAGAGGCTCGCAGGATCGGCCGCACCGAGCCCGCCGAGTGCTTCACCGACGCGGTCGCCGAGAAGCGACGGGCTCATGCAGAGCGCGGCGAGGAGCGCGAGTGAGACGCCCGCCATGGCGAGATGCCGTCGTGTCAGATGATGGAGCAGCACGGTTGCACCCCTAGCGTCGGCATCCCGGCATCGCGGCTTGAGGTTTCCCCGGAAGCAGGGCGTGTCTCGTGGGGCGACGCGACGGCAGGTGGATGTCCACACCGAGTGAGACGAGGGCGCGGTGCTTCCGGGCGTTGACTGAGGGGAATCCGAACATCTCCCACATCTCTCGCTTGCAAGTCGAAGCTTCGACGCCACGGCAGGTCTGTGTGTGCGCCTGCGCGCACGGACTACCCTCTCGGCATGCGCGGCGCGATAGCAGCGGGTAACCGTCACACGGCCGAGGCCGGGGCGTGGGCACTCGCGTGCGGGGGAAATGCCGTCGACGCGGTCGTTGCGGCGGCACTCGCCGGATTCGTCGCCGAGGGGCCGCTGACGGGGCCGGCGGGAGGGGGGTTCTTACTGCTCCGGAACGCCGACGAGGAGCCGACCGTTCTCGACTGCTTCTTTGCCGTCCCGACGCGCGGGCAGGGCCACATGGACGACGTGCTGATCGACTTCGGCGACGCATCGACGCAGGTCTTCCATGTCGGGCCGTCGTCGGTGGCCGTCCCGGGTCTCGTCGCCGGCCTCTGGCAGGCCCACGAGAGCGGCGGCAGGCTTCCCTGGCGGGAACTGTTCTCACCCGCTCTCGGTCTCGCGGCGGCGGGAGTCGAGATGACCGAGCCGCAGCGATTCCTGCTCGAGATCCTGGTCCCGATCCTCGAACGGACGGAGGACGGCCGCCGCATCTACGGCTCTCACGTCCGGGCCGAGACGGGGTTCATGACGCCGGGGCTCGAGCGCCTGCGCGACACGGGCCCTGCCGCGGTAGCCGAGCTCATGCCGGAGCTGTCCGCCGACATCGAGGCGTACGAGGTCATCGAGCGGCGCCCCACGGAGGCGGTCTTCGGCGGAATGCGGGTTGCCACCTGCCCGGCCCCTTCGCTCGGCGGAGGCGTTGTCGCGCGCGGACTCGTGTCCCTCGGCGAGTGGCAAGGCGGCGACGACTGCGACCTCGCCGTGGCGCTCGTCGAGGCGCTCGGAGTCGGCTACGGGGGGCCGACCGGGTCGGGCCTGACCGGGACCACCCACGTCTCCGTCATCGACGAGCAGGGCAACGCCGCCGCTCTCTCGTCGACACTCGGCTCGGGCTCGGGCGAGTTCGTGTCCGGGTTCCAGCTGAACAACATGCTCGGAGAGCTCGACGTGATCGGCACGGCGGTGCGTGCCCCGGGGGAGCGCCTGCCGAGCATGATGGCGCCGACGCTCGTGCTCGACCACGGCCAGCCGAGGCTCCTGCTCGGGAGCGCGGGCTCCGTGAGGCTGTCCGGTGCGATCCTCCAGGTCGCCTACCACGTGGTTGCGGGGGGCCTCCCCGTCGCCGGAGCGATCGACCACCCGCGGCTGCACATCGAGGACGATGTCGTCCAGATCGAGGGGGGATGGTCCGAGAGCGCAGCGGACGAGCTGCGCGAGCAGGGCCACACCGTGAATCGCTGGGCCGGCCGAAATCTCTACTTCGGCGGGGTCTCGGCGGTGGAGAGACGCCCTGACGGGCAACTCGGAGCGGCCGGCGATCCACGCCGTGGCGGTCACGGGGTCGTCGTCCCGTGATCGTCATCCGACCCGCCGAACCGGGCGACGCGGAGGCGCTCGTCGCGCTCGCGGCCGAGGTCGGGAGCGAAGAAGGGTCCTGGCTCCTGACCACGGAGGATTGGCGGAGCGCCGGCGACGAACGACGCTACCTCCGGGCTGTCCGCCGGCATCCCGACGCGGCCGTCTTCGTCGCCGAGGACGACGGCAGGATCGTCGCACGGCTCTCGCTCTCCCGTGACGTGCATCCGGCGAGCCGGCATGTCGGTGACCTCGGGCTCATGGTCGCAGCGACCCACCGGCGCAGAGGGGTGGGTCGAGCGCTTCTCGATCGGGCCGTCGCGTGGGCCGGTGCGTCGGGCATACAGAAGTTGGAGCTCCATGTGTTCCCCTGGAACGGCCCTGCGATCGGGCTGTACGAGTCGTTCGGCTTCGAGAGCGAGGGGCTGCGGAGGGGGCAGTACCTGCGTGACGGCGTGCCCGTGGATGCCATCCTCATGGCGCTCTGGGTGGGTGATCCCGCGTAGACCTCGGGTCGCCTTGCCGGAGACGTTGTCTCTCATGAAGACAGCATGCCGATTCGGACGTGTCGTGTCCGTGCCGACTCCGTGCCGATTTCGCGTCGCGATCTGCGTCGACCTCGAGTGATCGGACGTGCCCGGGAGCCACAGGCGCCACCCCACCCTGTATCGGCCGCCTCAGCCCGTGAGAGAGCGCGGGAGCACGAAGCTGTCGAGCCGGCCGCATCCTGGCCGGACATCCTCCCAGCGCTCGATCCCGAGCTCGATGCCCGCCAGCGCACCGGTTGGGAACGCCTGCGGACCGGGCGGAGCGAGGAGCGCCGTGAGCTCGAGCATGGCGGGGTTGTGCCCGACGACCATCACCACCTCGACGCTGTCGTCGACGGTGGCCAGGCGCTCGACGAGGTCGTCGGCGGTCGCGTGATAGATCCCACCGTCCACCACGACCGCCGGACGCCCGAGAACGGGGCGCACGAGTTCCAGCGTCGCCCGTGCGCGAACGGCGCTCGAGCAGAGCACGAGGTCCGGCAGGACGCGGTTCGCCTCGGCCCAGCGCGCGATCCGCTCGCCGGCCCTTCGGCCCCTCGGTGCGAGCGGCCGGTCGTGATCGACGAGGCCCGGTCGATTCCAACTCGACTTCGCGTGGCGCAGGATCCAGACGCACTTCACCAGTCACGCCGCCAGCGACGGACGAGAGCCACCTGGGCGTGCGTCTCGGGTGAACGACGGTCGCCGGCGATGCCTGCGCGCAGGGCGGCAATGCGGTCGATCGCGTCGCCCTCGTCGACGCCGTGTCGCATCAGCCAGCAGCCGACGACCGTTCCCGTCCTGCCGACACCACCCCAGCAGTGCACGTAGACGACGTCGCCGGCGCTCCGTCCGTCGTCGATGTCGTCGAGGATGCGCATCATGCGACCTGCGGTGGGGGTGCCCATGTCGGGGATCGGGTGAGCGATCCGCCTGGCGGTGACGAGCCACGAGCCGTAGCCTGGCAACGGATCCGACGGGTGCGTGAGATCGACGAATACCGTTACTCCGGCCCCTTCGAGCGCCTGGACCGCGTCACGAGATCCCGGGTATCCGCCCGCTCGCAGTCCGTCAGCGACGGCATACCATGCCGGACTCGACACCGCCGAAATCTACTCCTCTTCCGCCGCCCGCCGGACAGCCGCCCACGCCGTGCTCGAGCTGAAGCCGCGCCGCGCGAGGAACGCGAGGGCACGTCGCCGGTCTGCGGCGGCCGTGACCGGGCGGCGGCCCAGTGCCGCGAACGCAAGCCCGACCTCGTCCTCTGCCGCGTAGGCATCGTCGAGAGCGCCCTCCGCCAGCGAACCGAGAAGCCCTCGTGCTCGCAGCTTCTGCTCGGCGCGGCGGCGGCCGTAGCCGCGCGCCCTCATGCCGCGGGCGAGCTGTGCCGCGAGCGCCGCGTCGTCGAGGTAGCCGTACTCCTCGACCCGCTCGAGCGCCTCGTGTGCGACGTCCGCCGGGACGTCCCGCGCTTCGAGCTTCGCGAGGATCTCTGCACGCGACTGCATGCGCACGGCGAGCGAGCGGACGACGAAGAGGCGCGCGCGGGCACGGGCCAGGGCGAGCTCGACAGCGACGCGGGCCGCATCGTCGAGATCGTCCCCGTCGCCGACTCCGAGCTCTGCGAGAACCTCGGGCTCGACCCGTACCCAGGCCTTGCCGTCGAGCCGTAGAGCGACCGATCGGCGTCGAGTGGCGCGGCGCACACGTGCGTCGGCCGCATCGTGCTCGATCGTGAGGCGTGCCATTGCTGCGAGGCTACTCTCTCGCGATGGGCCACCGACTGCTCGCCCTCATGGTCGTCGTTCTCCTGCTGGGAGGCTGCAGTGGGGCGGGGGATGAACAGGCCGTGTCGACGGGAGCCACCGGGCCGACGCCAACCGCGATCGAGGGGGCCTCGACGACGTCGGTCACGGTTCCGTCGGCGATCGTCCCGATCGCGCTCCTCACCGATATCCGCGTCGGACGGCACGAGGAGTACGACCGTGTCGTGCTCACGTTCGCAAACGGGGTTCCGGGCTGCGACGTGCGCTACGTGGCGCGTCCCGTGATCGCCGACGGGTCGGGGAAGGAAGTCTCCGTCGAGGGAACCGCCGTTCTCCGCGTTCGCATGGAGCCTGCACTCGACGCCGACCTGGAAAGCGGGTCCGCTCCGCGGACGTACACGGGACCGGTTCGGTTCTCTCCGGACGCGGCCGTCATCTCCGAGCTCGTTCGGGCCGGGGGCTTCGAGGCCGTCCTCGTGTGGGCGGTGGGCGTCGACGGGGAGAGGCCGTTCCGCGTGGCGACGCTCACGGACCCGCCCCGGGTCGTGATCGACGTCGACTCCTCGTGAGGTTGTCGTCGCCCGCGCGAACGATGTCCTCGCAAATTGCGAGCTTCCGATTCACGCGCCCTTGTCACGATCGGACGCAATCCGTATCTTCATCGGTGCGCCGAGCACGGGGCACCGGAGGTCGAAGGCCTCCCGGGCGGCCGAAGCGCAAGCGACGGTTGGTCGGGGAGCTGGACGAAGGGGCTACCGACTCGGTGCATCTTTTCGTCCGGGCACCGGCGAGAGGAACACGACGGGGATCGGGCGTCGCGTCCTTTGCGCGTAGCGCGCATACCCGGGGTTCGTCTCCGTGATCGTCGGCCACAGCCTCGCGTGCTCGCGTGCATCCGCCTCGCGCGCCCGAACCGAGCGGGCGCCCGAACCGATCGTGACGGTCGCATTCGGCTCGTCTCCCAGGTTCAACCACCAGCCGGGCGGCGTGTCCTCGCCGCCATTCGAGCCGACGACCACGAGATCGTCACCGTCCTCGAAGTAGGTCAGTGGCGTCGTCCGCGGGCGCCCTGTGCGGCGCCCGGTGGTCGTCAGGAGGAGCACCGGCATCCCCGCGACCCGGCCGAGCGCCCGCCCTCGGGTGAGCCTGTAGATCGCACGATGGGACCGGCCCATCGCCCGGATCGCGGCGGGTCGAAGTCGCACGGTGC
Source organism: uncultured Thermoleophilia bacterium (assembly GCA_963756835.1). Classification (GTDB taxonomy): domain Bacteria; phylum Actinomycetota; class Thermoleophilia; order Gaiellales; family Gaiellaceae; genus Gaiella. The sequence continues at coordinate 126,058 of CAVWPE010000008.1, forward strand.
GCTACGCGGGAGCCCCCACCGCGATCGCCCGCCGGCGGGCCGGCCTTGCCTCGAGCCGATCGATGTAGGGGGTGATCGCGGCCGGCAAGGCGGTCAGCTCACCCGCTCGGGCAAAGCCGAGCACCGAGCCGACCACGATGTCGGCGACGGAGAACGCGTTGCCGACGAGGTACTCGTCGTCACCGAGCGCGTCCGCCACGACCCGCGCCGTCGCCTCGAAACGTGCCGCGGCGCGCTCGACGACGCCCGTGTCGGGCTCTCTCACGTCCTGCCACACCTGACGGGCGATGTCCATCAAGGCGCTCTCGCTCTCGGTCATCGCAAAGAAGCACCACTGGTATTGGAGTGCGCGCTCGTGCGTCCCGAGCGGTGCGATCAACCCTCTGTCCAGGTGTTGATCCGCAATGTGAAGGATCAGGGCGGCAGACTCGAACAGCGGGCCGCCCTCTTCCTCGAGAGCGGGGGCGCGGCCGAGAGGGTGGAGGGCGCGGTAGGCCGGTGTCGCCTTGTCCTCACGAGACATGACGACGAGGTCGAACGGAACGCCGAGCTCCTCGAGGAGCCACAACACGCGCGTGGAGCGTGTCTTCGGTTGGTGGTGAAGTCTCATCGGGCGATCCTAGCCGCGGCGTCGCATAGGCTGGCTCGAGTGAGGGCCGTCTGGTACCGGGCCGAGACCCAGGAGCCACCACCCGAGGCGTTCCACCGTACCCGGCGCGGGGAGGCGTTCGACCGGACCGAACGCGAGAGTGCCGTCGACGGGGCGCTGGTCGGTGCCTGATCGGGTGGTCGGCCAGGGCCTCTCGGAGGCCGCGGAGGTCGCCGGCCAGGTGGCGGCCGCGTGGGGGCTGACTCTCGGACGACCGTTCCCGCTCGCACGCTTCTCGTACGTCGCGCCCGCCGGGGCCGATGCCGTGCTCAAGGTCAGGTTGCCCGGCGACGACGAGTCGGAGCACGAGGCGGAGGCGCTGGACCTCTGGGCCGGGGACGGAGCGGTGCGGTTGTTGCGCAGCGATCCGGCGCGTCGGGCCGTGCTTCTCGAACGCGTATCCCCGGGAGCCGACCTGTCCGCGTTGCCGGACCCGACCGCGACCGCGATCGCGGTCGCGGTCGGGCTGCGGCTCTGGCGACCGGCTGCCGAGCCCTTTCGCTGGATCGGCGACCACGTTCCCCGCTGGCTGGACGAGGCGAGACGATCCTGGCCCGACCGGCGAGCGCTCGTCTCGCTCGCCTGCGAGCTCTACGCGGCCCTCGACCCCGGCCGTGGAGTGCTGGTCCACGGCGACTTCCACCACCACAATCTCCTGCGCTCCGGCGATCGCCACGTGGCGATCGACCCGAAGCCGATGCTCGGTGAGCCCGAGTACGACGTGGCACCGTTCCTCTGGAACCCTCTCGGTTCCTCGATGACGCTCGGGGCCACCGAGCGACGCCTTGCGGCATTCGCCGCGGCAGGGCTCGACGAGGAGCGGATGCGGGCCTGGGCGGTGATCCGCGGTGCCTACCTCGGCGTGGGGGACAACGCGTGCCGCGTTCTCCTCTCGCTCGTCTGATCCGCCTTCGAGAGCACCCTCAGCGGGTGTCGGTGCGCCGCGTGCGACGAAGCAGGTGCGCGAAGTTGATCGACCAGCCGATGCCGTCGGAGCGACGAATGAACAGGCGTGGCTCCTCCGGTCTCCAGAGGTTTCGCGTGGCGGAGGTGTTCCAGTCGCTCATGGCCGGATCACTCGGGGACGACGTCGTGCTCGCGAGCGGTACGTCCGAAGCCCTCCAGCTCGAGCGTCGCCTGGACGCTCTCCCGCGCCTTGTGGATCCTCCACTTGACCGTCGCGAGGGTTATCTCGAGGGAATCGGCGATCTCGACGTAGGAGAGCCCGACGACGTCGCGGAGGAGCAGCGCGGTACGCAGGTCGACGTTGAGGAGCGCGATCGCAGTCCAGAGCGCCTCGATCGGCTCGGAATGCTCGTAGCGCGGCTCGACGAGCATCGGCGTCGGCACGTCCTCGATGTTGACCGCGGTCGGCCTCCGTTCGATCGCGCGCAGCTCGTCGATGACGGCGTTCTTGGCGATCTGGAACAACCACGTCGTGAACATCGACTCGCCGGTAAACCCCGGGAGGCCGCGAAACACCTTGAGGAAGACGTCCTGGGTGATGTCCTCGGTCAGGCGACGGTCGTCCACCAGCCGGTAGACGTAGGTGAAGACGATCCGCTCGTAGGCGTGGACGATGACCGCGAACGCCCGCTGGTCACCGCGCTGGGCCTGGCGGAGAACCGCGCGATCGGGCTGTGCCAGAGTCGATCCGCCGTGGGTCAGGGCATCCATGTCGCTCGCCGACCTCCTCCTCGTACCTTTCGGTGTCGTAGGGGGCGTCTCCTCTTCATCGGCCTACCCTGATCTGCACGTGATCGCTCGTCAAGGGGAACAGCGTCAACCGCGGCCAAGGATGACGTCCGATCCGGAGGACATCCTCGTGAGATGCCCGTGCAGCTGGCCTTCGACCTCGTCGCCCCGCCCGTCACCTGGGTCGCCGGTGGGCTTCCCGGCACGGCGCTCCTGAGGGATCCTGCGTCCTCGCCGGCCGGTTATGCGGTGTTCGACTGCGAGACGACCGGGACCGACGCGACACGGGACGAGATCGTCTCGTTCGCTGTCCTGCGCCTGGACGCGGACGGGGCCGAGACCGCCCGCCTGGCCAGGCTCGTCCGACCGACCGGCGAGATCCCCACGGAGGCGACCGCCGTCCACGGGATTGCGGCCGTCGATGTGGCCGACGCTCCTCGGTTCGCGGAACGCGCTGACGAGTTGCGCACGTTCCTCGGCGACGCGGTATTCGTCGCCCACAACGCCGGGTTCGACCTACCCATGCTCCAGCACGCATTTGCGACGGCGGGGATCGACTACGCCCCGCCTGCGGTGGCGTGCACGCTCGAGGCGTCGCGGCTGCTCGAGCCTCTCGCCGACAACCACCGTCTGCAGTCGATCTGCGAGCGGAGGGGGATCGCGCTCGACGATGCGCACGAGGCTCTCAGCGACGTCCTCGCGACGGCGGAGCTGCTCCGGGCCGTGCTCGCCGAAGGCATCGCCCCCGAGACGGTGGAGCTCGATGAATCGGCATACATGCGACTCCGCGCGCGCGGTGATACCCGTCCGGCCTCCGACCCACAGATCCGACGGTTGTTCGGTCTCGCCCGGTCCGCCGGCATGCTCGACCGGGCGGGCGGCGTCGACCGCGACGGTGTCCTCGCTCTCGTCGAGCGCGTCACGGGAGTCGTCGACGTCGACGGGCTCACCCGCGCCCAGGTACAGGACGTCTACGACGCACTCGAGATCATCATCGCGCAGCATTCCGACGCGAGCGCCGTGGCAACGGGCTGAGCGCGCGAGGCAGGGGGCCAGGGCTGCTGCTACCGTGTCCGGGGATTAGAGCGATCCAGGTTTGCGCGAGTGCGCCTTCCCTATGCGTTCGAGAGTTGTGGTGGGAGGTGTATTTCATGGCAGAAGGAACCGTTAAATGGTTCAACGATGCAAAGGGCTTCGGTTTTATCGAGCCCGCCGAGGGGTCGAAGGATCTCTTCGTGCATCACAGCAACATCGCCGGTGACGGCTTCAAGTCGCTTCCGGAAGGAGCAAAGGTCACGTTCGAGGCCCGCGAGGGCGCGAAGGGCCCGGAGGCAACGAACGTCGTCGTCGTCTCGTAGCTCGGCCGTAGGATGTCCGCGGTCGCCTCGGCGGCCGCGGGCTCCGCGCCCGCCCCATCGAGAGAAAGGAGCTGCGCCATCGCCGTCAAGGAAGAGAAGATCGAGATGGAGGGCGAGATCATCGAGGCCCTCCGCAACCGGATGTTCCGGCTCAAGCTCGACAACGGTCACGAGATGATCGGGTACACCGCCGGCCGCATGAAGCGGTACCGGATCCGAATGCTCCCGGGCGACCGTGTGCGGGTCGAGCTCTCCCCGTACGACCTCGACCGCGGTCGCATCGTCTACCGCTTGCGCTAGGCGTCGTCGGCCCTCGCGGCCCTCTCTCGCTCCGCCTGCGCGATCACACGCCGAACGGCCAGAGCCTTGTCGGTCGCATCGGCGTTCGGTGCTCGCTCGAGCGGCGGTAGCTCGAAAGCGCACTCGCGCGGGTCCACGATGCTCTCCTCGTGCGGCTCTCCGGCCGCCACATCCTCCCACATGCGCACAGCATCGTCGCGTTCGGCCGCGCTGTCCAGAGGCATGGAGCGATAGCGTGTGGCAGCGATGAGCCGGTATCTCCGTCGCAGCACGCCCGACGAGGCGCAACATGCCTCGAACCTCGAGCTGTTCTACGACCTCGTGTTCGTCCTCGCGGTGACGCAGATCACGCACCGCCTGCTGGACGAGCTGACCTGGGCGGGTGCCGGCCGGGCGACACTGCTCCTGCTCGTCGTCTGGTGGGCGTGGAACTACACGACCTGGGTGACCAACGCGCTCGACCCCGATGCGGTCATGGTGCGGCTGCTCGTGCTCGCGATCATGTTCGGGAGCCTCGTGATGGCAGTCGCCATCCCCGAGGCGTTCGGAAGTCGAGGGCTGCTGTTCGCAGGCGCCTACGTGGCGATCCAGGTCGGGAGGCACCTGTTCCTCACCTTCGTCGTCGCCTCGCGCGGCGCGCCGGAGCGGAAGCCCGCCGAGCACATCCTGACGTGGTTTCTCGCCTCCGGCGTCTTCTGGATCGCCGGCGGGCTCGCGACCGGCAATGCTCGGGTCGCGCTCTGGCTGGTCGCCGTCGCGATCGACTACGCCGCGCCGCTCGTGTTCTACCGCGTGCCCTTCCGCCCGCAGCTCGCGTCGTCTGCCTGGGACGTCGAGACATCACATTTCGCCGAGCGTTTCCAGCTGTTCATCATCATCGCGCTCGGCGAGTCGATCGTCATCACCGGCGCGACCACCTCCGACCTCTCGCTCGATGTGGCCCGCCTCGCCGGGTTCGCGATCGCATTCGTTCTCACGGCCGCGCTCTGGTGGCTGTACTTCGACTACGTCGCTGTGATCGCCGAGCGTCGGCTTCAGCTCGCACCCGACCGGACGAAGCTCGCGCGTGACGGATACACGTATCTGCACGTCGTCATCGTGGCCGGGATCATCGTCTCCGCCGTGGGCGACGAGCTCGTGATCAAGCATCCCGTCGACCGGCTCGCGACACCCGAGCTCGTTGCGGTCGTCGCAGGGCCGGCGATCTACCTCCTCGGGCATACCCTGTTCCGTCTGCGCATGGCCGGATCGATCAGTCGGAAGCGGCTCGGGGGAGCGTTCGCCTGCGTGCTCGTGGGCGTCGTCGCCGGCACCGCGCCGGCGCTCGTCGTCGCGCTCCTCCTCGCCGGTGTGGTCGTCTCCGTGATCGCCGCGGAGCGCATCGCGTCCTTCAGGGCGCGACGGCGTGGTGAGCCGACACCGCTCGAGCGCCTCCAGGATGCGGCGTGACCCTTCTCCGAAAGGGGATCCTCGCAGCCGCTGAGAGCCCCCGGCTTCAGCGCGCGGTACGACGGCACGGCATGCGCCTCGGCGCCGCCCGGTTCGTCGCAGGCGAGACGCTCGACCAGGCGGTGGTCGTCCTCCGGGGACTTAACGAGAAGGGGCTCCTCGCGAATACGACGCTGCTCGGCGAGGGCGTCGACGACGAGGAGGCGACGCGGGAGGTCGTCGCGAGCTACCGCGCGATCCTCGACCGGATTGCCGCGGAGCGACTCCGCGTCAACGTCGCACTCAAGCTCACACACCTCGGCCTCGCATTCGACGAGGAGCTCGCGCGCGCGAACATCGGAGAACTCGTCGGGCACGCGGCGCGGCAGGGCAACTTCGTCCGTATCGACATGGAGGAGTCCACGTTCGTCGATGCGACGCTCCGCATCTACCGGAGCCTGCGCGTCGAGGGGCACCTCAACGTGGGCACGGTGCTCCAGTCGTACCTGTATCGAACGCCGGCCGACCTCGACGCGCTCCTTCAGCTCTCACCGAACCTTCGCTTCGTCAAGGGCGCTTACCTGGAGCCGGCGAGCGTCGCCCACCCCGACAAGAGGGACGTGGACGACGCGTACGCCACGCTCGTCGAGCGCTCGCTGGCCGGCACCGGCTTCACCGCGATCGCGACCCACGACACGGCCCTGATCGACAGGGTGATCGCATACGCCGACGCGAACCGGATCGACCGGAGCCGGTTCCAGTTCCAGATGCTCTACGGCGTTCGCGGGCGTCTTCAGCTCGAGCTCGTCACGCGAGGCTACGACGTCCTCGTCGCAACGCCGTACGGCCCCGACTGGTATCGCTATCTCATGCGGCGCCTGGCAGAGCGGCCGGCGAACGTCCTCTTCATCGCCAAGAACGTGATCAGGCGGTAGTCCTCACGGAACCCAGCGCTCCGCGAGAGGGGTCACCTGGAGCTCGTGCGTTGCGCCGCGCGCACCCTGGTCGGCGAGGAAGAGAACCGCCGCGGCGAGCTCTCTGGGATCCGCGAAATCGTCTTTCGTCTCGGCCGGCCCGTCGGCGATGGGCTGGATGCCGGCGTCGACGATGAGGAGCGCGACGTGGATGCGCTGCTCCCGTAGTTCGAGCGCGGCCGCCTGCGTGATCGCCCTGACGCCGAACGCCCCTGCGGCCCACAGGCCGCGACCTGCCGACGCGCGGCGCGACGATCCGCCTGTGACCTGCACGAGCGTTGCAGGGCGGTCGCGTGCGAGCAGGAACGCGCCCGCTGCCGACAGGAACGAGAATGCCGAGCGGGCCGGGGAGGCAGCCCACGCCTCGTATGCGTCCGGCGCGGCCTCCGCGATCGGACCGCCGCCGAACGGCCCGGCGCGATCGCCGCCGTAGGCCGACGCGGCGTTGACGACGAGGTCGATGTTGCCGTGCGCGGCCTCGGCCTCGTCGAGTGCCGCTCGGACACTCGCCTGGTCGGTGACGTCCGCGCGTAGCGCGAGGGCGCCGGTCGCCGTGACGCCGGCGAGGGTCGCGTCGGAGCGGGCGACGCCGGCGACTGCCCAGCCCTCGGCCGTCAGCAGGTCGATGATCCCCTTGCCGAGGTTGCGCGCCCCGAAGACGACGGCGCTCCTGCGTGGGCTTTCGTCTGCGCTCACGAATCTCCCGCTCGAATGGCTCGTTCCCGCCTGTCGATCCTATCGCCATCGCCGCGCAGCCGTGACTGTCGCCCTGCCGTGCCTCGGCTGTGCAAGCATCTGCGGCACCAATCCCCGTTCAAGGAGCCGAAATGACGCGACCCGTTACTCTCTTCACCGGCCAGTGGGCCGATCTTCCCCTGGCGGATCTGGCCGCCGACCTGGGTGCGTGGGGCTTCGACGGTGTCGAGCTCGCGTGTTGGGGCGACCATTTCGATGTCGCGCTCGCTCTCTCCGATGCGGGCTATGTCGCGTCGCAGCGGGCGTTGCTCGAGCGGAGCGGGCTCGGCTGCTGGGCGCTCGGCGCGCATCTCGTCGGGCAGGCGGTCTGCGATCCGATCGACGCGCGTCATCAGGGGATCCTGCCGCCCGAGGTTTGGGGCGACGGCGACCCGGAGGGGGTCAGGACGCGCGCGGCCGAGCGAATGAAGGACACCGCCCGCGCGGCTGCGGCCTTCGGCGTCACGGTCGTCAACGGCTTCACCGGGTCGCCCGTCTGGCACATGCTCTACTCGTTCCCGCCGAACGACTTCGCCGCGATCGAGCGCGGCTACGACGAGTTCGCCGAGCGTTGGGGGCCGATCATCGACGTCTTCGACGCCGAAGGCGTGCGGTTCGCGCTCGAAGTGCACCCCACCGAGATCGCCTACGACTTCGTCACGACGCGCAAGGCCCTCGACGCGATCGACAACAGGCCCGGATTCGGGATCAACCTCGACCCGAGCCACTTCGCCCATCAATTCCTCGACACCGGCGCGTTTGCGATCGAGTTCGCCGACCGGATCTACCACGTCCACGTGAAGGACTCGCGACGCTTCCTCGACGGCCGCAGCTCGATCCTCGGCGGCCACCTCAACTTCGGCGAGCCACAACGCGGCTGGGACTTCGTCTCGCCCGGACACGGAGACGTCGACTTCGAGACCTTCTTCCGGGCACTCAACAGGATCGGCTATGCGGGGCCGCTCTCGATCGAGTGGGAAGACTCCGGCATGGACCGCGAGTGGGGCGCAAAGGACGCCCTCGCCTTCGTCCGCCGAACCGACTTCGCACCATCCGACGTCGCGTTCGACGCGGCGATGCAGACGGAGGCCTAGTCGGGCCGGCCCGGCAGGGCGCTCGGCCCCGAGCGCCCTGCCTCGCGGGTCAGCCGATCGAGCCACTCGGCCTGGGCGGCGTCGAACGGCTGCGCGAGCTTCCATTTCCAGTTCCCGTTGCCGACGGTTCCGGGTCGGTTCATTCGTGCCTCGTTCCCGAGGCCGAGAATGTCCTGGGCGGGCATGATCACGAGGTCGTTCTCGGTGGCGAGGACGTTCGCGAGGAGCGCGTGGTGCTCGTCGCCGCGCCGTCCGGCCGCCGTTCCGTGCGCGAGTTGCGGCTGGTGCAGCCTGCCCCAGCGCTGCCACCATCCGGCGAGAGTCTCGGAGTCGTGCGTCGACGTGTAGAGGACGGAGTCGGTGCGCCAGTCGATGTCACCGACGCGGGCTACGACGTTCATCCCGGGGACGCCGATCTCCTCCCGCAGCGCGACGACGTCGGGGGTGATGAACCCGAGGTCTTCGACGATCAGCGGCAGGCCGCCGAAGCGCGCTCGAACGGCGTCGAAGAACGCGACGCCCGGCCCGACGCCCCAGGAGCCGTTTCTCGGATCGGGCTCGTCCGGTGGGAGCTGCCAGAACTGCACGAGGCCGCGGAAATGGTCGATCCGCAGCAGGTCGCACAGCTCGAGCTCGCGAGCGAGCCGCTCGAGCCACCACGCGAAGCCGTCGGCGGCATGCGTCGGCCAGTCGAACACGGGCATTCCCCAGCGCTGGCCCTCCGGATGGTTGACCGATGGCGCCGCACCGGCGACGACGGAGTGATCGAACAGCTCGGGATGCGTCACGACGTCGCACGAGTCGCCGGCGACGTAGAGGGGGATATCCCCGATGAGCCTGATCCCGCGCCCGTTCGCATACTGCTTCAGGGCGAGCCACTCACGCTGGAACCGCGTCTGCGCGCGCCGCTCGTCGTCGCCGGCGAAGGCGACCCATTCGTCGACCCAGCGAGCGCTGGGCGCGTCCTTTCCGCTCGCACCCTCGTCGCGTAGCGGTGAACCGACCGGTGCCAGAAGGCCCTCGTGCCCCGCGAAGGCCGACCGCGATGCGTACGGCGAGCCGAGAGCATCGGGTGGGTGCAACGGCAGCAGCTGCCACCACGACTGACCGGCTGCGACGAGCCAGTCGACGAACCGGTATGCCTCCTCGTCGAGCCTGCCCGACGGCAGCGAGGTGACGTGGAGCAGGACACCGCTCGTGCGGCCCGGAGCGTGCACGACGGCTAGCGGCCGAGTGCCCGCGCGATCGCCGCGACGTGGGCGGGTGTCGACCCGCAGCAGCCGCCGACGATCCGCGCTCCGTGCTCGATGTAGCGGGCGACGTGCTCGGCCAGCATCTCGGGGCCGGCCTCGTACACGACCTCGGCGCCGACGACCTTCGGCACCCCGGCGTTCGGCTTCACCCAGACGGGAATGCCCCCGGCGGCGCCGAGGATCTCGTCGACGACGACGTCGGCGTCGGCGAGCGAGCGGCCGCAGTTCGTCCCCACCGCGGCGATTCCGAGCGGGACGACAGCTGCGACCGCATCCGTCGGGCTCAGCCCCATCATCGTCCGGGTGCCCATGTCGAAGCTGAACGAGACGACGAGCGGCAGGTCGGTGACGCTCTGCACGCCCTCGACGGCCCACACGGCCTCCTCGACGGCGAAGATCGTCTCGACGACGAGCAGGTCGACGCCGCCTTCGACGAGCCCGCGCGCCTGCGCGGCATAGGCAGCGACGGCCTCCTCGCGGTTCAACAGCCCATACGGCTCGATCAGCTGCCCCGTCGGCCCGAGCGAACCGGCGACGAGCAGATCCGCGCCCGCGCCCTCCCGCGCCAGCGCGGCGGCGCGGACGTTGAGCTCGTGTGCCCTCCCCGCGAGAGGCCCCTCGGCGAGGCGAAGCGGCGTTGCGCCGAAGGTGCAGGTGAGAACGATGTCAGCGCCGGCCTCCACGAACGACCGGTGGAGCTCTACCACCCGTTCGGGCGCCTGGAAGACCCATTCCTCGGGCGCGAGACCGGGCTCCATGCCCATCGTCTGGTAGTTCGTGCCCGTCGCTCCGTCGGCGATCAGCGTGCGGCCGGCGTCGAGCAGGCCTCTGAACGATCGTGACTCGGTGGTGCTCATCTCCAATCCTCCTCGCTCGACATCGCCCCGGGTGTGGCACCTTGCGTCGCGGCAGGTTGCCGAGGCTTCACTGGGCCGGGGCCCTCAGCCTCTCTCGATGCGGAGCGGTGGTGGCACCGCGTCCGAGGGCGTCAGGTTACCGACGGAGGACGGACGGTGGGATCCGGGCGGAACGCGATCAGACGGCGTAGATGCAGATCAGCTGCGTTGGCGCGCCCTCGGCGACGCGTACGTCGGCCACGGTCCACGGCTCGCCGTCGACCTCGATGAGGTCGCCCGCTTCGATTCCGGCAGCGAGGCCGAGCGAGTAGCGCCGCGGGCTCCCCGCGAGCAGAACGACCTCGTACGTCGTCGGCTGGTCGGCGATCCGGTCGGCGACGGTCATCGCTATCCCGTCTCGCGGTAGTCGGCGCCTGCGAGGTTCGGGTGCGCTGTCGCTCGCACACCACCCTTTGCGGTCACGGCCCACTCGTCACGCTCGATCCGGTGAATCTCGACGACGATGCCATCGTCGAGCTCGAATAGGCGCAGACGCCGGAAGCCGACCTTCCGGAGCACCCGCGACGAGGCGACGTTCTCGACACGGCAGCGCCCGATCAGCTCCGGGAGCTTGCAGCGGTGGAAGGCGTCGTCGCGTGTGGCGGCTGCGGCCTCCGTTGCGATGCCCTCGCCCCAACGCGACGGCTCGACGAAGTAGCCGAGCTCGATGTCGTCGTCACGTGAGCCTTTGTTCGGCCCGACCGGCGAGAGCTCGACGAAGCCGAGCCACTGATCTGTCTCGATCTCGATCATGGCCCTCTTGCCGAACCCGTGGAGCTGCCACTCTTCGAGCGAGCGCTCGTGCTGGTCGATTGCGCGGTCGAGGTCGAGTGGCTCGGGGCGGATGTACCGCGTTACGTGTGCGTCGCTCATGAACCTGGCAAAACGCTCGAAATGGGAATCGTCCCACGGCTCGAGGCGCAGGCGCTCTGTCTCGATGACGTTGCGCACGTTCGAGTCGGTCTGGCGAGTTGCCATGGAATTCTCATCGGCGTTTCCGACGCCGAGCTTTACCGCCGTCGAGGGGATCAGAGCGTCGATGCGTGCGTGAGCAACGCATCGATCGAGATCACCTCGAGTGCTCGCTCGTGGGTGGCGGCGAGTACGACGGGGGCGGCGACTCCGGCGCCGAGCGCCTCCAGCCACCGCGAAGCGCAGACGCACCAGCGGTCGTCCGGCACCAGCCCGGGGAAGCCCCATTCGGGTCGCGGCGTGGAGAGGTCGTTTCCCGTCTCCCGGCTGAATGCGAGGAATTCCTCGGTCATCACCGCGCACACGGTGTGGCTGCCGAGATCCTCGGGGCCTGTCGAGCAGCGGCCGTCACGGAAGAACCCGGTCGTCGGGTCGTTCGAGCAGGGCAGCAGATGGCCGCCGACGACGTTGCGGTCCGGGTCCTTCTGCACGGCTCTACTCTGCCCGTTCGGTCTGATCGGTGTGCCGGCGACCGGCGCGATATTCTGGTCCCGTGGAAGCAGACGCGGTTGAGATCCGGGTGCTCGGCTGTCTGATCGAGAAGCAGCGAACGACTCCGGACACCTATCCGCTGACCCTGAACGCGCTCCGGCTCGCCTGCAACCAGGCAACGAACCGCGACCCGGTCGTCGCCTACGACGAAGGGACGATCCGTGACGCCCTGCAGAGGCTCTGGCGCAAGGAGTGGGCGCGGCTCGCGTCGGGGCAGGGAAGTCGCTCGGTGAAGTACCGCCAGCTCGTGCAGGAAACGCTCGGGCTCGCAGACGACGAGATCTCGCTTCTCTGCGTGCTCATGCTGCGCGGACCGCAGACTCCCGGTGAGCTCAAGCAGCGCAGCGATCGACTCCATCCGTTCGCCACGCTCGATGCACTGGAGGGGACGCTCGAGCGGCTGGTCGAGCGCGACCTCGTCGTGCGCCTCGAGCGACGCCCGGGCCAGAAGGAGGAGCGGTACGCGCAGTTGCTCGGAGGTGAGGCCGTCGTCGCGGACCCCGATCTCCCACGACCCACGCTCGCCCGCGACCCGCTCGAGGAGCGGGTCGCGGCGCTCGAGACCGAAGTGGCTGCGATGCGGGCGATCCTTACCGACCTCGGCGCATGATCTCGGCCGCGGCACCCGGCGAGGATGCAGAACGCCCGTGAGGCGACAATAGGCAGCGATGAGCGCCGTCACATCCCGGCAGTAGAGTGGCACTCCGATGTCCGCTCCGTTCGTCCATCTCCACGTGCACTCCGAGTACTCGATCCTCGACGGCGCGTGCAGGATCCCGGCGCTCGTCGAGAAGGCGGCACGGCTCGAGATGCCTGCTGTCTCGCTCACCGACCACGGGTCGCTCGCAGGGGCGATCGACCTCTACAGAGCGGCGCACAGCCAGGGCGTGAAGCCGATCCTCGGCTGCGAGGTGTACGTCGCCGACGATCGCCACCGACAGGTCAAGGGCACGGCGCACCTCACGCTCCTCGCCGAGACGACAGCGGGGTACGGGAACCTGATCAAGCTGTGCTCCCTCGGCTTCCTCGAGGGCTATTACTACCGGCCGCGGGTCGACTGGGAGCTGCTGCAGCGATATTCGTCCGGGCTGATCGCCCTCTCCGGTTGCCTCTCGGGGCGGGTCTCGAAGGCGATCACCGAGGCGCGCATGGGGGATGCCGAAATGGAGCTCGACCGCCTGGAGCAGATCTTCGGGCGCGACAACACGTACGTGGAGCTGCAGAACGCGGGGCTCGAGGTCCAGCAGTCGGTGTTCGCCGCCCTCCCGGGGCTCGCCGCCAAGCGCGGGCTGCCGCTCGTCGCCACGGGTGACGTGCACTATCTCGACGCGACCGACGCGTACCCGCACGAGGCGCTCCTCTGCATCCAGTCCGGCGACTCGCTGAAAAACCCGAATCACTGGCGCTTCGGGGCCAACGAGTTCTACTTCAAGACGCCCGAGGAGATGGCGCTCGACTTTCCCGGGCACGAGGACGCGATGCGCCGCACGCTCGAGATCGCGGCCCGCTGCAACGTCGAGATCGCGCTCGACCGGATCCTGCTCCCGAAGTTCCCGACGCCCGAGGGCCGCGACTCGTTCGACTATCTCGTGGAGCTCTGCGAGACGGGCCTCGCGCGGCGCTACGACCGCGTCACGTCGGAGCTGACCGAGCGGCTGCAGTTCGAGCTGAAGACCGTGCACGAGATGGGGTTCGCGGACTACTTCCTGATCGTGGCGGACTTCATCAACTTCGCCAAGCGCGACGGCGTCTCGGTCGGGCCCGGACGCGGCAGCGCGGCGGGCTCGCTCGCGGCGTACTGCCTGGGCATCACCGACGTCGACCCGATCCGCTACGGGCTCCTCTTCGAGCGGTTCCTGAACCCCGCCCGCAAGGATATGCCAGACATGGACATCGACTTCGCGGTCGAGGGTCGCGAGCGGGTGATCAACTATGTCGCGGAGAAGTACGGGCGCGACCGGGTGGCCCAGATCATCACGTTCTCGACGATGGCAGCGCGGGCGGCGGTTCGTGACGCCGGACGCGTCCTGGAGATCCCTTACGGAACCGTCGACCGGATCGCGAAGATGATTCCCGAGGGCCCGGGCCAGACGCTCGCGGATGCCCTCAAGCCGGGAGGGGAGCTGGCGAACGCGGTCAAGGCGGACCCGGTGGCGAAGGAGATCGTCGATCTCGCCCAGCCGCTCGAGGGGCTCACGCGTGCGGACTCGATCCACGCGGCAGCCGTCGTGATCGGCGCCCAGCCCTTGATCGAGGTCGTGCCCTTGCAGCAGAAAGGCGCCGACCAGGAGGTCGTGACGCAGGTCTCGATGAAGAACGTCGAGGCGCTCGGCCTCTTGAAGATGGACTTCCTCGGCCTGCGCAACCTCGACGTGATCGACAAGGCCGTTGCGCTGATCGGCGGCGGTCTCGACATCGGCTCGATCCCTCTCGACGACCGCAACGTCTACGAGATGCTCGCTCGCGCAGATTCGTCGGGTGTCTTCCAGTTCGAGTCGTCCGGCATGCGGGATGCGCTGCGGCAGGTGAAGCCGACCGAGTTCGAGGACCTGATCGCGCTCGTCGCGCTGTACCGGCCCGGCCCGATGCAGTACATCCCGAGCTACGCGGCCCGCAAGAACGGGCGCGAGCCGATCACCTACATCGACGAGCGACTGAAGGAGATCACGAGCGACTCGCAGGGGATCTGCATCTACCAGGAGCAGTACATGATGATCGCGAAGCAGCTGGCCGGCTTCACCCCGGCCGAATCGGAGACGCTGCGCCGCGCGATCGGCAAGAAGATCCACGAGTTGATGGCGTCGCTGAAGCCGAAGTTCCTGGACGGCTGCGCCGCCAACAACGTCACACCGTCGGTCGCGAATCAGCTCTGGAAGGACATGGAGTCCTCGCAGGACTACTCGTTCAACAAGGCCCACTCGGTCTGCTACGCGTTGATCGCCTACCGCACCGCGTGGTTGAAGGCGAACTACCCATGCGAGTACATGGCGGCCCTGATCTCGTCGGTCATGAACACCAAGGATCGCGTGCCGATCTACGTCAATGCCTGTGACGAGATGGGCATCCAGGTGCTTCCCCCGGACGTGAACGAGTCGGCGACCGACTTCGCCGTCGTGGACGGGAAGATCCGCTTCGGGCTGAACGCGGTCAAGAACGTAGGGGACAACGCGGCGCGCGCGATCATCGCCGCCCGGAGGGAAGGCGGCCCGTTCACGACGATCTGGGAGTTCACCGAGCGGGTCGACCCGCAGGTGGTCAACAAGCGCGCCCTCGAGTCGCTCGTCAAGTGCGGTGCCCTCGACTCGACCGGTGCCTCGCGCATGGGCATGCTCGGAGTGCTCGAGCAGGCGCTTGCCTACGGTCAGAAGCTCGCGGCCGACCGGCTCGCAGGCCAGGGCTCGATCTTCGACATGGGGTTCGGCGATGCCGAGCCGGAGGTGGAGGTGGTGCGCAAGCATCACCCGCCGATCGCCGTGAGCGAGTTCGAGAAGTCCGAGCTCCTCCGACTCGAGAAAGAGACCCTCGGTCTCTACGTCTCCGAACACCCGTTGAGCGCAGTGCGGGATCAGCTGCGGCGGAAGACCGACGCGACTCTCGGTGAGATCGAGCGGCGGCGCGACGGCGAGGTCGTCGCCGTCGGTGGGATCGTCTCGGCGATCAAGCACCTGACGACGAAGAAGGGCGAGCCGATGGTCTTCCTGCAGCTCGAAGATCCGACCGGCTCGACCGAGGTGGTCGTGTTCTCCGCGATCTACACGGGCGTCCGCGAGCTGTGTGTCACCGATCGGATCCTCATCGTCAAGGGACGCGTCGACCACAAGCAGGCGGGGGAGACCAAGCTGATCGCGCTCGAGCTGACGGCCTTCGAGGCGGTCGCAGAGCGGCGTGACGTCCGGTTCAAGCTCGATGCCCGCCAGGCGGAGGCGGGTGTGATCGAGGAGCTCGCACGCCTCGTGAAGGAGTATCCAGGCGACTCGCCGGTGTACCTCGCGCTCGAGACCTCGATGGGTGCGCGCACCCTGGCCCTCGGCCCCGGCTATCGCGTGCAGCCCGATTCGGACTTCATCGCCGAGGCGAAGGCTCTCCTCGGCGAGGCATCGGTTGCCTAGGGCGAGCGTGGCCCATCCTCCGGCTCGGGCCGCGGCCCGAACGACGTCGCGCTAGCGACTCGAGCTATCGCGGGTCGAACCGGGCATCCACGTCGGGAAGCCCTTCGAACCGCCCGAACGACCCCTCGTGCGCGATCTCCTCGGCAGCCTGGAGGAACCCGGCCCATGCGGTGCGCGCCAGCGTGCCGCCGACGCTGATCCGGCGCACGCCGATGGAAGCAGCCTCCGAGACGGTGATGAACGGCGCGTTGACGAGGAGGTTCACCGGCTTGGGTGACACCGCGGCAACGATCCTGGAGGCTTGCTCGGCCGTGTCGATCCTTGGTGCGTAGAGGCAATCGGCACCGGCTTCGGCAAACGCCCGGAGCCTTCGGATCGTCTCGTCCATGTCCGGGAGCCCCACGACGAAGCCCTCGGATCGCGCAGTGAGCAGGACGCCCGTCCCGCTCTCGTCGATCGCGCCGCGCGCTGCCCGGATTCGGTCGACGGCGAGGTCGAACTCGTACAACGGCTCGGCCGCGTCGCCCGATGAGTCCTCGATCGAGAGCCCCGCGATCCCCGTCATTGCGGCCAGCTTCACATTCGCTGCGACCTGCGTCGGGTCGCGGGCGAAGCCACCCTCGAAGTCTGCGTTCACAGGGACGCTTACGGCTTCGGCGACGGTGCGAAGATGGGTGAGCGCCTGATCGAGGTGAGCCCCGCCGTCGGCGCGACCCAGCGTCCAGGCGTGGCCGGCGCTCGTCGTCGCGAGCGCCTGGAAGCCCAAACATTCGAGGGCGACCGCGGTGCCGGCATCCCACGGGTTCGGCATGACGAAACAGCCGGCGGTGTGGAGCCTTCGAAAGACGTCGACGCGATCATCCTGAGCAGTCATCCTGCGTCCTCCTTCGGCGGTGGTCGACCACGGCAACCTAACGCACGCAACGACTCCGGGTGGGTGAGCCCCGGCAGACCGGTGACCTCGGGCTGACCCTCCCCGCGTTACGACGCCGCGAGGATCCGGAGCCGCAGACGGGAAGGTGCCGACCTCCCGCGCCGCGGGCGCAGGCGATGAGCCTGGAGGAGGGGGGCGCGCGCTCGCGAAGACCGCCGTTGTGATCGGGGTGCGGTACAGATCGGCGCTTCGGGCGACGGTGGCCGCCAGCGCGGCTCCGTATGGATACACGCTCACGATCTGGACGACGGGAGCGATCCTTTCCCATGCGCGTGGCATCCCCACGACCACGGACGCGCTGCTCCTGCTGGTCGGCGCCGTCGCCGCCTATGCACTCGTCGGCGGCCTCGCATTCGGAGGAATGTCCGAGCACCTCGTTCCCGAGCCATCGCGCGCGGCCGTCTGGGGTGGGCTTCAGTTCATCTCGGTGGGACTCGCCATCGTGGCTGCGACGCTCGTCGCCAACGTCGTTCACAACATCGGCGCGTGGCCGCTCGACGGCTTCCTCGTCACCGGCATCTACCTCGTCGCCGCGGCGTCCCAACTCACCATCGCTCACGCGCAGATCCGACGACGGGCGTAGCTCGCAGCCGAGGCTCGATGCAGGTGGGTGTCCCGAGGCTGCGGCCTACGTCAAGCGAGGCGCTTCCGCATGCAGGCGCGTGGCCAGGCGTCGAGACCGTGCTCCCGCTCGTGCTCCCGGATCGCCCGCAGGCCGGGCGTCTCCTCCTCGAGTCCGAGAATGTGGAATCCGAGCCGCTCGTAGTACGGCGCGTTCCAGGGAACGGTGAGAAAGGTCGTCAGGGTGACGACGTTCAGGCGTTCGGTGCGTGCCCACGCATTCGCCACCTCCAGCAGGGCCGAGCCGATCCCCCGTCGCGCGAAGTCCGGATGAACGCTTACCTGCTCGACGTGGGCAGCGTCGTCGACCACATCGACCAGCAGGTACCCGACTGGCCGGTCGCGTTCGTCGACCGCGACGAAGGCGCGCCCGCCGTCCGCGTAGGGCGTGAGCTCCTCGACCGAGCCCGGATCGTCGTCGGCGACCGCGTCCATGCCGACCGAACGGAACAGCTCGCACGCGGCGCGCTCGATCTCCACGAGGTGGGGGAGATCGTCGGCTCGTGCCGGGCGGATCGTCGGCGGGGTCTCTGGCACCCTCCGATTCTGGCAGTACCGCTCGGGGTGGCTGACGGCCAACCCGGTCTCTACGCTCGGAGTCCATGCATCCGCTGACACTCGACCGGCACATCCGTGATCTCTGCGCCGCTCACGGCATCGCGCGGGTCGATGGGCGTGGGCGGGCGGTCGTGATCACGACGCGGCATCGGGACGGTCGCCACGAGCGTCGGCTCGAGATCCGCGTTCCGCCCATTCGCGGCCAGGTCGGCTACTTCATCGCCTTGCACGAGATCGGGCATCTGGTCGGGAGCGGTCGGAGCGGGCGACGCCTCGAGAGCGAGGCGGCGGCATGGCGTTTCGCTCTCGCGACCGCGCTCGTCGCACCGACCGACGCAACGCGACGGCGGATCGGAAAGCGTCTCCGGTCGTACGTGACCTGGGCCGAGGCGCGTGCGCGGCGACGTCGGCCGCCGCACATTCCCGCGGCGAGCGACCCGTTCTGGGAGCTCCTCGCCTGGCTCGAGAGCTGACCGGAAGGAGGGGCTCGCCACTCCTTTACGAAAGCCTCACGAGACCGCATCAATTTCCTGAAACGAATCCCGTAGAAAAGGGGGAGATCCAATCGGGTCTCCCGGGCGAATACCGGGATATCCGACCCGTCCGAGAGAGGCGATCATGTCCGCGACAGAGCTTCAGGAGCGTCCCGACGTCGAGATCGAGCTGGTGGAGCGGTGGCGCGTCCAGTCGCTCTCCCGTGTCGGTTACGACCTCGAATCGGCGAACGTCCTCGCGGCCTCCCATGAGGTAGACCTTCATCGTGCGGTGCGGCTGCTCGAGCGGGGATGCCCGGTCGATCTGGCGCTGCAGATCCTCCTCTGACGATCGGTCCAGCGGTACCCAGGCGCCCGGCCGCGGCCGGGCGTCAATCGTTGTGGAACGGAGGCGTCCTGCGCCCGAGCGAGAATGACGGAGGATGAGCATCCTCGCATCGATTCCCTCACCCGGCGACGGCGCGCTCGAGCTCGGCCCGCTGACGGTCCACATGTACGGGCTGACGCTGCTCGCGGCCATCGGGTTCGCGATCTGGATCGCAGGCACCCGATGGGTCAACCGCGGCGGCGACTGGGATCTCATCTTCCGATGCGCCGTCTGGGGTGTCGGTGCGGGGATCGTCGGGGCCCGCCTCTATCACGTCGTCACGAGCTGGAGCGAGGTCCCCGACGAGTGGTGGGGAGCCTTCGCGATCTGGAAGGGCGGCCTCGGCGTCTGGGGCGGGATCGCCGTCGGTTGTCTCGTCGGAGGCATCGTCGCGAAGCGATCGGGAGCAGACGTCTGGCTCCTCGCGGACTGCCTGGCGCCCGGGCTTCTCGTCGCGCAGGCGGTCGGGCGCATCGGAAACTGGTGGAACCAGGAGCTGTACGGAAAGGCGACCGACCTTCCGTGGGGCCTCGAGATCGACCCGGCCCACCGACCGCTCGAGTCGCTCGACCAGGCGCTCTACCAGCCGACCTTCCTCTACGAGGCGCTCTGGAACCTCTTCGCCGCTGCCCTGCTCGTCTACGTCGTCGAGCGCCGGTTCCGACCCCGACCGCCCGGCATTTTCGCCCTGTACATCGCGCTGTACTCGTTCGGGCGCTTCTGGGTCGAGCTCGTTCGCATCGACCCGGCGAACGACATTCTCGGCCTCCGCGTCAATACGTGGGTGTCGGCGATCGTGTGCCTCGCCGGGATCGCCTGGTTCGTGCTGTCGCAGCGTCCGGGCCGAAGCGAGCCGCCGGCGCCGGGCGCGCGGATGGACGTCCCGAAGAGTCGCGTCCGACCCGGGGGCTAGGGTCCGACCGTGGCCAGCGCCGTCCGCGATCTCGAGCTGGACCTCGATGCTTTCGAGGGCCCGTTCGACCTCCTGCTCACGCTCCTCCTCAAGGACGCGATCCAGCCGTCCGAGATCGACATGGCCGGCATCGTCGTTGCCTTCGTCGAGCGCCTCGCCGAGCGGGACGAGCTCGACCTGGACGCGTGCGGCGAGTTCCTCGTCCTGATCGCGGCGTTGCTGGAGCTGAAGGCGCGTCACCTCTTCCCCGACGAGGAAGCCGAGCTTGCCGAGCTCGAACCCGGAGAGGCCGCCGAGGAGCTCGCGCGCCGCCTCGCGGAGTACCGGCGTATGAAGCTCGCCGCGGCGTGGTTGCGGGAGACGCTCCTGGAGCAGCGCGACCTCTACTTCCGGATCGGCCCCGCGCCGCTCGCTCCCAGCCCGGAGCGCAGGCTCGCCCCGCAAGAGCCACTGCGACTCGTCGAGGCGATTCGCGGCCTCGCCGCCGAGCCGCCCCGCGTGTCGCTCTCCCACATGGCGCTTCGGTTCCCGCCTGTCTCGCAGTTCGTCGAGCAGTTCCGCGCCGTGCTCGTGCGCCGCCGGCGCTTCGACTTCGACGCCGAGATGAAGGGCTTCTCGCGCGTCGAGCAGGCGGTCGCGTTCCTCGCTCTGCTCGAGCTCCGCAAGGAAGGCGAGATCGCCATCTCGCAGGCCGCTCCGTTCGCGCCGATCAGGATCTCCCGCGCCGACGAGCCGCTCTTCGACACCGACGACGGAAGGATGCTCCAGTGGACCGCCCGCTCCGCCTGATCTCTGCCAACCCGCTCGACTCGCTCGCGAGGACGGTCGAGGCCCTCCTCGTCGTCGCTTCGCAGCCCCTCTCGGTGGACGAGCTCGCCGAGGCGACGGCCGACGACGTCGAGCGCGTCGAGACCGCGCTCGGACTGCTGCGCGAACGCTACCGCGAAGGTCGCAGTGGCATCGTCCTGCAGCACGTGGCGGGTGGGTACGCATTCGGCGCATCACGTGAGGCCGCCGAGGCGTGCGCCCGACTGTTCGAGCGGCCGGTCGAACGCGGCCTTTCGCAGGCCGCACTCGAGACCCTCGCGATCGTCGCCTACCTCGGGCCGGTTTCGCGACCCGAGATCGCCCAGATCCGCGGCGTCGCGGCGGACTCCGCCGTCGCCTCACTGGTCGAGCGCGGGCTCATCGCCGAGGCCGGACGGGAGAACGGTCAGGGTGGTGCTGTGCGCTATCGCGTCACGGCGTTGTTCGAGCGTGTCTTCGGGCTCGAGTCGCTCGCCGCGCTCCCCCGGCTCGACGACATCGGGTCGGATCAGGCAGCGATCCGCGACCGTCTGCTCGAGGTTGCCGAGGCGCGCGCCTCGTAGGACAGGCGGAGGAGAGAAGGCCTCGGTCGCTCGGCTTCCGTACCCCTCGCAGCGGAGCGCTCAGATCAGCCAGGTGCCGCTGCGGAGGAGCGGCACGACGTCGCCTGACGTCGTGATGCCGTCGACCTCGAGCTCCGGGCTGCCGATCATGAAGTCGATGTGAATCTGGCTCCGGTTGATCCGCGCGCGCTCTGCCTCGTCCTCGACCGCCTGGGTGTAGCCGGATCCGAGCGCGATGTGACTGGCTGCATTCTCGTCGAGGAGGGTGTCGAAGAAGACGGTGCCGAGCGGTCCGATCCGCCCGCCTCCGTCGACGAGCGCGAGCTCGCCGAGGCGGGTGCCGCCGTCGTCCTTCGCGCAGGCGCTGCGGAGTGTGTCGGCGTTGTCGTCGGCGTCTATCTTCACCGCGCGTCCGGCGGCGAATTCGATCCGGATCCCCTTGACGACCGAGCCGTAGTAGTCGAGCGGCAAGGTCGAGCTGACGTGGCCGTCGACACGGAGCGGGTCGGGTGTCGTGAACGTCTCCTCGCTCGGGATGTTCGGGAAGTGGTAGACGCGGTCGACCGTGTCGAACCCGGCCGCCTGCCAGCGGGACGAGCGGAACAGGCCGACGGTGAGGTCGGTACCCGGTCCGTGAAGGCGGATCGCGTCGAATCGACGCGCCGTCAGCTTCTCGGCACCCTCCGTGATCGCCGCGAACCGCGCGTTCCACGCCGCGGCCGGATCGTCGGCGTCGAGACGGCAGACATGGGCGATCGCCTCCCAGAGCAGGCCGAGGGCCTCGTCGGGCTCTGCGTCGGGGTAGACGGCCCGCGCCCACGCCTCGGTCGGCCCCGGTGCCACGCACCAGTTCGTCGTGCGAAGGCTGATGATCTCCCCGATCCCGGGCAGGTAGGGAAGCACGTCGGTGCCGGAGCGGTCTGCCGGGACGTCGTCGAACGCATCGAGCGCCTGCGGGCCGCTGAGCGAGATCCGCGCGGCGTGCTCGTCGGAGAAGCTCTGCAGGCGCGACTCCATCCAGGGAGGGATGTACGCGAGCGTCTCCGGGTCGCCGAGCAGCAGTCGCTGCCGCTTGACCATCTGGTCCCAGTAGAGGACGTCGACGTAGCGAGCTCCTCTCTCGTACGCTGACCGGGCGATCTCCCTCGTCAGGTCCTCCTTGCCGATGTAGCTCGAGACCCCGACGAGCTGGCCGGCTTGCACGTTCGCACCGTAGCCGACGATCAGGTCGGCGAGCTTTCGTGTCAGGTCCGTGTAGTCGCGCACCGCGCGAGAGCGTAGACGACAATCCACGCATGCGCCTCAATCGCTATCTCGCCCGAGCCGGTGTCGCCTCGCGCCGGGCCGCGGACGAACTGATCAAGGGCGGGCGCGTGACCGTGAACGGGGAGCGGGGCGAGCTCAACACGTTCGTCGCCTCGCGCGACGTCGTCGAGGTCGACGGCGAGCGCGTCGGCAAGCAGGACCTGGCACACGTCCTGCTCCACAAGCCCCTCGGTGTCGTGACGACCGCGAGCGACCCGGAAGGGCGCCCCACGGTCGTCGATCTCGTCGGGCACGAGGCGCGCGTCGTACCGGTCGGCCGGCTCGACATCGACACGAGCGGGGTGCTGCTCCTCACGAACGACGGCGACCTCGCCCACCGGCTCGCGCATCCGCGGTACGGCGTCGAAAAGACGTACGTCGCCGACGTCGAGGGCGATCTGACGCACGCCGCCGTTGCCGCGCTCGCCGCCGGGGTCGACCTCGACGACGGGGTCACGGCGCCGGCGAGAGCCCGTCAGCTCGGCCGCTCGCGCGTCGAGCTCGTGCTGCACGAGGGCCGCAACCGGCAGGTGCGCCGGATGTGCGAGGCGGTCGGCTTCCCCGTGCGACGGCTACGAAGGACCGGCTATGCCGGTCTCGACGTCACCGGCGTCCCGGTCGGCGAGTCGCGGCCGCTGACACGCGGAGAGGTCGACGGCCTTCGCCGGCTTGTCGGCTTGTAGGCGGGCGCCGGCAGGCTCCCGCCCGTCGGCCCGGCTCACAGTCGCGCGAACCCCATCACCTCGTACATCCGCTCGAGCGTCGGCGCCGACGCCTCCCGGGCCTTCTCCGCCCCGAGTCGCAGCAGGCGCAGGAGCTCGGGCTCGTCGGCTCGAAGCTCCGTATAGCGCGCCTGCACGGGGGCGAGCATCTCGACGACCGCCTCGCCGACGTCGTTCTTGAACTGCCCGTAGCCACCGTCGCCGTAGTGCGCTTCGATATCCTCGGGCGTCCGATCCGACGCGACGGCGAGGATGTCGATCAGGTTCGAGACGCCCGGCTTGTCGTCGGCGCGGCGCACCTCGCGGCCCGAGTCGGTCATCGCCGAGCGGAACTTCTTACGGATCACGTCCGGGCCGTCGAGCATCCCGACCGTGCCCTGCGGCGTGCCGCCGGTCGTCGACATCTTCCGCGTCGGCTCCTGGAGATCCATGATGCGTGCCCCGACCGTCGGGTAGACGCCGCTCGGCACCGTGAACGTCTCGCCGAAGCGGGCGTTGAACCGTTCGGCGATGTCTCGCGAGAGCTCCAGATGCTGCCGCTGGTCGTCGCCGATCGGGACGATGTCGGCCTGGTAGAGCAGGATGTCCCCGGCCATCAGCACCGGGTACGTGAAGAGGCCGGCGGAGACGAAATCGCGCCGGTCGGACTTGTCCTTGAACTGGGTCATGCGGCCCAACTGGCCGTAGCTCGTGACAGCGGAGAGCAACCATGCTGCCTCGGCGTGGGCGGTGACGTGGCTCTGGGCGAAGATCGTCGATCGCACCGGGTCGAGGCCGGTCGCGACGAGCATCGCGTAGAGATCCAGCGTGCGACCGTGCAGGTCGGCCGGCTCGTAGTCGGTCGTGATCGAGTGGAGATCGACGATGCAGAAGAACGCATCGCCCTCCTCCTGGGTTCTCGCGTACTGGCGGAAGCCGCCGATCAGGTTGCCGAGGTGTTTCTCGCCCGTGGGCTGGATGCCCGAGAAGATGCGCATTTCGAAGTCCTTTCGCTCTGTGGTGCGGCCGCAGCGGCTAGGCCGGCCGGCCGCACGGGGTCGTCTGGTCGGTGCGCGTCACGGGCGCCAGAAGAGGATGAGCCGGTGGAGCGAGGACATGGGGCAGCATTTTAGCGTGGCCGGGCGCACGAGGCGCAACCGCTGATTGGCAGGCATCTACACTGGGCTGATGGCCGTCACCGACCCCACCTGGACGCCCGCCTCGTGGCATCGCTTCCCTGCGCTCCAGCAGCCGGAGTGGCCGGATCAGGAGGCTCTGGTCGCTGTCCGCGACCGCCTCGCTCGTCTGCCGTCCCTCATCTTCGCGGGCGAAGCGCGTGCCCTCCGGCAGCAGCTCGCGGAGGCAGCCCAGGGCCGCGCGTTCCTGCTCCAGGCAGGCGACTGCGCCGAGTCGTTCCACGAGCTGTCCGTGATCGCGGTCCGCGAGCGGTTGAAGCTCCTTCTTCAGATGTCGGCCGTGTTGACCTACGGCGCGACGCTGCCGGTCGTGAAGGTCGGACGCATGGCCGGGCAGTTCGCAAAGCCCCGCTCGTCGCTCACCGAGACGATCGACGGCGTCGAGCTGCCGTCGTTCCGTGGCCACGCCGTGCATTCCGACGAGCCGACACTCGAGGCGCGCACGCCCGATCCCGAGAGGCTCGTTCACGCGTACTACCAGGCGGTCTCCTCACTCAACCTGTTGCGTGCGTTCACGAAGGGCGGCTTCGCCGACCTCACGCAGGTGCACACCTGGAACCAGGAGTTCGTCGCGAGCTCGCTCGAGGGCCGACGCTACGAGATCATCGCCAACGAGATCGGTCGGGCTCTGCGCTTCATGCAGGCGATCGGGATCGACCTCGGCGACGAGCGCTCGATCCACGAGGTCGACGTCTGGACGAGCCACGAGGCACTGCTCCTGGACTACGAGGAGCCGCTCGTGCGCAGGGACTCCACGACGGGCGACTGGTACGCGTGCTCCGGCCACTTCCTCTGGGTCGGGGAAAGGACGAGGCAGCTCGACGGCGCCCACGTCGAGTTCGTCTCCGGGCTCCACAACCCGATCGGCGTCAAGGTCGGCCCGTCGATGCAACCCGACGAGCTCGTCGCCCTCGCCGAGAAGCTCGACCCGGACCGCTCGCCCGGCAGGCTCACTCTCATCGCGAGGCTCGGAGCGAGTCGCGTCGAGGAGCTCCTGCCGCCGCTGCTGCGTGCCGTGCGCGAGGCGGAGATCCCCGTCGTCTGGGTGTGCGACCCCATGCATGCCAACGGCTTCGTCACCGGCTCGGGGCACAAGACGCGCCGACTGGACGACGTCCTCCGGGAGATCGAGGGTTTCTTCGCAGCACATCGCGAGATCGGCACGTGGCCGGGCGGAGTGCACCTCGAGATCACCGGCGAGAACGTGACGGAGTGCCTCGGTGGCTCGGAGGCGGTGCTCGAGGAGCAGCTCGACACCCGGTACGAAACGCTCTGCGATCCGCGCTTGAACGCACGCCAGTCGCTCGATCTGGCGTTCCGGGTCGCCGAGCTGATGCGCGGGGAGTGACGGTCGTGCTCCGTGCCATGGCCGTCGTCGGGACGGGACTGATCGGCGCGTCCGCTGCGCTTGCCGCACGCCGGGCGGGAGCGACAGTCGGCGGTTGGGATCCCGATCCCGCGGTGCTCGATATCGCACGCGAGCGCGGGGCCGTCGAGCCGGCTGCCACCCTTGCCGACGCCGTCGCCCGTGCCGACCTCGTGCTCGTTGCCGCGCCGGTCGCGGAGTTGCCGCACGTCGTCCGCGAGGTGCTCGATCTCGCGTCGCCCGAGTGCGTGGTCACCGATGTCGGCTCGACGAAGAGCGCCGTCTGCGCCGCTGCCGGAGGCGATCCCCGATTCATCGGCGGGCACCCGATCTGCGGCGCCGAGACGCGCGGCCCGGACAGGGCGAACGCCGAGCTCTTTGCCGGTGCGACGTGGTTCCTGACCCCGACGGCCGGGACGGGGCCCGAGGTCCTCCGCACGGTCCACGGGCTCGTGACAGCACTCGGAGCGCGTCCGGTGGCGATCGACGCGAACGCCCACGACAGGCTCGTTGCCGTGACGAGCCATCTGCCGCACGCGCTTGCGAACGTCCTCCTCAACCAGGCCGGTGCGGCACGGGTCGACGGCCACGATCCGCTCCAGGCTGCAGGCGGGTCGTTGCGAGACATGACGCGCGTCGCGGGGGCGAACCCCCGCATCTGGGTCGACATCTTCCTCGACAACCGCGCGGCGATCGTGGCCGCGCTCGAAGAGCACCGAAGGCGGATCGAGCAGCTCGAGGCTGCACTGACAGCAGAGGACGGCGGGCAGCTGGCGCGCTGGATCGCAGAGGCGGCGGCGAACCGCCGCCGCATGCTCGCGACCGCTTACGGCGACCCCGGCGTCCTGCAACGGCTCCGGATCCACCTCCCAGACAGGCCAGGCGTTCTCGCAGGGATCTTCCAGGCGCTCGGCGCCGAGCGCATCAATGTCGAGGACTTCGAGATGGAGCACCTCTCGACCGACCGTGGCGGCACGCTCACCGTCATCGTCGCGGGCGAGCCCGAGGCAGAGCGTGCCTCGACCCTCCTCGAAGAGCAGGGCTACGGCGTCGTCCGTGCGCCCGTGATCGACGCATGAGAGTCGAGCCGCTGACGCGACTCGTGGGGCACATCGCCGTGCCCGGAGACAAGTCCATCTCGCACCGGGCGGTGCTGCTCGGCGCGCTCTGCGACGGGGAGACGCGCGTGACCGGCTTCGGCAGGTCGGCGGACACGGAGGCGACGATCGAGGCGGTTCGGGCTCTCGGGATCACCGTCTACGAGCACGACCACGACACGCTGCGCATCTTCGGCAAGGGGCTGCGGGGGCTCGTCTCGCCCGGGAAGCCCATCGACTGCGCGAATGCGGGAACGCTCGTCCGGCTGCTGACAGGGATCCTGGCGGGCCAGAACGGGCAGCAGTTCGAGCTGACTGGGGACGCGTCTCTCAGCGCCCGCCCGATGAGGCGCGTCACCGAGCCTCTGGCCCGAATGGGCGCCGGTCTCGAGACGGTCGACGGTCACCTCCCGCTCGGAATCGACGCGCGTCCCCTCCGCTCGATCACCTACGAGCTGCCCGTGGCGAGCGCGCAGGTCAAGTCCGCCCTCCTCCTCGCCGGCCTCTATGCGAACGGGGAGACGACGGTCGTCGAGCCCACACCCACCCGGGACCACACGGAGCGGATGCTCGAGGCGGCGGGCGTGACGATCACGCGGCGTGCGTCGAGTGTCACCGTTCGCCCGGCCGACCGACTCGAGCTCGAGGAGATCGAGGTGCCGGGCGACTTCTCGTCGGCGGCGCCGTTCGTCGTCGCGGCGACGATGCTCCCGGGCTCCGAGCTGCACATCCACGGCGTCAACCTCAATCCCCGGCGGACGGGGCTCCTGACGATCCTCGAGCGGATGGGCGCGCGGGTCACCGTGTACAACCGCCGTCGGATCGGAGGCGAGCCGGCGGGCGATCTCGACGTGCGCTCGGCCGAGCTCGTCGCGACCTCGGTCGTCGCTTCCGAGGTGCCACTGGCGATCGACGAGCTCCCGCTCTTCGCGCTCGCGGCATCGTGTGCGCACGGCAATAGCCGCGCGCGTGGCGCAGAGGAGCTGCGCGCGAAGGAGTCCGACCGCGTCGAGTCGACCGTCAACGCGCTCCGATCTCTCGGCCAGCACGTCACCGCAACGGAGGACGGCTTCCGGATTCGCGGTGTCCCGACCCGTCTTCGCGGCGGCCGCATCGAGAGCAGGGGCGACCATCGAATCGCAATGCTCGGTGCGATCGCCGCGCTCGCCTCCCAGGACGGTGTCGACATCGAGGACGCCGGCTGCGTGGCAGTAAGCTTTCCGGGCTTCTTCGAGCTCCTCGACTCGCTTCGCAGGGAGGCGGCCGCATGATCGTCGCGATCGACGGCCCGGCCGGGGCCGGCAAGAGCTCGGTTGCGCGTGCGCTGTCGGCGCGGCTCGGATTCCGCTACCTCGACACCGGTGCGATGTACCGAGCGCTCACGTGGCTTGCGCTCCGTCGCGGCATCGCGCTCGACGACGGAACCTCGCTCGCGGAGCTCGCCCGCGACAACCCGATCGAATTCGGCGACGGTGACGCCGTCGCGATCGCGGGGCACGACGTCACGCTCGAGATACGGGAGCCGGTGATCGACTCCTCTGTTCCGGTGGTCGCGCGCCACACGGAGGTGCGCGAAGTGATGCGCGAGCGCCAGCGTGCCCTCGGGGAGCAGGGAGACTCGGTGATCGAGGGACGGGACATCGGCGTCGTCGTCGTCCCACACGCCGACCTGAAGATCTGGCTCGTCGCCGACGCGAGGGTGCGCGCCGAGCGCCGGCACGCCGAGCGCGCCGGCAGCACGGTCGACATGACGGCGGACGACATGCGTCGCCGCGACGAGCGGGACGCGGAGAACACCCACCGGGCGCCGGACGCCGTCGAGGTCGACACGACGAGCCTCCACCTGGACGAGGTCATCGATCGGATCGAGGGTCTGCTGCAGGAGCGCGTCGGATGAGCAACACCACCGACAAGGTCTGGGCGGTCGGCCGGCCCACGATCGGCGGGGCCGTGACGCTCGCCGGGCGTCTGAAGGTCTACGGCAGGGACCGCGTCCCGCTGACCGGTGGTCTCGTGATCGCCTGTAACCACTTCTCGTGGATCGATCCGCCGGCTCTCGGTGCCGCCTGTCCGCGCACGATCTACTACATGGCGAAGATAGAGGCCCACCGGGTTCCAGGTCTCGGGACCCTGATCCGGGCCTTTGGCACGTTCCCCGTTCGGCGGGGTGAGTCCGACCGCGATGCGGTGCGGACGATGCGAACGATCGTCGGTCAGGGGCACGCGCTCGGGCTCTTCGCCGAGGGGACGAGGCAGCGAAGCGGCGTTCCCGGAGACATCCAGCCGGGTGCAGCGATGGTCGCACTCCAGGAGACCGTCCCCGTGATCCCCGTGGCGATCCACGGTTCACAGGACTGGAGGCTGCTCCAGCCGATCTCCCTTGCGTGGGGCGAGCCGATCCGCTTCGACGGGCTGTCGAAGGGCGGTAAGGGGTACAAGGAGGCGTCCGCGGTCCTGCAGGCGAAGATCCGTGAGCTATTCGACTTCCTGGTCGAGATGCACGGCCTCGGCCGGCCCGACGCGGTGCCGCCGTCGTGAGCGACATCGAGGCAGGCGCGGCCGAAGCGGTCGACGCTCCCCGTGAGATCGCCGGAACCGTTGCGATCGTCGGCTTTCCGAACGTGGGCAAGTCGACGTTGATCAACCGCCTCACCGAGAGTCGCGCGGCCGTCGTTCACGAGACGCCGGGCGTCACGCGCGACCGCAAGGAGCTGCTCTGCGAGTGGACGGGGACGTGGTTCCGCCTCATCGACACGGGCGGCGTCGACGAGGCCGACGGCGGGCCGTTCGGGAACAAGATCGCCGAGCAGGCGCTCGCGGCCATCGAGGAGGCCGATCTCGTACTGTTCGTCGTCGATGCGCGCGCAGGCATCACGCCCGGCGACGAGGAGCTCGCGGTGATCCTGCGGAAGCGGAAGCGCCCGGTGATCGTGCTCGCGAACAAGATCGACGACCCCCGCCGCGACAGCGATTCCGCCGTCTTCTACCGCCTGGGGCTCGGCGACCCTTGGCCGCTCTCGGGCCTCCACGGCCATGGCACCGGCGATCTGCTCGACGAGATCGTCGGCCGGTTGCCGGGAACGCACGAGATTGCGATCGGCACGGAGGCGATTCGCGTTGCGATCCTCGGTCGGCCGAACGTCGGCAAGTCGTCGCTCCTCAACAGGCTCGTCGGGCGCGAGCGCGTGATCGTCTCGGAGGTACCGGGCACGACCCGTGACGCGATCGACACCGTGCTGCAGCGCGGGGACACGACGTTCGTCCTCGTCGACACCGCCGGGCTGCGTCGCCGTCGCAAGCAGCGGCAGGGGATCGAGTACTACTCCGAGCTGCGTGCTCTCCAGGCCGCCGACCGCGCGGACGTCGCCCTCATCCTCTTCGACGCGTCGGAGGGGATCGTCGAGCAGGACCTCGCGGTCGCCGACATCGCCCGCAAGGCGGGCTGCTCGACGCTCGCCGTGCTCTCCAAATGGGATATCACCGAGCTCGAGATCACGGAGGCACAGGGTCATCTCGGTCGTCGGTTGCGGCAGAGGCCGCCCGTCATCGCGGTGTCGGCGAAGTCGGGCCGCGGCGTCGGTCGCCTGCTCGACAAGGTCGAGGAGCTCTTCGCGAAGCACTCGGGCAGGATTGCGACGGCGGAGCTCAACCGCGCCCTCGACGAGCTGAAGGAAGCACGTCCGGGACCGCAGGGCGAGCGGGGGAGGCGACTGAAGCTGATGTACGGGACACAGGTCTCCACCCGACCGCCGCGATTTCGGATCTTCGTCAACGCGCCCAGCCTCGTTACCCGTGACTACGGCTACTGGGTCGAGAACGAGCTGCGCAAGCGGTTCGACCTCGAGGGCGTTCCCGTCTCGATCGACTTCGTCAAGAGCGAGTAGCCGTGCGGGTCACCGTGATCGGGGGCGGCTCCTGGGGGACGGCATTCTCGGTCGTCCTCCGCGACCGCGGCCACGACGTCACGCTCGCCTGCCGGAGCGCGGAGCAGGCGGGTCAGATCGTCGCCACGGCACGCAACCCCCGCTACCTGCCGAGCGTGGACCTCACGGGTGTCGCCGCGACGACGATCGCCGAGGCTCCCGTCGCAGAGGCGAACCTCGCTGTCGTCGCCGTGCCGAGCGCGGCCTTCGGCGAGACCGTCGCGTCGTTGCCGGGCCGGTGCCCGATCCTCAGCCTCACCAAGGGCCTCGACCCTGCCACGGGCGGGCGCCTCTCGACGCTCGTCACCGGCCGGCCGGTCGCCGTGCTGTCGGGCCCGAACATCGCAGAGGAGATCTCACGTGGCCTGCCCGCGGCTGCGGTCATCGCCGCGGAGGACGAGGCGCTCGCCGTCCAGATCCAGCTCGCGATCACCTCGGCCACCTTCAGGGTGTACGTGAACGACGACATCGTCGGCGTCGAGCTCTGCGCCGCCGCGAAGAACGTGATCGCCCTCGCCGCGGGCGGCGCAGACGGTCTCGGGCTCGGTGACAACGCCAAGGCCGCGCTCGTCGCCCGGGGGCTCGCCGAGATGGGGCGGTTCGCCGAGGAGAACGGCGCTCGCCCCGAGACCTTCGCCGGACTTGCCGGGATGGGCGACCTGATCGTGACGTGCTGGTCGAAGTCTGCCCGCAACCGTCGCGCAGGCGAGCTGATCGCCCGGGGAGCGACGCCACAGGAAGCGGTGGCGGAGATCGGAATGGTCGTCGAAGGGCTGACGACGGCCCCCGTACTGCGCGAGCTCTCGCGGAGCCTCGGCGTCGAGATGCCCATCACCGAGGGCGTGTGCGCCGTGCTCGACGGCGTTCCGCTCGGCGAACTCGTGGCGACGCTGATGCGGCGTGACCCGACGTCGGAGTGAAACGGCCCGGAAGCTCTCGTTCGGCTAGGCTTGCGCCGTGAGCCTCCGCTCGTTCAGCTTCAGCTCGGAGTCGGTCACCGAGGGGCATCCGGACAAGATCGCAGACCAGGTATCGGACGCCGTCCTGGACGCCGTGCTCACCGACGATCCTCATGGCAGGGTCGCGTGTGAAACGCTGATCACGACCGGGCTCGTCGTGGTTGCAGGCGAGATCACGACGACGACCTACGTCGACATCCCTCGTGTCGTCCGCACGACGGTGGGCGATATCGGCTACACACGCGCGAAGTACGGCTTCGACGCCGAGACCTGCGGTGTGATCGTCGCGCTCGACGAGCAGTCGCCGGACATCGCGCAGGGCGTCGATGAGTCGTTCGAGACGCAGCACGGCGACGCCGACCCGATCGAGCGGATCGGTGCCGGCGACCAGGGGATGATGTTCGGCTATGCCTCGAACGAGACCGACGAGCTGATGCCGCTGCCCTTGCAGCTCGCACACCGCATCACCCACCGCCTTTCAGAGGTCCGCAAGGCAGACGTGCTTCCCTATCTCCGACCCGACGGCAAGGCGCAGGTGACGATCCGCTACGACGTCGACGAGCACGGCCACCAGCGACCCGTCGAGATCGAGCGGGTTCTCGTCTCGACCCAGCATCGCGACGGGCTCGACGCGGAGACGCTGATCAAGCCCGACCTGATCGACCACGTGCTGCGGCCGATCCTTCCGCACGACCTCTACGACGAGAAGCGGTTTGCCGACCGCGACTTCGTCTACGTCAACCCGACCGGGAAGTTCGTGATCGGCGGCCCCATGGGGGATACGGGTCTGACCGGTCGCAAGATCATCGTCGACACCTATGGAGGCGCCGCACCGCACGGCGGGGGCGCCTTCTCGGGCAAGGACCCCACCAAGGTCGACCGCTCGGGCGCGTATGCCGCCCGCTACGTCGCAAAGAACGTGGTGGCCGCGGGCCTCGCCGACCGCTGCCAGATCCAGGTCGCCTACGCAATCGGGGTCGCCCGCCCATTGAGCGTCCTGATCGACTGCTTCGGGACGAACGTGGTGGCGTTGGAGACGATCGAGGCTCTCGTCCACGAGCACTTCGACCTTCGCCCCGGCGCAATCATCCGCGATCTCGACCTGCGACGGCCGATCTACCGGAAGACCGCTGCCTACGGCCATTTCGGGCGCGAGGACGCAGGCTTCACGTGGGAGCGGACCGACCGGGCGGAGCTGTTGCGCGCGGCCGCCGGTCTCGCTGCGCCTGCACCGGCCTGACGACCCGTTCGCCGTTCAGGCGGCGGGCCGGACGTACAGGCCCTGCGCGTACGCCTGGTCGATCGTGCGCGATTCCCCGTCCAGCACGACGTGAAGCGAGTCGTCGCCGTCGGGGCCGTCCTGCAGCGCGACGGCGGCGCCGGGGGCGAACCCGTTGTCGTAGAACCAATCGAGGAGCTGTCCATCGTGCTCCGCGAGTCGCACGATCTCGGCCTCACCGCCGGAGGGGAGCTCGGCGAGTGACACGAGAAGCGCGTTCTCGGCCTGCTCGACCTCCGTCTCGATCGGCCACCCGTGGGGGCACCGGTCGGGATATCCGAGGCGCTCGTTGATCCGCTCGACCATGTCGTCGGAGAAGGTGTCGCCGAGCTCGTCGGCGTGAACGTGGGACTCGGCCGCCGTGTAGCCCATGAAGTCGGTGAGGAACCGCTCGATCAGGCGGTGCTTGCGGACGACACGCTCGGCCCGAACGATGCCGGTCGGGGTCAGGATGGCCTCCTTCTGCTCCCCGCGTTCGACGAGCCCTTCGGCCTCGAGTCGCTTCAGCATCTCGCCTGCGGACGCGCGCGACACGCCGAGCATCTCCGCGACCCGGGAGGCGATGGCGTTCGACGCAGTCGCAGGGCGGTACTCGCCGATCGGAAAGGCGAGAAAGTAGATCGTCTCGAGATACTCGTCGACCGAATGCCCGTGCCCATGCGCCACGCTCCACCTCCCGGTTGACGACACTGCCCGATTGTCACTATAGTCTCGGCGACTCTGTAAGGAAGACCTTACAACGGAAGGGACTGATGGGCTCAGGGCTGGTCGTGTTGCGTGAGGGGTTCGAGGCGTCACTCGTCGTGGCCGTGGTCCTCGCGTTCCTCGATCGAAGCAACCGGCGGGACGGATTCGTCGCGGTCTGGGTCGGTATCGCCCTCGCCCTCGCTGTCAGCGCGGTCGTCGGGATCACGCTGTTCGTCGTCGGCGCCGAGCTCGAGGGAACGTCGGAGTACCTGTTCGAGGGGATCACGACGATCGTCGCGGCTGCCCTCCTCGTCTGGATGATCTTCTGGATGCGTCGCCAGTCGCGCTCGCTCCGAACCGACATCGAGGGCAAGACCCGGGCGGCTCTGGCCGAGGGATCGGCGATCGGCCTCGGCGCCGTCGCGTTCGTCGGCGTGGTACGCGAGGGTGTCGAGACCTCGCTCCTCCTGTTCTCGACGACGGAAAAGGCGAGCCCGCTCTTCTCACTCGTCTCGGCGCTCATCGGCCTGGTTCTGGCGGTGAGCCTCGGCTACGCGTTCTATCGTGGTTCTCATCGCCTCGATCTACGCCGGTTCTTCACTGTCACGAGCGCGATCCTGCTCGTGTTCGCGGGGTGGCTGCTCGCGAAGGGGCTCGAGGAGCTCGCCGAGGCCGGAGTCATTCCGGAGGACGAGCTGATCCTCTGGGGCGCGTTCGGCCTCCTCGCAGCTCCGACGCTCTGGTTCTTCTTTCGGCCGTCGCGCCGGAAGCCGGCGCCCGCCTGACCAACGGCTAGCCTCGACGGGGTGCCGCTCGCCTCCGTCTACCCGCTCGTCTCGTCGCGCGCCGTCGCGCGCGTCTTCACCTACGAGGTGCCGCCCGACGTAGGGAAGGGGGCCATCGTCCAGGTGCGACTCGGGAGGAGCACGACCCGAGGCGTCGTCGTCGAGGTCGGGGTCGGGGCGCCCCCGGGAATCACCGTTTCCGCCGTCGGGAAGGTGCTCGACACGGTGCCGCCCACCCTGATCGACCTCGCCCTCTGGATCGCCGACTATTACGGCACGACGCCTGCCCGTGCGCTCGAGCTCGTCGCCCCTCAGCGGCGGAAGCCGCGGGGCGAGCTTCCGTCGCCGGCGGCGCGCGAGTCACTCCCGGGCGAGCCGACCCCGGCGGCGCTGACGGCCGACCAGGACAGAGCCGTCGCCCGCATCGTCGCCGGGTTCGACGCGTCCAAGGGTGTGCATCTCCTGCTCGCAGGCCCGACCGGCAGTGGCAAGACCGAGGTGTACCTGCAGGCGTGCGCGGTCGCACTCGATCGCGGCCTCGGGACCATCGTCCTCGTCCCCGAGATCGCACTCACGCCGCAAACCGTCGGGCGGTTCCGCGAGCGGTTCGGGGCAACGGTTGCGGTCCTCCACTCGGCGCTCGGTCAGGCCGAACGCCGTGACGAACGCGATCGGATCGCGCGCGGGGAGGCCCGCATCGTCGTCGGCGCGCGGTCGGCGGTGTTCGCCCCGATGCGCGACCTCGGGCTCGTCATCGTCGACGAGGAGCACGATGCGTCGTACAAGCAGGAGTCCGACCCGCGCTACGACGCGCGCACCGTTGCCGCCAAGCGCGCAGCGCTGGAGGGTGCCGTCGCGGTGTACGGGAGCGCCACGCCGCGTCCGGAGAGCTTCGCGCTCCTCGAACGGGTGGAGCTCACCGCCAGGATCGGGGCGCCGATGCCCCGCGTGCGGATCGTCGATCTCCGGCGGGAAAGCGGGTTCCCCCTGTCGGCGCCGCTCCTCGGGGAGCTCGGCCGGATTGCCGAGCGCGGCGGGAAGGCGATTCT
The DNA here is from genome assembly GCA_963756835.1 of uncultured Thermoleophilia bacterium. GTDB lineage: Bacteria > Actinomycetota > Thermoleophilia > Gaiellales > Gaiellaceae > Gaiella. The sequence continues at coordinate 161,617 of CAVWPE010000008.1, forward strand.
TCTCCTCAACCGGCGCGGCGTCACGCCTGCGATCCACTGCCGCGCCTGCGGGCTCTCCCGTCGGTGCGGAGCCTGCGACGTCGCCCTGACCCTCCACCGCGACGACAGCCTCCACTGCCACCACTGCGGTCATCGCGAGCCGCTCCCCGAGACGTGCCCGGCCTGCGGCTCCGTCGAGCTTGCCCACATCGGTGCCGGCACGCAACGGCTCGAGCGCGAGCTCGAGCGCACCGTCCCCGAGCTCGAGCGGCTCCGGCTCGACGCCGACACGGCAGCCCGGCCGGGTGGCCTGCGGGAGACGCTCGAGCGCTTTCGGGCCGCAGACCGCGTCGTGCTCGTCGGCACCCAGATGGTCGCAAAGGGCCATCATTTCCCCGGAGTCGACCTGGCCGCGGTCGTCGACGCCGACACGGGGCTCGCGATGCCCGACTTCCGGGCCGAGGAGAAGACCTTTCAGCTCGTCACCCAGCTCGCCGGCCGCAGTGGGCGCGACGCGCCGGGGCTCGTACTCGTCCAGACCTTCCAACCGGATGCGATGCCGTTCCAGTTCGCCCAGCGCCACGACGTCGCCGGCTTCCTCCGCGAGGAGCTGGAGCGCCGGACGGTGCTCGGCTACCCGCCGGTACGGCACCTGATCTCGATCGTCGCCTCCGGCCCGGACGCGGCCGGCGTGGCCGATGTGCTGCGCGAGGTCCGTGCGGGGCTCCAGGATGTCGAGGGGACCGTGCTCGGTCCCGCGCCGCTCCTTCGCCTGCGCGGCCGCCACCGCGCCCAGCTCGTTGCGAAGACCGTCGAGCCACGAGCCTTCGCGCGCCGTGCCGCCGCACTGCTCGCGCTCGCGAGCCCGGAGCTGCGCAGGCGTGGCCTGACGGCGGTGGTCGACGTCGACCCGCAGTCGCTGTAGCAGGAGCGTCTCGGCTCCCGGCACGGCTAGACTCGCGCGAATGGCCGACCACGACCACGACCACGACGACGACGGCGGTCACGACCACGATCACGATCACGATCACGATCACGATCACGATCACGATCACGATCACGACCACCAGGCCGACGCCGAAGATCGCGCTCGCCGCCAGCTCGCGCTGTCGCAGATTCGCCAGTACGGCGACCCGGTCCTGCGGATGCGGGCCAACGAGGTGGAGAGCTTCGACGAGGAGCTCGCGACGTTGACGGACCGCATGCTCGTGCTCATGCGCGACGCAGACGGCGTCGGCCTTGCCGCGACCCAGGTGGGCATTCTCCGCCGCCTGTTCGTCTTTCACAACGAGGGCGACGACGTCGTCGTCGTCAACCCGGTGCTCGTCCCGACCGGGAGCGGAGTGGAGACGGACACCGAGGGCTGTCTTTCTCTCGGGTCGGTGCGCGTCCCCGTCGAGCGGTCGGTGGCCGTGACACTCGACGGTCTCGGCGTCGACGGGACGGCATTCCGGCTGGATCTCGAAGGGCTCCCCGCACGCGTCGTGCAGCACGAGTTCGACCATCTCGACGGCCGTTTGATCATCGACCGTACCGATCCCGAGTCGCGGCGCGAGGCGTTGGCTCAGCTGCGGCCGAAGCTCGTGCTCTCGAGGTAGAGCCCCGGTGGCCCGGATCGCCGTTGCGGCGACGGCGCCGTTCGGAGCCGACGTCCTCGAGCGACTGGCTGCCCGCCACGAGATCACGGCTCTCCTGACGCGGCCGGACGCACCCCGTGGACGCGGGCGGCGGCTCGCGTCGCCGCCGGCAAAGCTCGTCGCAGAGCACCACGGAATCCCCGTTCTGCAGCCGGAGCGGCCTTCGTCGGAGGACGAGTTCGGCTCCTCCACCGTGATCGTCTGCGCATACGGCCTCCTGATCCCGGATCAGCTCCTGAGCCAGCACTCCTTCCTGAACGTTCACCCGTCGCTCCTGCCTCGCTGGAGGGGTGCGGCGCCGGTCGAGCGAGCCATACTCGCCGGCGATCCCGAGACGGGGGTGACGATCCACGAGACCGTGGCCGAGCTCGACGCCGGGCCGATCGCCGCGCAGGGACGGTTCACGATCGACGAGGAGGACGATGCGGGAGCCGTCTTCGCCCATGCAGCAGCCGTCGCCGTCGAGCTCCTCGACACGGTTCTTGCGGCAGATCCGCTCGTCTTCGCGCCGCAGCCAACGCAAGGGGTGACGTACGCGGAGAAGATCACCGCCGCCGATCGCCGTCTGGATCTCGACCTGCCCGCTGCCGAGCTCGTGCGCAGGGTTCGGGCGCTCTCACCTCACATCGGTGCGCGCGTCGAGCTCCACGGCAGGCCGGTGACGATCTGGCGGGCGCGGGTGGACGAGAGCGGCGGCTTCGAGCCGGTCGAGGTGCAGCCGGACGGGGGTAGGCGCATGGATGCGGCGGCCTGGCTGCGCGGCCTCCGATGAGGGCGGCAGCGATCTCCCCGGCGCGGTCGGCCGCATACGATGTCATCCGCCGGGTCTTCGAGCACGAGGCATACGCCGATCGGGCCCTGCGCGCTGCCGTCGCCGGTCTCGATGCCCGCGACCGGGCGCTCGCGCGCCGGCTCGCGTACGGGACGGTGCAGCGCACGCGCACGCTCGACCACGTGATCGAGAGGTTCGGCCGTCGTCCGGTGAGCAGGCTCGACGAGCCGGTGCGCGCGGCTCTGCGGCTCGGGGCGTTCCAGCTCGCCTTCCTGGACGGAGTTCCACGTTATGCAGCCGTCAACGAGTCGGTCGAGCTCGTGCGACGGGCACGGCTCGAGCGGGCCGTGCCGTTCAGTAACGCAGTCCTGCGACGCCTCGCCGACGACGCTCGCGCAGCCATCGAGGGTCTACCGGCGACGACCGCCGTGGAGGCGGCTCTGCGTCATTCCTATCCGGACTGGATCGCCGAGACGTGGTGGCGCGATCTGGGCCGCGACGACGCGCTCGCATTGATGCAGGCCCAGAACGACGCGCCGTCGACCGTCGTGCGCCTCGTCCGTGGCGAGATCGACGGTCGGCCCGATCCCGATCTCCCGGGCGCATGGCACGTCGACCGCGTGGACGAGGCGCTCGTCGAGGCCGGACGGGTTTGGCCGCAGAGCGTCGGGTCGCAGCTCGCCGGCCTCAGCGTCGCGTCGAGCGCCGGTGATCGCGTCCTCGACGTCTGCGCCGCGCCGGGGGGAAAGACGACGATGCTCGCCGGTGACGTCGTCGCGGTCGAGGTCAATCCCTCGCGGGCGAGAGAGCTGGCCGAGAATGTCCGCCGGCTCGGTGCGACGAACGTTCGCGTCGTCTGCGCGGACGGTCGCGCACTCCCCGTCGAGCTGGCGGACTTCGACCGGGCGCTCGTCGACGCTCCGTGCTCGGGGCTCGGCGTTCTCGCCGCCCGTCCCGATCTGCGCTGGCGCTCGCAGCCGCTCCCGGAGCTCCAGCTCGAGCTGCTCCGTGCCGCGGCTGCTCGCGTGCGCCCCGGCGGCACCGTCGTGTACTCCGTGTGTACCGTGAACCGAGACGAGGCGGAGGCGGTGGTCGACGCATCGGGGCTCGCCGTCGACACGACTCTTGCGGAGGAGTGGCCACAGTTTCGGCATCCGGTGAGGCCCGAGTTCCTTCAGACGCTGCCGCACACCCATGCGACCAGCGGCTTCTTCATCGCGAGACTCCGCGTGGGATGAGCCACCATCTTGTGACGCTTTGCCACAAGGTGGTGGGGGTTCGGTCGCCGGGCGAGAGCCGACGGTCGTAGGATCGTGGCATGGGATGGGAGTCGTGGCTACGAGGACCGGGCGAGGTGGCGCCGTCGCTGTATGCCGCCGACTTCACGCGGCTCGGCGAGCAGATCCGGGCGTTGCTCGATGCCGGCTGCCGGATCTTCCACTTCGACGTCGGTGACGGGCACTTCATACCGCCGGTGACGATCGGGCCTGTCGTCCTGCGGGCGATCGCACCGCTCATCCATAGCGCAGGCGCAGTCATCGACTGCCATCTGATGGTCGACGATCCCGCACATCACTTCCCCGAGTTCGCGCAGTCGGGCGCCGATTCGGTCACCTTTCACGTCGAGGCGACCCCCGACCCGCATGGGGTCGGTGCGGCGGCCCGCGCGCTCGGGCTCGCCGTCGGACTCGCGTTCAGCCCGGGAACGGACGTCGTCGACGCCGTCGCGGCCGCGCGTGCAGCGAGGGCGGAGCTCGTTCTCTGTATGAGCATCGTGCCCGGCTACTCGGGGCAGCCCTTCTTGCCGGAAACGTTTGCCCGAATCGAGGAACTGGCGACGCTCGTCGAGACGCCCATCCAGGTCGACGGAGGGATCGGCGAGCCCAATGTCGCGGAGATCCGCGCCGCCGGCGCGACGGTCTTCGTCGCGGGCAGCGCCGTGTTCGCGGATCCGGATCCCGCACGGGCGTACCGGCGCCTCGTCGCCGCCGCACGATGAGCCTCGATCGCGCGCTCGAGCTCGCCGCCGCCGCTGGTCCCGTTGCGTACCCAAACCCGACGATCGGTGCCGTCGTCGTTGCCGGTGGTTCCATCGTCGGGGAGGGAGTGACGGAGGAAGTCGGCGGACGCCACGGCGAGATCGTGGCCCTCGCCCAGGCCGGCAACCGTGCGCGAGGGGCCACGCTCTACGCGACGATGGAGCCGTGCGCTCACCACGGCAAGACTCCGCCATGCGTCGATGCGATCGTCGCCGCAGGCATCACCCGCGTCGTCGCGGGCTGCCTCGACCCCAACCCGGCTGCCGCCGGAGGGCTCGTCCGGCTTCGTCGTGCGGGCGTCGAGGTCGAGCTCGACGACCGATTCGAGGCGCGTCGGCAGAACGAGGCCTGGCGGACGTGGAAGAGCCTGCGGCGGCCGTTCGTCACCTACAAGGTCGCCGTCACCCTCGACGGCAGAGTCACGGTCCCGGGCTCGCGCTGGGTCACCGGGGAGGAGTCTCGCCGGGTCGTGCACGAGCTCAGGGCAGCCTCCGATGCGGTTGCCGTCGGCATGGGAACGGTGCGTGCGGACGCGCCCCGCCTCGACGCGCGCGACGTCCCCGTCGTGCGTCGGCCGCGGCGGATCGCGTTCGGTCGCGGCCCACTGCCTCGCGGCTCCGAGCTCGAGCTTCGTTCGGGGCCGCTCGCCGACGAGCTCGAGGCGCTTGCTTCCGAGGGCGTCCAGTCGCTTCTGCTCGAGGGTGGGCCGACGCTGGCATCGTCGTTCGTCGAAGCCGGTCTCGTCGACAAGGTGCTCCTCTTCGTCGCGCCGACGATCGCGGGTGCCGGGCCGCATCTCCTCCGTGAGCTGCCAGCGCCGAGCGCGCTCACCCACCTCTCCGCCGCCCAGCTCGGCGCGGACGTCGTGCTGGAGGCCTACCTGCGTGCCCCCTGAATCGCGGCCGCTGTAGCCTTGTCCCATGTTCACGGGCATCGTCCGCGAGATCGGCACGATCGCCGCCGTCAGGGGCGGCGACGACGGCATCTCACTCGAGATCGAAGCGCCTGCCACGGCGCCTGCGGTCGATGTCGGAGGCTCGGTCGCGATCAACGGCGTCTGCCTGACGGCCGAGCGCGTCGACGGAGCACGGCTCGTCTTCCACGCCGTACCCGAGACGCTGTCGCGGACGACGCTCGGGGCGCTTTCCCGGGGATCGAACGTGAACCTCGAGCCTGCCCTTCGCGCGGGCGACCCGATGGGGGGCCATATCGTTCAGGGCCACGTCGACGGGATCGGTAGCGTGCGGTCGGTCGCGCCAGAGGGTGACGGCCGCCGCGTGTTGATCGAGGCTGCTCCCGAGACCCTGCGCTACTGCGTCGAGAAAGGCTCGATCGCCGTCGAGGGCGTCTCGTTGACCGTGGCCGAGCTGCTCGACGACGCGTTCGGGGTTGCGCTCATCCCGCACACGGTCGCGGAGACGACTCTCTCCGACCTCGAAGCCGGCCGGCGCGTCAACCTCGAGGTCGACGTCCTCGCCAAGTACGTCGAGCGGCTCCTGCCTCCGCTCGCCTAGCACGACCGGCCGCAGGAGCGGTCGGGGTACGATGATCTCGTGGCAACTGCGCGCGAAACAGTCTTCGCCTCGGTCGAGGAGGCGATCGAGGAGATCCGGTCTGGCCGCTTCGTCGTCGTCGTCGACGACGAGGATCGCGAGAACGAGGGTGATCTCACCATCGCTGCACAGTTCGTCACGCCGGAGGCCGTGAACTTCATGGCGACGCACGGCCGCGGCCTCATCTGCCTCTGCCTGACGCCCGACCGGTGCGAGGAGCTCGGCCTGCGGCAGATGACCGACCAGAACGAGACGCCTTTCGGCACGGCCTTCACGGTGTCGATCGAGGCGCGCGAAGGCGTGTCGACCGGTATCTCGGCGCACGACCGCGCGCACACGATCCAGGTCGCGATCGACCCGGCCTCGACGGCATACGACCTGGTACAGCCCGGGCACGTCTTCCCGCTGCGGGCCCGGACCGGCGGTGTCCTCCAGCGCTCCGGCCAGACGGAGGCGGCCGTGGACCTCGCCCGTCTCGCCGGTCTCTTCTCGGCCGGGGTCGTCTGCGAGATCATGAACGAGGACGGGACGATGGCACGCGTCCCGGACCTGGTCGCGTTCTGCGAGCAGCACGGTCTCAAGATGGTCACCGTCGCCGATCTGATCGAGTACCGGCGCCAGACCGAGAAGCTCGTCGAGCGCGTCGCCTCGGTCAGGCTCCCGACGGGGCACGGCGTCTTTCAGGCCGTGGCCTACGAGGAGGTGCTCACCGGGAAGCATCACGTCGCGCTCGTCAAGGGCGACGTCGACGGTGCCGAGGACGTGCTCGTTCGCGTCCACTCGGAGTGTCTCACCGGCGACGTCTTCCATTCGCAGCGGTGTGACTGCGGCGAGCAGCTCGACAGGGCCCTCGACATCATCGAGGCGGAAGGGAGAGGCGTTCTGCTCTACCTCGCGCAGGAGGGGCGCGGCATCGGTCTCCTGAACAAGTTGCGCGCCTACGAGCTACAGGAGCAGGGGCTCGACACGGTCGAGGCGAACCTGCGGCTCGGATTCGCGGCGGATGCGCGCGAGTACGGTATCGGCTCACAGATCCTCGCCGACCTCGGCCTCACCACGATTCGCGTGCTCACGAACAACCCGAAGAAGATCAGCGGGATTGCCGGATTCGGGTTGTCCGTCGTCTCGCAGGAGCCGATCGAGATCGAGCCCAATCCCGAGAACCGCGGGTACCTCGATTCCAAGCGCGAGAAGCTCGGCCACACGATCGGAGACGCCGGTCCCGGCAGGTCGGCGCGGTCGAACACCGGGACCTCCTGAGCGCCCGTTAGGCTTGAGCCGCAATGAGCGACCGCTACGAGACACCACGCTGGGACGACGAGCCGGAGGAGCTCGTTGTCGGCGGGAACCCGGTGGCGCCCGTGGAGGACGACGTCGACGAGGTCGGCGCGGGTGAGGACATCGAGGCCTCGAGCGAGAACGTGCTGGACGGCTGGCCCGCCGCCGACGCCACGACCGTCGCCGAAGAGGCCGTCGACGACGAGTCTGCGGCCTTCTCCGCGGCCGACCCCGACGAGGAGTCGCCCGGCGAAGCCCCGCCGGCGCTTGCGGACCACGTTTCGGCGTCGTTGGAGCACGCTCCCGGGGAGCTCACGGTGCCGCCCGGCTACGCCGTGCTGGAGGGCGACGTCCGCGGCGAGAACAGGCGGGTCGGCATCGTCGTTGCCCGCTTCAACGGCGACGTCACGACGGCCCTGCTCGAGTCGGCGCTCGCGGAGCTCGAGGAGCGTGGGGTGACGCGCGACTCCGTGACGGTGATGCCGGTTCCGGGTGCGTTCGAGCTGCCGCTCGCCGCCATGGCGCTCGCGAAGACTCGGCGGTTCAGCTGTGTCGTCGCGCTCGGCTGCGTGATCCGGGGCGACACGCCGCACTTCGACTACGTCTCGGGCGAGGCCGCGAGCGGCCTGCAGCTCGCCGCGATCGAGACGGGGGTTCCGGTCGCGTTCGGCGTCCTGACGCTCGACCGGGCCGACCAGGCCGAGAGCCGGTACGCCAAGGGCGCCGAGGCGGTACGAACGGGTCTCGAGATGGCCGACCTGTTCGCGAACCTCCGCGCCGCCGCCGCCGCCCGCTAGCGCGCCCTCCTGCCGCTCGACCTCTCTCCGGAGACCCCTTACCGGATTCGCACAGGGTGGTCACCCACGCGAAACCCACGCGCTGACGGGGCTGGTCGAGACTCGGTTGGACCGTTCGACCAACCGCTACAGGGGAGTGCGAATGAGAACGAGACATGTAATCGTCGGCGTGGTCGCAACCGTGAGCGTTGCGGCGGCGTCCGTCGGGGCACTTGCAGCGCACGGCAAGGACAGCGGTTCGACCAGCTCGCAGTCGCCGTACGTCGTGCCGTCGACCGACGGCGTCGAGACCAAGGCCATCTTCACCGTCGGCGACGTCGTCGGGGACGACGTCAAGGACGGCTACCGGATGACCGGCATCCCGGACGGGCTCGGGGCGTTCAAGGCCAAGGACGGTGCATTCACGCTGCTGATGAACCACGAGATCTCCTCCGGTGGAGGAACGCGGGCGCACGGCGCAACCGGCTCGTTCGTCTCGCAGTGGACGATCGACAGGGACAAGGGCCTGTCCGTCCGCGAGGGCAGCGACCTGATCCGGGAGATCGCGACGTGGAACTCGGGCACGGGCTCGTACGACGCGGCGACCGCCGGAGTGATCCTGAGCCGGCTCTGCTCCGCCGACCTTCCGGCGGAGAGCGCCTTCTGGGACCGGAAGTCGAAGACGGGCTACGACGGACGGCTCTTCACGAACGGCGAGGAGAACGGAACGACGGGGCGCGCCTTCGCCCATACCCTCGACGGGACGAGCTACGAGCTGCCCGCGATCGGAAAGTACTCGCACGAGAACGTCGTCGCGAATCCGGCCGCGGGGAGGAAGACCGTCGTCGTCAGCACCGACGACTCCACCCCGGGGCAGGTGTACGTCTACGTCGGTGAGAAGCGCACCTCGGGTAACCCTGCCGAGCGGGCCGGACTGACCGGCGGCACGCTCTACGGGATCAAGGTTCCCGGCGTCCCGGTCGAACCGGCAGGCGGCATCGCGTCGGGCACGACGTTCACGGCCGCCTCGCTCGGAGACGTCAGTTCCCTCACGGGAGCCGCTCTCGAGACAGCGAGCGATGCTGCGGGCGTGACCGAGTGGAACCGGCCCGAGGACGGAGCGTGGGATCCGAAGCATCCGAACGACTTCTACTTCGTGATCACCGCGAGCTTCGGAGGGAACAGCAAGCTCTACCGGCTCCACTTCAAGGACCCGGCCGACCCGCTGAAGGGCGGCACGGTCGACCAGCTGCTCACGGGCACCGAGGACGGCGGCACCGGTGAGCGATTCCACATGCTCGACAACATCGCCGTCGACGAGCACGGCCACGTCGTCCTGCAGGAGGATCCCGGTGGGCAGGACTACCTTGCACGGATCTGGGTGTACGGCATCAAGAGCGGCAGCCTGACCGAGGTCGCGCACTTCGACCCGGCCCGCTTCTCGCCTGATTCGATCACGATGCTCACGAACGACGAGGAGTCGTCGGGCGTGATCGACGCCGAGGAGATCCTCGGCAGGGGCTGGTTCCTCTTCGACGCCCAGGCGCACTACGGCATCTCGAACTATCTCGTCGAGGGTGGACAGCTGCTCGCACTCAAGATCCCCGGCAATCTGGACAGGTAGGGACGGCGAGCGGCGAGCGCAGCGCGGGTCGCCGTCGGTGGGAGTGTGTGTTGCATCCCTCACCGGCGACGACCCGCACCGCCATGCTCAACGGGTTTCGTCGCGCCCGCTTCCGCTACCATCCGGAGTCGCGTGTCCAAGATCTGCTCACTCTGCGGCAAGAAGCCCGGCTTCGGGAACAACCGGAGCCACTCCATGGTCGCGACCAAGCGTCGCTTCAATCCGAACCTCCAGAAGGTGCGGATGATGCTGAACGGCAAGGCGACGCGCGCCTACGTGTGCACGCGGTGCCTCAAGGCGGGCAAGGTCACGAAGGCCGTCTGAGGCCGACCGTGCCGTGCGAGACCGGGTCGCCCCAGCGGTAACCCGGAGCCCGCCCCGGTGGTCTAACCTCGCGGAGTGGAAAAGGGAGCCCATCTCGCGACGACGACCGACCTCGGTCGCATTTCCGTTTCGACGAAGACGATCGCCGAGATCGTCGGACGTGTCACGGCGGAGAGCTACGGCATCGTCGGGATGGGCGGCCGACGGTTTCCGCGGTTCCGCAGCCGCAACGGCGCCACCGACGGCATCGAGGTGAAGGCAGGTGACGGTGGCGTCGAGATCGATCTTCACGTGATCGTCGAATACGGTCTGAGGCTCGCAGAAGTCGCCGCCATGCTGCGCGACCGAGTCGTCTACGAGGTCACGACGCAAACGGGCGTCACGGTGGCCCGGATAGAGGTGCTCATCGACGATGCGAGGCGGTCGTGAGCGACATCGACGTCGCTCGGCGAGTGGCCCGTGACGCGCTCATGAATCTGGAGGCGCACCGCGTCCGGATCAACCGACTCAACGTCTACCCGGTTCCGGACGGCGATACCGGGACGAACATGACGGGAACCGTCCGCTTCGTGGTGAATGCGCTCGACGGGTCGGACGCGCGAAGTCGCGAGGCAATCGCCCGCGAGCTCTCGTCAGCGGCCCTGATGGGCGCCCGCGGCAACTCGGGGGTGATCCTGAGCCAGATCGTCCGGGGGCTCGCCGACGTGCTCGGGAAGCGCCCCACGATCGACACCGCGACGATCAGCGATGCGCTCGCGGCAGGGTCGCGCGAAGCGTGGAGCGCGATCATGAACCCGGTCGAGGGCACGATGCTGTCGGTGATCAGAGAAATGGCCGATGCGGCCGCGTCGGCGCAGGCCAGCGGTCTTTCGACGCCGGACGTGCTCGCGGTCGTCGTCGAACGCGGCGAGAAGGCGGTCGCTGCGACGCAACACCAGCTCGCGAAGCTCCGTGAGGCCGGCGTGGTCGACGCCGGTGGCGTCGGCCTCGTCGAGCTCGCACGCGGTGTCTACTTCTCGATCGCGGGCATCGACGTCCCCGAGGTCGTGCCGGACGACGACGACGAGGTCACCGAGGCGGAGCATGCGTTCTCGGAGTACCGGTACTGCACCAACTTCGTCGTCGAGGGTGCGGCTCTCGACCGGGAGGTGCTCTCCGAGGCTCTGTGGCTGATCGGCGACTCCTTGCACGTCGTGGGTGATGGGTCGATGCTTCGCGTGCACGTTCATACGAACGACCCCGAGAGCGTGTTCGACGAGGCGCGAAAGGTCGGAACCGTGATCGACACGACGCTCGAGGTGGCCGACATGGACGAGCAGATCCGCGAGCGGATACCGGACCTGCAGACCGCCGTCGTCGCCGTCGCCCCCGGCACCGGTAATCGGTGGCTCTTCGAGCGCACGTTCGGTGAGGTCATCGTGGTCGCGGGCGGTCAGACCGCGAACCCCTCCGCCAAGGAGATCGCCGACGCCATCGAGAGCGCGCACGCACCCGAGGTCGTCGTCCTGCCGAACAACCGCAATGTGATCGGCGCTGCAATCCAGGCGACGGAGTTCACGTCCAAGCACGTCCGTGTCGTCGAGACGGAGTCGGTGCAGGCCGGCTTGCTCGCGGTGAACGCCGCGTACACCCACTCGGGCTCCGCCGACGAGAACGTGGCCGCGATCGACGATGCCCTCGACGGCCTGCTCACGGGCGAAGTCACGACGGCGACCCGTACGGCGACGATCGACGGTGTCGACGTGCGGGAGGGCGAGTGGCTCGGTCTCGTCGGGGGGCGCATCGTTGCGTGCGACTCCGACTTCGACGAGGTGGCGCTCGCGGTCGCGCGTGGGGTGCTCGCCGACGACTCGGACTCGTTCACCGCGATCGTGGGTGCCGAGCGCCCGGCACTCGAGTCGTTCTGGGCCAGGTTCGCGGCAGAGTTCCCCGGTGTGGCGCACGAGGAGCAACAGGGCGGGCAGCCGCTCTATCCGCTGCTCGTCTTCGCATGACCGATCGTCCCGTCCGGGTGCTGCTCGTCGAGGACAACGAGGTCTACCGCTCGACGCTGTCGCTGCTCTTGCACGGGCGCGACGGGATCGAGGTCGTGGGAGAGCTGGGAGACGGCAGCGAGGCCGTGCGGCTCGTTGCGGGCCTGGCACCGGACGTCGTCGTGGTCGACTACCGCCTGCCCGGCCTCCAGGGCGACGAGGTGACAGCCGCGCTGCTTGCAGCGCTCCCTTCCGCGGCGGTGGTCTGCCTCACGGCGGAGGCGACCGCCGAGGAGCGCGCCCTCGTCTCCGCCGCCGGTGCCGCGGCGTTGCTCGAGAAGGGTTGCCCGACCGCCGACATCGTCGAGGCGGTACGGTCGGCGGCGACGAGATGAACCTGACATCGGCCAATACCGCGATCGTTCTCGATTCGACCTCCGACTTCCCGGAGAGCAAGGCCCGCGAGCGGTTCGACAACATCCGGGTCGTGCCGCTCCACGTTCTGTTCGGCGTCGAGGATGTCCTCGACCACGTCGGCATCTCGTCGCACGCGTTCTACGAGCGGCTCAAGACCTCACCGGGCCTCCCGACCACATCGCAGCCGACACCGGGGGAGTTCCTGCGCGTGTACGAGGAGCTCGCGGGCTACCAGCGGATCTACTCGCTCCACCTCTCGCGGAAGCTTTCGGGGACGTACCAGTCCGCCGTGCAGGCGGCCGGTGTCGCCGGTGCGGATCGCCTGCGGCTGATCGACTCCGAAACTGCCTCGCTCGCCGTTGCGATGCTGGCGCTTGCGATCGAGCGGCGGCTCGCCCGCGGGACGACGGACGGAGAGCTCGAGGAGCTGATCGACCGTTTCAAGGCGACCAACAAGGTCGTCTTCACGGTCGGCACGCTCGAGTACCTGCAGAAGGGCGGTCGGATCGGGAAGGCCCAGGCGCTCGCCGGATCTCTCCTGCACGTGAAGCCGATTCTCTCGTGCGAGGACGGGGTCGTCGTGCCGGTAGGTCGCGTCCGAGGGCGTCAGAAGGCGCTCGCCGAGTTCCGACGACTGTTCGAGGCGGGAACGGAGGACAGGCCCGGCCTGCGGGTTTCGATCGCACACGCCGACGCGCCCGAGTGGATCGAGGAGATCTCGGCGCTCGCGCTCGACGCGCGCCCGCATGCTCAGATCGAGTTGGTGGAGAATCTCGGCGCGGTCGTCGGCACGCACGCCGGTCCTGGCTCTGTCGGGTTCTTCTGGTTCCAGGACGACGACTAGCTAGTCGTCGTTGTCGCCGTCTCCATCGTCCGATCCGTCGTCATGGCCGCCCCGGACGGTCTCGGTGTGCTCGGGGGTCGTCGCACTCTGCCCCGTGTCGGTCTCCGCAGAGAAGACCGCGCGCGGGCTGAGGCGTCCGACGGGGTCGTGCGCTTCGCTCGTGAGGCGCAGGAGCGTGAAGTTCAGGCCGATGCCGGCTGCCGCAATCGCGCAGAGGAGCAGGCCGCCGAGCAGCGTTCTCGTCCAGCCACGTCGCATACGGCCAGCGTACGTGGAACGCGCCGCTCCGCGCTGCGGCGCGCGCGCTCCCGGGCTCACGCGGCGGGCGTGCCTGCGGCCCGCGATGCGGCTCCGCTCGTGGCCGTCCGCGCGCGACGAGTCCGTGCAGGTGCCGGCGGGACGAGCGCCCTCCAGGTCGTCGCGGCTGCGACGGAGCCGACGGCGCAGGCGTAGAGAGCGAAAGCCCACGGTCGCGAAGCGTCCGTGCCTGCGCCGATCCCGTGGGCCGTCGCCGCCGCGAAGATTCCGTACGTGGCCCAATGAAGGCGGCGCCAGTTCCTGTTTCCAATGCGCTTGCGGAGCGAGAACGAGGCGTAGACGAGCACCATCAGCTCGGCCGTGAGGATGCCGGCGGACGTCCACACGGGGCGGTAGGAGACGACTCCGGGGACGAACAACCCTGCGACGGTCACCTTGACGGTGGTGTCGAGTACGAGCGCGACGGCGTGGCCAGCGAGGAAACCGAGCCCGAGCAGCGCCAGGATCCGGTGGAGATCGGTGACGGCGGCGGGTTTCAACGATCTGAACGGTCGAGACTTGAGGACCAGGCCGGCAAGGACGGAGAGCGTCAGCATCACGTAGGCGGTCAGGCCGCTTGCGCGGGCGAGCAGCCAGAACGTGGGGTCGTGCCTCATCGGAGGCCCCCCTCGAGGAGCGTCCGGCCGTCGGCGGTGACGGTGACGCGAGGGAGCTCGACGGTCCCGCCGAGAAAGGCGCTCGTCGCGGCGATCTCTGCCGCCGCCGCCGACGCTGCGACGACCGTGACCCGGATCGGGGTCTCCCGCGCGGGGGCGCCGGTTGCAGGGTCGATGAGGTGATGCCGACGCTCGCCGTCCCGAATCCACGTGCGGCGATCGCGGCCGGACGTGGCGAGACCGCCGTGCCCGAGCTCGAGCGTGACGTCGCCCGTGACGCCGACAGGCCAGGAGCCCCCGCGGGTGGCAAGATCCCCACCGGCATTGACGAGGCATGGCCCGACGACTGCGAGGAGGTCGGCGACCCGGTCGGCCGCGTATCCCTTGCCGATCCCGCCGAGATCGAGGCGGAATCCCTGCTCGAGCTCGATCGTGTCGCCCGTGATGCGGATGCGGCCGCCGCACGGCGCGGGCGGCGCGACCGGCTGCGTACCAGGTCCGCCGCGACCGCCTCGAACGTACGGTCGTAGCCGGCGGCGACGACCGCGTCGTGCACGGTCGGGTCGAAGAGCCCGTCCGTCGCCTCGCGGGCGTCGACAGCCATCCGGACGACGCGGACGAGATCCGGGCTCGCTCCGGTGATCACACCGTCGCGGTTGAGGCGGGATAGCTCGGAGTCGGCACGGAAGCGCGACATCACCTGCTCGAGCCGCTCGAACTCTGCCTCGGCCCGGTCGAGCGCGAGCGTGCTGCGGCCGTCCGGGTCGGCGTCGAGGAGGAGCTCGACGTCGGTACCCATCGCCCGGAACGTCCGTCGCAGCATCACGACGTCCTCGTGATCGTGATCGGCGGCAGGTTGACGACGCGGACCGAGGGTGCCACCGCTTGCGGGGCCACGGCGCTCGACGGTGCAGACGCACGCGAGCGCGCGCGCGCGGCGGCCGTTTGGGCCTGGACGGCCGCGATCTGCTTCTTCCGCGCCTTCAGTGCGATGGCGTAGGCGGCCATGCGGCGATCGACGACCTTCTGCACGAGCTGCGCATCGGCGCGCAGGAGAACCTCTCGTCGAGCGAGCGCCGTGAGACGTGGGTCGGTCTTCGTCGCCGCCCACGGCCTGGCGGCGACCGTCGCCCAGCTCACGAAGAAGACGACGACGGCGATGACGACGGCGTAGAGGCGGTGGCTCGTATCAGTCATCTGCCTCTGCCCCCTCGAACTCCGTCTCGCCTTCGTGCTCGACGTCGCCGTCTCCGTCCGCGCGATGGGTGATGACGACGACGGGCGGGGAGCGGCGGTAGACGACCTGCTCCTGCGCTGCGTTCCGTGGCGGAAGTCCCGCAGCGACCTGCATGGCCGAGTCGGTCCCGCCCGGGCGTGGGACAGGAGGGAGGGCAGGAGGCTTCCGGGCGAGCGCCTTGCGGAGCGATGCCTCGTAGAGGTTCAGCTGTCGCGTGCGCTGCGCAACGGTTCGATCCGTGGTGGAGCTCGCCGCATTCCCCAGGGCGAGCGTCTGATCGAGCGCAAAGACCCCCGCGATCGCGGCGAGGCCGACGGCGAGCGAGGCGATGAGGGCGCGAGTGCGGTTCATGAGCAATCCTCCGTTCGTGATGCCCCTCACGGTAGGACCCGACCGGCAAGCCGCGGGCCACGTGCAGGTAAGGACTTCGCCTCGATTGGCCCCCGCGACCCACGCCGCGCGCCAACGCAACCTACGATCAGAGCATGCACCTGCTCGTCGTCGAGGATGAGGACACCATCGCAGAGCCGCTCGTCGAGGGCCTCCTCGCGGAGGGGTTCGACGTGACGCGCGTCGCAACCGGGCAGGAGGCGCTCGATTCGGAGCAGGTGGACCTCGTTCTCCTCGACGTCCGACTCCCCGATATGGACGGATTCACCGTCTGCCGCGAGCTTCGCTCTCGCTCGGATGTCCCCATCATCATGGTCACCGCCAAGGGTGAGGAGATCGACCGGGTCGTCGGGCTCGAGCTCGGCGCCGACGACTACGTCGTCAAGCCGTTCGGCCTCCGGGAGCTCATCGCGAGGATCCGGGCCGTGGCACGGCGCGGGGCCGGCCGCCACGAGGCGCGTGCGACGCTCGTCGCCGGCGGGCTCGAGGTCGACGTCCCGGCTCGGCGCGCGATGATCGACGGCCGAGAGCTGCAGTTGACGTTGAAGGAATTCGACCTGCTGGCGCTGCTGGCCTCTGAGCCGGGTGTCGTGATCGATCGGCAGAGGATCCTTCGTGAGGTCTGGGATACCACGTGGTACGGATCCTCGAAGACCGTCGACGTGCACGTCGCGGCACTGCGGAAGAAGCTCGGCGACCCGACATTGATCGAGACGGTGCGGGGGATCGGCCTGCGTCTGCGCGCATGACGCGCCGGTTGCTCATCAGCTACCTGTCCCTCGCCGTCGTCGTCCTCGCGATGCTCGAGGTACCGCTCGGTTTCATCAATGCGCGTGGCGAGCGCGCCCGCCTCACGTCCAAGGTCGAGCGGGACGCCGTCACCATCGCCTCCCTCGCCGAGAGCACCGTCGAGGGCGACGCCGCGACGTCGAACCTCGGGGCGTTGAAGAGCCTCGGGAAGCGTTACGCGGCGGATACCGGGGCGCGGGTCGTGATCACGGATCGCAACGGCATCGCACTCGTGGATCCGTCGCCTCCTTCCCCGGGACGACGCAGCTTCGCGACGCGACCCGAGTTCCGCGCGGCCCTGCGGGGCGACTACGCCACGGGAGTCCGGCACTCCGGCACGCTCGGCTACGACCTGCTGTACGTGGCCGTCCCGATCGCCTCGGGTGGTGTCGTACACGGAGCGGTGCGCATCACCTACCCGACGTCGGAGCTCGACCGCCGGGTGCGGAACTACTGGTTCGTGCTCGCCGGCATCGCCGCGGTCGTTCTCGCCGTGGCCGCGCTCATCGGGCTCCGGTTCGCCCATTGGATCCGGCAGCCTCTCGAGGGCCTCGAGCTCGCCGCGGCAGACGCCGGGTCCGGTGACCTGTCGGCTCGGGCGCCCGTGCCGGAAGGGCCACCCGAGCTGCGCCAGCTCGCGCTCGAGTTCAACGACATGGTCACGCGAGTCGAAGGGCTCGTCTCCGCGCAACAGGAGTTCGTCGCAGACGCGTCCCACGAGCTGCGCACGCCTCTCACGGCACTGCGTCTGCGTCTGGAGAACCTCGAGCGTCACGTCGGAGATGATGGCCGGGGCAGCCTCCGTGCCGCGGAGATCGAAGTCGGTCGGCTGTCCGGTCTCGTCGACGACCTGCTCGCGCTCGCGCGGGCGGACGCCGGCACCACCCCGGCGGAAACGGTCGACCTGGTCGCAGTCGCCCGCGACCGGCTCGACGCCTTGGGGCCTGGCATCGGCGAGACCCGGCTCGAGCTCGTCGCCGAGGAGTCGGTCGCCGTCCGCGCCGGAGCCGACCGGGTGGCGCAAGTCCTCGACAACCTCGTCTCGAATGCGCTACGGCACGCACCCTCGAGCGAGAGAATCGTCGTCTCGGTGTCGAGCGCCGGTGGTCGTGCCTTGCTGCGCGTCACCGACGAGGGGCACGGAATGACGGAGGAACAGAAGGAGCGTGCCTTCGACCGCTTCTGGCGGGCAGGATCGGGCGCCCCCGGGTCGGGTCTCGGTCTTGCAATCACACGCCGGCTCGTCGAGCTCGACGGCGGCACCGTCGAGCTGCTCGACGCGCCGTCGGGCGGCCTCGAGGTGCTCGTCGACCTTCCCCGTGCCTGACGGTCGGCGTTGGACCCGCGGGGGTCCCGGTCCTATACTCGGTCCCGGTGGCCCGCTCACCCAACGAAATTCGACTGCCGGTCGCCTTCGCAGGGGGAGGCCGGCCCGCCGCCTGGCCGCGTCCGCGGAGCGCTCCGCGACCCGAGGCGCTCGCTGCGGGTGTCGAGACACTCCCCCGGGTCGGCCCGGCGGTGCGCGCGCGACTCGCGAAGCTCGGGCTGCGCACCGTCGCCGATCTGCTCTGGCACCGGCCGCGGCGCTACGAGCGTCCGATCGAGCAGAAGGCGATTCGCGATCTCTTCGGGGAGGACGAAGCGGTCATCGAGGGCGTCGTCCTGGACACCCGATCCCGGCGCGGCCGTGGGCGCCTGAAGATCCTCACGGCGCGGGTCCGCGACGGCAGCGGCGAGATCACCGCGACGTGGTTCAACCAACCGTGGCTCGAGGGCCAGCTCTCCCCTGGGACGGCGGTGCGCCTGCGCGGGAGGCCGAACCGGTACGGGTTTCAGGTCGCGGCCTACGATCTGGGCGAGACGGCGGAGACTGCGGACTTCGCGCCCGTCTATCCCGCGAGCGAGGCGTTGGCGCAGAAGCAGCTGAGGGCGGTCGTGGGCGCCGCCCTCGAGATGGTGCGGGCGGAAGGCGATGCGCTGCCGGCACGCCTCGCCGCCGACGAGCGGCTGCCGCTTCGCTCGGACGCGCTCGTCGCCGTCCACCGGCCCCGCTCTCTCGACGAGGCGGAGTGCGCCCGGCGGCGGCTCGCGTTCGACGAGCTCCTGGTCCTCCAGCTCGCCCTTGCACATCGTGCGGCCGAGCGCGAGAAGCTCGTCGCCGAGGCGCTGCCCGCATCGGGCGCGCTTCTCGCGCGCTACAGGGAGGTGCTCCCCTTCACGCTCACCGACGCGCAGGATCGTGCGATCGCCGAGATCGACCGCGACCTCGCAGCAACGACGCCGATGCAGCGATTGCTGCAAGGCGATGTCGGGTCGGGGAAGACCGTGGTTGCGTTGCACACCCTCCTGCGTGCCGTCGAAGCCGATCGGCAGGGCGCGATGATGGCTCCGACGGAAGTCCTCGCCGAACAGCACTTTCTCACGATCGAGGGCATCTGCGCCGAGCTCGGCGTGCGCGTGGCCCTTCTCACGAGCGCGCTGAGCGCGAAGGAGCACAGCGCCGTCCGACAGCTGATCGCGTCCGGGGACGTGCAGATCGCGGTGGGTACCCACGCATTGATCCAGAAGCATGTGGGGTTCCGCGACCTGGCGGTCGCCGTCGTCGACGAGCAACATCGCTTCGGCGTCGAGCAGCGATCGGCGCTCGCCGAGGGTCGCAGCCCGCATGTGCTCCACATGACGGCCACACCGATTCCCCGCACGCTCGCGCTCACGGTCTATGGCGATCTCTCCGTTTCCGAAATCACCGCTCCACCCGCGAACCGCAAGCAGATCGTGACCGCGTGGGTCACCGACGATAGGAGCTCGGAGGCGTACGAGCGGCTGACACGCCACCTCCGCAACGGGCGGCAGGCCTACGTCGTCTGCCCGCTGATCGAAGCGTCCGAGCTGACGGTCGCGCGGGCCGCCGAGGACGAGGCCGAGAGGCTGCGCCGGGCCGAGCTGAAGGACTTCCGGGTCGCGTGCCTGCACGGTCGGCTGAAGCCCGCGGAACGGCGTTCGATCATGGCGGACTTCAAAGCGGGCGGTATCGACGTGCTCGTCGCGACCACGGTGATCGAGGTCGGCTTGGACGTCCCGAACGCCACCATCATGATCGTCCAGGAGGCCGACCGGTTCGGGCTCGCTCAGCTCCATCAGCTCCGTGGACGCGTCGGGCGTGGCGCCGAGCAGTCGTACTGCCTGCTCGTCTCGGGACCGAAGGAGGAGCTCACGGACGTCGCCCACGACCGTCTCGAGGCGATGGTCCAGACGAGCGACGGCTTCGAGCTCGCCGAGCGTGACCTCGAGATCCGTGGTGAGGGCCAGCTGCTCGGGGCGCGTCAGTCCGGTCTCTCCGACCTCCGGTTCACACGCCTCCGTCAGGACACCGATCTCCTCGAGCGGGCGCGCCGTGCCGCCGCCACCCTCCCGGACGACGGGCTGCTCTCGGGCGCCGTCGCCGCGCTCCTCGTCGCCGATCACCTCGGTGCCTCGTGAGGATCATCGCCGGCAAGCGTCGCGGCGCGCGGATCGCCGCGCCGAAGGGCGACACCACCCGCCCCACGGGCGACCGTGTGCGTGAGGCCGCCTACAACCTGATCGGACCGGTCGAGGACGCGGTCGTGCTCGATCTGTTCGCCGGCTCCGGGGCGATGGGGCTCGAAGCCCTGTCGCGCGGCGCCCGTCGCTGTGTCTTCGTCGAGTCCGATCGCGCCGCGTGCGCGTCGATCCATGCAAACCTCGACAAGCTGAGCCTCACCGGAGCCCTCGTGCTCCGGAAGGACGCCTTTCAGGCGCTCCGTGAGGAGCGAGGGGCCGGACGCGTCTACGACCTCGTCATCCTCGATCCGCCGTACGGCTCCTGGCCCGATCTCGCACCGCGACTCGCCGAGGTCCTTCCCGGGGCGCTTGCCCCGGAAGGGCTGCTCGTGGTGGAAACCTCCGCCCGGGTCGAGCCCGACCTTCCACTCGATCTCGTGACGAGCCGACGCTACGGCTCTGCGCGCATTACCCTGTTCACGCGATGATCACCGCCATCTACCCGGGCACCTACGATCCCGTCACGAATGGGCATATCGATGTCATCCGGCGGGCGGCCGCGATCTTCGACCGAGTCGTCGTCGGCGTGGTGCGCGACCCGCATCACAAGGCAACGATGTTCACGATCGACGACCGTGTCGCGTTCCTCGAGGAGGCGCTCGAGTCACTCGACAACGTCACCGTCGACGTGTTCCACGAGCTCGTGGTCGACTTCGCCCGCAAGCACGACGCCAAGACGATGGTCAAGGGGCTGCGCGTGATCGCCGATTTCGAGTGGGAAGCGCAGATGAACCACCTCAACCGGCTGCTCGCGCCGGAGGTCGAGACGATGTACGTGATGGCGAGCCCGCAGTACAGCTTCATCTCGTCGAGCGGCGTGAAGGAGATCGCCTCGTTCGGCGGAAAGGTTGACGAACTCGTGCCCGAGGCCGTGGCGCACCGTTTCCGGGAGATGTTCCCGAACGGTCGACCCGGCGCCCCTCTGAGTCCACAGGAGTAAGATCCGGTTATGGACGTTCTCGTACTCATCGACAAGCTGGACGATCTCGTACACAACTCGAAGGCCGTGCCGCTGACCGACCAGGTGCGGATCGACCGCGAGGAGATCTACGACATCCTCGACCAGATGCGCGCGACCATCCCCGAGGAGATCAAGCAGGCGCGTTGGATCGTCAAGGAACGGCAGGAGATGCTCGCCGAGGCGAAGCGAGAGTGCGACCGGTTGATCGGCGAGGCGCGAGAGCAAGCAGTTCGCGAGGCCTCGCAGACCGAGATCGTGAAGATCGCCGAGCGGCAGGCGCAGGACATCGTCGACGACGCGCGCAGGCAGGCACGGGAGACCCGTCTCGAGATGGAGGACTGGGCAGACGGGATCCTGTCGACGCTCGAGGTCAATCTCGACAAGTTCCTCGTCGCGGTGCGCCGCGGCCGGGAGCGACTCCACGAGCGCTCGCAGGAATCGGTGATGTCGGGCATCGGCCCCATCGACCCGGTCGGGCCCGGCGCGGACGACGACTCGTACGTCTGAGTCGCCGCGTCGCGTCGAACGGCGCAGGCTACGCTGGGCGGATGACGACGTACCCTCTGCGCCGGCTGCGGCTACGGCTCGGTGACGAGCACCACGAAGCCCTATCGATCGCGCTCCAGCCCTTCGACCTCGGCGGCGAGAGGTACCTTCCCGTTCCCGCCGCAGTCGACGCCGAGCTCGACGTCCAGAGGGCGGTCGGCGGCGACGTCTTCCGGCTCCTCTTCGGGGCGCGCCTCCACGGGCCGTGCATGCGGTGCCTCGAGGACGCGTCGGTCGACGTCAGGATCGACTCCCACGAGTACCACGCGGCGGCGGACGACGCACCGCAGGATCTCCGCTGCGAGTACGTCGTCGACGGTGAGCTCGACCTTTCGCAGTGGGCGCGGGACGCGATTGCGACCGCACTCCCCGACCAGATCCTCTGTCGCCCGGAGTGCGCCGGCCTCTGTCCCGCGTGCGGCCGGAACCTGAACGACGAGCCGCATTCCCACGAGGAGACGATCCTCGACCCCCGCTGGGCTGCGCTCGAGGCCTTGCGCGACGAATGACCGAGCTCGTCCCACGGGCTCGGATCGTGCTCGTCGACCACGGACGGCTCGCCCTGATCCGCCGCGTCCGCGATGGGCGCACGTACTACCTCTTTCCCGGCGGAGGCGTCGAGGAGGGCGAGACGCCGCAGGACGCCGCGCGCCGCGAAGCCTTCGAGGAACTGGGCGTCGAGGTCGAGCTCGGCCCACTCGTGCACGAGGAGTCCTTCGGCGGCACGATCTTCTACTACTACGACGCCTGGATCGTCGGCGGCAGCTTCGGCACCGGCAGCTGGCCGGATCACGCACTGCTCACCGAGCGGGAGCGCGAGCGGAGCGGCACCCACGAGCCGGTCTGGGTTCCGCTGGACGAGCTGCGCGGTCTCGACATCCGGCCGCGCGCTCTCGGCGACCTCCTCGCGATCTGACCGGGCCTCGCGCCGCGATCCCGGGCGCAGAAGGAGCGTGGCGGGCGCGTGTCGCCACGATGATGCCCTCTGGTACGGCAGCCACGCTTCCGGTACACTCTGCGGCCGCTCATGGCAGTCCCCAAGCGAAAGACATCGAAGGCCCGGCGCGACAAGCGTCGCGCACAGCACGGCATCTCGGCGCCGAGCGTGAACGTCTGCCCGAACTGTGGGGCGCCGACCCGCTCGCACCATGCGTGCCCGACCTGCAAGACGTACCGGGGCCGCGACGTCCAGCCGCTCGGGACACCCGCCCCGTAGGCCGGAATGCGCGTCCGCGTCGCGGTGGACGCCCTCGGGGGTGATCGTGAGCCGGCCGAGATCGTCGCCGGTGCGGTTGCAGCGGCAACCTCGCACGTCCATCCCATCGTCTACGGCCCGGTCGAGCTCGACACCCACGGCCTCGAGCACGTGGTCACGACGGAGATGGTCGAGATGGACGACAAGCCGGCGGATGCCGTGCGCGGCAAGCCCGACTCCTCACTCGTGCGAGCCGTTCGTGCGGTAGGTGACGGTGACGCCGACGTCGTCGTCTCCGCGGGCAACACCGGCGCCGTCCTCGCGGCGAGCCTACTCCACATCAGGCGGTTGGACGGCGTCTTCCGGCCGGGGATCGCCGTCGTCATCCCGACCGAGAAGGGGCCGTGCGTGCTCATCGATGCCGGTGCGACGGCCGACGCGAAACCGGAGCACCTGCTCCAGTTCGGGTACATGGGCTCCGTCTTCGCGGAGGAGGTGCTCGGTATCGATGAACCGCGGGTCAACCTCCTCTCGATCGGCGAAGAGCCGGAGAAGGGCAATCAGCTGACGCTCGATGCGCACGCGATGCTCTCGGCCAGCTCACTGCGGTTCGCGGGGAACACGGAGGGCCGCTCGCTTCTCTCCGGCGAGACGGACGTGATCGTCTGTGACGGGTTCACGGGAAACGTGGCCCTGAAGACGCTGGAAGGCACCGTCCGCAGCCTCCTGATCGCGCTCCGGGCCGAGATCGTCCAGACGACGCGTGGATCGGTCGGCGGCTTCCTCATTCGTCCGGCTGCTGCCCGACTGCGCGCGCGTCTCGACCCGGAGACGACCGGTGGAGGCTACCTCCTCGGCCTGCGGGGCCTCGTCGTGATCGCACACGGGTCGAGCTCGAGGTTCGCGATCGAGAACGCGATCAGAATGGCCGCCCGGGGCATCGACCACGATGTCGTCGGTCGTATGCGCGTGGCTCTTCCGGAGCGCGTGGTAGAGTCCTCGCGCTCCACGAACCCGTCCGGAACAACGAGAGGTTGAAGAACAGTGGCACTGTCCCGTGAAGAAGTATCCGAGCGCGTCAAGTCCGTCCTTACCGAGCAGCTCGGTGCCGACGAGGGCGATCTTTCGGAGGAGGCCTCGTTCCAGGAGGATCTCGACGCCGACTCCCTCGATCTCGTCGAACTGATCATGGAGCTCGAGGATCAGTTCGGGATCAAGATCTCCGACGAGGATGCGCAAAAGATCACGACCGTCGGCCAGGCTGTCGACTACGTCGTCGCGCACCAGTAGCAGCGATGCCCCGGGGGAAGGGCGCGCGCTCGCGCGCCTGATCGAGGCCCTTCCCCCGGAGCGCCGCGACCACGTCTTCACCCATACGTCGTGGGCGCCCGATCGTGCCTCGTCCTACGAGCGCCTCGAGTTCCTCGGCGACTCGGTGCTCGAGCTCGCGATCGCGAAGGCCCTGTACGACCGCTTTCCCGACTCCTCGGAGGGGCGGCTCGCGAAGATCAGGGCACACGTCGTCTCGCGCTCGAGCTGCGCCGACGTCGCGAAGGAGCTCGATCTGGGTCGCTTCCTGCTCGAGCAGGCGCAGGATGTTCCCGACGCCGAGCTCGAGAGGATCGTCCGGAGCCGTAACGTCCTGGCAGCGCTGCTCGAGGCGGCGATCGCTGCGGTCTACCTCGAGCACGGGTTCGAGGAAGCGGAGCGCGCAGTTGTCGACGCGTTCGACGCGCGGATCGAGTTTGCCCGCACGGGGCACGTCGACAACAAGACCGAGCTCCAGGAGGCACTCGCACGCTCCGGGAACCAGGTGCAGTACAGCGTCCTCGCCGTCGAAGGGCCGCCTCACGATCGCCAGTTCGTCTGTGTGGCGGTGATCGCCGGGGAGCAGGTCGGGATCGGCAAGGCTTCGACGAAGAAGGCGGCCGAGCAGGTCGCCGCCCGGCAGGCGCTCGCGTCGATGGGCATCGTCACCCCCGATCCGTGAGGGCGGCCGCCGAGCGTCGGGGAAGGGCTAGCGCGGCTCGAGCAGATAGTGGCTCACGAGCCACTCCGTGCCGTCGGCGAAGCCGAAGAGCTCGGCACACGCGAGAAAGAAGGCGCGCCATTCGTTCATCCTCGCCTCCGAGCCGAGCAGTGCGGCCGCCTCGGGCCGCGCGGAATCGAGGTTCGCAAGCCATGCTTCGGCCGTCCTCGCGTAGTGGGTCCCGTCGATGCGCCAGTGATCGCGCACGACGAGGTCGCGCGTGAATCGGAGGAGGAGCTCGTCCGACGGCATGACTCCCCCGGTGAAGAAGCGGCGCCCCATCCACGACTCGTCGAAGGAGTACGCGTAGCGCGCGTGTGCAAAGACGTGGACGAACAGCCTGCCGTCCTCGACGAGCAAGCCGCGGATCAGGTGCAGGAGCCCCTGCCAGTTGCGCATGTGCTCGAACATCTCGACCGAGACGACTCGATCGAACCGCCTGTCTGTCCGGAACGCGTTGACGTCGGCGGTGACGACC
Organism: uncultured Thermoleophilia bacterium; assembly: GCA_963756835.1. GTDB lineage: Bacteria > Actinomycetota > Thermoleophilia > Gaiellales > Gaiellaceae > Gaiella. The sequence continues at coordinate 186,954 of CAVWPE010000008.1, forward strand.
TCGAGGTTCGCGTGGTCGAGTCCGTCGATGAATTCCTTCTGCGACCGCGAGTTCGACACGGCGAGAACCCGGCAGGCAGGGTAACGCTCCGCGATCCATCCGGACAGCGAGCCCCACCCGCAGCCGAGATCGAGGATCTCCATGCCGTCCGCGATGCCTGCGCGGGCGCATGTCAGTGCGAGCATCGTCTCCTCCGCGTCCGCGAGCGTCTCCACGCCGTCCGGCCAGAAGCAGCCGGAGTACTTGCGCCGCGGCCCGAGGACGAGCCCGAAAAAGGCTGCCGGGAGCTCGTAGTGCTGGTCGTTTGCCGCGGCGGTATCGACTGCGATCGGGCCGTCCGAGAGGGTCGCGACCATCTGCTCGAGTGCGTCCACGCCCCGACGGCGCTCGCGGCGCAGGCGTAGGCGGCAGTTCTGCCTGATCGCCGTTCGAAGGAGCGGCTCCGGGAGGAGACCGCGTCGGACGACGTCGTCGGTGATCACTCCCCGACTCTACGTACAGAGGACCTGCCAGGAGCGCAGCGCGTCCGGGCCGCGCTCTCCGCGCCGTCCGCGGGCGTCGTTAGCGTGCCCATGACGTGCATCTCCAGGCGATCAGGATCCGTGGGTTCAAGTCGTTCGTCGACCCGCTCGAGCTCAGGCTCGAACCGGGTGTCGCCGTCGTCGTCGGGCCGAACGGCTCGGGCAAGTCGAACGTCGCCGACGCGATCGTCTGGGCCGCGGGCTCGCTGACACCGTCGGAGCTCCGCGCCGAGAAGCCGGACGACGTGCTGTTCGGTGGTTCCGCGACACGACCGGCCGCCGACCATTGCGAGGTCGAGCTCGTCTTCGACAACGAGGACGGCGGTTTCGGCGACGAGGTCGACTTCAGCCAGATCTCGATCACACGGCGTCTCGTGCGCGGCGGCGAGGGGCAGTACCTCGTGAACAGGGCGGCCGTGCGCCGCACCGACCTCGTCGAGCTTCTCGCCGACGTCGGCCTGGGCGGCTCGATGCATTCGATCGTCTCGCAGGGGAAGGTCGACGCCGTGCTCGCGTCGAAGCCGGAGGACAGGCGTCACCTCGTCGAGGAGGCTGCGGGCCTCGGGAAGTTCAAGCGGCGCAAGCACCGCGCCGAGCTCAAGCTCGCGCGGGTCGGCATCCAGGTGGAGCGCGCCCGCGACGTCGAGGACGAGGTCAAGAAGCGCCTGCGGCCGCTCGCCCTCCAGGCGACGGCGGCGGAGCGCGCGGAGAAGCTCGTCGTCGAGATCGCAGCGTTGCGAGCCCGGATCGCCCAGCTCGACCTCGAGGCGGTCGCCGAGCGCCGCGCCGACGCCGAGGCCCGTCGCGACGCGGTCGCGATCGCCCGGCGGAGCGCGCAGGAGAGGCTGACCGCCCTGCTGGAGGAGCGTCGGCAAGCAGAGGACGAGCTCTCGGATGCGGCCGGTGGTCGCGAGGCCGCGCTCGGCGCCCTCTACCGCCTCCAGGGCGCGACCGAGCGACTCGGGCTACGGCGCGAAGCGGCAGCAGGGCTCGAGGACCGGCTTCGCGCCGATCTCCGCGACGCAGAGCAGGCTGTCGCCGACCGGACCGACGAGGCCGTGGTGATCCTCGAGGAGGCTGCCCGATCGGCCGCGGCGTCGGCCCGCGACGCCGCCGAGGCCCACGGCCTGGCGTCGGGGCGGGCACGTCTTGCGCACGCGCGCGTTGCCGCGTACGAGCGCCGTCTCGCCGTCGAGGCCGAGACGACGCTCACCGAGCTTCGCGCCGAGCGGGGGCGCGTCGAGGAGATGCTCGCCGAGGCAAGTGGCGGCCACGAGGGCGCGAACGGCCGGCTCGTCGCTCTCGGCGCCGCGCGCGAGCGCCTCGGTCTGCGCCGTGAGTCCGCGGCGGCACTTCGCGAAGCCCTCCAGGCCGACCTGGCCGAAGCGCGGCAGCTTGCGAGACGGGAGGGCCTCTCGCCGCTCGAGCTCGAGCAGCGCGCAAACGAGCTCGCCGCCCAGGCGCGGGCTACAGCCACCGAGCGCGACGACATCGCCGAGCGCTCGCGCTCGGCGCACGAGCGCCTGCAGGCGCTCGAGCGGGCACTCTCCGAGCGCGAGGGCATCCCACCGGCGGCAAGTGCACTCGCGGCGGCCGGCGAGACCCTCGCCCTCTCGGCTCTCTCCGTCGAGCCCGGTGCCGAGAGGGCCGTCGCGGCCGCGCTCGCCTGGCGGGCCTCGGCCGTTCTCGCCGGCGACCCCAGGCGGGGATTCGAGCTGCTCGAAGGGACGCGTCGCGAGGGGCTCGGAAGCCTGACGGTCATCGTCGATCGCGACTCACCCGCCGGAGGCGCCCCTCCCGTCGTCGGGGCAACGCCTCTCCGCTCGCTCGTGCAGGGGAACGAGTCGGCGCTTCGCCTCCTGAACGGCGTCTGGCTCGTCGACGCAAAACGGCTTCTCGAAGCGCGCACCGGCACCGTGATCTCGAACGAGGGCCACGGCTACGACCCCGAGCGGGGAGAGCTGTGGTTCGCGGGCGAGACCGCCGAGTCGGTCCTCCTCGAGATGGACGCTCGCCGGCGCTCGCTCGCCGACGAGGCGGCGGAGCTCGCGGCGCGGGCGGCGAGCGCCGCTCGCGCGGCCGAGGAGGCCGCGTCCACTTCAGCGGCCGCCGAGGAAGCGTTCGCATCGGTCGCGCATCTGCGGGAGCGCAACGTCGACCCGGTGCTCCTCGACTCGCTCGTCGCGGTTGCGTCCGGGCTCGAGGCGGCTCTCGGCCGGGCGCGGGCCGTCGCCGTCGCGCTCGAGGAGCCCATCGCCGCCCGGCTGACGCTCGGAGCGGAGCAGACCGGATCCCTGGGCGCCGAGTTGCGGCGCCTGTCGGCTCTCGAGGCGAATGCCGCACGTGATGCGACCGAGGCTGCAACCCGCGCGCAGGCGGCCGAGCTCGTCGTCATCCGGCTCGGAGGGAGCGTCGATCCGAGCGTCGACATCACTGCAAGCCGAGAGGAGCTCGAGGCCGACGCCCTGTCGCTGCTCGCGATCGCCGATCGAGCCGCCGACGAGGCAGAGAAAGCGGCGGATCGCGCGAGGGACGCCGATGCGGCGCTGCTCGAACGGCGTCCCCGCAGGTCGGCGCTCGATCCGGACATGCTCACGCGGCTGTGCGACTCGATAGCCGTGCTGGGAGGCGGGCTCGAGCAGGCGCTCGAGCTCGCAGCGCGCCTCGAGACTCCGGTGAAGGCGCGGGTCGATGCCGGAGCGGAGCGCGCGACGACGCTCGGGAACGAGCTCCGGAGGCTCGGCGCGGCCGAGGTCGAGGCACGTCGGAGCGCAGAGGAGGCGAACGAGCGAGCGACGACCGTGCAGGTCGACCTCGCGCGCCTCGACGCCGAGGCGGAGGAAGCGGCCCGCCGTCTCGAAGCCGCCGGCGCCGACGTGCCGGCCGAGGGAACCGATCGCACGGAGCTCGCGGCGCGCGCGGACCGCCTCGACGCCCGACGCGAGGAGCTCGGCAAGGTGAACCCGCTCGCCAAGGAGGAGTACGAGGCGGAGAAGGAGCGCCTCGACGAGCTGACCGGGCAGCGCCTCGATCTGGAGGCGTCGCTCTCCGAGATCGCACGGTTACGGGATGAGCTCACGGAGACGGTGCAGCGGCGTTTCGACGAGACGTTCGAGACGGTGGCCCGGAATTTCGAGGAAGTCGCGGCGACCCTGTTCCCCGGCGGGGAGGGGCGGTTGCGCCTCGTGCAGCCCGAGCGTGAAGGTGACGAGCAGGACGTGCTCGAGGCCGGCGTGGAGGTCGAGCTCCGCCCGGCAGGCAAGAGGATCACGCGCCTGAGCCTTCTCTCGGGGGGCGAGAAGGCGCTCGGTGCGATCTCGTTCCTCTTCGCCCTGTTCCTCGCGAAGCCGTGCCCGTTCTATCTCCTCGACGAGGTGGAGGCCGCACTCGACGACTCGAACGTCATTCGCTTCGTCGAGCTGCTTCGGCGCTATTCGGATCGTGCGCAGTTCATCGTCATCACCCACCAGAAGCGTACGATGGAGGCGGCGGACATCCTCTACGGGGTCACGATGGGCGGTGACGGCGTCTCCCAGGTCATCTCGCGCCGTCTGCCCGAGCACGACCGCGTCGCACTCACTGCGTGAAGAAGACCGTGCTCGTTGGTCGTCGCTAGCGTTCGGGTGTGTCGAGAACATGGGCAGAGTTGTTCGGGGACGAGCCGACGGCCGCGGACGACGACGAGAGGAGCGGATTCTTCGGCCGGCTGCGCGAGTCACTCGCGAAGAGCCGGAAGGCGCTGACGGCCGAGATCACGTCCGGAGCGTTCGACGCGGGTGACGAGGAGGCCTGGGAGCGCCTCGAGGAGTCCCTCATCCACGGGGACGTGGGGGTTCGTGCCACGGCAGAGATCGTACGGCGCCTCGAGGCACGCGGCGAGGTCTCCGATCTCGGCGAGGCTCTCGCAGAGGAGATCGAGGATCTCTTCGGTCCGGCGCCCGTCCTCGACCTGACGCCCTCACCGACAGTCGTCCTGGTCGTCGGGGTCAACGGCACCGGCAAGACGACGACCGTCGGCAAGCTGGCCCAGAAGCTTCGCGAGCATGGGCGCTCGGTTCTCGTCGGCGCGGGCGACACGTTCCGTGCAGCGGCCGAAGAACAGCTGGAAATCTGGGCGGAGCGCGCAGGAGCCGACTTCGTCGGTGCTCCGACCGGCGGCGACCCCGCCGCCGTCGCCTACGACGCCGTCGAGGCGGGGCGCGCACGAGGCCGTGACGTGGTGATCATCGACACTGCCGGGCGGCTCCATACGCAGGCCAACCTCATGGACGAGCTCGCGAAGGTCAGGCGGGTGATCGAGGGACGTATCGCTGGTGCTCCGCACGAGACACTGCTCGTCGTCGACGCGACCACCGGGCAGAACGGGCTCCAGCAGGCGCGTCTCTTCGGCGAGACGGCCGGCGTGACGGGCGTCGCCCTGACCAAGCTGGACGGCTCGGCTCGAGGAGGCGTCGCCGTCGCTATCGCGTTCGAGCTCGGGTTGCCGGTGAAGCTCGTCGGGGTCGGTGAGGGCCTCGACGACCTCCGCCCGTTCGACCCGCGGGAGTTCGCCCGTGCGCTCGTCGCCGGGTGACCTTTCAAAGACTGCGTCGAACGCGTATCCTGGGGGGCGGGCGCCCGTCCCCCGCGTCGTCGGAGAGGTTGCGCAATGGCCGTGACGTTGTTCATGCGCGTTCCGGAGCTCAGTCTGGACCGCTACGCCAAGATGATGGTCTCACTCGGACTGGATGCCAATCCGCCGGCCGGCCTCGTGCTGCACGTCGCGACCGAGGCCGTTGGGGCCGTGAACGTCGTGGAGATCTGGCAGACGTCGCAAGCGGCGGAGGGATTCGTCGAGCAGCGGCTGCGACCCGCCCTCGAGGCCCAGAGCGTGAAGGAGTCGCCCTCGTACCGCCTCGAGCCGCTGCAGAACCTCTACGCGGCCGATCTGGACATGATCGAGCGCATCGGCTCGGTCTCCTTGCCGGCGGGGGTCGCCCGCTCCTCGCTCGCGTCGTAGCGCGCGCGGGCACCCGTACACTTCACGGCCGTGTTCGATGCCCTCTCCGATCGGCTCCAGGCCACCCTGGGTGAGCTCGGCCGCGCCCGGCGGCTCGACGAGGCTGCCGTCAACAGGGCGATGCGCGAGATACGCCTCGCCCTCCTCGAGGCCGACGTCAACTTCCAGGTGGTGAAGGAGTTCGTCGCCGCCGTCAAGGCCGACGCGCTCGGGGACGACATCCTGAAGGGGCTCAACGCCGGTCAGCAGGTCGTCAAGCTCGTCCACGATCGCCTCACGGAGCTGATGGGGACGGGGGATTCCCAGCTCGCGTTCGGGCGCCCGCCGACGGTCATCCTGATGACCGGTCTTCAGGGCGCGGGCAAGACGACCACGGCGGCCAAGCTGGCGCTTCACCTGCGCCGCCAGGGGAAGCAGCCCGGGCTCGTGGCGGCCGACCTGCAGCGCCCGGCGGCGATCGACCAGCTGGAGCAGCTCGGCAGGCAGATCTCGATTCCCGTCTACCGCACGGAGACGCAAGATCCGGTGCGGGCTGCGACCGAGGGCCTCGAGCGTGCAACGGCGGACGGCCTCGACGTCGTGATCGTCGACACGGCTGGTCGCCTCAACGTCGACGAGGCGCTGATGGACGAACTGGCACGCGTGCGAGAAGCGGTCAAGCCGCTCAACATCCTGCTCGTCCTCGATTCGATGACTGGGCAGGAGGCCGTCAACGTCGCCGAGGCATTCCAGGAGCGTGTCGCGTTCGACGGCGTCGTGCTGACGAAGCTCGACGGCGATGCGCGCGGCGGCGCGGCGCTCTCCGTCAAGGCGATCACCGGCAAGCCGATCAAGTTCGCGTCCGTCGGTGAGAAGCTCGATCAGCTCGAGGTCTTTCATCCGGACAGGATGGCGTCGCGGATCCTGGGCATGGGCGACGTGCTGACGTTGATCGAGAAGGCCGAGGCCGCGGTCGCGGAGGACGATCAGGCCGAGATGGAGCGCCGGATGCGTGCCGGAGAGTTCACGTTCGACGACTTCCTCACGAGCTATCGGATGCTGCGCAAGATGGGGCCGGTCAAGGGCATCCTGAAGATGCTTCCCGGCGTCGGGCAGCAGCTCGACGGAATCGACATCGACGAGGCACAGATGGCCCGCGTGGAGGCGATCGTGCTCTCCATGACGCCGCACGAGCGCCGCTCGCCGCTGATCATCAACGGGCCGCGTCGCCGCCGCATCGCCGCCGGGAGCGGCACGTCGATCGACGACGTCAACAAGCTTCTCGCGGCGCGGAAGCAGATGCAGAAGATGATGAAGCAGCTGGGGCGGGGCAAGATGCCCGGGCTCCCGCCGGAGCTCACCGGCGGCAAGCCGCGCAGATGATCGGCACAATCCCGGTTCACGACGAAATGGACGAAGGAGACGAATGGCTGTTCGGATGAGGTTGGCACGGATCGGCTCGAAGAAGAATCCGATCTACCGTGTCGTTGTCGCCGACTCGCGCTCACCGCGCGACGGTCGGTTCATCGAGATCATCGGTCGGTACAACCCGCAGACCGACCCGTCGACTGTCGAGCTCGACGAGACCAAGGTCAAGGAGTGGCTCGCCAAGGGCGCACAGCCGAGCGATCCGGTGGCGAAGCTCATCAAGGTCGCCGGCATCGGCACGCCCGGCTCCTGATGCGCCACGGGGACGCCTAGCCCGGTGGCCGATCTCCTCGCCTGGATCGCGCAGCATCTCGTCGACGACCCCTCGGCCGTCGTGGTCGAGTCGGTGGAGCGCGACGATGTCCTCGTTCTCCGGCTTCACGTTGCGCCTGACGACGTGGGGAAGGTGATCGGCCGGCAGGGACGGATTGCGAGGGCGCTTCGAACGCTCGTTCGCGCGAGTGGGGCGCGGGACGAACGTCGCGTCGTCCTGGAGATCGTCGACTGACCGCGGACGATTACGTGCAGGTCGGCCGCGTCGGCCGCCCGCACGGCCTCGACGGCGCGTTCGTCGTCGAGCAGGGTAGTGACGATCCGGCGCGCTATGCGCTCGGCGCCGAGCTGACCGTCGGAGGCCGCCCGGCGACGATCGTCGTCTCACGCAGGGTCGGTCGCGGACGACACGCCATCAGGCTCGACCGCAGCGTCGAGCGTGGCGAGGCGCTCATGGTACGGCGCAGCCAATTGCCGCCGCTCCCCGACGACGAGTACTACGCATTCGAGCTCATCGGACTGCGGGTCGAGGAGGTGGGTGGTCGCCCGTGTGGAACCGTGAAGGATCTTCTTCCCGGGCCGGCAAACGACAACCTCGAGCTCGATACAGGCGTGCTCGTGCCGATGATCGAGGATGCGATCCACTCGATCGACCGGAGGGAGGGCGTCGTCGTTCTCAACCCGGGCTTCATCGTCTGACGGTTACCCTGGCTCAGTGCGTCTCGACGTCTTCACCCAGGTTCCGCATGCTTTCGGCTGGTTGACGGAGCAGAGGCCTGTCGCGACCGTCCTGGGCAGCGAGCTCGACCTGCGGCTGTTCAACTACCGTGACACGACGCCCTTGCGGGCCGGTCAGGTCGACGACGCTCCCTACGGTGGCGGAGCCGGGATGATCCTCCGCGTCGATGTCGTGGAGGCCGCCCTTCGAGCGATCTACGGCGACGAGCGTCCCGCTCGGATCATCGCGCTCACCCCGCAGGGTCGGCAGCTCGACCAGGCGCTCGTCGAGGAGCTGGCGCTCGAAGCCGATCTGGCGGTCCTCTCCTCGCGGTTCGAGGGGCTCGACGCGAGGATCGTCGACCACCTGTGCACGGACGCGATCTCGATCGGGCCGTACGTCCTGTCCGGGGGTGAGCTCCCGGCGATGGTTCTCGTCGACGCGCTTGCCCGCCGCCTGCCGGGCGCGCTCGCGGAGGGCTCCGGCGAGCACGAGAGCTTCAGCGATGCCCTCGACGGCGGCATCGAGTACCCGCACTACACACGGCCCTCCGAGTTCCACGGCTGGGAGGTTCCCGAGGTGTTGCTGTCGGGAAATCACGCACGGATCGACAGCTGGCGGGCCGAACAGAGCCGACTGCGGAGCGCAGTATGAGCGACGTCGACGAGCCTCCCGAGGACACCGGTGCGAAGGAGCCCGCCCCGGTGGCACCCCTCGCGCCCGGGACGGCGGAGAGCCCCGATCCCGCGGGTGATCCTGGCGCCGTCCGGTCGATCCCGACGAAGGCACCCGCGGCGTCGCTGACGCAGCGCGCTCCGGGCGATTCGTCGGACGGGTACGGCTGGCCTGTGCCGCAGGGCGAGCATCCCGGGAACGGTGGGGACCCGTACGCAATACCCCCTCCGCCGAGTGCTACCCCGATGTCGCGCCCGGAGCGCCGCTCGCGGAATCCCGTGGATCGACTCACGCGCGGCCTGCCGGACGGGCTTCGTGTCACGATCGACTGGGTCGTGACGATCGCGGGCGCGATCGCGATCGTGCTCCTCGTGAAGGCCTTCGTCGTGAATCCGTACCGGATCCCGTCGTCGTCGATGGAACCGACGCTGCACTGCTCGCAACCGGCGCCGGGGTGCGAGACCGAGTCCTTCGGGCCTATCGACCTCTCGGATCGCGTGCTCGCGAACCGCTTCCTCTATCGGCTGCGAGACCCGCGCCGAGGGGAGATCGTCGTCTTCCAGACCCCGCCTGCCGCGCAGGTCAAGTGTGGTGCCGGCGGCACATTCGTGAAGCGCCTCATCGGCCTCCCTGGCGACACCGTCGAGGTGCGCCTGAAGCAGGGCGACGGCTACGTGTACATCAACGGCAAGCCGTTGCAAGAGCCTTACATCGAGAAGGAGCGCCGCGGCGCCGTCGGGGCCTTCGGGCCCGTCAAGGTGAAGCCGGGGAACTACTTCATGATGGGGGACAACCGCTCGCAGTCGTGCGATTCACGCATGTGGGGCACCGTGCCTCGCAAGAATCTCATCGGCAAGGTGTTCGCCACCTACTGGCCGCCGAAGCGCGTCTCGCTTCACTGACGGGAGGCGCGATGGAAGAGCGTATCGCGCCTCCCGTCAGCCATTTTGCTGCGCGCTTCGCGCGATCCTGAAGGGGCCGGCCCGCCGGCCCTGGCAGGCAGTGGCATCCGGAGGAGTGGCCGGTCCGGTGTGAGGCGAGGGGAGACACTGGCGCGGTCGCTTCCGCTACACTCCGCACCCGGCCGACGGCATGTGCCGCGGGCGCATCTTCTCATGAGCACAATCATCCAGAGCATCGAGCAGGCGCAGTTGCGCGACGTCCCGGTCTTCAAGGCGGGCGACACGGTGCGCGTGCACTTCAAGGTGATCGAGGGCACCCGGCAGCGCATCCAGGTCTTCGAAGGCGTCGTGATCAAGCGACAGGGCTCCGGCGCGCGCGAGACGTTCACGGTGCGCAAGCAGTCGTTCGGCGTCGGCGTCGAGCGCACGTTCCCGCTCCACTCGCCGAAGATCGAGAAGCTCGAGGTCGCGATGATCGGTGACGTGAACCGGGCGAAGCTCTACTACATCCGCGGTCGCGTCGGCAAGAAGGCGCGCATCCGCGAATTGCGCCAGTCCTAGAGCGAGCCGTCGCCCGCTAGCGTGGCGCGCGTGCGGCCAATCCGTCGGATCGTTGTTCTGCTCGCCGCGCTGCTCCTCGTCGGATGCGGTGTCGAATCCCCTCGTGAGGCCGGCGCGCGGACGGCCGTCGAGGACGCTCTCCTGCCCGCGGACTACGACGTCTCCCGGACACGCTGCACCGACAACCCGGCCCCGTGGTTCATCGAGAAGGAGGCAGACGTCTTCGTCTGCGCGGCGAGGCGACACGATGGCGGCTGCGACTGGTACCGCGCCACGCTCCAGAACGCCGGTTGGGAGGTCGTGCTCGAACGCGAGAATGCCGGCTGCGTTCTCTCGTTCTGAGATCGAGCGGTCACGGAGACGTGGCGGACGCGGCACGAACACGTTCCGAGTCGAGCGATATCCTCGGGCGTGCATGGCGACTCCCAGCGGACAGCGGCTCCTTCGCTATGACCGGCGGCTCGGCGCTCGCTTCGTCGCGGGCGCAGACGAAGCCGGAAGAGGCTCGCTCGCGGGCCCTCTGGTCGTCGCGGGCGTCCTGTTCGACTATGGAGCGCTGCAGGGGTCGCGAACGAGGCCGCTTGCTCTCCTGAACGACTCGAAGCAGGTCGAACCGGAGGTGCGGGAGCGGCTGCTGAGGGCCGTGCTCATCGCCGCCGCGCAGGTTTCCGTCCGGATCATCCCCGCCTGCGACATCGATCGCCACGGGTTGCACCGGTCGAACCTCGGTGGCCTCCGCGCGGTTCTGGCCGACCTCGCGCCGACAGCCGAGATCTGCCTCGTCGACGGATTTCGCCTCGGGCCGCTCGCTCCGCCGCATCGCGCCGTGGTCGACGGCGATACGCGAAGCGCCGCGATCGCGGCCGCCTCGATCGTCGCCAAGGTCACGCGCGATCGCATCATGCGGCGGCTGGACGCGCTGCACCCACGCTACGGCTTTTCGCGACACGTCGGCTACATCACGCCCTCTCATTCGGCCGCCGTGCGGGAGCACGGCCCCTGCGATCAACACCGCCTCTCGTATGCGGCGAAGTGCTACGGGCGCGGCGCGGCCGGCGCGGAGGCCGCGCTCGAGCCGGCGGCGTGAACCCTGGCGAGCGTCGCGCGCGGTGGCACTACCGCTTGCGCGGCTACAGGATCATCGGGGCGAACGTCCGCGCCGGTCGCAACGAGCTCGATCTCATCGTCAGGCGTGGTCGCGAGCTGACGTTCGTCGAGGTCAAAGAGCGCCGCGGTACCGGTTTTGGTGGTGCGATCGGTGCCGTCGACGCGGAGAAACGCCGGCGCGTCCGCCGTGCAGCGCAGGTCTGGCTCACACGGAACCCACAGCAGCCGGATATCCGGGTCGGCTTCGAGGTCGTCGCGGTCGATCGGGGCCGCCTGACGCGCATTCCGGCGACGATGGCAGACGAGTGACGCATCCACCGGCTCTCCTGCTCGAGCGGCCGGGTCGCGGCCGGAGCGAGGAGAGGCGGTCCCCGCGGCGAACCCGACCCTGTGGCGGCCACCCAGGAAGCGCTGTACGCAGAGCACGATCTCGAGCTCTCCTGGTCGGAGACGACGCTGCCCGAGCGCGAGCGGACGAAGCACGTTCACCGGCTGCACCCGTATCTGGGGAAGTTCATCCCGCAGCTCGTGGAGACGCTTCTCGCACGGCACGTCCCGGCCGGTGGCCGCGTGCTCGATCCCTTCGCGGGGTCGGGGACGACCCTCGTGCAGGCCCTGGAGTCGGGGTACGACGCGACGGGCGTCGACATCGCCGGGTTCAACGCGCTGCTCGCCCGGGTCAAGACGCGTCCCTACAACCTCGACGCCCTGCGCCGCGATCTCCTCTGGGCGCACCACGAGGCCGAGTCGTTCGAGCCGCGGGGGCGATACCCCCGGGGGACGGCGAAGTACGTTCGCGCCTGGTTCGCGCCGGCCGCAGCCGAGGAGCTCGTCCATTTCCAGGGCCTCGTCGACCAGGTCGGGTCGGCGGACGTCCTTCGTATCGTGCTGGCGCGCTCTGCGCGGTCCGCGCGGCGCACCGCGCATTTCGACCTCGAATTCCCGCGGGGACCGCAACTCGAGCCGTACTGGTGCTTCAAGCACCGCCGTGAATGCCGTCCGGTCGACTCGGCTCGGCGGTTCCTCCTGCGGTACTCGCTCGACACGCTCGACCGGATCGAGGCGTTCGCGGCCGTGCGGGCGACAGACGCGGTGGCGCGCGTGTTGCACGGCGACGCCCGGTCGATCGACCTCGGAGGCCCGTACGACGGCGTCATCACTTCTCCGCCGTACCCCGGCCTCATCGACTACCACGAGCAACACCGCTACGCCTACGAGCTCCTCGGGATCGACCAGCGCCGAGATCTCGAGCTCGGGCGCCCCGCTCGGGGGACGGGAAAGGCGGCGATCGAGGAATACGTCGACGGAATCGCGGCAGTGCTCGAGAACGTCCGGCTGTCCCTCGCCCTCGGGGGTCGAGTCTGCATCGTCGTCAACGATCGACGCGATCTCTACCCCGAGATCCTCCAGCGTGCCGGGCTCCGACTCGTCGATCGACACGAGCGGCACGTCAACCGGCGTACCGGCCGTCGGGCCGGCGAGTACTACGAGTCGATCCTCGTCGCAGTAGCTCGCTAGCGCGAGGGCCGATCGTCTCACTCTCGGCGCAGAGTGGCGGCTCACACGTGACCGATTCACCCGTAGCGTCGGCGGTGTGGTCACCCGCGCGATAACGTCGACCGTCGTTGGTCTCGAGCCTCGGCGCGTCGAGGTCGAAGCCCACCTCGCCTCCTCCGACCTGCCGTCGTTCTCGATCGTCGGCCTCGGCGACCGTGCGTGCCAGGAGGCGAAGCATCGTGTGCAGAGCGGGATCGTGAACGCGATGCTCCCCTGGCCGGGGAGGAACCGGATCACGGTCAACCTGGCCCCTGCCGCGCTTCGCAAGGAGGGATCGGGATTCGACCTCCCGATCGCGCTGGCCGTGCTGGCCGGCTCGCATCAGCTCGCGGCCGCCCGTCTTCTCGAGCACGCCTGCGTGGGCGAGCTCTCACTGGACGGACGCGTGCGGCCGGTCGCGGGCACGATCGCGGTTGCCGAGGGAGTTCAGCGGGTAGGCCTGAAGCGGCTCATCTGTGCCGCCGAATCCGCTCCCGAGGCCGCTCTCGCAGGGATCGACGTCGTCCCGGTGCACCATCTCGCACAGGCGGTCGCGTATCTCCGAGGCGAGGAGGAGATCCCGTTCGCGCAACCCCCGGGGGACGGTGATCTCGAAGAGCCGTTCGTCCCCGATCTCGCTGACGTCCGCGGGCAGGAGCGCGGTCGCCGGGCGCTCGAGCTCGCCGCCGCCGGTGGCCACAACGTTCTGCTCGCCGGGCCGCCCGGCACCGGCAAGACGATGCTCGGCCGCCGGCTCCCCGGCATCCTCCCGCCGCTCACGCGGGAGGAGGCCCTGGAGGTGACGCGAATCCACTCGGTCGCCGGAACGCTTCCCCCGGGGCGCCCGATCATGCTCGTGCCACCGTTTCGCGCCCCACACCACGGTGCGTCGGCCGCAGCGATCGTCGGCGGCGGAGGGGTGCCTCGGCCCGGTGAGGCGAGTCTTGCCCATCGTGGCGTCCTTCTGCTCGACGAGCTACCCGAGTTTCCGAGACCGGTGCTCGAATCTCTGCGCCAGCCACTCGAGGACGGAGTCGTCTCGGTTGCGCGCGTGGGCGGCCACGCACTGTTCCCCGCCCAGTTTCGGCTCGTCGCGACGATGAACCTGTGCCCCTGTGGGGGCCGTGGAGATCCCTCCGCCGACTGTGGGTGCAGCCCGCAGCGCATCTCTGCCTACCGAGAGAAGGTGTCCCGCGCTCTACTCGACCGGTTCGACCTCGTCATCGCGATGCCGCGGCCTCGCGCGGAGGAGCTCGCGGCGCCGCCCGGCGAGCCGTCGGCGGCGGTGAGGGCACGAGTCGTCGCCGGAAAGGAGCGGCTCGGAGACGGGGACGTGCTGCGCCGTACCTCGGCCGCGTCGGCGCTGCTCGATCGGGCTGTCGAGCAGGTCCCGCTCTCCGGCCGTGGACGCGCCCGGGTGGCCCGGGTCGCACGCACGATTGCCGCACTCGCGGGCACCGATGCCGTCTTGCCGGAGCACCTCGCCGAAGCGCTCTCGTACAGAACTCCCGCGAGCGTGAGTGGCGCGTGACGATTCGGCGTCTGCGGTGTGGCGCCCGCGGCTATCCGCCGCTTCTTCGGGCCATTCCGGATCCGCCCGCGTGCCTGTGGTTGAGGGGGGATACCTCCCCCGACGTGCTCGCCCGACCATCCGTCGCGATCGTCGGTGCGCGCGCGTGTTCCTCATACGGACGGGCGGTCGCACGGACGCTGGGGCGCGAGCTCGCCGCCGCCGGGCTCGTCGTCGTCAGCGGCATGGCGCGCGGAATCGACGGCGAAGCGCACCGCGGGGCGCTCGAGGCAGGAGGCGCGACGGTCGCCGTCCTTGGTTGTGGGATCGATCGCGACTACCCGTCCGCCCATCGCGACCTCGCATCGCGGATCGTCGCCCGCGGCCTCGTCGTCTCGGAGTACGAGCCGGGCGTCGAGCCGGCACCATGGCGATTCCCCGCTCGTAACAGGATCATCGCCGGGCTGTGCACCGCGACGGTCGTGGTCGAGGCGCGGGAGCGCTCGGGAGCGTTGATCACGGCGGACTTCGCTCTCGAAGACGGACGCGAGGTGATGGTCGTGCCGGGGGAGATCACGTCCCCGGGGTCCCTATTGTCTCGCCGAAGTAGAGAGACTCTCGGCGAACGAGGGGGATAGTCACTTCGGCATCTCCGCTCGTCGTCACATATCCGGCAATGGCCGATTCACGCAGCTTCGGGAGCAGCGCATATTCGAGGCCAACCGAAAGCTCAAGGTGGACGAACTCCGGCGCGTCGTCTTCCCACAAGCGGCGAAGCGTGAAACTCTCGAAGCACGTTGTGAGGGTTGCTCTTACCGCTTCCACGCCTTCCCGCGATTCGACTCGCCCCGCAACTGCCTCTCGGAGTTCCGATAGGCGTCGGAGCGTGTCCGACTCGGCGTCAAATGCTACGACCGCCATTGCTGCCTCCCTCTCCCGCTTGTGGAGCAGCGATAGCTTGGCCTCGAGTGCCTCCGTGTCCGCCTCGAGCTCTGTCCGTAGTTCTGTCCATTCTTCGGGTGTGATTCTTTGGTGCTTGAAGTTGTCCCAGTGCGCGGCACGGTCGGCTTCGAGCTGCGCGACCTCTCGCTCGGCGGCATGCACGAGCGCTTGCCCCTCGGCGATCCATTGCTCCGTGGCGTTGGTGAGTTGTATTCGCGTCGCGTCGAGGTCGAGCACGTCGCACTCGAAGTACGTGAAGAGAGCCTCATCGATGGTGCGTCGCGGCATGTCCGGCTGCTGGCAGCGCTTGTAGCCACCACTGGTGTGGCGGGTCAAGCATCGGTAGAGCTCATAGCCCGATGGCAGCGTTCTGGGCGACATCGCTCCGCCGCAGATCCCACAGCGAAGAAGGCCCTTGACGAGAAGGTGTCTGCCGGACGGGTACCGCCCGCGCCCGCCCCCCGAGGCGGCTCGGCGCGAATTTCGGAGCCTCTGAGCCTCGTCCCACATCTCTCGTGAAACGAACGCTTCGTGCTGACCTTCGAAGGTTTCACCGTTGAAGCGGATGAGCCCGACATAGAGCGGGTTTTGAAGCATGTTCGAGATCTGGCTCTTGTCCCACCTTCTTGCGCGTGGCGCTTGGATTCCGTCCTGAGTGAGCTGATCTGCGATCGCACCGTCTCCCGCGCCCCCGAGATAGGAGGTGAAGGCCCGAACCACGACCTCCTTCTCCGACGGCTCGGTCACGAGCTGTCCTTGGTCGCTTGGGTTGTTGCGATCACGGACCCAGCGGAAACCGTAGGGGCTCCGGCCGCCATGCCGGTGCCCTCGCTCGGCTCGCCTTCGAAGCCCAGCCTTCGTAGCCTGCGACTTCCGGGCGCTGTCTTCGTTGTTCCGCATGCCCATCACGGTCGCGAGGAGCGCGTTTCCGAGTGCGTCGTCCTGAACGCTTCTGAGGACAATCCGCCGCTCGTGTGCCCACCACCAGACCTGCGCGAGGTGTTGAGCTTCGTGACCGTCCCCCCGAGCGAGCCGATCAGAATGCTGGACTACGAGGATGCAAGACCCGTAGTCCGCCGCGAGCTGCTCAGCTCGAACCTTCGCAGCCGCCAATCCAGGTCCCCTGTTTCGATGAAAGGCAGAGAACCCCTCGTCCTTGAACTCCCACTCTTCCCGCTGATCCCATCCCTCCCGCTTAGCCATCGCCCTGCAGTCACGTAGCTGATCTGGGATTGACCCACGCTTATCCTCGGTGGACTTCGCCGCATAGATCACGGCAGGAGTCCCGGCGTCGCCAGTGGTACCGTCGGAATGCTTCAAGGCGTAGCTCCTTGTTGCCGGGCCGGGGGCGCTCCAACGCCGCCCGACCGTCCTTTCGAAAGGACAGAGTCGATCCGGGCTGATGCGCGGTTGGTCGCGACGTCGCCGACGCGAGCTGTTGTTCCTAGCGATGCCACCTGCAGCTTGCCTTTCTGGGTGCGTACGGCGAAAGCGATTGGGAGACTAGAGAGGCCGTCGGACGGCGTCCTGTCTATAGTTGACAAAAGGGGAGTCTAGGACGCGAAAAGGCCCCACACATTCGGCACATGGGGCCTAGACGCTGCTCTCGCCAACCCAGAAGGGCTGCGGTTGCGCGAGCTTATTTGCTGGACCGGACGACTCTGCGGCCGCGCTATTGGTGTCCTGCGGCCGCGCTATAGGTGTCCTAGGGAGAACGTGTCTTGGAGGGCACCATAAGACCCACAACCGCTGATCTTGGAGTGCAAGGCCCGACCATGGGCGTCGCGTCCTTGAGTCAGAGGCAGCGCCCGGATCGGCGTATCCGCGACAACCGCTTGCGGCACCTCGTGGAACAAGTCCGCCGTGTGCTTCGCTGAGCATCCATTGGCTCGCCGCACGCTCGGCAGTGCAGGAGCGCAAAGGCACCTGCGATCTCATCGATGTCTCCGATGTCGGCGAGAACCGCCTCGACAAATGCATCGATGTCTCCGATGTCGGCGAGAACCGCCTCGACAAATGCATCGATGTCTCCGATGTCGGCGAGAAACGCCTCGACAAATGCATCGATGTCTCCGATGTCGGCGAGAAACGCGTCGACCAGAGCGGCACTCTCCGTCCCGGAGCGATTCGTCTCGTCCGCGGCCCTGGTTGGCACACTAGCCACACTAGTTGCAAATCCGGACGACGCCTCCGTGGGAAACCTCTGTTGGGACCCTCACCGGCGAGACTCTCAGCCGTCTGTTGTCACGCTAAGAAAAACCTCGAGCTACTCGCGGCCGTCAGAGTGAAAGGGTGTTCAGGGTTCCGGCTCGGGCCGTAGCGATCGGACGGCCCATACGCCCCCGCGACGCGTGATGTCGGCCCGGTCAAAAGACTGCTCGTGCTGATGCCTCATCAAGCGCGGTCTTGACTCGTTGCAGCTCGTCAAGAGACCCATCAAACAGCCCCACGCGGAGCAGATCCAACTCCGCGGCGTGACGGTCGATTCTGCGCTGTAGCCGATTCGGCGTCCACGCTTCGCCTAGGCGATTCCGCCACGACCACGAACCGAGAGGCCCCCAACCGCGAAGGTGCCATGAGACGAGTGAGACCAGATACTCGAAATCATCGAACGTTTCCGTGTATCTGTCATTCGAGTCGAGGACCTCGCGCAACGGTGCGCGTAGCACGTCGTGAAGGCGATCATTCGCTGGTGTGTGACGGCGACGACCTCCTTCCGGCTGGAGCGCCGCGACGTGTACGACGTTGGCGGGTGAGATCTCACTAATCAACGGATGAGGTTCGTAAGCGCCCCTGTACTCCAGGGACGTAAGAAGCAGGGCGAGTAGGTCGATGTGTTCTCCCACGAGGGCACCCATTCCCGCTGCGTAGAGACCGATCGTCGCTGGGTATTCCCGAAGCTTCTCGAACGCAGTGATGTATCTTCCCTCGATCGGCGTGCGATTCGCAAGACGGTCGATCACTCGTAGCCAGAGCCTTTGCTGATCCGCCCTTCCCCAGTAGCAGCCCACACTCAGCAGGCGAGCGATCGTGTCGGATGATGCTTCGAACGCCGCCAAGCGGTCTACGTACTGCTCGTTAGTGAGCTGCTCGGTGACTGAATGTCTCTCCTCGCTCGTGGACGAGAGCGTCGATTCAACTTCCGCACGTAGCAGGTCGTCGAGACGGATCGTGAACCTAGGGTCGGGGAGATAGCGCTTGAGCGCGGCGACGGCAAGCTCCGCGGACGCGGGATGGCGCGAGTCGTCGGTCAGAGTGGCCAGCTTCTCCTCGAGTCCTACGAAGAAGCTGTCAGCATCGGTGATCGGAACGAAGACAGCCCGTCTGGCCGCATAGAGATCCAGCGCGACTCCGGTCGGTTCGCGACGGCCAGCCCAGTAGGTGGTGTAGCGATGGCTCTGACAGCGAGCGAGAGCGTCACGAAGCGCCGTGTCCCACTCGCCAGACCACCCGCAAACCACCAGTCCGTACTCATCGAAGACGCGATCCAGCAGGCGATTTGTTGCGTCGTCGTACGCGCTGAGCTCGACGACAGTGTTCCGGATTCGAGTATCGAGGTAGTCGCCGTGGACCTTGAGTACGGTGCACGGTGAGTGCGCCAAGGGTTGGGCACCGATAGCCATGTCTGGCGTGGAAATCACGGTAGGAGCCACGCCCTCTGCCTCAATCGCTTGTTCAAGAAGGCGATCGAAGTTGGTGGTCACGATCACGCGAACCGTGCCTACCGCAACGAGACGAGCTATTGCACGATGGGCTGCAGTCGGACTCTTCTTCCCTTCCTCCCGTTCTTCTTCATTCGGCTCGAAGTAGCCGCGCAGGATCGCTTGGCGCTCACCAGGAGTTGCAGCTAGCGCCTCCAGGAGTTGCGAGTAGCTCGGGTCGGCGTTGAATTGCTCGGCATACCACCAGATGGGATCGTCAGGTACTTCCTCTGCGGACGCGAGCGCAATCCTGTTGACCAGATCAACGAGGACCTCCCAACCCGTTGGAACCCCAGCCGACCGTGACAATCCTGAACCGAGCAAGAGCGCATACGCGCCTGGCGATGCCTGCATCGTGAACGAAAGGGACACAATCGGGTCGATCACATTCAGAAACATAGTGCTTCGCCTCACACGGCTCGGGAGCGCGTTCCTGACACGAGCGGCGCGCCCCGTGCGCCCAGGCCGCCACGGAGCCTGACCTGGTCGAGGGTGAACCTCTCGTCGCCTTCCGGCAATGCGGAAGTCGGGGACAGTCGCTCTCGCGCGAATGGAGTGGGCAGCATCACGCCAGCGGACGTGGGCTGACTATCCGAACGCCTTGATTCCGGCAAGCCGCTCAGCGCCGCTTATCCCAATCGTTCACTATTGATTGATGTCCGCTCCAGAACTTGCAGGTGACGCGCTCGCTGCCGTCAACCACCGAGGTGGACACCTACAGATCATCGCCGCCGCCGGGGCTCAGGCAAGACCGAGGTGGTTTCTCAGCGGGTCGCCCGGCTTCAGGATGGGGTTCTCAAGAGCCTTGTCGCCTTCCATCAACGCGACCTTACGCGACACGAGCGTGACCGTTGTCGACCATCACAAGTTGAGTGGCGTAGTTCCCGCACCGCGGTTGGGGTGCTAGCAGGGCCATCTGGGAAACTTGGCGGCAGTGCCGACAAAGAAGAGGTCGCGATCCAAACTCCCAGCGGATGCAGCCCTGCTGCTTCGAGTCCTCCTGGACGCGGTGGAGCGCGGCGAGCTAGCAGCACCTGGTCCGATGATCGCGCATCTGCGGGGTTCTCTCGCCGCCGTAGAGGCCCTTGAGCCGCCAGCGTCTGACGCAACGTTTCTAACACAATAACGACCCTTTATGTGTCAAGATGAGTAGATGGGAAGCGGAGATCGAGTAGTCGGATACGTGCGCGTGAGCACCGAGGAGCAGGGCGTCTCGGGTGCTGGTCTGGCTGCTCAACGCCGTGCAATCATGGCCGAGTGCGACCGGCGAGGGTGGGAACTTGCCCGCATCGAGGAGGATGTTCTCGGTGGGAGATCACTCAACCGGCCAGGCCTGAACCAGGCCCTCGATGCTTGTCGGACATGCGAAGTCTCGGGGATCGTTGTCGCCAAGCTTGACCGCCTGTCTCGGTCACTCGTGGACTTCGCGGGACTCCTGGTCGAGGCACAGGCGAGGAGCTTCAACATCGTCGCGCTCGATCTCGGGGTCGATCTCAGCACACCGGCTGGCGAGTTCCTTGCGAGCGTTATGGCCTCTGCGGCCCAGTGGGAACGCAGGATCATCGGGCAGAGAACGAAGGACGCGCTCGCAGTCCGACGCGAGCAAGGTGTCAAGCTCGGCCGTCCACCCCTGCCAAGAGACGCACTTGGACGGCGGGTCGTCTCGATGCGTAAGCGGGGCATGACGCTCCAGGCCATAGCCGACAGACTCAACGACGATAGCGTTCCCACGCTGCGTGGCGGACACGAATGGCGACCATCCTCGGTACGTGTTGTCCTCAACCGCAAGAGCGTTGCGAAGCTCGCTCGACCATCTCAGGCCTAAGCACCGTCGCCCACGCGAGCACCGTACAATCTGATCGGATGCGGCTATCCTTCGACCTCGGATTTCAGAGTCGGACTAGGGCGAACACGGCGGCAGAAACACTCAAAGCGGACGGTTACGAGGTGACCTTCCCGCCCCAACCCGACGAGCGCCTCGTGGTGGTCACAGCAACGCGACCGTCTGCACTATCCGCCATTCAGATCGCTGCCACTCAATCGCGCATGCACGTTCTGGCGTGCGAACTCGGAGGAGAGTTCCTCGGACACTCAGGCTCGCCACAACTCGTTCTGCCCGCAGACCCGCCCATGTGAGATTGCCGAGCGCTCGGCGCGGGCCTCGCTTGCTGCCCACGTTTGGGTTGTGGTGATCGGCTCCGAGTGGGATCATTCTCCTCGTGGGCAGGTCACGATTTTCGGCGGCAGCGCTCCTCGCGCTGGTGCTTTCCGTCTGCGGGTCGCTGACACCATCAGTGGCGACCGCTGCGACCGGGGTATCGCACGCCGCCTCTTGTCGCACGACCCGGGTTGCAGCCTCGGTGGCCCCCTGGGTCAAGCCATTCGGTCTCAACAAGCTCTCGGGGAACGGGAAGATCTACGCCCTTCTTCCTCGATATGCAGCCGTTCGGCTCAGCGAGGGCGTACTCCACCACAAGATCGCGTGGATCTTCTCGCCAAGGGCCTCCAAGACCGACGCTCCCGTTCGATTCAGCGCACGGAAGATCGGGGGCAACGAGGTCGGACAGCTCTACAGCTCCGCCGGGCCATTAAGACCGAGAGGTAACGGCGGGCCGTACCCGACCAGCCTCGATGTGCCTTCGCCAGGCTGCTACAAGCTGAGAGCGACCGTTGGCAGCACCACATACACCGCCACCTTGCGCGTCTTCTAGCTCAGGGAACATTCCCTAACGCAGGCGCAGGCGGGTCGGGCGTGATGAACGGTCAGTCTGCCTTTCCCGGCGGTGGTGGAGCAGAGTGAGCCGAGGACAATGCTCGTTCGATCTCGCTGCGTGCTGGCGAGTCGTGGGGCAGCAGAGCGATTGCCTGCTGGTAGCAACGGGCGGGATAGATCCGGTCCACTCGGCCGTTGTCTCTCGCATCAGCGATGACTCGCTCGTCACATGTCTTCGACTCGGTGCCGACGTATCTAGAGTCTCGCGTCAGTCGATCGCTCGTTTCGACCTTGAAAACTCCCCCCGCAGCCGGAATCCTTACCTCGCGGCCCGCCGAGTCCTTGAACGTGACAGCCACCACGTCGGATCGGGTTATGCCTCCTCCGACGAGATACGGCGAGGACTCAATCGATGTCATCAGTGAGAGGACGGGCAGTGTCGGGTCGTTGGCGTCCCCGCAGGAGGTGCCACCGAACATGATCAGACAGCCGCCGTGCGGTCTAGTGAGGAACACCATTCGCCCCGCCTCGGGTGACTCGAACACCTCTCGTGCCGAGGCGAGCGAGGCTTCGGTCATCCCGAGGCCCTCTGCAATCTTCCGCTCCCTCGCGGTTGGCGTGACAACCGGGAGATGTGCGATCGGCCCCGACTCGGGGATCAGGCGCGGACTGCCGTCGCTCGAACCGACAACCGAGGCGATGCCGAACGCGGCGGCGAACACGACAGCGACGATCGCGACAGCAAGAAGGAACCACGGTCTCGAAGGTTGGATCACCTGCTTATCGCTTGCGTTCAACGGCTGAGGTGACAAGCCCTGAGATCCGTTGCCACTCCGGTCTGGGTAGTCGGAAGGCTGTGAGCACGACGTTGCCGATCGCGGCTTTGCGCGTGGTCGTGGCGGCCGGATTGAAGGTGCGGTCGTATGCCAATTTCGCAAGTCGGGCACTGGTGTAAGGGATGACATGCGCGGCGTAGCCGTTTCGCTCCACGACGATCCAGCAGGTCGCCACCACGCGGGAGAGCTGGGTCACTTTGCCGCTCACAAGAGAGGGTGGCGGAACCATCGCCTGGCCGCATCCTGACTTGGCCGGATAGCCAGCCATCACCAACGCCCGCTGGATGTTCGGTGCTGACACGGGATTGGCCGCAGCGGCAGATCCTCCATATGCCAACACAAGGGAAACCAGGACTCCGACTACGACCGTCGCTTGCAGCAACGTAGAGCCGATTGGCGCGACGCGGTTCGTCAGCATGAGGCGCGACCGATCGGCACAACGCGTCGTATTGGCGTGGTGCGCCCATCCACCCAGACTTCCATCGGCACGCAGGCCGTGCGTGTTACGCGACCTATCGCGAACGGGAACCCGGTGTACTTGCCGACGGTTCCCTTGTAGGCGAAAGCCCCGTTCCCTCGCGACAGGCCTCGAAACGGATCGCTGGAACGTAACCTCCACGGGTCTGGAAGGCAGCGAGGCCCTGCGCCTCTGGCGCGATCGCCAGGACGAGTTTCGTTCGTGCCGGGAGCACGATCGGAGCCTTCTGAACGAACGGCCATACCGAACCGTTCCCGGGGTCAGATCCGGGCGGGTTCTTGATCGACGGCCAAAACAGCAACGGCCCGATCCGGAGGCCGGCTCGAGACGGAAACCGAACCGGAGATCGG
>CAVWPE010000009.1:0-111732 GCA_963756835.1 uncultured Thermoleophilia bacterium
GGACAACGTCTGACGAGGCGTCAGCGCCTCGGGGTCGACGCCAGCTCGATCAGCGCCGGCAGCCGGCCGCGCGCGCCGCGCTCGAACGCCGGCGGCGAACTCGTCGGTCCGTCGACGACGCTCGCCATGAGCGCCGAACGATCGCGCCAGCGCCACGAAATCGGGACTGACGAGAGCCGTGCCGGAGACCCGCTCCGGGAAAGCGCCGCTCCTGGTGCATCCGAATCGTGCCGTACATGCCGTTGTTCACGACCAGCACGAGGATCGCCGCGCCCTGCTGCACGGCCGTCGCGAGCTCCTGGCCGGTCATCAGGAAGTCGCCATCGCCGGCGACGCGACGACACCCGCTCGGGGTGCAGGAGCTTCCCGGCGACCGCCGCGGGCAGCCCGTAGCCCATCGCGCCGCTCGTCGGTGCGAGCTGCGTGGGTGCGCCGGAACTGAAGAAGCGGTGCGCCCAGACCGTGAAGTTGCCTGCACCGTTTGCGACCATGGCGTCGGCGGGCAGGTGCGCGCGGGATGGCCATCACGACGGCCAGGTCGACGCGTAGCCGGGAGCCGGCGATGGTGGAGGTTCTCCCGTACTCCGCCGGGCGGTGCTCGTCCCGGCCTCCCGCGGCGACTGTCAGAGGCGGCAGCCCGCCAACGCGATCCAGCGGATCCGGCGAGGCGGTCATCGCCACGTCCGGCGAGTAGACGCGACTCAGCTCGTTCGGGTCGCGGACGTGGACGAGCGCCGGCGCGCGTGCGCGGCGGCCTCAGGAGGGAGTAGCTCAGGTCGGTTCTCGCCCAGCCGGTTGCCGACGAGATCAGGACGCGGCGTCCCGCACCCGCTCGCGAGGCCGGGCGGGCCGAGGCGAGGTGCCCCACGTAGTCTCAATGTTGTCGATCAGGTCCTGGCAGCGAAGCGGCCGCCACGGGCAGAGCACCGGCGTTCGCACCAGGCGGTCAGCGCGGCGAGCGCCGCGGCCCTCCACCGCGCGCCGCCGACGATCACGAGCGGCTGCGCGGCCCGCTCGAGCAGCGTCGCGGCACCGCTCGACGTCGTGCGACGCGGGAAGGACGCGGGTGATCGCAGGGCTCGGCGTCGGGCGCATCCGAACGCTCGACCAGCACGTCCTCGGGCAGCGCCAACACGACCGGGCCCGGCCGCCCCGCCGACGCGACGGGAAGGCGCGAGCACGAACTCCGGAATGCGATCGGCCCTGTCGATCTCGGCGACCCACTTGGCCATCGGGCCGAACATCTGGCGGAAGTCGATCTCCTGGAACGCTTCGCGCGCCACGATCCCCGCGCTGCACCTGACCGATCAGGAGGATCATCGGCGTCGAGTCCTGATACGCGGTGTGCACGCCGACGCTGGCGTGCGTCGCGCCGGGCCACGCGTGACCAAGCAGATGCCGGGCGGCCCGTCAGCTTGCCGTAGGCGTCGGCCATGTTGGCGGCGCCGACTTCGTGCTGCAGGCGACGAACCCGATCGGGGCGTCGTAGAGGGCGTCGAGCACCGCGAGATAACTCTCGCCGGGCACGCAGAAGCGACGTCGACACCGTGGACGCGAGCGGGTCGACGAGAAGCTGGCCGCCGCTCTCACAGGAGGCGACCGGCTGGTCCAAGAAGACCGGGCCGCTGGAGCTTCGGGCGCGCGTCGTCGTCGGGCACGTAGCGGATCGGCGCCCGGCCCTCGGCCGGGAGCACCAGCACGCGCACGAAGGCCGTCGGCTCGTCGGGAGGGAAGTGTGGCGAGAACCGGGTCGGGCCCCGCCTCGAACCACGCCCCGCCCTTGCCGTACGAGACATCCTGCCCTCGGTCGTGATGTCGATCTCGCCGCGGAGCAGCTCGCGGATCCCCGGGCCGGGGTGCGTGTGCGTGTACGCCACGCCTCCGGGCGGGAAGTCGACGCGGTCGCAGCGCAGCACCCAGTCGTCGACGGGCGAGCTGGACGCGACGCGAGAGACGCGCCCCCCCGGCCTCTCGGGCGTCTCGTCGAGCTGCCAGACGAGGCGTGCCCCTCGATGTCCGCGGCGCCGAAGGCCGCGCTGTCGTTCGCGATGTCGTAGACGACCCCATCGCCGCCGATCGTCTCGACCCCGGTCTCGAACTCGTAGAGAGAGAGCCTCACGGGGCAACCCGACGCGCCGCGAGGACAGCTTCGGCGTCTGCCGGCGTGGGCGCTCAGTGGAAATACTGCCCGCCGTCGATCACGATCGTCTGCCCGGTGACGAACGTCGACCCCGGCCCGAGAAGTAGACGACCGCGCCGACGACGTCCTCCGGCACCTGATCGCGCTGGAGCGTCCGCGCGGAGACCGAGATGTCGCGCAGCTTCTCGACGACCTCCGGGTGCGCCTCGACGCCGGCCGACATCGTGAAGCCGGGGCGACGCAGTTGACGAGCACATCGTGCTTTCCGACCTCCTTCGCGAGCGCCCGGGTGAACGCGACGATCGCTCCCTTGCTCGTGACGTAGTGGAGGAGGAAGGGCACCCCGCGGAACGGCGTTCCGGAGGAGATGTTGACGATGCGGCCGCCACCGTTTCGCTGCATCACGGGCACGACCGCCCGGCACATGAGGAACATCGACGCGACGTTGACGTCCATCACCTGACGCCACTCGGCCAGGGGATCTCGGTGAAGGCTCGCATCTCGAGCGAGGCGTAGAGACCGGCGTTGTTGACGAGCACGTCGATCGAGCCGCAACCCTCGACCGCGTCGGCGACGAGCTTTTCGACCGCGTCCTCGTCGGCGACGTCGGCCGTCAGCCCGACGCCGTCGGGGAACGCTGCCGCGCGACCTCCGCGCCGCGGAGGTCCGCGATCACGATCCGAGCGCCTTCGGCGGCGAGGCCCTCCGCGATCGCGAGCCCGATGCCCTGCGACGCCTCCGTGACGAGGGCGACCTTCCCGTCGAGCTGACCCATCTTCAAGCCCTCCTTACTGGAGCGCCGACCACGGGGTCGGCGTCAGGATGCGGTTCTGCTGCGTGTGGATGAGCGGCTGGATCTTCCCCATGAACGCCTTCCAGTCGTCTCGTGCGAGCAGCGCTGCACGCCGCTCCTCGCGCTCGCCGAAGCTGTCGTAGCGCCACATGCTCGTGTACGTCGAGAGCGCCCCGATATCGGTGGTGAAAGCGCCGACGAGCCGCCGAGCACCTCCTTCGGATCGCGATCCCCTCTTCGCCGTACAGCCGGACGAGCTCCGGCAGCCCGCCCGTGTGGACGTGGTAGTCGCGCTGTTCGATGATCACCATGCTCTAGACCGCCTCCCCGATTCCGCCCATCGCGAGGTACTTGAGTCGACCCAGTCGTCGACGCCGAAGCTCGAGCCCTCGCGTCCGATACCCGATTCCTTCATCCCTCCGAAGGGCGCCACCTCCGACGAGATGAAGCCCGGTCTTGATGCCCACGATCCCGTACTCGAGCGCTTCTGCGACCCGCCAGGTGCGTCCGAGGTCTGCGTGTAGAAGTAGGCCGACAGGCCGTAGGGCGTGTCGTTCGCGACCGCGACCGCCTCGGCATCGGTTCCGAAGCGGTTGATGCCCGCCACCGGGCCGAAGGTCTCCTCGCAGCTCATCGCCATGTCCATCGTCACGCCCGTGAGCACCGAGGCTGGAAGAACTGCCGTCGGTGCGACCCCCGCCGGCGAGAAGCTCGGCGCCCTGGCGAGCGCGTCGGCGACGTGCCGCTCGACCTTCGCGACGGCAGGCATCGTCGATCAGCGGCCCGACCTGGCTCCTTCCGTGAAGCCGTCGGCGACCTTGAGCGCACCGACCGCATCGGCGAACGCGCGACGAATGCGTCGTAGATGCCGTCCTGAACAAAGAACCGGTTCGCCGAGATGCAGGTCTGGCCGGAGTTCCTGAACTTGCACATGATCGCGCCGGCGACCGCCTCGGAGAGGTCGGCGTCGGGGAAGACGATGAACGGCGCGTGCCCGCCGAGCTCGAGCGAGACCTGCTTCATCTGGTCCGCGCACTGCTCCATCAGTTGCTTGCCCACCTCGGTGGAGCCCGTGAAACTGATTTTCCGCACGAGCGGGTTGCGTCATCTCGTCGCCGACGATCGCGTCGTCGCGTCGCCCGTGACGACGGAGCGACGCCCTGCGGCAGGCCCGCGTCCTCGGCGACGCCGATCGAGCGCATAGCGGCGTCTGCTCGGCGGGCTTCAGACGATCGTGCAGCCGACCGCTAGCGCCGGAGCCGACTTCCGCGCCTGCATCGTGATCGGGAAATTCCAGGGGGCGATGCCCCGCGACGCCGACCGCTCGCGGAGGACGACATGCGCCGTTCGGCCATCGGCTGTGGGATGACCTTCCCGTCGAGCCGCTTGCCTCTTCGGCGAACCACTCGTAGAAGGAGGCGGCGTAGCATTTCGGCCTTCGCCTCCGCCAGCGGCTTGCCCTGCTCCCGCACGAGGAGTGCTGCGAGATCGTCGCTTCGTTCCAGCATCAGGTCGGCGAGGCGGCGCAGGATCTGCGCCCTGTCCTTCGCCATCCGGTGCTTCCACGCCGGAAGCGCGCGGTGTGCTGCCTCGATCGCACGACGCGTCTCGACCGCACCCAGCCGCGGCACCTCGGCAATGACGGCGCCGGTCGCAGGGTCGATGACGGGGAACGTCGCACCCGAGTCGGCACTCACCCACGCGCCGTCGACGTACGCCCGGTCACGGAGGAGGTCTGTCGCGAGAGGTGCCATGCGACGGACGATAGCTACGGAAAAGTTGCGGTTTCGGCGGAACCGGAGACGATACGATACTGATGGCATGGAACCTCAGTTCGTCCGGTTCGACGATCTGGCAGCCTTCGCGCTCGTGGAGGGTGTCGAGGGCCGTCCCCTCTTCGGCGAGAGTGCGATGGTCAACCTGATCGAGTTCGGACCGGGAGCAACGTCCCTGCCCACAGTCATCCCCACGAGCAGCTCGGCATCGTGCTGCGGGGCATGCAGGCGCTCGTCGTCGACGGTGTGGCGCGTGAGCTCGGCCCCATGGAAGGCTACGTCCTGCCGGGAGACGTCGAGCACTCGGCTTACTGCGGCCCCGACGGCGCGACCGTCATCGACATCTTCTGTCCAGTGAGGGAGGACTACCGGGAGCGATGGCAAGGTTCAGACGCCGCAAGAGCGTAACCGAGGCTCCCCAGCCCGACCCTTTGTTCCCGGTTCCGTCGCGGTTCAATTTCACGCGTGACGTCGTCGAGGCTGCAGCGAGCGAGGACCCTTCCGCCACGCGCTGACCTTCGTCGATCACGAGGGCATCATCGATCGTCGAACGTTCAGGGAGGTCGCGAACGACGCAAGTCGGTGGGCCTCGTATTTCGATCGCAAGGCCTCCTGCCCGGCGATCGGGTACTCGTCTTCGTCGGCAAGACCCCTGCCTGGCACGCTGTCATGCTCGGTGCGCTGAAGGCGGGGATCGTCGCCGTTCCCTGCTCCGAGATGCTGCGCGCCGGCGACATCGACTTCCGCGTCTCGCACTCGGGCGCGAAGCTCGTGGTCGCCGACAGCGAGCGGGCACCGGTGCTGGAGAAGATCGGGGCCCCGGTGGAGGTGGCGGTCGTCGAGGAGCTGAAAGAAGAGCTGAGGACGCGCCCGACCACCGAGCCCACGCACGACACGGCGGCAGAGGACACCGCCTTGATCCTCTACACCTCCGGGACGACGAAGGATCCCAAGGGCGTCGTTCACAGCCACGGGTACACGTGGACGAAGCGTCTCCAGGCGGCGCAGTGGCTGACGGCCCGGCCCAACGACCTCGTGTGGTGCACTGCCGGCACGGGCTGGGCGAAGTCGATCTGGAATGTCCTCCTCGGCCCGTGGTCGTGCGGCGCGGAGATCGCGATCCACGAGGGCGGCTTCGACGCGGAGGAGCGCTTCGACCTCATCCGGCGGCTCGGCGTCACGGTGCTCTGCCAGGCTCCGACCGAATATCGCATGATGGCCAAGCTGCCCGAGCTCGAGCGGTTCCACCTCGGCAGCGTCCGCCACGCGGTGTCGGCGGGTGGAGCCGCTCAACCCGGAGGTGATCGAGGCGTTCCGGGTCGCGTTCGGCTTCACGATCTACGACGGCTACGGACAGACGGAGAACACGCTCCTCGTCGCCAACATGCGGGACGTCGAGGTGAAGCCGGGGTCGATGGGACGGCCGACACCGGGGCACGACGTCTCGGTGATCGACGATGCCGGCGAGGAGCAGCCCACGGGCGTCGAGGCGACATCGCACTGCGGGTCGGCCGCCATCGCTTTTCCTCCGCTACTGGGATGCCCCGGAGGAGACTGCGGCGGTTTTCCGAGGCGAGTGGTACCTGACGGGCGATCGCGGGACGCGCGACGAGGACGGCTACCTGTGGTTCACCGCCCGGGCCGACGACGTCATCCTCAGCTCCGCCTACCGATCGGTCCGTTCGAGGTCGAGAGCGCGCTGCTGGAGCACCTGCGGTCCTCGAGAGCGCAGTCGTCGGGAAGCCGGACGCCGACCGAGGAGCGCTCGTGAAGGCGTTCGTCGTGTTGCGTGAGGGCTACGAGCCGTCGACCGATCTCGTCGTCGAGCTCCAGAGCATGTGAAGACGGTGCGGCCCCGTACAAGTACCCACGCGAGATCGAGTTCGTGACGGAGCTGCCGAAGACCTCGAGCGGGAGATCCGCCGGGTCGTTCTTCGAGAGAGGGAGCTCGGAGCGGCGCCTCACTTCCCGGCGGCGGGCGCGCCCGTGGCACGAGCCGGACCGGCCGCCAGCCATCGTCGCAGCGCAGGAGGATGCGCGTCGCTCGCCGCCGAGGCGGCCGCGGCCACGGCGCTCGCGGCCGAGCAAGAACGAGCGGCTCGCGCCCTCGACGAGGAGCGGGCCGCCGAGCAGGCTCGGCGCGACCGGGAAGAGGCGAACCGCGTCGCAGACGCGAGCGAGCGCAGCGAGCAGGAGCACGCGACACCAGAGCGGAAGAAGCACGCCAGGCAGAAGAACACGCCAGGCAGAAGAACGCCGCCAAGCCGAAGAGCCGCCGCAGAGAGCCGCGGTGGAGAGCGGATCCCCCGGCCGAGCAGCCGGCGATCCCGTGCCAAGGACAAGCGCGCTGCGAGGGCAGCGGCCAAAGCGGAGGAGCAGAAGCGCAAGGCCGACGAGAAGCGCCGGCGCGAGGAAGAGAAAGCGGCCGCGGAAAAGGCCCGCCGAGACGAAGCCGAAGCAGCGCGCGCCGCGAAGGCACAGGCCAAGGAAGACGCCAAGCAGCGCAAGATCGACGAGAAGCGCCGCCGGGAGGAAGAGAGAGCCGCGGCGGAACAGGCCCGCGAGACGAAGCGAAGTCGACGAGCCGCCGAGGCCCGCGCCCGAGAGGAAGCGGAGCAACGCAAGCTCGACGAGAAGCGCCGCCGCGATGAGAGAGTGCCGCAGCCGAACGAGGTCGTCGAGACGAAGCCGAAGCTCGGCGCGCCGCTGCAGGCGGCGGCCGCGGCAGCGGCGCAGCGCGAAAAGGATGAACGAAGCAAGTCTGCCGCCACTCCCCCTAGTCCGGTCCGGCGGTTCCGGCGCCGGAAGACGTGGGCGACGAGGACGACGAGCCCATCAGCGCCGAACTGATCGCCCGACTGCGCGCCTACGGCCTTGGGGACAGCAGCGAGAACGCCCTGAAAGACCAGGACTGATGCGGTGAGCCAGACGATGGAGGCGCCGATCGAGGTCGGCCGGCCCGGGCTCGGCGATGAGTTCGACCACGAACGGCCCTAGGTCGTGATCGTGTGGAACGATCCGATCAACCTGATGAGCTACGTCACATTCGTGCTCCGAAAGCTGTTCGGCCACTCGGAGGCGGAGGCGACGCGGATGATGCTCCTGGTCCACAACGACGGCAAGGCAGTCGTGTCGTCGGGCGAGAAGGAGAAGGCGGAGTTCGACGTCGCACGGCTGCATGCGCACGGCCTGTGGGCGACGCTCCGGCAGGACTGATGCCCGGCCGCCGGATCACGCGCGATCGCAAGGGCGGGTACTCGCTGCGGCTCCCTCACGAGGAGCGGGAGCTGCTCCGCTCACTGCCCTCGCAGATGCGCGATGTCATGCAGACCGACGATCCGGGCTCCGGCGCCTCTTTCCTCCCGCCTATCCCGACGACGGCGAGGCAGAGGACGAGTTCCGACGGCTGATGCGAGAGGAGCTCCTGGAGGGGAAGCTCGCGGCGTTGCAGGTCGTCGAGGAGACCGCAGACGCGGACCGACTCACCGGCGAGCAGCTCGAAGGGTGGCTGGGAGCGCTCGAGAGCCTTCGCCTCTACCTCGGCACCCAGCTGGACGTCAGCGAGGCAACCTACGACGCAGACCTCGACCCCGACGCCCCCGAGGCCCCCGCGCTCGCCCTCTACGGCTACCTGAGCTGGCTCCAGGAGGAGGCGGTCGCTGCCCTCTCAGCCGGGTGGGGAGAGACGTGGGTCCTTCCTCCGGGTTGACAGGCTAGGGCTCGACCAGGACGCGGCCCGCGGGCAACTCGAGGCTCGCCTGCACCGCGTCGTCGATCCTGTCGAGCGGAAAGACCTCTCCGAGCAGCGGCGTCAGCTCGAGCCGGCCGGCTGCAACATGGTCGAGCAGGATCGGTAGCGCCACCGCAGGGTCCTCCGAGCCGTACATCGTTCCCGTGAGGAACTTCTCGCGACGGAGGAACTCACCGGGGTCGAGGTCGAGCCGCATTCCCGTCGGTGGGAGGCCGACCATGACCGTCGTTCCTCCGCTGCGCGTGAAGCGGAGCGCCGTTGCGCTCGTCTCGGGGAAGCCGACGGCGTCGAAGCCGTAGTCGGCTCCGTCGGGAGCGACTGCCGCCATCGCCTCCTTGAGGTCGTCCGGATGGACGGCATGTGTCGCGCCGAAGCGAAGCACCTGCTCTCGCCGGGCCTCGACCGGGTCGACGACGACGATCGCCTCCGCTCCTGCTATCCGCGCCCCCTGGACGACGAACTGCCCCACCCCGCCGCCGCCGATCACGAGAGCGACGCCCCCGGGCCGCGCCCGGGCGGCGAACAGCACCGCGCCGACGCCGGTGAGCGCGGCGCACCCGAGCAACGCAGCGTCGCGAAGCGGGATGGACGATCCGATCGGGAGCGCGACCTTCGACGAGACGACGACCCGCTCGGCCCAGGCACCGGTGGCCGTGCCGCGGTAGACGGTCGCTCCGTCGAGCTCCATACCCGTCGTCCCGTCGACGAGCGTGCCGTTGCCGATCGCACGATGGAGAGGCACGCAGGCAGCGGGCCGGCCGCGCGCGCAGTCGGCGCAGTGCCCGCACGACGGTGCCCACGAGAGAACGACCTCGTCACCGACGCGGACGGAGTCGACGGCGTCGCCGACGTGCTCGACGATACCCGCTCCCTCGTGACCGAGCACCATCGGCGTCGGCCGCTGCCACTCGCCCTTGACCTGGTGCAGATCGGTGCCACAGATGCCGGCCGCTGCGATCCGGACGACGACATCGTTCGGGCCGGGCTCGGCCAGGTCGAGCTCGACGACCTCGAGAGGCTCGCCGACGGCCCGGAAGAGCCCGGCCCGGGTCTTCATCTAGGCACCGATCGCAGCCTTCACGGCGGCGCAGCTCGTCACCTGGGAGACGTTCTGGAGTGCGTAGTTGATCGCCGCCTGGTGCCATTCGGCATTCATGGTCGAGCAACCGTCCTCGGGCACAACCATCGAGAAGCCGATGTCGGCACCCGTGCGTGAGGTGTGCTCAATGGACATGTTCGTCCAGGCGCCGGTGACGATGACCGTGTCGCGGCCGAGACCGTCAAGCAGGTTCTGGAGCTTCGTGCCCTGCCAGCCGCTCATCCGCATCTTCTCGACGACGTAGTCGCCGTCCTGCGGTTCGAGGCCTTCAGCCGCGGCCGCGCCCCACGTGCCCCGAACCAGCGCGCCGGTGTCCTTGACACCGTTGAACAGCGGTGCGTTGAGCTTCAGGCCCGGCGCGCCCGGCTCGACGATGTAGTGCACGTGGATCACCGGGATGCCCTTCGAGCGGCACGCTGCAGCCAGGTCGGCGACGTTGGCGACGACGTTCTGCTCCGCCGCGTGGCCCGGGGAGCCCGAGTCGGCGAAGGCACCGCCCTCGATGATCACGTCGTTCTGCATGTCCTGGATGATCAAGGCAGCACGGCCGGGATCGAGCGAGAGCTCCTCTACGAGTGTCAGGTCGGACATTGCATCCTCCTATCGCATATACGGCTCGCGCCGTGGGCCGACCTTCGTCGTGATCGTGTAGACCGACGACGAAGAAGGGATGAACAGGGTGTGCCAATCCGGCCCGCCCCACGGGTGATTGCCGACGTTCTCCGGTACCTCGATCGTGCCGAGGTGCTCGCCCTCGGACGAGATCACCCAGATACCCTTGGGGCCGGTCACCCAGATGTTGCCGAGCTCGTCGGCCTTCATTCCATCCGGGATTCCCTCCTCGATCACACCGGTGCCGATGCCCTCGAAGAACATGCGGCCGTTCGAGAGAGTGCCGTCGTCGTTGACGTCGTAGACCTTGATGTAGCGCGCGGGGCGTGTCGTTGATGTACATGAGCTACTCGTCAGGCGAGAAGCAGAGGCCGTTCGGCATCTCGAACTCGTCCTGCGCGACCGCGAGATCGAGCTCGTCCTGCCCACCGCCCGGGGGGATCCGGAAGACGCCCTGAAAGCCGAGCTCGCGTTCGCGCTCGATCCCGAACCCGGGCATACGGCCGTACCAGGGATCGGAGAAGTAGATCGTCCCGTCCGAGCGAACGGTGACGTCGTTCGGACTGTTCAGGTACTTCCCCTGCCAGTGGAACGCGAGCGTCTCACGCACGCCGTCGGTGCGCTCACGGACGAGCGAGCTCGTCACATGCTCGCAGACGAGCAGGTCGAGGTCGGCCTCGAGAGTCATCCCGTTGCACTTGAACGACGGGTTCCTGACCTCGGTGACCGTGCCGTCGAGCGTCACCTTGCGGCGAATGTCGGCGGGCATGTCCGAGAAGTACAAGACCTGCTCGGAGGGATGCCAGATCGGCCCCTCGGTAAACGTAAACCCTGTCGCAAGCTGCTCGACACCCGAGCCCTCTTCGACGAGGTCGTAGATCGCACGCGACTTGGCGTCGATACCCGGCACTTCGGTCCCCTTTCATGACGGAGGCTGTCTCCTCGACGCTAACACGACATCGATTGTCCCGCGCTGTACCCTGACGTGCATGCGCGACGGCACGGACACGGTCGTCTTCGTCCCGGCCTGGAACGAGGAGGCGAACCTCCCCGGGGTGCTCGCAGAGCTCGGATCGGTTCTCCCCGACGCAGACGTGCTCGTGATCGACGACGGCTCGACGGACCGCACCGCAGAGGTCGCACGCGCCTCGGGGGCAACGGTGGTCTCGTTCGGCGAGAACAAGGGCCTCCGCGCCGGAATCGCTGCGGGGTACCGCGAGGCGTCCGAACGCGGCTACGCGTTCTGCGGGCGCGTCGACGCCGACGGCCAGCACCCGGTCGCCGAGCTCGCGCGGCTGCTCGAGCTCGTGAGGGCCGGCTCCTGTGACGTCGCCGTGGGCTCGCGGTTCGCCGAGGCCGACGGCTACGACGGCGAGCGATATGCTCCCTCTGCGAGCCGCCGCTTCGGCATCGGACTGCTCCAGAAAGCGATGCACGTACGCCTGGGGCGGCCGTTTCACGACCCGACGAGCGGGATGGCCGCCGTGAACGCGAAGGCAATGCCGGTGATGGCGGAGCCGTACGCGAGCGGTGCGCCCGAGGTGGAGGCGCTGCTCCGTTTGAAGGCAGAGGGCCTTCAGGTCGAGGAGGTACCGGTACACATGCGCGACCGGGCGAGCGGCGAGTCGAAGCTGCAGGGCAAGAAGGCCGTCAAGCTCGTGCTGACGGTGATCGGGACGCTGCTGTTCTTCCGCTGGCTGCGCCGTCGCCACTCGTGAGCGAGGCTTCGCCGCGCGTCATCGTCGTGCTCGGGTATGCCGACGGCGGCCGTGACGAGCTTCACCCGATCGGAGCCGCGCGACTTGCACGAGCGGCCGAGGTGAGCACCGCGAGCGACGTCGTCGTGCTGTCGGGTTGGGCGCGCGTGCCCGGTACCCGCTCCGAGGCAGAGCTGATGGCCGGCGCGTGGCGGGGCCACGCGCGCGAGCTCGTCGTCGATCCAAACGCGCGGACGACGGTCGGTAACGCGGCGAACGCGCTGGACGACATCCGGCGCGCGGCGCGCGCGAGGTCATCGTCGTCACGTCGCGGTGGCATGCGGCGCGCGCGAGGGCGGCATTTCGGATCCTCCTCCGCCGTAGTGGCGTGCGCGTGACCGCCGCGTTCCCACGCGAGCACCGCGACCTGCGTGCGTCACTGCGCGAGCTGCCGCTCTGGCTCCTGCTCCCGGCCCAGGTCTGGCACGCGCGTAGAACCTGAGAAGAGGCTGAAGCCTCCCCCGTCGTCCCGCGGCTCAGCTCACCTCGACGTGGATCCGGTTCTTGGAATCGCGCAGCGGGCCGCCGCCGCGGCCGGCCCGGACGGCGAGGATCTCGGCCAGGATCGCGAGTGCGGTCTCCTCCTGGGTGTCCGCGCCGATGTCGAGGCCGCACGGCCCCATGATCCGGTCGAGCTGCTCCTCCGCAACGCCTGCCTCGAGCAGCCGCCCGCGGCGCCGCTCGGTCGTGCGGCGCGAGCCGAGCGCGCCGACGTAGAACGCCTCGCTCGCGAGCGCCGCCTTGAGCGCGGGCTCGTCGAACTTGTCGTCGTGGGTGAGGACGACAACCGCCGTCTGGTGGTCGGGCTCGAGCTCCGCGATCGCCTCCTCGGGCCACTTCTGGATCAGGACGTCGGCCGACGGCATGCGCTCAGGCGTCAGGAACATGCCGCGCGCGTCACCCACGATCGCCGTCCAACCGAGCAGCTTGGCGGCCCGGCAGAGCGCTTCGGCAGTGTCGACTGCGCCGTACACGAAGAGGCGCGGAGGTGGCCCGTACCACTCCGCGAACACCTTCACTCCGTCGTCGAACGAGAGCAGCTTGTTTCGGCCTCGCCGGACGAGCTCGTCGAACTGACCCGTCGCTTCGTCCGGGACGCCACCGCCGATGCGTTCGCCGGTCTCGAGCACGAGCTCCTTGCCGCCGATGCCGTCGCCTTCGACGACGGTGAACAGCACGCCGCGCTCGCCGGAATCGCGGAGCTCGGAGAGCCGGTGGAGAAGGCTCACTCGACGGTCTCCACGAAGACGTCGATCTCGCCACCGCAGGGCAGCCCGACGCCCCACGCCATCTCGTCCGTGATCCCGTAGCTCAGCATCTTCGCCTCGCCGGACTGCATGACGTCCATCGCGTTCTCGTACACGTCGCTTTCGACGCAGCCGCCCGAGACCGAGCCGCACATCTTTCCCGACTCGGAGATCGCGAGGCTCGTGCCGACGGGGCGGGGCGCCGAGCGACGCGTCGCAACGACCGTTGCCACGACCACCTTCTCGCCGGCCTCGCGCCAGCGCTCGACCTCGTCCAGGATCTCTTTCATGCTGCGTGCCTCCTCTCGATGCCGGCGAGAACCGCCGCCAGCTCTTCCAGACTTCTCAGATTATGGCCGGAGAGGAACCGGTCGATGTACGGCAGCGCAGCGCGCATGCCGCCGGCGAGCGGCTGGTACTCCGGATTGCCCTTCAGCGGATTGACCCAGACGACGGCAAAGGCGGCGCGAGCGAGTCGCTCCATCTCGCGCCCGACGAGCTCCGGATCCTGGCGCTCCCAGCCGTCCGAGACGATCACCACAATGGCGCCGCGCGACAGTGCGCGCTTGCCGTAGAGGTCGTTGAACTCCTTCAGCGAGGCACCGATCCGGGTGCCGCTCCCCCAGTCGGTGACGGCCTCCGTGCACTTCTCGAGAGCCGATTCGGGATCGCGCGTGCCGAGCTCCGGCGTCAGCCGGGAGAGGCGCGTTCCGAACGCGAACGCCTCCACCCCGGGGCCCGAGCCGACGGCTGCGTGGAGGAACAGGACGAGCGCGCGGGCGTAGGCATCCATCGACCCGGAGACGTCGCACAGCACGACGAGCTTGCGCGGCACCTCCTTGCGCGCGCGGTAGGGCCGGTCGACGGGATCCCCACCGGTGCGCGAGCGACTGCCTGATCAGGCGCCGCATGTCGAGCCGGTCTCCACGCGGGTCGGAGCGGCGACGGCGCGAATCCCGCAGGGGACGGCTCTCGGCGATCGCGGCGATCAGCCGCCGCACCCGCCGGTACTCGTCGGGCGGTCATCTCGGCAAAGTCCTTCTCCCGCAGGAGCTCGTGCCCCGAGGCGCCGAGCTCGAGCGGATCGCCCATCTCCTCGTCCTGCTCGCCGCTTCCCGCCTCCGAGAGCGACTCGCCGACCTTCTGCTGCTCGGCCGGTCGGTCGGTCGCGCGGACCGGAGGGAGGACCGGAGCGCGCAGGAACCATGCCTTGAACGCCCGATCGAAGAGATCGAGCTCGTCGTGCCGGGAGACGAGCGTCTGGCGGAGCGCGAAGTAGACGTCCTCCTGTCGCGTCAGGTCGACCGCGTCGAGACCGCGCAACGCGTCGGCGACCCGCCCGGGGCCGACCTCGAGCCCCACCTCGCGCAGGACGCGCCCGAAGGTGACGACGTGGCGGACGACCGCGTCGGCCATGCTCGGGCTACCGCGCCGCTGTCGCGCGGGCGGTGTCGACGAGGTGCGCGAGCGTCTCGTCGCGCACGGCCTCGATGTCCTCGCGGTACTTGAGCACCGAGCCGAGCGTCTGCTCGACGACGTCGGCGTCGATCTCCTGTCGCCCGAGGGCGTTCAGCGCCATCGTCCAGTCGATCGTCTCCGCGACGCCGGGCGGCTTCGCGAGATCGAGGCCGCGCAACTCGCGCACGAACGCTGCCGCCTCGGCCGCGAGTCGCTCGGAGACGCCGGGAACGCGGATCTTGACGATCTCGATCTCGCGGTCGATCGACGGATGGCCGATCCAGTGGAAGAGCGCGCGGCGCTTGAGCGCGTCGTGCAGCTCGCGCGTTCGGTTCGAGGTGAGGATCACCGCCGGCTTGCGCCGCGCCCGGATCGTCCCGAGCTCGGGGATGGTGATCTGGAAGTCGGAGAGGACCTCGAGCAGGAATGCCTCGAACTCCTCGTCGGCGCGGTCGATCTCGTCGATCAGCAGCACGACCGGCTCGTCGCGAGTCGATCGCCTCGAGGAGCGGCCGGCGGATCAGGAACTCCGGCCCGAACAGCTCGTCCTCGGAGACGGTTCCCTCCTGCGCTGCGCGGATGTGCAGCAGCTGGCGCGGGTAGTTCCACTCGTACACGGCGTGCGCGACGTCGAGACCCTCGTAGCACTGGAGGCGGATCAGCCGGGAGCCCGTGGCGATCGCGAGGGACTTCGCCGCCTCGGTCTTGCCGACGCCCGCCTCGCCCTCGAGGAGCAGCGGCTTCTCGAGCGCAAGGGAGAGGAACAGCGCGGTCGAGAGACCGCGGTCGGGCAGGTAGTCGGCGGCCCGGAGGGCCTCCTCGAGATCGTCGATCGTGCGGAACGCGCTCATCTCACTGAGCGTAGCTGGGGCGAGGTCTTGCATGTTGCACGGCGCACGGGCGCGGCGCCGGTGCGTGGCGGGCGAGCAGCATGCAAGACCTGACCCCGCCTCAGGCGGCTTCGTCGAGCAGATCCACCGCCAGCGCGACCGAGCGCTCGAGGAACCCGAACGCGACGAGCACGTTGAGGCAGTCGAGCGGGTCGACGTGCTCGTCACGGCTCCCCTCGATGATGCGCAGCGCGACGAACGTCAGCGGGTCGAACGCGATGCCCGCCCGCTCGAGCGTGCGCCCGAGAACGAACGCCTCGCGGGCGAGCTCGTGCTCGGCATTCGTGAGCGAATGCCCGAGCGCGATCTCGCGCTCCTGCCGCTCGCGCAGCGAAAGATCGTCGGCCAGCTCCTCGTCGTCGAATCCCGTCAACATCGCTACCAGGATGAGACGTCGAATTCGGCGTGAAGATGGTGCTTCGGTGCGGCCCGGACGACCAGGCAGCGCGCGAGCGCGGGCCGCCAGACGCGCGTCGCATCGAATAGGCTCATGGCCGTGACGAGCGTCGTCTACGACATCCAGAACCAGATCGTCGACCCGATCTATCAGGTACTCGACTACGAGCCGCAGTCGACCGGCAACCAGGGCACGTCCAAGCGCCAGGAGCGTGGTGCGATCAAGAGGGCGCTCAACAGTGGCACTTTCCTCCTGCCGATCCACGACTATCCGGCCCGTATCGAGCACGGGCGTGTCGTCTCACGTTTCATCGGCGATTCGGTCCCGGGTCCCGGAGCTCGCGGTGGAACACAAGACCGCGGCGGAGACGAGGAAGATGGGGCTCGGGCCGGGAGGAGTTCACGCTGCCGCCGGCGCCGTGACCGGCCCGGGTGCGGAGCGCGGCAGCCTGATCGAATAAGCTCGGTTCTGTGTCGACGACCGGTCATCTGGAGGCGCCCGGCGGGCTGCGGCTTCGGGTGGTCCAATCGGCTCGATCACCTACCTCGAGGCGATCCGCGCCGCCCTGCAGGACGCGATGCGCGAGGACGATCGCGTCTTCCTCCTCGGCGAGGACATCGGCGCCTTCGGCGGCGCCTTCGGCGTTACCGCCGGCCTCCACGACGAGTTCGGCGAAGAGCGGGTGATGGACACCCCGATCTCGGAGGAAGGGTTCGTCGGTGCGGCGATCGGAGCGGCCTGGATGGGAGAGCGCCCTGTCGTCGAGTTGCAGTTCGCGGACTTCATCGCGTGCGCCTTCGACCCCATCGTCACGGTCGCCGCGAAGACGCACTGGCGCTCGGGCCAGAGCATCCCCATCACGATCCGCTGCCCGACGGGAGGCGGGGTGCGCGGCGGCCCGTTCCATGCAGGCTCGCCCGAGGGGTGGTTCGTCGGGACGGCCGGGCTCAAGATCGTCTGCCCCGGCAGCGTCGAGGACGCCTACGGGCTCCTGCGCGCGGCGATCGACGATCCCGACCCCGTCCTCTACTTCGAGCACAAGCGGCTCTACCGCACGCTCCGTGCAGACGCCGCCGCGCCGGGCCACCGCACTCCGATCGGTCCCGCCGCGATTGCGCGGGCAGGATCGGATGCGACGGTCGTCACGTACGGCTCGGGCGTCACGACCGCGCTCGCGGCGGCCGAGGAGGTCGACGGCGACATCGAGATCGTCGACCTGCGCACGATCTGGCCGCTCGACGAAGAGACGATTCTCACCTCGATCGAGAAGACCTCGCGCGTGCTCGTCCTGCAGGAGGCGTCCCGCTCGACGGGTGCCGCGGGCGTCGTCATGTCCCTCATCGCGCGTCGCGCCTTCGAGCACCTGGACGCGCCACCCGCCCTGCACGCCCCGCCGGACACGCCCGTCCCGTTCGCTCCCGAGCTCGAGGACGCATACATGCCCTCGGTCGACAGCACGGTCGCCGCCCTCGACGAGCTGCTCGCCTACTGATGCCGATCGAGCCCTGCGCCGCAACGCCCTCGGTCGACGCGGACGACCGTATCGCGCTGTTCCGCCTCGTCCTCCTCCAGCGCCTGTTCGAGGATCGCGTGATGACTCTCTACCGTCAGGGTCGGATTCCGGGCTCCGTCTACACGGGTCGCGGCCAGGAGGGCGTTGCGGCAGGCGCAGGGCTCGCGCTCGGGCCGGAAGACGTCGTCGCCCCCCTCAACCGGGAGCTCGCATGCCACTTCGCGTGCGGCGCGACGCCGGCAGACGTCTTCCGCAACTTCTTCGGCAAGGCAACGAGCCCCACCCTCGGCCGAGACGGCAACATGCATTTCGGAGCGCCCGAGCGAGGAGTGTTCCCGCTCGTCTCGATGCTCGGGGATCTCGTCCCGCTCGTCACCGGCGCTGCCCTGGCGTTCAAGCGACGGGGCGAGCGCCGCGTCGCGATGACGTTCCTCGGTGAGGGTGCGTTTTCCGTCGGAGACACCCACGAGGGGCTCAATCTCGCCGCCGTCTGGCAGGTGCCGGCGGTGTTCGTGATCCAGGCGAATCGCTACTCGTACTCGACGCCCGTCGCCCGCCAGATGGTCAACACGAATATCGCCCAGCGGATCTATGGAGGATGGTCGATCCCCGCCGAGCGCGTCGACGGAACGGACGCTCTGGCGGTGCTCGACACGGTGCGCGCCGCGGTCGAGCGGGCGCGGAACGGCAACGGCCCGCAAGCGGTCGAGGCGCTCTCCGTACGAATGCACGGGCACGCGGGGCACGACGACGCGAGGTACATGCCGTCGGGGATGCGGGAAGAGTTTGCCGAGCGCTACGACCCCGTCGGGCGCCTGGCCGCCCGGCTCGCACTGGACGGGTTCACGGCAGACGCTATCGACGAGATGCGAGAGTGCGCGGCCGCCGAGATCGAGGCCGGACTCTCGGAGGCGGAGACAGGCACCCGCTCCCGACCCGACCACTCTCGAGGACGGTGTCTACGCGTCGCCGCCGTTTGGCTGAGCCGCTACGGCAGCAACCCGCGCAAGACGAGGTCGATCAGAGCCGCGCGAGAGCGCTCCTCGTCCCAGTCGTGCGCACGGCGCAAGTGGCGATACGTGCGATCGACGGCGTTGACGAGCACCGTCGCCGTCTCCTCCACGTCGACCGTCCTGATCGACCCGTCAGCGATGCCGTCGGCGAGCAGTCGCTCGATCGGATTGATGTAGCCGTCCCGCGAGCGAACCTCGCCGACGGATTCGTGGAAGAACCGCTTGTCGGCCTCCTCGTCGAGCGCCGCGAGGAACGAAAGGTGATCCTCCGTCACCTCGCAGACGGCGACGAGCGTCGCCTGGAGTCGCTCCGCC
Source organism: uncultured Thermoleophilia bacterium (assembly GCA_963756835.1). Taxonomy (GTDB): domain Bacteria; phylum Actinomycetota; class Thermoleophilia; order Gaiellales; family Gaiellaceae; genus Gaiella. The sequence continues at coordinate 18,761 of CAVWPE010000009.1, forward strand.
CCCGTGCCGCGACCGGTCACGAACGGCCACAGCGCAGCTCTGAAGGCGTCCTCGTAGTCGCGCGCGAGCAGCGCGAAGATCTCCTCCCGACCGAGGCCGCGCCGGTGCAGCGTCATCCGCGACATCCCGGCCTCCTCGGCAATGCGGGTCAGGGTCGCCCCCTGCCAGCCACCGGTCGCGATCGCCCGGCGGGCCCCGTCGACGACGCGCTGCTCGGTGGATGCGACCTGTGCCATTCCGTCGGGACGATAGCGTTGCACGGACGGTACGACAATGTCACACTGTCGAGCACATCCCCAGCGTCGAGCCCGCGTCGGGGTCGGCCGAGCCGAAGGAGGCCACACCGTGCCGATGATCGAGGTCAAGCTGTACGACCGCCGCGTCACCGAGGAGTCCGTGCCGAAGATGATCGAGGCCCTCACGAACGCGCTCGCCGAATCGAGCGGCGCCGCGCCCGAGCACATCCAGGTCGTGATCCAGGGTGTCGAGCCGAGCCACTGGGGTATCGGCGGGAAGCCGCAGTCGTGACGGCTGCCGCAACGAGAAAGGATCGAAATGGCTTCTGACGTTCTCATCCCGTCCTCCCCGGAGGAGGCGGTGACGCTGTACGGCGACGGGGCCGGGACGACCGTGATCGGTGGTGGCACGGTCGTGCTGCCGGAGATCACGTACGGACGGCTCAGCCCGGGCCGCGTGCTCCTGCTCTCGAACGCAGGTCTGGACGGGGTCACGATCGACGGCGACACGATCACGATCGGAGCGACGACCAGCATCGATGCTCTCGCCGCGCTCGAGAACGAGGTCGCGGCGCTCGCGGCGTGCGCGCGGAATGTCGCCGACGGCGAGATCCGCGGGCAGGCGACCGTCGCCGGCAACCTGTGCGTCGGCCAGGGACCGGAGGCGCCGCGCGGCGACCTCCAGGGCGCGCTGCTCGCGCTCGACGCGACGGTTCGCTCTGCGGGCGCGGACGGTGAGCGGTCGGAGCCGCTGGAGGAGTTCCTGCCGCACCGTCACGGCCGGCTCATCCTCGATGTCAGCTTCGCACGCCCGGCCGCATCGGCGTTCGCCGCGCTCGACTATCCGCACACACACGAGTACACGGTGCTCGCGGTGACCGGCGTGCGCGGCACGGACGGTGCGATCCGTCTCGCCGCCACGGGCCTCGCCGGAACCGGTGCACGCCTCCGCTCGGCCGAGGCGGCCGCGTCGGATCCCGCGGCCGCGGGCGCTGCCGCCGTCGCCGACGTCTCGTTCGCCGACGACGCTCTCGCGTCCGCGTGGTACCGCGAGCAGACGCTGCCGGTGCTCGTCCGTCGCGTTCTCACCCAACTCGAGGAGTCCGCATGAATCTCACGGTCAACGGGGTCGACACCCCGATCGAGAGCGGGCCGCTGACGAGCCTGCTCGACGTGCTCCGCGAGGAGCTCGGCATCACGAGCCCGAAGGCGGGCTGCGAGCAGGGCGGCTGCGGCGCCTGCACGGTACTCGTCGACGGAGAGCCGCGACGGTCGTGCCTGACGCCCGCAGCGTCGGTCGACGGATCCGCGATCACAACGGTGGAGGGCCTCGGCTCACCGGAGAGCATGTCACCGGTGCAGCAGGCGTTCACGCACCACTACGCCGCCCAGTGCGGCTTCTGCACCGGCGGGATGATGATGGCCGCGCAGGCGTACATCGACGGTGGTGGCGAGGATGACCGGGAAGCGATTCAGGACGCGCTCGGGGGCCATGTCTGCCGGTGCACGGGCTACGTGAAGATCATCGACGCCGTCGCGGCCGTGGCGCGTGGCGAGTCGTTCGACCCCTCCGTCACGGCGGCAGGAACGGCGATGACGAACCTAGGAGGTGTGGCATGAAAGCGGTCGGTGCGCGCGTCCCCCGCTACGACGGCGTCGCCCATGCGACGGGTCGGACCGAGTTCGTCGACGACGTCCGGGTTCCCGGCACGCTGTGGGTGAAGGCGTTCCGCTCGCCGGTGCACAACGCCACGATGACGAACCTCGACACGAGCAAGGCCGAGGCAATGAAGGGCGTCCACGTGATCACGTGGGAGGACGTCCCGCTGCTCGAGTACGGCCACCTCTCGGCCCTCGGCATCCCCGCCGACGAGCCTCTGCTCGCCAAGGACGAGGTCCGCTACCTGGGGCAGCCGATCGCGGTCGTCGCCGCTCCGACCGAGGAGGCGGCGCTGAGCGCAGTGGATGCGATCACCGCAGACTTCGAGGAGCGCCCGGCGCTCTTCGACGTCCGCAAGGCGTTCGACGCGGACGCGCCGGTGATCCACCACGAGGGCAACTGGTACACGCACTTCGAGGACGAGATGGACCGGCGCCAGATCCGCAAGGGCAACATCGAGGAGGCGTTCGACCAGGCGGACCTCATCGTCCAGGGCGTCTACCGGCCCGCCGCGATCGAGCACGCCCCGGTCGAGACCCAGGTCTGCCAGGTCGTCCCGGAGGCCAACGGCCGTCTCACGATCTACTCCTGCACGCAGGCGCTCTACTTCTCGATGGGCGTCGTCGCGGCGCACCTGCAGGTGCCGTTGAACAAGCTCAAGGTCGTCGGCGGCACCGTCGGCGGGGGCTTCGGCGGCAAGGTAGACACCGCAACGGAGACGATGTGCGCGCTCCTCGCACAGAAGTCCGGCAAGCCGGTGAAGTGGCGGTGGACGCGTGAAGAGGAGTTCCTCTGCTCGTCGACCAGGGCTCCGTGGCACATGGAGATCGCGGACGCGGTCACGAAGGACGGGTGGATCCTCGGCCGCAAGATGCTGACGCTGCACGACGCCGGTGCGTACTCGCGGTTCTCACCGTACGGGCTCACGAAGCACAGCTTCCACCACACGGGCGCGTACTCGATCCCGAACCTCGAGTTCGACGGGTACGTGGTGTACACGAACCGCACGCCGACGACGGCCATGCGTGGCTTCGGCGTCACGTCGGTCTCGTTCGCGACGGAGACGCACATGAGCCGCATCGCGCTCGAGCTCGGGATCGACCCGTTCGAGCTGCGGCTGAAGAACGCGAATCGGATCGGCGACACGTCGCCGAACCAGATCGCGTACACCGATCCGTCGACGGTGCCGACGATCCTCGCGATCGCCGATGCGGTCGGTCACGACCTGAAGCCGGAGTACGCGGCGATGACCCCCGGCCAGCGATCGGGTGACCTCCTCCCGGAGCACCTCGTCGGCCAACTCGGAAACCCGGAGGCCCACTGATGGCAGTCAAGACCGGCCGCGGCTTCGCGGCGATCGAGTACCCGACGGGAATGAACCAGAACGGCGACCCGTCGCAGGCATGGATCAAGGTCAAGCCCGACGGCCGCATCGACGTGTTCGCTGGCACCTCGGACATCGGCAACGGCTCGAAGACGATCCAGTCGCAGATCGTGGCGGAGACGATCGGCGTGCCGTACGAGTGGATCACCTACGACAACTCGAACACGGACTCGTCGCCCGTCTGCACCGGCACGTTCGCGTCGCGGGCGACGTTCGTCGCCGGCAAGGCGGTCGAGAAGGCGGCGGAGAACGTGCGGCAGAAGATCCTCGAGATCGCCGGCAAGGAGCTCGAGATCGACCCGGCCGACCTCGAGATCGTCGACGGCGAGGTGATCGCGAAGGGCGCGCCGCAGAAGAAGATCGGCGTCCCCGACGTGGCGGCGGCGGCAACCTGGACGTACGGGGAGCTGCTGACCGGCACCGGCGCACAGCTGAAGCCGTACGCGACGATCGTCGAGCCGCAGACCGGCAAGGTCGATCTCCCGCCTCACTCGGCGATCTCGTACGCCTCGTGCGCGGCCGAGGTCGAGGTCGACGACGAGACAGGTGTCGTCACCGTGACCCGCCTCTGGCAGTGCTACGACGTCGGGAGGTCGATCAACCCGACCCTCGTGGAAGGCCAGATCGAGGGCGGTGCGGTGCAGGGCCTCGGGCTCGGCATTCTCGAGAACTGCTACCCGTACTACCCCTCGGTCGAGCATCGCGGCGGCCAGTTCGGGTCGTACCTCGTCCCGGGCATGGAGGATCTCCCGCAGATCGACACGATCATCATCGAGAACCCGTCCACCGATGGCCCGTACGGCGCGAAGGGCATCGGTGAGATGGCGAACAACGCCCAGCCGCCGGCGATCGCGACCGCCGTGTTCGATGCAGTCGGCGTCTGGGTGACCGAGCTCCCGATCACGCCCGAGCGAGTGCTCCGCGCGCTCCAGGAGAAGGCGGCCGGCACGCGGCGAGCCGACGCGCGACGGGAAGACGGTCGTCTTCGACGCCGAGCTGTCGGTGAACGCAGTCGGTAGCGGGATCACGTTCGGCGTCGCCGCCTGATGGCGGGCTCGCCGTTTCGCTCGTTCAACGGCGTGGAGCCCTTCCCCATCTTTCCGGGGGTAGGGCTCCACCCGATCGCGGGCGATCAGGTCTTCCTCGGCCGCGTCACCTACGAGCCGGGCACGACGGTGAAACGCCATAGCCACGAGCACACCGAGCAGGCGATGCTCGTGCTCGAAGGATCGCTCCGGATGACGATCGGCACCGAGACGCGGGAGATCGGCCCCGGTGACGCCTGCATCGTCAACCGGGGCGTCGAGCACGAGCTCTACTCGGAGGGCGGCGTCACGTTCATCGAGGCGCTCTCGCCGGTCCCGCTCGATCACATCGGCGACCGGGAGCGCGATCTCGTGCTCGGCGACCTGAACGGCTCGCTGCACGTCGAGCGCTGATGAGCGACGCACCGCGGACGGTGCTCGTGACGGGTACGAGCCGCGGCATCGGCTCGGGGATCGCCGAGCGGCTCCGGCGTGACGGATGGTCGGTGGAGACGGCGGAGCGCGCGACCGGCGTCGACCTCACCGACCCGGCGCAGGCCGTGGCGGCGGTCGACCGGCTCGAACGGATCGACGCCCTCGTGTGCAACGCCGGCACGATCGTCCGCAAGCCGTTCCTCGAGACGAGCCTCGACGAGTGGCAACGGGTGATCGACGTCAACCTGACGTCGGCTTTCGTGCTCGCACAGGCCGCGGCGCGGCGGATCATCGACGGCGACGGTGGAGCGATCGTGCTGCTCGGCTCGATGATGTCGTTCCAGGGCGGCGTCAACGTCTCGGCCTACGCCGCGTCGAAGGGCGGTATCGCACAACTCGCGAAGGCGCTGTCGAACGAGCTCGCCGGCAAGGGCATCCGCGTCAACGCCGTCGCGCCGGGGTACATCGAGACGGAGATGACGGACTCGCTCGAGGAGTGGCGGCGACGCGAGATCGACGCACGGATCCCCGCGGGCCGCTGGGGCACGCCGGAGGACGTCGCGGACGTGATCGCGTTTCTGCTCTCCGACGACGCGCGCTACGTGACGGGTGCGGTGATCCCGGTCGACGGCGGGTATCTCGCACGCTGACGCCGTAGGATCGGACAACCTGCGAAGAAAGGAATTGCCGTGCCCCTGATCCGTGTCGAGCTGTTCGACTACCGCGTCACGCCGGAGGTGAGCGAGAAGCTCATCGCCGGCATGACCGACGCCTCTGCGAGGCTGTCCACCCCGGCCTGCGCGACCACACCTGGGTGATCGTCGAGGGCCACAACCCGAAGAACTGGGGCGTCGGCGGCAAGCCGTGGCCCGTCGGCGAGATGCCGCCCGGTCCTTCCTGACCGTGACGCCGCTCGGAGGTCAGACTGACGTCTGCCCCTCCGTCTCTACTATCCTGACCAGATGGTCAGGCAGACAGCGGACGTCGCCGTGGTCGGTGCCGGCATCGCCGGCCTCGTCGCCGCGACCGACCTCGTCGCCGCGGGTCGCGAGGTCGTCGTCCTCGAGGCACGCGACCGCGTCGGCGGCCGCCTTCTGAACATCGAGATCGGCGGCGAGCCGAACGAGCTCGGCGGACAGTGGATCGCGCCCTACCAGAGCGAGATGCACGCCCTCCTCGCCGAGCTCGGGATCGTAAGCCTTCCACGCCTACCGCGAAGGCGACAGCCTCACGATCGATGCCGAACGGCGAACGCTCCACCGCTATCACGGCGCCGACGAGGAGCCCCTGCCTGCGTCCTCGGCCACCGGCTACGAGCAGGCGATCGAGAAGCTCGACGCGCTCGTCGCGAGACTCGATCCCGAGGCGCCGTGGGAGCACCCGCGGGCCACCGAGCTCGACGCGATCACGTTCGAGCAGTGGCTCGCGGGCGAGGTCGAGGACACGCTCGCGCGCGACTTCCTGCGCTCGTACATGGCCGGCGGCTACATGACCAAGCCGGCCGACAGCTTCTCCCTCCTGAGCGCTCGCCGCGACCGTCGCCGGCGCCGGCAGCGTCGCGAATCTGTTCGAGCCGGATCTCTGCCTCCACTCCCGCGTCGTCGGCGGCTCGCAGCTGATCCCGCTGCGGCTCGCCGAGCGCCTCGGCGACCGCGTAGTCGTGGACGCGCCGGTCCGAACCCTCCGCTGGAGCGAGGACGGCGTCGAGGTCGAGACCGACGGGCATCGCGGTGACGGCGCGGGCACGGCCGTCGTCGCCGTGCCGCCGAACGTCGCGGGCTTGATCCGCTTCGAGCCGTCCCTGCCCGGCTGGCGGATGCGCCTCCATCAGGCCATGACCCAGGGCGACGTGATCAAGGTGCTGGCCGTCTACGACGAGCCGTTCTGGCGCGCCGAGGGCCTCGCCGGGCGAAGGGTTCGCGCCGTACGCAGCTCGTGCGCGAGGTCTACGACAACACGCCGCCCGCCGGCGCGACCTGGCGTCCTGTGCACCTTCCTCGCCGGCGAGAGGGCAAGGCGGCCGAGCGGCTCGACGCCCGGGAGCGGCAGCGGCTCGTGCTCGAGGGCCTCGCACGCTACTTCGGCCCGCAGGCGCTCGACGCAATCGAGGTGATCGAGCGCGACTGGTCGCAGGAGGAGTGGACGCGCGGTGCCTACGCGGCCACGTTCGGCATCGGCGGGCTCTCGCGCCACGGCCCCGACCTGACGCGACCGGTCGGACCGATCCACTGGGCCTGCACCGACCTCGCGGGCGTCGGCCACATGCACATGGAGGGCGCCGATCCGCTCGGGCCGGGCCGCCGCACGCTCCATCCTTGCGTCCGGCTGACTCGCGCTAGCCTGATCGCGTGGGTGCACTGCTCGCGAGCGAGAACCTGTGGCGGGCCTGGTCGTTCCAGCCGCTCGTGATCGGCGGCGGTCTCGTCGCGATCGGGTTCTTCCTCCACGGCTGGTCTCGCCTCCATCGACGCCGGGCCGACCTCGCGCCGTGGACGCGGATCCCGCTCTTCGTCGCCGGTGTCGTCGTGACGGTTCTCGCGATCGTCTCACCGATCGACCGGATCGGCGAGGCCTACCTCCAGAGCGTCCACATGCTCCAGCACGTCCTCATCGCCGACCTCGGCATCGCGCTCACCGTGGTCGCCGTCCGCGGCCCGCTGACCGTGTTCCTCCTCCCGCGCGACCTGCTCGTGCCGCTCGCACGGACGGGATGGCTGCGCTCGACACTGCGCTTTCTGCTCCGGCCCGGCATCAGCTACGCGGTGTGGGTCGTCGCGCTCGTCACCTGGCACGTGCCGCTCTTCTACGAGAGCCGCGCTGCATCACCGGATCTGGCACGACGTCATGCACCTCAGCTTCGTCGTAGGAGGCATCCTCATCTGGACGCAGATCGTCGATCCGTCCAGGCATCAGCGGCTGACGCTCGGCGAGCGGCTCGGGTTCACGGCGCTCGTCTTCTGGACAGGGCAGCTCCTCGCCTACGTCATCCTGTTCGACTACGAGCCGCTGTTCTCGACGTACGTCGAGCAGCCGGTACGCCTGCTCGGCCTGTCACCGTTGACCGACCAGAAGCTCGCCGGCGTCGTGATGATGGTCGAGCAGGTCCTCACCGTGGGGCTCGCCTTCGTCCTTCTCCTCCGCGCGAACCAGCGCCGCCGCGCCGAGTTGCTCGCCCTCCCGGGTGAGCCGGCGTGAGCTCTCCCTGGTCGCCGACGTTCGAGCCACTGTTCGTCGTCGCGGGTGGCGTCTCTCTCTGGGTCTACGCACGCGCCGCGCGGCGCGATCCGCCCGGACGAGCCCGGATCGCCGCGTTCGGCGCGGGGATCGCGTTGATCGTGCTCGCGCTCAACTCGCCGCTCGAGACGATCGCCGCCGACTACCTCCTGCTGTTCCACCTGCTCCAGAACGTGATGATCTCGGACTGGGCACCGCCGCTCCTGATCCTCGGCCTGACCCCTGCCATGCAGGCCGCGATCGCCGCGCGCGGCGGCCGGCAATTCGCATTCCTGACGCGCCCGACAATCGCCCTTCCGGTCTGGCTCGTCGGGTGGTACGCCGTCCACCTCGGGGGCGTGTACGACGCCGCTCTCCGGAACCCGCAGCTGCTCAACCTCGAGCACCTGTTCATGATCACGATCGGCCTCCTCTTCTGGTGGCCCGTGCTCAGCGACGCGCCGCGCCCGGTACCGACGCTCGGCCGGATCGCCTACATCTTCGCCGCGTTCGTCGGGCTCGGCGTTCCTCGGCCTGGCTCTGACCTTCGCCCCGCCGCTCTACGGCTACTACGAGAGCCTGCCGACACGCCTCTGGGGCATCGGTGCGGCGCAGGATCAGAATCTCGGCGGGATCCTGATGACGACCGAGCAGGCGATCGTCTTCTTCGCCATGATCGTCTGGCTGCTCGTCCGTCTCTTCCGCGAGGAAGACGAGGCCGAGCGCGAGCTTCAGGCCCGCCAACGCGCCCAGGGGCTCCTGTAGGGCTCAGGGCGTCGCGACACGACGCGACGTCGACGCGAGAGCGAGCTCGACCGGCGCCGCACCCCGTTCGACCGCCCGCGTCTCGCGGGCGTGGAGCAGCGTCGTCCGGACGATCAGCTTCGCCCGGGCGAAGTTGTCGAGCTCGGTGGGCACGGGCCCGACGCGATGCCCGAGTGCGTAGCGTGCAGCGTTTCGACCCATCGCGCGATAGCTCTCGAGCGAGTAGAGCGGCGACATCCCGAACAGCTCGAGATTGTCGAGCGGCTGAAGATCCGCGCGATGGATGACGGCGGTGCCCTTGGACTGGATGCCGAGCGCGATCCCCGAGCCCGAGAGGCAGGCACCGTCGTGGGCGATGAACGCGACGTCTGCCACGCGGCGAACGCGAACGACGCGCGGCGTCGCCCCTCCCTCGCTCGACACCGTCTGCGATCGCCGCCAGAACCTCGCCGTGGGCGAGCCCGTTGATCGTCTCCCGGATCGTGTCGGCGTACGCGGGCCCGACCGCGATCACCACCTCCCGAGGGTCCGTTCCCGCTGCCGCCTCGCCCAACTCGACGACGATCGGGTCCGTGCCCCCGTCACCCGACCCGAGCTGCGCCGCATCGACGACGTGCGGAAGCGCCTGCAGCGCCTCCCAGCGTGCCCCCTCGAGCCGGTACCCGGTACCGGGCCCGGCGTACTCGTTCGGGTCGTTCACCGCCGACCGGACGTAGCCGTCCTCGTCCATCACCGCCGAGGTCTGGAGATAGTCGGCCGAGACGCGCTGACGCTGCATCTCGACAACAGCTCTCGCGACGTCGTGGAACCCGGCGCGGTCGAGCGCGAGAGCGACGTCGAGCCCGGAAACGCGCCGCTCGAGAGCAGCGTCCGCCGCGTCGACGTCCGCTGCTCGATCGCGATCCGGCATGTCGCTCGCGTCGTAGCCGACGGTCGCCGCGTGTACCTCGGCGTCGGTCACGTCGGGCAGGCCGAGCTCGGCGAATACGGCCTGGATCGCGTGAGCCGCGCGATCGCGAACGCGCGTCACCTCCGCCTCGTCGACGGGCTCGATCCCGCCGTCGATCTGCCAGTCGCGCTGGATCGTCATCCACTCGTCGAGATCGTCGGCGTCGTAGTTGCCCCCGCCGAACGTGTTGTCGTGGCGTGGCATCACCGAATAGCCGGATGTGACGAAATCGGTGCCGGGAAGGAACTGCCCCATGAGCTTGGCGGTCTTCCGGATCGCGGAGTGCGACGCGATGGCATCGTTCCCCGAGGCGACCTCGAGATCGAGCCAGGCGGCTATCACGTTCTCGGCGAGGATCGCTCGCGTCCCACCGGGGAGCGCGAGCACGAGTGCGACGCACGAGATCGAGCCGTTCTGGACGCCCTGCGAGCCGGCGGCGCGGACGACCGAGATGCACCGCGCCTCGAGGTAGAGCATCGACATCCCCTGCGCCTGCCCCATGAGCGCCTCGGAGCCGGTGCCGGAGGTGAAGCGCACCTTCACTCCGCGCGAGGCGTAGGCGGCGCCGAGGAAGGACTTCGACCACGGAGTGTCGTCGCCGTCGACGAAGACCTCCTCCGTGCCGTAGACGGAGAGCGTCTCGGCATAGGTGACGAGGCCGTTCACGGCGAGCTCGAGGTTGCGGCGCTCTTCGACCGCGCACTGCGTCATCACGCCGGGGCGTCCCGTCTGCGAGCCCACCAGCAGCGCGATCGCGTTGAGCGGGGCATACCGCGCCACCCCCACCGTCGTCTCGAGCTCGGCGAACCCACGCGCTGCTGCCTCGGCCGCGTCGGCGGCGAGCAAGGCCGGGCTCTCCTTCAGGTTCGTAACGTGGGCCTGATTCGCCGGTGCCCGCCTGGCGCGCAGCTTCTTGAGCGCGAACATCAGCTCGACGGGATCGAGCAGGCCGGCCACGCGCGCGAGCTTCGCCGGCGTGAGGCCGCGCGCGAGCCTCACGACCTCAGCCCGCGGGACGTCGACGTCGACCAACATTCGGGCGATGTCGAGGTCGGAGAGCGCCATCGCCTCTACCGCGATCTCGAGATCGAGGCCGTGCGCGACCACGAAGCGGTCGATCACGTCGAACTCCTCCACGCTACGCCCGTCCATCCGGAGCACGACGCCGTTCTCCACGACGATCTCGGGCTCGGGGTCGTTCGGGCCGTTCGCCGCCACGAGGCCGAGCTCGGGCAGCGGTGTCACGAGCAGCTCGCGCCGAAGCTCCTTCGCGGCCCGCGAAGCGAAACGAGCGGAGCGCTCAGCCACCGACGAGCCCTCGTGCCACGTAGGCGGCCGCGGCCTCGCGTACGAAGGCAGCCGTCAGGGGCGCGTCCCAGCGGTCGAGTCGCCGCGCCCATTCCTCGAGCTCGCCCGCGGTCGAGCGGCCGGGACGCAGCGCCGTGTAGATCTCGAGCAGCTCGTCGTCCGGCACATGCGTCAGCTCGGCGGCCCGCTCGAGGTTGTCCGCGAGCTGGGCACGGCCTGCGGCACGTGCCACATCGGCCTGACGGCGGAGCGTTGCCGGCGTCGCCCTGACGTCAGAGGCGATCAACGACCCGGCCCGTGCCGCCTCGAGCGTCACGTCGTCGAGGGCGAGGCCCGACGGCGTCTCGACGAGGTCGGGGCGCCGCGAACCGAGCGGGTAGTCGACGGTTGGATCGAAACGCATGCACGGAAAACTTTATAGGCTGGGCCTCATGACAAACGATCATCGATTCTTTGGATGCGTCGCATTCGTCACCGGCGCAGCGAGCGGCATCGGGGCGGCAACCGCCGCGCGCCTCCTTCGCGAAGGCGCGAAGGTAGCTGCCTTCGACCTGCGGGCACCTGACCTCGACGGTGCGCTGTCCGTCTCCGGGGACGTCTCGGCCTCCACCGACGTCGACGCCGCCGTCGCTACGGCCACCGCCGAGCTCGGCCCGATCGACGTTCTCGTCTGCTCGGCCGGGGTCTCCGGGAACTCGCTGCGGACGCAGGAAGTCGGCGACGAGGAGTGGAAGCGGGTCATGGCGATCAATGCGGACGGCGTCTTCTGGTGCAATCGCGCCGTTGCGCCGGGCATGGCAGAGCGTGGCTACGGCCGAATCGTCAACGTCGCGTCGATCGCCGGCAAGGAGGGCAACCCGATGGCGGCGGCGTACTCGGCGTCGAAGGCCGCCGTGATCGCGCTGACGAAGTCCGTCGGCAAGGACTTCGCCCGCACGGGGGTGATCGTGAACTGCATCGCCCCGGCGGTGATCGAGACGGCGATGCTCGCCGACATGACGCAGGAGCACGTCGACTACATGGTCGAAAAGATCCCGATGGGTCGGATGGGCAAGGCCGAGGAGGTCGCGGCGCTCGCATGCTGGCTCTCGAGCGAGGAGTGCTCGTTCTCGACCGGTGCGACGTACGACATCTCCGGCGGCCGCGCCGTCTACTGATGGGCTCGGCCGACCCGACGACCCGCTCCCGATCGTGAGGCACGTTCGCTTCACGACAGGCGACGGCACGATCCACGACGGCCTGATCGTCCGTCTCGCCGACGGGCTCTACGTCGAATCGACGCAAGGATTGCGGGCGCGCGTCGCCGACGAGCGCTCTCTCGCGCTCGAGCCGCCCTGGAGGCTCGTGCGCCCCGGCGATCCGCCCGAGGTGTGGTGCTCGGGCGTCACCTACGAGCGCAGCCGCGACGCCCGCATCGAGGAGTCCGGCAGTGACGTGTACGCCCTCGTCTACGATGCCGACAGGCCCGAGCTCTTCCTCAAGGACGCCCAGTGCCGCCGCACGGTCGGCCCGAACGACCCGATCGCGATTCGCTCGGACGCGACATGGAACGTGCCCGAGCCCGAGATCGGGGTCGTCCTCGGCGACGACCTCACGATCGTGGCCTACACGATCGGGAACGACGTCTCGTCCCGCGACATCGAGGGCGCAAACCCGCTTTACCTCCCGCAGGCGAAGGTGTTCGCGGGAGCCTGCGCCATCGGCCCCGCGCTCTACGTGCCGGAGGATTGGGGGGCACCCCTCGCGATCGAGATGACGATCCGCGACGCGCACGGGGCCACCCTCTTCGACGGGACCACGTCGACAGCGCGGATGAGGCGGAGCTTCCCCGCCCTCGTCAGCTGGCTCGTACTGGACAACCCCGTGCCCCCGGGCAGCATCCTGCTGACCGGCACCGGCCTCGTCCCTCCCGACGACTTCACCCTGCTTCCCGGGCACGTGGTCGAGATTCACGTGCCCGAGATCGGCACGCTGACGAACCCCGTCGTGCGTGCCGCCGACCTCCTCGAAAGGACGCCCGAATGACCGAAACCCTGTCCGCCACGGCGGCACGCAACTTCATCGGCGGCGAATGGAGCGAGAGCGCTTCGGGGGAGACCTACGAGAAGCGAAACCCCTGGCGACCCTCCGAGGTGACCGGCGTCTACGCCGCCTCGGGCGCCGAAGACGCCAGGGCCGCTGTCGAGGCAGCCCGAACCGCGTTCGCCGGCTGGGCGGCCCTGCCGGCGCCCGCGCGCGCAGCGTTCTTCTTCAAGGCGGCCGACGCGATCGAGGCACGGGTCGAGCAGATCGCGAAAGACATGACCGCCGAGATGGGCAAGCCGCTGCGCGAGGCCAGGATGGAGTCGGCGCGCGCCGCCGCGATCCTTCGTTACTCCGCGGGCGAGGCGTACCGTCCTGCCGGCGAGGTGTACGAGCCATCGGTCGGGAACCAGACCCTCTACACCAGAAGGCGCCCGCTCGGCGTCGTTGCCCTGATCACACCCTGGAACTTCCCGATCGCGATTCCCGTCTGGAAGCTCGCACCGGCGCTGATCTACGGCAACACGGTCGTGCTCAAGCTGGGCTACGAGGCACCTCTGACCGGCCTTCACATCGCGCAGTGCTTCGCCGAGGCCGGCCTCCCGCCCGGCGTCCTCAACGTCGTCACCGGCGCAGGGTCGAAGGTCGGCGCCGAGCTCGTCTCGAACCGAGACGTTCGCGCGCTCTCCTTTACCGGCTCGGTTCCGGTCGGCCACGCGGTGCGGAACGAGGCGACGGCCCGCAACTGCCGCGTCCAGCTCGAGCTCGGCGGTCACAACCCCTTCATCGTGATGGCCGACGCAGAGCTCGAGCGCGCCGCGGACGCCGCCTACGCGGGAGCCTTCTGGTCGGCCGGGCAGAAATGCACCGCCACGCGCCGGATCCTCGTCCAGGACACGGTCTATGACGCGTTCAGGGAGAAGTTCGTGGCACGCATCGCGGCCGGGAAGGTCGGCGACCCGGCCGATCCGGCGACCGAGGTCGGCCCCGTCGTCGCGACCGGGCCGTTCGACGAGGTCATGGCGGCGATCGAGCGCGGCAAGGCCGAAGGGGGCACCATCGCCGCAGGGGGCACTCGCGCGGACGACGATGCGTACCTGATCGCGCCGACGGTATTCGAGAACGTCGCTGACGATGCGTTTCTCTCCTGCGAGGAAGTCTTCGGCCCCGTCACGTCGCTCTACCGCTTCTCGACGCTCGACGAGGCACTCGAGCGGGCGAACGCGGTCGAGTTCGGCCTTTCCGCTGCGATCTTCACACGCGATCTCCATGCGACACAGCGGTTTGCGAACGAGCTGCAGGCCGGCATCCTCCATGTCAACTCGCAAACCGCGGGAGCCGACGTGCACGTGCCGTTCGGCGGCCTGAAGAGCTCCGCGTGGGGCCCGCACGAGCAGGGTCGGGCGGCGATGGAGTTCTACACCGAGACGGTCACCGTCTACCAGGACGCGCCTCTTGGCTGAGCGCGTCCTCGTCACGGGAGCGCTCGGCTGCCTCGGCGCCTGGGTCGCCCGGTGTGTGATCGACGACGGTGACGAGATCGTCGGCTTCGACCTCGGAGACGACCGCGGCCGCCTGGAGCTCGTTCTCGGTGACGACCAGGCGGCGGTGACGATGGTCCAGGGCGACATCACCGACCTTGCCGCCGTCGAGCATGCACTCGACGAGCACGCGATCACGAGGGTCGTCCACCTCGCGGCGCTTCAGGTGCCGTTCGTGCGCGCCAACCCCCCGCTCGGCATGCACGTCAACGTGGCCGGCACCGTGAATGTCTTCGACGCCGTCTCGCGCCGGCTCGACCACATCCCCGGTCTCGCGTACGCGAGCTCCGCGGCCGTCTACAACCCGGGCGACCCGTCACCCGCGCCCGAATCGGGCGGGACGGCGCCCGCAACGCTCTACGGCGTCTCCAAGCTCGCGGACGAAGGCATCGCGCGCGTCTACGGCGCCGAGTCGGGAGTCGCATCGATCGGCCTACGCCCCTATGTTGTCTACGGCCCGGGTCGGGATCAGGGAATGACCTCGGGGCCGACAATGGCGATGCTCGCGGCAGTCCGTGACGAGCCGTTCCACATTGGCTTCTCGGGTGATGCCGTCTACGACTTCGTTGCCGATGTCGCGCGGGCGGCGCTCATGGCCGCGCACACGACCGATGGGACGACCGGGGTCTACAACACGCCGGGCGCGCTCGCAGACGTCGCGGACGTCGCCGCGTGCATTCAGGCCGAGATTTCGGGGGCCAAGATCACGTGGAGCGGCGACCGGCTCCCGTTCCCGGCCGCGATGGAGGCAGTCGGCTTCGACCAGGAGGTCGGCGCGTTCCCGCGCACCTCGCTCGCCGACGGTGTCGCTGCCACCGTCGCGCACTTCCGGCACGAAGGGTGAGAGTCCGTCACGGGCGGATGAACCGTCGGCCCGACGAGACAGTGCGTGACCTCGTTCTGCGATCGGGCTCGACGAGCGTCTCCGCGCTGCCTACGACGACCTCGGTTGTCGGCTGATCCGTGCGCGTCCTTGCTGCACCGGACAAGTTTCGGGGGACGCTGTCGGCCGCCGAAGCCGCCGGTGCGATGGTGAACGGCGCAGCGGCCGCGGGTCTGCAGTGTAGTGCTCTTCCCCTGGCCGACGGCGGCGAAGGGATGCTCGACGTCCTCGGTGGCCCCAATCGCACGATGACCGTGACCGGGCCGCTCGGAGCCGCGGTCGAGGCGAGTTGGAGACTCGACGGCACGACCGCGTACGTCGAGATGGCCCGAGCGTCGGGCCTCGTTCTCGTCGGCGGCGCGCGGGCCAACGCACCTACCGAGGCATCGAGCATCGGCACCGGTGAGCTCATCGCCGCCGCGGTTGCCGAGGGAGCGGACAACGTCGTCGTGGGCGTCGGAGGGTCCGCCACGACCGATGGAGGGTGGGGCGCGCTCGAGGCCTTGGCCGAGCTCGTTCCGTTCCCGACGCACGGAATCACGGTGCACGTCGCATGCGACGTGACGACGCGATTCGTCGACGCTGCTTCGGTGTTCGCCCCGCAAAAAGGCGCTACCGACAATCAGGTGACACAGCTGGAGCGCCGACTCGTCACGCTCGTCGACGAATACCGTCGACGGTTCGGGCGCGACGTCTCCGGCCTCGACGGCGCGGGCGCGGCAGGTGGGCTCGCGGGAGGTCTGGCTGCCGCGGGCGCCACGCTCGAGACCGGCTTCGACCTCGTCGCGCGCCTCGTCGGGCTCGACGAGGCGCTGGCGACGGTAGACCTCGTGCTAACGGGGGAAGGTCAGCTCGACCGGACGTCGTTTGCAGGGAAGGTCGTCGGCGGGCTCGCGCGGCGATGCGCACCGAGAGGGATCGAGTTGCTCGTCGTCGCCGGCACGATCGCGCCCGGCGTGCCGGAGAACCCCGCGTACGCGTCCCTCGCAGACCGCTTCGGCCTGGAGGCGGCTATCGGGCAAACGGCGGCCTGCGTTACCACGTTGACGACGGAGCTGCTCTCGGCCCGCAAGGCGCGGGCTTCCGAGCACGCATAGCGTCGCGTCAGCCGGACGAAGGCGACGGGTGCATGCGCGTGAGCGCGAACAGCGCGAAGAATTGCGCAACCAGGAACGCGGCGGCAACCCAGAGCACCGCGTCGAAGGAGCCCGTCGCGTCGCGGATCGCGCCGAGGAAGAACGGTGAGATCGCGGCAATCGTGTACCCGAGGCCGAGCATCATCGCGACGAGCGCTCCGACCTTCGACGGCGTGTGCTCGAAGTCCAGCGGTAGCGTCATCACGAGCGCGAAGAGGCCACCCTGCGCAACACCCGCCAGAAGCGCGCCGGCGTATGCAAGACTCGGAGCGGCAACGAGGATGACCGAACCGGTAATGAAGAAGCCGCTCAGCCCGAGAAGGAACGGGCTGCGCCTCCCGGTTCGATCGGACGCCCACGGAATGAGGAACGAGGCCGGGATCGCTGTCAGGTTCATCATCGCGAGGAGCACCCCGGCCTCCCCCGCGCTCCACCCCCGCTCGGCATACGCATCGGGGAGCCAGGCGTTGAGCCCGTAGTAGGCGCTTCCCATGAAGGCAAAGATCGCGACGAGAAGCCACGCCGTGCTACTGCGCCACGGAAGGCGCGGCACCGTTGCGGCCGGGGCGGAATGCGGCTCGTCCCCCCACATCAGCACGATCCAGGCAACGAGACAGAGCAGAGCGATGCACGAGAACGCGATCAGCGCGCCGCGCCAGCCGCCGAACCACGCCGCGAGCGGCACGGCCAGCGCGGCCGAGCTGGCCGAGCCGATCTGGATCCCGGTCGTGTACACGCCGGTGCCCGTGGCCGGACGCTTCTCGAAGTGCTCCTTGACGGAGATCGGTGCGAGCGCATTACCGAGGCCCATTCCGACCCCGACCGGCCACGTGAGCAACACGACGAGCCACGCGGATGGCATCGTCGCCCGGAGGACGCCGAACGTCCCGATCAGCGCGAGGCCGGTAGTCATCGCGCGTCGCGTTCCGATCTTCGCGGCAAGGTAGGCGGCGACCGGGGCGAACAACCCCATGCAGAGCACAGGGATCGTCCCGAGCAGGCCGACGACGGCGTGCGACGACCCGAACGCATCCTGGATCGACGGAATGAGCGGCCCGACACCGACGATCTGCGGCCGCAGCGTCAGCGCCGCCAGGAAGAGCGCGACGAGTGTCGGGGTCGCGCGATTCGTCACGTCAGGCGAGCGGCGTCAACAGATGCCGCTCCCGCGAGGCGAGAAGTGGCAGCGCCTGACCGAGCACGAGCTCCTGAAAATGGGCGCTCGCCGCATGCGCCTCCAACGCCTCCTGATCGGCGTACCGCTCGAAGAGAAAGAACGTGTTCGGATCGTCCGGGTCGCGGTGTGCGTCGTACTGCAGGCATCCCGGCTCGGCACGGGAGAGGGGCATCAGCTGCCGCAAGAGATCGGCAACGGCACCGCTCTCGCCATCCCGCGCCACCCATGTCACTGCGAGAACGACCGTCATTTCCGGGTTGCGTCGAAATGGCTGCGCACCAGCCTGGCGGACACCTCGACGTGCTTCCGAGCCTCGCGGCCGGCAGCGGCCACGTTGCCCGAGCGAATTGCGTCGATCAGCTTGGCGTGCCGCTCGGCCGCCTGCTCGGGATCCATGTAGGTGCCGTACAGCGAGATCGTGATCCGGCTCTCGACACCGAGCGACTCCCAGCACTGCTCGAGGACAGAGTTGCCGGCAGCCTCGACGATCAACCGATGGAATGCGACGTCGTGCTCGACGAGCGACTTCGTGTCTTCGCGTTTGGCCGCACTCTTCATCGCGTCCAGCTCGACCTCGAGAGCCTTCACGTCCCCTTCGAGGTTGACGGTCGCGAGGCGTGCCGCGAGCTCCTCCAGCGAGGCGCGCACCGGATAGACCTCGATCATCTCCTCCTCACCGAACACCCTGACGCGCGAGCCACGGAACGGCTCCGACTCGACGAGTCGCAGTAGCTCGAGGTCACGTAGAGCCTCGCGTACAGGAGCCTGGCTCGTGCCCAGCTCCTGCGCGATCCGCGTTTCGACAAGCCGCTCGCCCGGCTCCAGCTCTCCGCTCGCGATCCGCTGCAGCAAGACATCCTTGACCTGCTCGCGGAGGACGGTACGGGAGATGACCGCCATTGTCGCCGCCCTCAGCCGGCGATCACCGGATTGGTGATCTCGCCGAGACCGTCGATCTGGATCGTGACCGAGTCTCCCGGCTGCAACAGGCGCTTCGGCTTCCGGAAGACGCCCACCCCCGCCGGCGTTCCGGTGAGAATCAGGTCGCCTGCCTCGAGCGTCGAGGTGCGAGAGGCGTAGCTGATGATCTCGTCGATCCCGAAGATCAGGTTGGCAGTGGTCGAGTCCTGCAGCGTCTCACCGGAGACGATCGCGCGGATCCCGAGCGCGTGGGGATCGGGAACCTCGGAGGCCGGCACGAGCGGGCCGACGGGGCAGAACGTGTCCGGCGACTTGCCGCGCGTCCACTGGCCGTCCGCGAACTGGAGGTCACGGGCGGAGACGTCGTTCGCGACGACGTACCCGCGGACCGCCTCGAACGCGTTCTCTTTCGAGACGTTCTTGACGGTCGTGCCGATGACGACGCCGAGCTCGGCCTCGTAGTCGCATTGCTCGACGACGGGTGGGATCACGATGGCATCCCCGGGGCCGATGAGGCAGGTCGTGTACTTCGCGAAGAAGAGAGGAGCCTTGGGGAGATCGACTCCCTGCTCCTCGGCGTGGTCCTTGTAGTTGAGGCCGACGCAGATGATCTTGCCGGGACGATCGATGGGAATCATACGGCCGATGCTACGCGACCGTCACACGCTCCGCAGCGCGAACCCGCGATAATCGATCATTGATTCGCCACCCTTCCGACGCTGAGTAGACTCGCTGCGATGGCGCTCCCAACCACCGTTCGGGCCGAGCTGGAGCACGCCGTCGGCGCGCGCTATGTGATCTCCGAGCCCGAGCAGCTTCGCGTCTACGATTGCGACGGCCTGACCGGCTGGCGCGCGATGCCCGAGCTCGTCGTGCTGGCCGGCTCGACGGCCGAGGTACAGGCGACCGTGCAGATCTGCGCCCGCGAGCGCGTGCCGTTCGTCGCGCGCGGCGCGGGGACGGGACTCTCGGGCGGCGCGCTTCCCGTCGCGGAGGGCATCGTCATCTCGCTGGCGCGCATGAACCGGATTCTCGAAATCGACCTGGCAGCGCAGCGCGTCGTCGTCGAGCCTGGAGTCGCGAACCTCGACGTCAGCAAGGCCGTCGCTGCGGACGGGTTCTTCTACGCACCCGATCCGTCGAGCCAGCAGGTCTGCACGATCGGCGGCAACGTGGCGGAGAACTCCGGCGGCGCGCATTGCCTCAAGAACGGCTTCACCGTGAATCACGTCACGGGTCTGACGGTGGTACTGCCGAACGGCGGAGATCGTCGAGCTCGGCGGCAAGGCGCTCGACGCCGACGGCCCCGACCTGCTCGGTACCTTCATCGGCTCGGAGGGGACGCTTGGCATAGCGACGGAGATCACGCTCCGCATCCTTCGCAAGCCCGAGGCGGTCACGACACACCTGGCCGCATTCCGGACGATCGACGACGCCGGCGAGGCCGTCTCCGCAATCATCTCGAACGGCATCCTCCCTGCGGCAATCGAGATGATGGACCGGCTGACGATCATCGCAGCCGAGCAGGCGTACCATCCGAACTATCCCGAGGATGCAGAGGCGCTGCTCCTCGTCGAGCTCGACGGCATTGCCGTTCAGGTCGATGAGGACGCGCGGTCGGTCGATCGGATCTGCCGGGAGTGTGGCGCCTTCGAGGTGCGCGCCGCCCGGGACGACGCCGAGCGTGCCCTGCTGTGGCTCGGCCGCAAGGGCGCGTTCCCCGCTATGGGCCGGATGTCGCCCGACTACTACGTGCAGGACGGGGTCGTGCCGCGGACGAAGCTGCCGGAGGTGCTGCGGCGGATCGGGGAGCTCTCGCGCGAGCACGGCCTGCGGGTCGGCAACGTCTTCCATGCGGGCGACGGCAACCTGCACCCGCTCGTCCTGTACGACGCGGCAAAGGGCGAGACCGAGGCGGCAAAGATCCTCGCCGAGGCGATCCTCGGAGCCTGCCTCGACGCCGGCGGCTCGCTCACGGGCGAGCACGGAGTCGGCGTCGACAAGGCGTGCTCGATGCCGAAGATGTTCTCGGAGCGCGACCTCGAGGCGTTCGAGCGACTTCGCCGCGCGTTCGACCCCGACGGGATCGCGAACCCCGGCAAGGTGATCCCGACGCCACGCCTCTGCGGTGAGGTGCCCGGCCCGTACCGGCAGCATCCACTGGAGATGATCGGGCTTGGCGAGCGTTTCTAGCCTCACGAGGCGGCGGCCGTGTTGCGGACGGCCACCGCGGAGGGAGCGAGCATCCGCCTCGGCGACGATCTCGACGCGGGCGGGATGCGCCGCGTCCTCGAGCACGAGGCCGGCGATCTCACGTGCACGGTCGAGGCCGGCATCCGGCTGTCGGAGCTCGCCGCGGCCCTCGCGCCGTCAGGGCAGCGCCTCTCGCTCGATCCGCCGGGCGATCCGACGATCGGCGCGTGCCTCGCGGAAAGCCTTCCGGGCCCCCTGCGGCACCGCTTCGGCGCGCCGCGCGACCTCGTCCTGGGCGTCACGCTCGTCCTAGCGGACGGCACGATCGTGAACGCGGGCGGGAAGGTCGTGAAGAACGTCGCCGGCTACGACCTCGGCAAGCTCGTCTGCGGCTCGCGCGGCCGGCTCGCATTCATCGGCCGGGTCAGCCTTCGCCTCCACCCCGCGCCGGTCGCGGCGGGCACCGTCGCGGTCGAGACCGCGGACGCGGCCTCGCGTGGTCGCGGCGCTGCTCGGACTCGCAACTCGTACCGAGCGCGCTCGACGTCCTTCACCCGGGCCGCGTCCTCGTCCTCTTCGAGGGGGGGAGCCGCAGCGGTCGCAGCGCAGGTTGCCGCGACCCGGGCGCTCGTCGGCGGGGCCGAGGGGGACGCGGCGGTGTGGGCCGAGTCGCGCGAACGGCAGGCGGCAGCGCTCGGAAAGAAGACGTTCGACCCCGGAGCCCTGCGGGCGTTTCTGTCGGATGCCCCGTTCGCCGTCGTCCGGCCGGCCATCGGCAACGCCTGGGTGCCGGAGCCTGTTCCGGACACCGCGTCGGCCTCCGTCCTCGCACTGCAGGAGCGCGTTCGCGTGCGGTTCGACCCGCAGGGGGTGCTTGCGTGAGCGGGCGATCACGCGTGGCCGACGGATCGGCCGGTCGCGCCCGACGTCCTCCGCTCGCTGACGAGCGACTGCGTTCACTGCGGCTTCTGCCTGCCCACATGCCCGACGTACCTGCTCTGGAGCGAGGAGATGGACTCGCCGCGAGGTCGGATCCAGCTGATGGAGTCGCACCTCGACGGCACGATCTCGCTCAACACGACGGTGACCGGCCACTTCGATGCCTGCCTCGGCTGCATGGCGTGCGTGACGGCGTGCCCCTCGGGCGTCCAGTACGGCAAGCTGATCGAGGCGACGCGCGAGACGATCGAGACGACGACGCGGCGCCCCTTCGGCGACCGCTTCGTCCGCGGCGCGCTCTTCAAGCTCCTTCCCTACCCGAAGCGGATGGGGCCGGCGCTGCGCCTCGCTCCGATCGGCCGCAAGCTCCCGTTGCCGGGGCGACTCGGCGCGATGACGGAGATCGCCCCACCATGGCGCTCGACCGAGAAGCCGGAGACGAGTACGCCCGCGCGTGGCGAGACGCGCGGGCGTGTCGGCATTCTCACAGGTTGCGTGCAGTCCGTGGTGTTCGGAACCGTCAACGCCGCGACGGCGCGGGTGCTCGCCGCCGACGGCTACGAGGTCGTGGCGCCGCCGCAGGGCTGCTGCGGCGCGCTCTCGATGCACGCGGGCCGCGGCGACGAGGGCCGAGCGTTCGCCCGCCGGATCATCGAGTCGTTCGACGGCGTCGAGACGGTGATCGTCAACACGTCGGGCTGCGGCTCGCACCTGAAGGAGCTCGGGCACGTCCTCGGGAACGACCCGGAGTGGGCCGAGCGGGCGGCGGAGTTCTCGGCCCGCGTGCGCGACCTGGGCGAGTTCCTCACGAGCATCGAGCCACTGGCACCCCGGCATCCGCTCAACCTGACGGTTGCGATGCAGGATTCCTGCCATCTCCGCCACGCCCAGCGGCTTCCGCTCTCCTCCGCGACGTCGCTTCGCCGGATCCCCGGCCTCACGGTGATCGAACCGGCCGAGCAGGACATCTGCTGCGGCAGCGCCGGGATCTACAACATCACGCAGGCCGAGGCGGCCCGCGAGCTCGGCGACCGCAAGGCGGCGCACGTGCTCGCCACACGAGGCCCAGGTCTACGCAAGCGCGAACCCGGGCTGCCTCGTCCAGGTCGCGACTGCCCTGAAGCGGGCGGGCAGCCCGCTCCCGGCGCTGCATCCGATCGAGATCGTCGACGCCTCGATCCGGAACATCGGAGCGGCGGGCCTGCTCCGCGACGCTCGCCGCTGACCAGACCCGCCGCTCCGGTTCTCGACTCAGAAGATCGAATCCGCCGCGTAGATGGCGAGGTAGCCCGCGAGCGCAAGCGCACCGATCACGATCGCAGCCCGCGACGATCCCCGGCCGCGATCGGAGCTGCGGCCCGCCCACCCGAGTAGGGCTCCACCGCCGGCGAGGATCGGCGTCAGACCGGCCCAGAACGCGACCACGGCGAGAAGGCCGAGAACGGACAGGGTCAACGCCGTCGCTCCGGCCGCTTCTCGCTGCAGGCCTCTCGGGACGACGAAGCCGAAGACGACCGCGGCCGCGACAGCGATGATCGCGCAGACGACGAGGAACTCCTTCGTGCCGTGGTCGTCGCCGCTCGCATAGGTACCGACCGCCGCGAGTGCCGTCGCGAGGGCGATGGCACCGATCGCGATCGGTGCGACGAGGCGTTCCGAAACTGGGTTGCTCATGCCGTGACTCCTTCGGTTGGTGGACTCGACCAGTGTCGGCCCGTCCCCGTCGGCCGTCATCGCCGCCGGGCGCGATCTTGGGTCATCCTCGGGAGCGATTCGCACCTGGCCCCCGAGAGCGATGCCCGAGGGCGCCCGCTGGCGTACCGTTCACCCGTGCACCCGTTTCGGCTTGTTCGCTCCCACGCAGATCTCGCCTTCGCGGTCGCCTGTGCAGCGGCCATGGAGGTCGAGGTCTGGGCCGCGAGCTACCCGACGCACCGACCCGCGCTCTCTCTCCTCGCACTCACCGCCACGCTGCCGCTGGCCGCCCGCCGCACACACCCACTCGCGGCATACCTCTCCGTCTGGCTCTCGCTCATGGCGATGATCCGAATCTCACCCGGGTTCAACCGCAATTCGACGGTGCTCGTCGTCGTGATCGTCTTCGCGCTGTACTCGTTTGGCGCCAATGCGACGAGGACGGCAGGCGTGGGCCGCGGTCTTCCTCATTCCGCTGGCCGTGGCAGCGTTCGTCTCCGACGACGGCGACCCCTTCCACATCGGGGACGTCGTCTTCGGCGCGCTCATCTTCGGCGGCCCCTGGTTTGCAGGCGTGATGATCCGGCTGCGGCGGCAGAGCGAGCGCTCGCTGACGCTCCGCACCGTCGAGCTCGAGCGCGACCAGGACGAGAAGGCCCGCGCCGCGGTGGCGGAGGAGCGGCAGCGGATCGCACGCGAGCTGCACGACGTCGTCGCGCACGCGATCTCGGTCGTCGTGGTCCAGGCCCGTGGCGGCAGGAAGGTGCTCGAGCGCGATCCCGAGGCGGCACGTACGGCCTTCGACTCGATCGAGCGCACGGGTGAGCAGGCGCTCGGCGAGATGCGCCGGCTGCTCGGGATGCTGCGCGACGACGACGAGCAGGTCGCGATGCCCCGCAGCCGTCGCTCGAGCGGCTCGAGGCACTCGCAGAGGAGATGCGCGCCTCGGGCCTGCCCGTCGAGCTCGAGATCGAGGGACGAGCCGAACGGCATCCCACCCGGGGTGGACGTCTCCGGCTACCGGATCGTGCAGGAGGCATTGACGAACGTGCTCAAGCACGCGGGCCCGGCGATCGCGCACGTCGCGCGTCCGCTTCTCGCCGGAGGGCGTCGAGATCGACGTCGTCGACGACGGCCGAGGAGGTCGTCCGCCGCTCCGGGGACGGGGAACGGCCTCCTCGGGATCAGGGAGCGGGTCGCAGTCGTCGGCGGCGAGATCGAGGCCGGCCCGCGGCTCGAACGGTGGCTTCGCCATCCACGCACGCCTTCCATACAGGGACGACGCGTGATTCGCGTCCTCATCGCCGACGACCAGTCCCTCGTTCGCACGGGCTTCCGGCTCATCCTCACCGGGGAGCCCGGGATCGAGGTGGTCGGAGAGGCGCGAGACGGCTCCGAGGCAGCCGCGCTCGCCGCCGAGCTCGACGCCCGACGTGGTCCTGATGGACGTGCGCATGCCCGGTGTCGACGGGATCGAGGCGACCCGCCGGATCGTCGTCGACGAGACGAGCCCTCGGGTTCTCGTCTTGACGACGTTCGACCTCGACGACATCGTCTACGACGCACTCCGTGCAGGCGCGAGCGGCTTTCTGTTGAAGGACGCGCCCGAGGAGCGACTCCTGACCGCGATCCAGGTCGTGGCGGAAGGCGGCTCGCTCTTCGCACCGTCGGTGACCCGCCGCCTGATCGAGGAGTTCTCGCGACGCGTACCGACCGCTCCGCCGCGGGCGCTCGAGGAGCTGACGACGCGCGAGCTCGAAGTCCTCCGCCTCCTCGCACAGGGCCGGTCGAACGCCGAGATCGCCGCACACCTCGTGGTCAGCGAGCACACGGTGAAGACGCACGTCGCGCACATACTCCAGAAGCTCGATCTCCGGGATCGCACGCAGGCAGTCGTCGTCGCCTACGAGTCAGGGCTCGTCCGACCGGGCGACGCTACCCTCCCTGGGTGAGCTCACCACCGGATAGCCCGATTCTGCGCCGGATCCGGGAGTCGGTGATCGGCGACGACCAGGTGATGTTCGGGCCGTTCGGCGCGCGCCGCGTCACGTACGCCGACTACACCGCGAGCGGGAGATCGCTCACGTTCATCGAGGACGTGATCCGCGACGAGGTCCTGCCCCGCTACGCGAACACCCACACCGAGTCGTCGGGCACCGGCCTGCAGACGAGCCGCCTGCGCGACGACGCGCGCCAGATCATCCACGATGCGGTCGGCGGGAGCGACGAGACCTGCGTGATCTTCTGCGGCTCGGGCGCGACCGGCGCGGTCGACAAGCTGATCGGCATCCTGGGATTGCGGATCCCCTCCCAGCTCGAGGATCGGTACTCGCTCACCGAGCACATTCCCGCCGACGAGCGGCCGGTCGTCTTCGTCGGCCCGTTCGAGCATCACTCGAACGAGCTGCCCTGGCGCGAGTCGATCGCGGACGTCGTCGTGATCCCCGAGGACGCGGACGGCCACGTCGACCTGACGGCCCTCGAGGCCGAGCTCGTGCGCCACGCCGATCGTCCGCTCAAGATCGGCTCGTTCTCCGCGGCGTCGAACGTGACGGGCATCATCTCGAACAGCTGCGCGATCGCCGACCTGCTGCACCGTCACGGCGCCCTCTCGTTCTGGGACTTCGCCGCCGCGGCGCCGTACGTCGAGATCGAGATGCACCCGCACTGCTCCGAGCACCCCCTGGCAGACAAGGACGCCGTCTTCCTCAGTCCGCACAAGCTCGTCGGCGGCCCCGGCACGCCGGGCGTGCTCGTCGTCCGGCGGGAGCTCCTCGCGAACCGCGTGCCCGACGTGGTGGGCGGCGGCACCGTCGCGTACGTCGCGCCCACCGAGCACCGCTTCCTCGAAGACCCCGTCGTCCGCGAGGAGGGTGGCACCCCTGCGATCGTCGAGGCGATCCGCGCGGGGCTCGTCTTCCAGCTGAAAGAAGCGGTCGGCGTCGACGTGATCAGGGCGCACGAGGAGGACTTCTGGCGCCGCGCCGTCGAGCGCTGGAGCGCGAATCCGAACATCCGCATCCTCGGCAACCTCGATGCGGAGCGACTCTCGATCGTCTCGTTCGTCGTGAAGGGCCCATCAGGGCTCTTCCTCCACCACAACTACGTCGTGGCCGTGCTCAACGACCTGTTCGGCATCCAATCCCGGGGAGGCTGCTCGTGCGCCGGCCCCTACGGCCACCGCCTCCTCGGCATCGGCCTCGAGCGATCGCAGGAGTATCGCCACGTGGTGAGCCGCGGCTGCGAGGGGATCAAGCCCGGCTGGACGCGGGTCTCGTTCAACTACTTCATCTCCGAGGCCGTCTTCGAGTACATCGTGGCGGCGGTCGACCTCGTCGCGACGGACGGCTGGCGCCTCCTGCCCGCATATCGGTTCGAGCCGCTGACCGGGCTCTGGCGTCACCGGGCCGGTCACGTCGAGCCACCGCTGCGGTTGACCGCTCTCTCCTACGACGGGGCGACGGGCAAGCTCGTCGTGCCCGACCTGCCTCACGACCGGGCACCCGAGTCGGCGCTTGCGGACTATCTCCTGGAGGCTCGGCACATCCTCGAGGATGCGTCCGGGCCGGCCGCACCCGACGCGTGGATCAGCGACGATTTCGAGCACCTGCGCTGGTTCGAGCTGCCCGAGACCTGTCTCACCTGAGCGCTACCCGGCGGGCCGCAGGTCGTCGAGCCGGTCGACCCGCGCGAGAGCCGGGAAGAACCGCGTCCACGAGACCGCGATCGCGATCGTGACGGCACCGCCGATCACGACAGCCGGCACTGCACCGACGAGCGCCGCGGCGACTCCCGACTCGAACGCGCCGAGCTCGTTCGAAGCACTGATGAAGACCATCTCGACGGCGTTCACGCGTCCGAGCAGGTCATCCGGCGTGACGAGTGGCAGGATCGTCTGCCGGAGCACGACGCTGACCATGTCGACTGCGCCTCCCGCAACAAGCGCGAGCAGCGACAACCACATCGTCTGCGAGAGCCCGAAGACCACGATCGTGACGCCGTAGAGCGCGACGACCGTCAGCAGCGTACGGCCGGCTCGCCTACGAACCGGCCAGCGCGTCATGACGAGCGCCGCGCTGAGCGCGCCGACGGCGGGGGCTGCCCGCAGCACGCCGAGACCGGCCGGCCCGACCTCGAGGATGTCCTTCGCGAACACGGGAAGCAGGGCGACGGCGCCGCCGAACAGGACCGCGAACAGGTCGAGCGAGATGGCGCCGAACAGCACGGGCGTCCGACGCACGAGGCGTACACCGCCGAGCACGCTGGCAAGGTCGGGCGAGGAGCCGACCGTAGGACTCCGCCCGCGCATGGAGCAGCAGCGCACCGACGAGCGCCATCCCACCGAGAGACGCAGCGATGCCGTACACGAGCTCTGGATGAAGCGCGAAGAGAAGACCCCCGATCGCGGGGCCGACGATCACCGAGACCTGGAAGACGACCGATCGGAACGCGAGAGCTCGGACGAGGATCTCGCGCGGTACGAGGGACGGAGTCAGAGCGCGGGACGCAGGTGCGCCGAGCGCCGCGGCGACGCCCGTCCCGAACGCGAGCAGGAAGAACGGCCACGTCGAGCCCGCCCCCGCCCGCGTCACGCCGAGCAGGCCGAGCATGATCCCGGTCTCGAGCGCGAGCGAGATCGCGAGCAGTATCCGGCGCGGGAATCGGTCGGCCAGGTGCCCGGCGGGGAGCGCGAGCAGCGGCAGCGGGATGAACATCGCGAGGCCGACGAGCCCGAGGTCGAGTGGGTTGCTCCGAACGGCGTACACCTGCCACCCGATCGCGACGAACGACATCTCGATCGCGAACCCCGAGGCGAGCATGACGCCGAGGAAGACGACGAAGTCGCGGTGCCGGAGCGGCGAGTCGCCAGGCTCCGCGCTCGATGCGGTACGGGCTACGCCGCCTCGCCTTCCTCGTCGTCGGTCGCGGGAGTCGGCAGGAACTCCACCTCGAGGCGCTGGATGCGCGAGCCCTCGACACCAAGCACGGCGATCCGGAGGCCGTCCGTCAGCACCTCGTCGCCGGGCTCCGCCGCCCGGCCGATCAGGTCGAAGACATAGCCGGCGACGGTGTTGTAGTCCTCGTGCTCGAGCGCCGTCCCGAACTCCTCGTTGAAATCGTCGATCGGGAAGGTGCCGTCGATCCTGATCGTGGTCTCGTTCACCCTCTCGACCGACTCGTCCGGCAGGTCGAACTCGTCCTCGATCTCGCCGACGATCTCCTCGAGTAGATCCTCGAGCGTGACGACTCCGACCATCGACCCGTACTCGTCGACGACGACGGACATGTGCTGGTTCGTGCGCCGGAACTCGGCGAGCAACGCCGCCAGGTCCTTCGTCTCGGGCACGACGTACGCGGGCCGCAGCAACGCTTCGAGCTCGACCTCGGCGATGGCGCTGTCGTGGAGCGCGGAGACGAGGTCGCGCACGTGCAGGATCCCGATGATCTCGTCGAGCGACTCGCGATAGACCGGGTAGCGGGTGAACGGAGACTCGAGCACGGCCCGAAGCGCGTCCTCGGGGTCGAGCTCGAACGAGATGGCGACGACGTCGGGGCGCGGGACCATGACGTCGGATGCCTCCTTGTCGGCGAAGTCGAACACCTTGTAGAGCATCTCCCGCTCGCCCTGCTCGATCTCGCCGTGCTCGCTCGAGACCTCGAGCAGCATCCGGAGCTCCGCCTCCGAGTGCGCCGCGCCCTCCACGTTCGCCGGGTCGATGCCGATCGCACGCTGGGCGGTCTCGCTCGACCGCTGGAGAAACCAGATCACCGGCTTGAAGACGAAGAAGAAGGCGCGAACCGGAGCCGAGACGCCGAGGGCGATACGCTCGGAGTAGCTGAGCGCGAGGCCCTTTGGCACGAGCTCGCCGACGACGACGTGCATGAACGTGATGATCAGGAATGCCAACAACACGGCGAAGAACGTTCCGAGCCAGATCCCGAAGAGCTCCGAGAGCACATGCTCGCCGATCGCACCGATGGCGAGCGAGGTGAGCGTGACCCCGAGCTGCATCGCGGCGATGAAGTGCGGCGGATCGCTCGTGATCTTCATCACGGCACGTGCGGTGCGACTCCCCTCGTCGGCGAGCTCCTGCAGCCTCGTGCGACGCACGGTGACGAGCGAGTACTCGGCCGCCACGAAGAATCCGTTCAGCAGGATCAGCAGGGCAACGCCGAGCAGTTCGAGAGAAACCGTCATGCCCCGGCCTTCGGGGCCTCGGTACTGGAGGGAAGGTCGCCCACTACTGCGCGGCAGTATAGGAGACGACGGCGACGTGGTCGCCGCCGAGCGCGTCGAGTCGCTCTGCCCTCCCGTCGAGAACGAGGCGCTCGAGATGAGAAAGGGTCTCCGCGACGGCGAACCGGCGCGAGGCAGGCCCGAGATCGTCGCCGAACAACGGGAACGACACCTCGTAGCCGGTCATCGGCTCGGGGCCGAGCGCCGCAGCGGCAACACGCAGCCGATCGTCATGATGCGCGATCAGCTCGCGCGCGCGGCCGACGGGGTCGAGCACCGCATCTCCATGCCCGCCGTAGGCGACCGCGGGAGCGAGCTCGATCGTCTGTTCGAGCGCTACCAGGTAGTCACCGAGCGGATCGGGTCGACTCTCGGGCCAGAGGCCGACCGTCGGCGTGATCCGCGCGAGAAGATGGTCGGCGGCGAGCAGCACGCCGTCGCGAAGCAGGGTCAGCTGGCCGTCGGCGTGCCCCGGAGCGGCGACGAGATCCCATCCGTGGAGCGCGTCACCGGGATCGACGACCTCCGGATCGGAGACCGTCCGCACGAACGGCTTGTAGCGGACTCCCTGTCCGATCAGCTCCTCGGTGACGTCCTCCGGCACGCCGTTGCGATGGAACCACTCGGCGAGGTGGTCCGTCCAGGCGTCGTTCTCCCACACGGTGCGCGCCTGCTGCGCATCGAGCCGCCCCTGCACGATGGGCGCGCTCGTGAGATCGCGCAGGTCCGCCGCGGCGCCGAGATGATCCGGGTGGAAGTGCGTCAGGAACGTCGTCACGACCGGCGCGTCGAGGTCGGCGAGGACGGCAGCCCACTGCTCACGGGCGTCGGGCAGCCCGAGGCCGGTGTCGACGAGCATGTACCCGCCGTCGACCGGCACGAGATAGCAGTGAACATGTCCGGGCCTCGTCGGCAGCGGCATCGTCACGCGCAGGAGACCCCCGGGCAGCTCGTCCACGCAACGACTCTATCCTGCCGCTGTCATGAGCGAATCCGCTTATGCAACGAATAAACACTCCTCATCAACTGATACTGTCTTGACGATGGAGACGGACATCAGGACGCTCGTCGGCGAGACCGATCCCGAGTCGCTCACCGCACCCGAGGTGCTCGGTGTCATGGTCGAGCACTTCCACCCGAATCTTTCGCTCGCATGCTCGTTCCAGCGGGAGGAGGCGGTGCTCCTCGACATGCTCCTCGCGATCGAGCCGGATGCACGCGTGTTCGCCCTCGATACGCACGTGCTCTTTCCCGAGACCTACGACGTCTGGCGCGCAGTGGAGCAGCGCTACGGGATAGCGGTGGAGGTGTACGAAGGGCCGTCGCTCGGACGTCAGGCGGCGATTC
Source organism: uncultured Thermoleophilia bacterium (assembly GCA_963756835.1). GTDB lineage: Bacteria > Actinomycetota > Thermoleophilia > Gaiellales > Gaiellaceae > Gaiella. The sequence goes on from CAVWPE010000009.1 coordinate 49,828, forward strand.
ACGGAGACGCTCTCTGGGCGTCGAACCCGTCACTCTGCTGCTCGATCCGCAAGGTCGCACCCCTCGCTCGCGCTCTCGGCGGCCTCGACGGCTGGATCACGGGGCTGCGGCGCGAGCAGTCGCCGACACGCGCCGACGCGAGGAAGATCGCATGGGACGAGCGCCACGAGCTGTGGCAGGCCAATCCACTGGCAGACTGGACCGAGGCGGCCGTCGACGCGTACATCGAGGAGCGCGAGCTGCCGGTCAACGCGCTCCACGCGCGCGGCTACGCCTCCATCGGTTGCACCCACTGCACCGAGCCGGGCACCGGGCGCGAGGGCCGTTGGACGGGACGCGACAGGACCGAATGCGGGATCCACGTCGACGCATGAGCACGAGTCGCCACCGCTCCCATCTCGACGAGCTCGAGGCCGAGGCCGTCCACATCATGCGCGAGGTCGCCGCCGAGCTGGAGCGGCCGGTGCTGCTCTTCTCCGGGGGCAAGGACTCCATCGTGCTTCTCCGCCTCGCCGAGAAGGCGTTCCGTCCCGGGCGCTTCCCGTTCCCGCTCATGCACGTCGACACCGGGCACAACTTCCCCGAGGTGATCGAGTACCGCGACCGGCGCGTCGCAGAGCTGGGCGAGCGCCTCGTCGTCGCTTCGGTGCAGGAGTCGATCGACAGGGGTCGCGTCGTCGAACAGACCGGACCGCGCGCGTCGCGTAACCAGCTGCAGACGACGACACTGCTGGACGCGATGGAGGAGAACCAGTTCGACGCCGCCATCGGGGGCGCCCGGCGTGACGAGGAGCGCTCACGGGCGAAGGAGCGGATCTTCTCGTTCCGCGACGACTTCGGGCAGTGGGATCCCCGCGCCCAGCGCCCCGAGCTCTGGAGCCTGTACAACGGCAAGATCCGCAAGGGCGAGCAGGTCCGCGTCTTCCCGATCTCCAACTGGACGGAGCTCGACGTCTGGCAGTACGTCGCCCGCGAGAGCCTCGAGCTGCCGTCCATCTACTACGCGCACGAGCGCGAGGTGTTCGAGCGCGACGGGATGCTCTACGCCACCTCGGACGTGATCGAGCGAGCCGACGACGAGGTGCCCTTCCGCGAGTGGGTCAGGTTCCGCACGGTCGGCGACATGAGCTGCACGGGCGCAGTGCGATCGCATGCGACCTCCTTCGACGACGTCGTGGCGGAGATCGCCGCGACCAGGGTGACGGAGCGGGGCGAGACCCGCGCCGACGATCGCGCCTCCGAGGCCGCGATGGAGGACAGGAAACGTGTCGGATACTTCTAGCGCCGCCCCGCACCGCGGCAACCGGCGACCTGCTTCGCCTCGTCACCTGCGGCTCGGTCGACGACGGCAAGTCGACGCTCATCGGCCGGCTCCTCTTCGATACGAAACAGGTCTTCGTCGACCAGATGGAAGCGGTCGAGGAGACGAGCGAACGCCGTGGCGACGGCTACGTCAACCTGGCGCTCCTCACGGACGGCCTCCGAGCGGAGCGAGAGCAGGGGATCACGATCGACGTGGCATACCGAGGCTTCGTCACCCCGCGAAGGCGCTTTCAGCTCGCCGACGCTCCGGGGCACGTTCAGTACACACGCAACATGGTCACGGGCGCTTCGACCGCCGACGTCGCGGTGGTCCTCGTCGACGCGCGCAAAGGCGTGATCGAGCAGACGCGCCGTCATACGCTCATCACGTCGCTGCTCGCCGTCCCCCACCTCGTCTTCGCGGTCAACAAGATGGATCTCGTCGGCTTCGACGAGCAGCGCTTCGGGGAGATCGCCGCTGAGCTCCACGAGCTCACCGCGCTACTCGGTGTGAAGGACGCGGTCGCGATCCCGATCGCGGCGCTTCACGGCGACAACGTCGTCGACCCGTCCGAGCGAATGCCGTGGTGGGAAGGCGGAACCCTGCTCCACAATCTCGAGGAGATAGAGCTCGCCGGCGACCGCAACCTCGTCGACCGCCGCTTCCCGGTGCAATGGGTGATCCGGCCGATGGCGGAGGAGTACCACGACTATCGCGGCTACGCAGGCCAGGTCGCGGGCGGAGTCTGGCGCGCAGGCGACGACGTACTCGTGCTGCCGTCCGGATTGACGACGAAGGTCGCGTCGGTCGAGACGTCGGACGGCCCGATCGACGAGGCGACGCCGGGGATGTCGGTGACGATCCGGCTCGAGCACGAGATCGACGTGCCGCGGGGAGACATGCTCGTCGACCCGGACGATCAGCCGGTTACCGCCCGGTTGCTCGAGGCCACCGTCTGCTGGATGAGCGAGCGTCCGCTCGCAGTTGGGGCGAGGCTCGGCGTGAAGCACACGACCCGAACGGTCCGCGCCGTCGTCGAGGGCATCGACGGCGTCGTCGACATGGACACGCTCGAGTACCGTGACGCGACCGCGATGCAGCTGAACGACATCGGCACCGTACGGCTTCGCCTGTCCGGCCCGCTCATGGTCGATCCGTACGCGGAGAACCGTGCGACAGGCGCGTTCATCCTCCTGGACGAGGCGACCAACGACACCGTCGCGGCCGGCATGGTTCGCTCGGCAACGCCGTAGCGAGTAGAGAACCTGCTCGATCCCACGGGTCGAGCAACAATTCACTATACTGAACTCTATGGTTCAGTATTCTCAGACCGTCGACCGCGCGTTTGCGGCCCTCTGCGACCCGACACGGCGCGCCGTGCTCGAACGGCTCGGAGACGGCAGCGCGACGATCAGCGAGCTCGCGGCACCATTCGGCATGTCGTTGACCGGGATGAAAAAGCACGTCCGGCTTCTCGAGGAGGCGAACCTCGTCGCCACCGAGAAGGTCGGCCGTGCCCGCAGATGCGAGCTCGTGCCGTACGCCTTCGAGGGCATCAGTGCCTGGCTAACGCGGCTCGACCGCTTCGCACAGGTTGTACAAGCAACGAAAGGAGAAGCATGAGCACAACCGTCACGACCCCGAGCGAGCTCGAGATCCGCGTCGAGCGAGTCTTCGACGCACCGCGCACGCACGTCTACTCCGTCTGGACGGATCCGGAGCTGATCCCGCAATGGTGGGGCGAGGGAACGATCGTCGAGGAGATGGACGTCCGCGCGGGCGGCGCCTATCGATTCCGAACCTCCCACGGCGTCGTCGAGGGAGAGTTTCTCGAGGTCGAGCCACCCGTCCGCCTCGTGCAGACATTCCAGAACCACCTGCAGACGCTCGAGTTCGAGGATCTCGGCGAGCGAACGAGGTTGATCCAGACGATGCGCTTCGAGACGGCCGAGCTGCGAGACACCACGATGCAGTACGGCGTCGAGGAAGGCGCGAAGTCGGGCTTCGCACGCGTCGACGCGCTTCTCGAGAAGATCGCGGCGTGAAAGCAGTCGAACCTGTGTACGGTTGTAGACCGAACGGGAGGTCAACAAGATGACCGACGACACGCCCTCCACCAAAACCCCGATCCTCCTCACCGGAGGCAACCCGCAGATCGCGAAGGCCGACGGCGACGCACCCGTGCAGCGGTACATCGCCGCCATGCCGGGCTGGAAGCGCGACGTCGGGCAACGCATCGACGCGCTCATCGTGCGAACGGCCCCCGACACACTGAAGGCCGTGAGGTGGAACTCGCCGTTCTACGGCATGGAGGGGAGCGGCTGGTTCCTCAGCTTCCACTGCTTCACGAAATACGTGAAGGTCACGTTCTTCAAAGGCGCGTCACTGCACCCGATGCCACCCGGGGCATCGAAGAGCGAGGACGTGCGATACCTCGACATCCACGAGGACGACCAGCTCGACGAGGATCTCCTCGCCGATTGGATCCGGCAGGCATCCGAGTTGCCCGGTTGGGCCCCGTCGGCTCGGGACGGATCGCGTCGGGCCGAATGAGGCTATCGGCCGGCTGACACGTTCAGGGCCACCGCGGCGAGGATGAGGGCCTTGAACGCGTCCTCGTCGATCTCCTCACCTTCACGGAAATCGATGGCGCGCCTGGTGTTGCCCTCGAGGCTGGAATTGAACAGTCCGGAAGGGTCCTCCAGCGACGCGCCCTTCGCGAACGTCACCTTCACGACGCTCTTGTACGTCTCGCCGGTGCAAATCATCCCATCGCGGTACCAGACGGGAACTCCCCTCCACTTCCACTCCTCGACGACGTCCGGGACCGCCTGCTTGATGAGCGACCGCACCTGCGAGAGCGTCGTGCCTCTCCAGTCGCCGAGCTCTTCGATCCTCGCATCGATCAGCCTGGATGGAGATTCGCCGCCACTATGGTTCATCGCGTCTGCACCTCGCTCGGATCCTATATCGCCTGCGGCAGTCGAGCGGATGAGCTACTCGACGAGGCCTGCGGTCTGCGGGGTCGAGCACGAGGACGGTGCGCGCGCCCTCGCCACGCCGGAGGCGGTCGAGGGCATCGTGGACGCCGTCGAGATCCGAGACGTGCGTGACGACATCGGACAGGTCGAGCTCGCCCGTGACCGCGAGCTCGGCGAGCGCAGGGAGGTCGGCGGCAGGGTCGCCCGAGCCGTAGTAGGAGCCGCGGATGCCCTTGTCGGAGAGGAAGTCGATCGCCGGGAGCGAGACCTCGACGCCCGCTGGGGCGAGGCCGACAACGACCGCAGTCGCGGCCGGCCGAAGGAGCTCCCACGCGAGTCGGATCGTCTCGGGACGCCCGACGACCTCGAAGGCATGATCGACGCCGCCTGCGTTAACTCGATCACGGCTCCGAGCGGGTCGACGACGGACGCGTCGACGACGTGCGTGGCGCCACGACGACGTGCGATCTCGAGCTTGGCAGGGTCACGGTCGATCGCGATCAGCGGCCAGGCACCCGCGAGAGCGGCGGCAGCGACGACCTGGAGACCGACTCCGCCGCATCCGATCACCGCGACGCTCTCACCGGTACGCGACGCGGCCGACGTTCCGAACTGCGCCGAAGCCGGTCATTACCCCGCAACCGAGGAGCGCCGCCTGCCACAAGGGAAGGCCCGGCGGGAGCGGGACGGCACCGTGCCCGTCGACGACCGTCCGCTCTGCGAAGCACGCCGTCATCAGGCCGTGTTGGAGAACGGTGCCGTCGGGCAGACGAAGGCGCGACGGTTCCGTCCATGAGCATGCCCCGCGCGCCGTTCTCGCCCGCGGGCACGCACATGTTGAACCGCCCCGCGCGACACGCCGGGCAGGCGCGGCACGAGGGGACGAACGAGAACCCGACCCGATCACCGACCTCGACGTGGGTGACACCGTCGCCGACCTCCTCCACGATCCCGGCTCCCTCGTGCCCGAGGACCATCGGCCAGCGGCCCGCACCGAGATGTCCGTCGACGAGGTGGAGGTCGGAGTGGCAGACGCCGGCAGCGGCAACCCCGACGAGCACCTCTCCCGCCTTCGGAGGGTCGAGCTCGACCTCCTCGACGACGACGCGACCTGGCTCGTGCAGAACCGCCGCGCGGATCCGCATCAGCCGATCCTCCACCGCTCGAGCGCATCGAGGTCGGGAGTGACGCCGAGCCCCGGTCCCTCCGGCGGCTGCGATCGAGCCGTCCGACGCGATCACGAGCGGCGCTGGCAGCAGCCAATCGCGCCGCTCCGCCGACCAGGCCGGCGGGTCGAACGGCACCTCGACGAATGGCACCGTCGAAAAGGCGAGCGCGGCATGCAGGTTGACGAGGAGGCCGTAGCCGTTCGACCAGGTGTGCGGCGACCAGGCTCGACCTCCGAGATCCGCCAGCGCAGCCGCGCGGCGACAGCCACCGATCCCGAGCGACAGGACGACGTCGCATTGCAGCACGTCGATCCCGCCCCGGAGGACGAGATCTCGCGCCTCCTGCGCGGAGCGCACCATCTCCCCCGCCGCGAGCCGCAGGCTCGTCAGCCGGCGAAGCGCGGCGTACCCGTCGACGTCGTCCGTGCGCAACGGCTCCTCGAGCCAGTAGATCCCGAGCGGCTCGAGCGCACGTGCGACCTGGGCGGCCGTCGCGACATCCCAGCGCGGCTCGAGGTCCCCGGGCATGCGCCAGCCCTGGTTCGCGTCGACCATGATCTCGAGATCCGTCCCGACAGCCGCGCGAACCGCCTCGACGACGGCAACGTCGTCGCGCCAGTCGGCGTGGTGGAAGCGAACCTTGACCGCCCGGACGCCGGCATCGCGCAATGCGACACAACGCCGGGCCCGCTCGTCCGGCTCGACGAGCTCGCCGCTCGACGCGTAGGCGAAGAGCCGCTCCGAGCGCCCGCCGAGCAACTTCCACACGGGTTGCCCGCATGCCTTTCCGACGAGATCCCAGACGGCTGCCTCGGCCGTCCAGGGACGACCACCGTGGAAGTCGACCGTCTCGCAGAGCTCGCGGACGATCTCCGTGCGGGTCGGGTCGAGACCGACGAGCAATGACTCGAGCTGCTCCCGATCGGGGAGGGCGTCACCGCTCGCCCAGCCCGATACGCCCTCGTCGGTGTGGATGCCGACGAGCGTTGCCACCTGATGGTCACGCGGGATCGGGTCCCATGCCGCCCGGAACGGCGGGTCGAAGCTCGACGCGGTAGCGTCGCGCCTCGACCTCCGTGATCCGCATCAGCTGCCGCCGTAGAAGGGGCTCTCGAGCGAGTCACGCCGCTCGACGAGCCGTGCGGCCGCAGCGGGATCGCGGCCTTCGACGCAGACGCCGATCGCCTTCCGAACTGCGGCGCGATTCGCGACACGAACAGCCGTCTCGTCGTGTGCGTCGGGCGCGACCCAGACCGAGACGAGGACGTAGAGGTCACCGGTCGCCTCGATCAGCCCGTCGGCGACTGCGTCGAGCACGCCCTGGCCGATCCCGAGCTGCGCGGCACCCCACGTGATCGTCTGATGGAGATCCTCCGTCGCGGTCGCCTTGTTCATCATCAACGTCGGCGGCCAGATCGGCTCGTACTCGGCCGGCGTCTGGCCCACGCAGCAGAGGACCGGCGTGTGCCCGGGTGCCGGCTGCGCGAACATCGTCAGCGCCGCCGCGGCCGTCGCACTGCCGCGACGTGCGAGCACGACGTTGACGTGGCTTCCGTTGGGCGCCGTACCGCCCCAGCCCTCGCCGACGCGGCCGTCCAGATCATCGAGGTTCATCGCTCTCCCCTTGCAGTGTCGCGGTTTGGTCACGTGTCGAGATCCAGCACGACCCGCAGCGCCTCGCCGCTTCGCATCAGCTCGAATCCGAGGCCGACCTCGTCGAGGGACAGGTGATGCGAGATGAGCCGCTCGAGCGGCAGGCGCCCCGCTTGGTAGAGCGCGAGCGTCGTGCCGAAGTCGCGCTCGGGCCGCGACGACCCGTAGATCGAGCCGAGGACCCGCCGCTCCATCCGCGGGATCGAGAGCGCCGGGAGCGTCAGGGTCGCGTCCTCGCGCGGAATCCCGATCAGCACCGCCGCCCCGCGCGCGCGCGTCGAGAGGAACGCCGCGGTCATCGCCTCCGGCCGCCCGGTCGCCTCGATTGCGTAGTCGACGCCCCCTCCGGACGCATCGCGGATCAGCTCGGCCGTCGCTTCAGCCGATCCGGCCCAGAGCACACCCTCGGACGCGCCGAACGTGCGCGCCATCTCGAGCTTCGTCGCCGCAGCGTCGACCGCAATCACCGGCTCCGCGCCGACCGCGACCGCGGCCATCAGGGCCGACAGCCCGACGCCCCCGCAGCCGATGATCGCGACGCGGTCTCCCGGCCGCACGCCGGCGGTACGCCAGACGGCCCCGACGCCGGTCGTGACCGCACAGCCGACGAGGCCCGCCACCTCGAACGGGACGTCCTTCGGAATCGGAACGCACGACTTCTCCGGCACGACGCAGGCTTCCGCGAACGTGGAGAGGAACGAGTAGTGATAGACCGGCTCGCCCGAGCGGGAAAGGCGCGTCGTGCCGTCCATCAGCCCACCCGTTCCCATCGCCGGCCAGGCAGCCGAGCAGAGCTGCGGAAGGTCTCGCAGGCACTCTCCGCACGAGCCGCAGGACGGCGCCCAGGAGAGTGCGACGTGATCGCCGACCGCGACCCGACTCACACCCACGCCGACCGCCTCGACGATGCCGGCCCCCTCGTGACCGAGCACGGCAGGACAGCGCGTCTCGGCGGTACCGTCGATCGCGTTGAAATCGGAATGGCAGACGCCACTCGCCGCGAGGCGCACGAGGACCTCGGCCGGACCCGGGCGGGGCGAGGTCGACGTCCTGGACCTCGAGGGCGCCTCCCGTGTACTCGAGGACGGCGGCGCGGATCCTCACGAGGCCGTGATCACCGGTGACGGAGCCGTCCCGTCCCCCTGCAAAGACCGCAGCTCGTCGAGCGGTATGTGGCAGCGCATCAGGTGGTTCTCGTCGACCTCGACCAACGGCGGCTCGACGTCGTCACAGATCGGGCCGACACGGCGGGGGCAGCGGTTGTGGAAGACGCAACCCGACGGCGGGTCTGCGGCGCTCGGGATGTCTCCCTCGAGCCTGATGCGCGCGCGGCCGCCCCCGTCGATGCGTCGGGACGGCGGAGAGAAGCGCCTCCGTGTACGGGTGATGCGGGCCGTCGAAGACGACGTCGGCGGGGCCGATCTCCATCAGCCGCCCCAGGTAGAGGACCGCGATCCGGTCGGAGATGTACCGCACGACCCCGATGTCGTGACTGATGAAGAGATAGGAGACGCGGTGCTCCGCCTGCAACTCGACGAGAAGGTTGAGGATCGCGGCCTGCACGGAGACGTCGAGCGCGCTCGTCGGCTCGTCGCACACGACGAGCTTCGGGTCACCGGCGAAGGCCCGGGCAATGGCAACGCGCTGCTTGAGGCCGCCCGAGAGCTGCACCGGCTTCTGGGTCAGGGTCCGCTCGGTGATTCGAACGCGCCCCGCGAGATGGCGCAATTTGTCGTCCGCGTCCTTGCCACCGATGCCGGCGAGCTTCTTCATCGATCGGAGCAGGATACGTTGCACCGAATGGCGCCGGTTGAGCGCGGAGTCCGGGTTCTGGAACACGATCTGGAGCGAGCGCAGGTCGTCCCTCGTGCGCTTCTGGTACCGGGCTGCGAGGGGGCGGGACTCGAGCTCGACCGCGCCCGAGGTCGGCCCGATGATCCCGAGCAGGGTGCGGGCAAGCGTTGTCTTGCCGCTTCCCGACTCGCCGACGAGCCCAAGCGTCTCGCCGGGCCAGATCGCGGCGCTGACGCCGACGAGGGCATGGATCTCCGCCCCGTGCTGCTGGAAGACCTTACCGAGATCGTCGAACTGGAGCAGCGGCGTCACCGCGCGGTTCACCGCGGGCAGCGCCAGGTCTTCCGACAGCGCCCGCGGAAGGGCCTGCGCGCGCTCGTGGTGGAAGCAGCGAGCGCTGTGGGCGGCGCCGATCCTCTCGAGCGCGGGCTCCTCGGTATGACAGCGTTCGTCCGCGAGTGCGCAACGGTCGGCGAACACGCAGCCCGCGATGTCGGCGCCCAGGCTCGGCAGGAATCCCGGGATCGTGTCGAGACGACCCCGATCCTTGCGGACGCCGCCGCGCGGGATACAGCGCAGGAGACCGACCGTGTACGGGTGGCGCGGATCCTGGAGAACGGTCTCGACCGGCCCTTCCTCGACGAGGCGCCCGGCATACAGCACCCCCACCCGATCACACATCTTCGAGATCACCCCGAGGTTGTGGCTGATGAAGAGCACGGCGGTGTCGAGCTGCTCCTGAAGATTCGCGACGAGGTCGAGCACCTCGGCCTCGACGGTCGCGTCGAGGCCGGTCGTGGGCTCGTCGAGAATGAGCAGCGACGGGCTCTTGGCGAGCGCCATCGCGATCACGACGCGTTGCTGCATCCCGCCCGAGAGCTGGTGCGGGTATCGACTCATGACCGACGCGGGATCGGCGATCTGCACCGTCGTGAGGGCTTCACGCGCCCTTTCGCCAGCCTCGCCGCGGGACACTGCCGAGCACCGTGAACGCCTCCGCCACCTGCGCGCCGACGCGCATGCCGGGATTCAGCGCCGAGCCGGGATTCTGGTAGACCATCGAGACCGTGCGCGCGTGGTACTCGCGAAGCCCCTTGCTGCCGAGCCCGAGCACGTCGACGCCGGCCACCGAAACGCTGCCGCCCGTAATGCGACCGTTGCGCGGCAGATAGCGCACGATGCCGAGCGCCGCCGTCGACTTGCCGCAGCCCGACTCGCCTACGAGACCGTAGGAGCGGCCGCGCTCGATCTCGAACGAGACGCCGCGCAGGACGGGCCTGTCGACGCCGCGCACGGCGTAGACGAGCTCGAGATCGGTGACCGAAAGCGCCTTCGCGGGCATGGCATCGTTGCTCGTCACCGTTCGTACACCTCACGGATCCCGTCGGCGACGAGGTTCACGGCGACCACGAGACTCGCGATCGCGAGAGCGGGAAACAATGTCATCCACCAGTAGGGATCGATCAGCGTCCAGTACTGGTTGATCTGCGCGGCCCAATCCGGGGAGGGCGGCGGCACGCCGAAGCCGATGAACGTCAACGAGGCAACGGTGAAGATCGCGTATCCGAGGCGCACGGTGAACTCGACGACGATCGGCGACATCACGTTCGGCAGGATCTCCTGGTACATGATGTACAGGACTTCTCCCCGCGCAGTCGAGCCGCCTGCACGTAGTCGAGCTCGGCCTCCGTGAGCACTGCGGCACGCACCGTTCGCGAGACGACCGGCGCGAAGACGAGGCCGATCACGAGGACCACGACCCACGTGCCGGACCGCCCGACTGCGGTCACGATCAGGATCGACGTGACGATGAGCGGGAGCGACAGCACAGCGTCGATGAAGCGGCTCGCGATATCGTCGACGAGTCCACGCAGGTAGCCGGTGAACAGCCCCAGGATCGTGCCGAGCACCGTGCCGAGCAAGGTCGCGGCGGGGGCAATCAGAAGGATGTTTCGCGACCCGGCGAGAACACGGGAGAAGACGTCGCGGCCGTTCGTGTCGGTGCCGAACGGGTGGCCCCACTCGGGTTTCATGCTCGGCGGGAACTGGTTGTCGAAGATCGGGTCGTACGGAGCAACGAGCCGCGGGAACAGGGCGCAGAAGACCCAGAAGGCGAGCACGATCGCCCCGACGATCACCGTCGGCGAGCGCAGGAGCAGCCGCATGCGCTCTGCGCGTGCGATCCGCGCCTCGGAACGCGCGGGGACTACCGCCGCGGTCGCATCCGTCGTCGTCACTCCATGCTCCCGAACCGGATCCGCGGATTGAGCACTGCATAGAGGAGGTCTGCGATCAGGGTCACCGTGAGGTAGACGATGCCCACGACGAGGACGCCGGCGGTGAGCAGCGGGAGATCCTTCTGCCGCGCCGCCTCGTAGATGAGGCTGCCGACGCCCTGGTAGTTGAACAGCACCTCGACGACGACGAGCCCTCCGACGAGATAGCCGACCTGGACTGCGACGACCGCGATCGTCGGCAGGAGAGCATTGCGGAGAACATGCCGTCGGATCACGACCGACGGAGCGAGGCCCTTGAGGTGTGCTGTCCGCGCATAGTCACTGTCGAGCGCCTCGATCATCGAGGCACGAGTGATCCGAGCGATGTAGCCGAGCAGCACGAGCGTGAGGGTGAACGCCGGCAGGAGAAGGTACTCGAACTGCGTCGCGACGCTGGCGCCTTCTTCCGCCTGGGCAGTCACGGGAAGCCATCCCAACCAGATCGCGAAGACCAGAATGAGGAAGATCCCCGACACGAACTCGGGCATGGCGGAGAACGAGAGGCCGGCGGTCGTGATGCCCTTGTCCGTCGCCTTGCCGTAGCGCAGAGCGGCGACGATCCCGGCGAGGATCGAGAGCGGGACGCAGATGATGAACGCGACGAAGGCGAGCTTGAACGAGTTGACGAGCGCCGGCCCGAGAAGATCCCAGGCCGGGACCTGTTTCGTCAGAGACGTGCCGAGGTCGCCGTGGAGCAGACCGCTCGCCCATTCCTTGTACTGCACCACGATCGAGCGGTTCGTGCCCAGCTGCTCGTTGAGGGCGTCGACCGACTCCTGCGTCGCGAAAGGTCCGAGCACGGCCCGACCCACGTTCCCCGGCAGGATCGTCGAGACGGCGAACACGATGATGCTGAGCAGCACCAGCGTGATCACCGCAAGGCCGATGCGCTTGGCGATGTAGCGGGTCACTGTGTGAGAGGCGAGCACCCCTCCGGCCGGCGCGGAGAACCGCGCCGGCCGGAGCGGGCACCGCCGCTAGGCGAGGGAAACCTTCGCCAGGCGGACGTGCGAGATGCCCTCGGGGACGTAGTTCTTGACCTTCGAGGTGCTTGCCGTCACGTAGTTGATGAAGTAGTCGGTGATGACCGGCGTGTCGCGGAGCAAGATCCCGGCCATGCGCTTCGTCGCCTTCCGCTGCGCGGCAATCTCGGCCGCCGCGAGATACGTCTTGGCCACGGAGTCGAACTCGGGGTTCTTGTAGTGCGACGCGTTCCAGTCACCCGTCGACACGTAGCAGCGCGTGAGGTAGATGTTCGGCACCCCTCGGGCGCCGTACTCGGTGAGCGTGGCGGTGCGGTTCAACCACGGTGTCGTCGTGGCGTAGTCGGCACCGGCGGGCTCGCTGTCGTAGTACTTGCCGACGTCCATGATCTCGAGACCGATGTCGATGCCGGCGGCCTTGGCGTACGCCTGCACGGAGGCCAGGTGGTCCGGGTGATCCGCGAAGTTCCACGACGTGATGTTGAACTTCAGGTTCTGGGCCCCTGCAGCAGAGAGCAACGCCTTCGCGATCTGGAGGTTCTGCTTGCGCTGGCCGATCTTCCGGTCTGTCGACAGGAAGCCCTTCCAGAACGGATTGTCGTTCCCGACCTGGCCGTCTCCGAGCAGGATCTTCTGCAGCTGCTGCGGCCGGTTGATGGTGAGCGCCAGTGCCCGGCGGACACGAGGATCCTTGAGGACGCCCTGGTCGGTCCGCATCGTCAGCTGGCGGTGCGCTGCGGTCGGCTGGCTGTAGTACGTGTACTTCGAGTCCTTCCTGAAGACCTGTGCCTCCTGGCTCGAGAGCTGGAAGGCGAGGTCGATCTGATTGCCTCTGAGGGCGAGAACGAGCGGCGCCGTGCCCTGGTAGAACGTGACCCTGACGCCGTCCAGCGGAGGCCGGCCACCCCAGTAGGCGTTGTGGCGCACGAGGTTCGCGCTCTTCTTCTCGACGTAGTTCACGACCTTGAACGCACCCGTGCCGACCATCCCGGCCTTGACCCACGAGCCGGGCTGGGCGGCATCCTTCGCGCGCTGGACGATCGCCTGGTACGTCGTCTGGCTGACCAGGTACGGGAAGACACCGATAGGAGTCTTGAGCTTGAACTGCACCGCATACTGCCCGACTGCCGACACCCCGGAGGCGTCGAAGAACGGGGACAGGCCCGCGTTCGAGCCCTTGGCCGAGACGTACTGCTTCATGCTCGCGACCACGTCCTTCGCGGTCATCGTGGTGCCGTCGTGGAACTTGACTCCCTTGCGGAGCTGGAATGTCCACACGGTTGCGTCCTTGTTCGGCTTCCAGCTCGTGGCAAGCCAGGGCACGATCTGGCCCTTCGGGTTCGTGAAGGTCAGGTACTCACCCGGGATCCCCGCCAGGGCGAGCGATCCACCTTCGTTGAGCAGGTACGGCTCGAGCGACGCGCCGAAAGCGGCGATACCGACGCGGATCGTGCCGCCGGCCTTCGCGCTTGCCGTCTGCGCCCTTGCGAGCGGCGCTGCGCCGGCCTCGCCGACGAACGCGAGCAGGCTTCCCATCATCCCGACCGAGAGCCCGAACATCGCTCCACGTTGGAGGAACTCTGTCCGGTTCAGCTCGCCTGCCGTCGAGCTCGTCGATCAGGTTGTTCTCGAGCGGGCCTGCCTCGTTCCTGCGGAAATACTCGATCTGCCTTCTGGTCTCACGATCCATAAGCCTGATCCTCACCTTCTCACTCGACATCGGCTGGACGTACTTTTCGACGCTGCTTCGCGGTCAAAGTTGGGACCCGGCTCCGCGGCACCGGGCAAACTGGTTCTAGGTATGGACTGGTGTTCCCAACGTGAACTGCTCTTATGACAGATCCTGCGCGGTGAAGTCAAGCCGGACGCCCGTGCGGCGCCGGTCGACAGTGTCGGGGTGTTCGCGTATCGTCGCGTCGTGGACACCCCTACTGATATCACGCCGGCAGCAGGCCCTGACGACCCGGTCAGGCTCGCGCGCGCTCGAACGGTGTCAGCCCGCCGTCCTCGACCGGGGTGAAAGCCACCCTGATGATCCTCGATCTCCTCGCCTCACGAGGCAAGCTGAGTCTTGCCGACGTGACGCGCGAGCTCGGGATCGCGAAGAGCACCGCGCACCGCATCTGTGGCGTCCTCGTCGACCGCGCCTGGGTTCTGAGAGACCCTGACGGCCGCTACGAGCTCGGTATCCGGGCGCTGCGGCTCGGCTCGGCTGCGACGGATCTTCCGGTCGTGACGGCGTTCCGGACCGTCGCGGCGTCCTTTCTGGCAGAGCTCGACGAGACGATCGCGCTCGCGGTGGTCGACGGCGACGAATCGTTCTACATCGCGTTGCACGAGACATCACAACCCGTTCGCTACGTGACGCACGTCGGGTCGAGGTCGCCGGCGTTCGCGGCCGCAAGCGGCAGGGTCGTCCTCGCGAGCAGGGATCCCGAGGAGGTTGCCGCGCAATTCTCGGGGCACGAGCTCGTCACGCCGACCGGGAACCGGATCGGAGGGATCCCGGAGCTGCTCGGCATCCTCGCGAACGTGCGCGAGCAGGGCTTCGCAGAGAACTGGGACGAGACGGCGAACGGTCTCTACGCCGCGTCGGTTCCGGTCGTCAACGGCATCGGGACGACGATCGCGGCGCTGACGACGCTCATCCCCGTTCGCGGGTGACACCCGAGCGCCGCGACATCGTCCTCACGAGCCTTCGCGGCCAGGGCGCACGACTCTCGGGCCTCGTCGACTGGCTGCCGAGCTACAGCGCCCGCACCTCCGCAGTGCCGTGAGGGGCGAGCCTTGTTGACAGGGTTCCATATCTGGCCCTAGATTCCACATGATGCGCAGACACCGGCCGGGCGACCAACCGATCGAAGCAGGATCTTCGTGAGGGCGGCTGTCTGCCGCGCCTTCGGCGAGCCGCTCCTGATCGAGGAGATCGAGATCGCCGCTCCGCAACGAGGCGAGCTGCGCGTCGAGATCGCGGCGTGCGCGATCTGCCAGAGCGACGTCCACTACGTCCAGGGTGCCTGGGGCGGAGAGCTGCCCGCCGTGTTCGGACACGAGGCAGCAGGTGTCGTCGCGGAGATCGGTGCGGGTGTGAAGGGATTCGCGCTCGGTGACCACGTCGTCGTGACGCTGATCCGGGCCTGTCGAGCCTGCGAGGCGTGCGGGCGGGGCGATGAGGTTCTCTGCGGAGCGAGGTTCCCCCTCGACGAGCAGAGCCCACTCAACGCGCGCGACGGGAGCTCGATCGTCCAGGGCCTCCGCACGGGTGCGTTCGCCGAGCAGGTGGTCGTCGATGCGTCGCAGGCCGTCGTGGTGCCGCCAACGATCCCGTTCGATCGTGCCGCTCTGCTCGCATGTGGCGTGATCACCGGGTTCGGTGCTGCGGTCAACACCGCTCGGGTCGAACCGGGAAGCAGCGTCGTCGTCTTCGGAACGGGTGGCGTCGGGCTGAATGCCGTCCAGGGCGCAGCGATCTCCGGGGCGTCGACGATCGTGGCGGTCGACCCGAGTGCCGCCAAGCGAGCCGCTGCGGTCGTCTTCGGCGCAACCCATGCTGCCGACCCCGAGGCGGACGACGTCGTCGGCCTCATCGCGGATATGACCGGCGGGCGCGGCGTCGACACGGTCATCATCACCGTCGGAGCGCCGCAACCCATCGAGCAGGGCGGTCGTCTTCTTCGCAGGGGCGGCACGATGGTGATCGTCGGCATGCCACCGGCGGGCGTGACGGCCTCGATCGACCCGGGTGTCGTTGCGAACGAAGGACATCGGATCGTTGGCAGCAAGATGGGCGCGTCCCGGATTTCCGTGGACATCCCGAACCTCGTCTCCCTCTACCGCGACGGCAGGCTTCGGCTCGACGAGCTGATCTCCGCTCGCGGGCCGCTCGACCAGGTCAACGAGTTGCTCGCGGCGGCCTCGAACGGATCCGCGATTCGCAACGTCATCGTCTTCTGAGCTCCAGAAAGGATCGCGAGGCCCCATGAAGATCACCGAGCTCGAGACGTTCGTCGTCGGCAACCCGCCGCCCCACTTCGGAGGGCGCTACTTCATCTTCCTCAAGCTCCGGACCGACAACGGGATCGAGGGCCTGGGCGAGGTCTACGCCGCGACGTTCGGCCCGCACGCGGTCGCCCGCATGATCGAGGACACCGTCGGTCGCCACGTGATCGGGGCGGATCCGTTCCGGATCGAGCGTCTGTGGCGCGACGTCTACTGCCAGGGGTACACGGGCCGGCCCGACCTCACCCTGGGAGGGATCCTCAGCGGGATCGAGATGGCGTGCTGGGACATCGTCGGCAAGGCGGTCGAGAAGCCGATCTACGAGCTTCTCGGCGGACGTGTCCACGAGCGCCTGCGCGGATACACCTATCTCTACGTCGAGCCGGGCGACGCGACCGACGTCTACCTCGACCCCGACCTCGCGGCCGAGCGGGCCGCCGAGTACGCCGCTCAGGGTCACACAGCGCTCAAGTTCGACCCCGCCGGGCACTACGCGACCCTCGACCCTCGGCAGCCCGGGCTCGACGACCTCGACCGCTCCGAGCGGTACGTCGCGAACGTTCGCGAGGCGGTCGGGGGCGGTTGCGACCTGCTGTTCGGAACCCACGGCCAGTTCACACCGTCGGGTGCGATCCGACTCGCCCGGCGGCTCGAGAAGTACGATCCGCTCTGGTTCGAGGAGCCCGTCCCGCCCGAGATGCCCGAGGAGATGGCTCGCGTCGCGCAGGCGACAACGATCCCGATCGCGACCGGGGAGCGGCTGACCACGAAGTACGAGTTCGCACGGGTGCTCGCAACCGGCGCCGCGTCGATCTTGCAGCTGAATCTCGGGAGGGTCGGCGGCATCCTCGAGGGGAAGAAGATCGCAGGGATGGCCGAAGCACACTACGCCGAGATCGCTCCGCACCTGTACTGCGGTCCCGTCGTCGGGGCAGCGAACATCCAGCTGAGCACGTGCTCCCCGAACTTTCTCATCCTCGAGGGCATCAAGGACTGGGGCGGCTTCCACGCAGAGATCCTCGAGACCCCGATCCAGTGGGAGGACGGCTATGTGATCCCACCGACCGCGCCGGGCCTCGGGGTCGAGCTCGACGAGGAGGTCGCGGCGGCGCACCCCTACGAGGACGACGCGCTGCACCTGAACCCGACGCTCGGCGCGAGTTGACGCGGGGCGGATGGAGTCGCACGTCGTAGAGCCGGTAGGACGCGGACCGGAGCCTGGACCTATGCCGATATCTGATCCGGGAAGCCCGGCGCCCGCAACTCGGTGCCGAGAGCGTCCTCGAGCAACTTGACCACCATCGGCGACCACGCCGCACCGCCGTACTCCTCCCGGGCGCGGGCGAACGTCTCGCGGACGAGAGAGGCCAGCTCGAGGGGCACGCCGAGCTCGTCGCCGAGCTCCCGCGCGAAGCCGAGATCCTTGCAGGCAAGGTCCATCGTGAACCCGATGTCGTAGCTGCCGTTCAGGATCACCTGGCTCTCGGTCTCGTGTACGAAGCTCGTGCCCGAGCTCGCTTTGATCACCTCGAACGCCTGTGCGAGATCGAGCCCGCCGCGCTTCGCGAGCATCAACGCCTCACCCGCAGCTACGAGGTGGATGAAGGCGAGCATGTTCGTGATTACCTTGATGACCGACGCGCTGCCGAGCGGGCCGATGTAGAACACCTTGCCGCCGATCGCCTCGAACGCGGGCCGGTGCGCCTCGAAGACACCCTGGTCTCCACCGACGAGCACGGTGATCTCACCCGACGCAGCGAGGTGGACGCCGCCCGTGACCGGCGCCTCGAGACAGTCGACCCCACGCGCCCGCGCAAGCGCCGCGAGACGCTGGAGCTCGTGACGGTCGTTCGTGCTCGAGTCGATCCACGTCCCTCCGGAAGCAAAGCCCGCGAGGAGGCCCGATTCACCGCACAGCACCTCGGCGACGACGCTCGGTGAAGGAAGGCATGTGAAGACGGTGTCGGAAGTGGCCGCGACCTCGCGCGGCGATCCTCCCCACGCCGCCCCCGCCGCGAGCAGGGACGCCGCGGCACCCTCGTCGCGGTCGTTGACCGTCAGCGGAAACCCGGCCCGCAACAGGCTGGCGGCAAGGTGGCGGCCGAGATTGCCGAGCCCGACGAATCCGACTCTGCGCACCGGCTCCGTGTCAGGGGGCGACAATGACCTTCCCGAAGTTGGCGCCCGTTTCGAGACGCTGAAACGCGGCTCGCGCATCGGAGAGCCGGTACTCCGAGTCGACGAGAGGCTTCACGCCGGACTGCTCGAGGAAGCTGCACATCTCCCGGAGCTCCGTCAGCGTCCCCATGGATGAGCCATGGATCGACAGCTGGCGCCAGAAGACGCGTGCCAGGTCGGCGGGCGGATCCGGCCCGCTCGTAGCCCCGACGACCACGATCGTGCCACCGCTGCGAACGGACTTCATGGAGTGATCCCAGGTCGCCTTCCCCACCGACTCGAGGACGGCGTCGACGCGCTCGGGAAGCCTGCTCCCCGGCTCGAAGACCGCCGTCGCCCCGAGCGTGAGAGCCTGCGCCCGTTTCTCCTTGCTGCGGCTCGTCACATAGACGGCGAGGCCCGCGGCACGGCCGAGCAGGATCGCCGCGGTCGAGACGCCCCCGCCTGCTCCCTGGACGAGCACGGACTGGCCGGGCCGGAGCCCGGCGCGGTTGAAGAGCATCCGGTACGCGGTCAACCACGCGGTGGGA
Organism: uncultured Thermoleophilia bacterium; assembly: GCA_963756835.1. GTDB lineage: Bacteria > Actinomycetota > Thermoleophilia > Gaiellales > Gaiellaceae > Gaiella. Next base: position 68,694 of record CAVWPE010000009.1, read on the forward strand.
AGACAGGCAGCCTCGGCGAACGAGAGCCCGGGAGGCTTGGCGACGAGGTTCCGCGACGGTGCGGCGACGCGCTCCGCGAGCGTGCCGGGCACTCCCCGCTCGGAGAGAATGTGGAAATCCTCCGCGAGCGTCTCGTCCTGTCCGGGAGCCCGGTCCACCAGCACGGGATAGATCACGACTTCGCGGCCGTCCGCGGTGACTCCGGCCCCGTCGGTTCCGAGCACGATCGGGATCTCCTCCTCGCGTGCCCCGATCCCGCGCAAGCTGAAGAGGTCGTGGTGGTTGAGGGCGGCCGCGCGGAGCTCGACTACCTCCCACCCGTCCCGGGGCGTCGGCTCGTCGACGTCGCGCACCCCGAGCCCGGCGAGCGGGTCGTCGGGCGAGAATCGGTCGCATACCGCTGCGAGCACGTCAGACCTCCCTGGGAGCGTCGCGCGGCCGGGCTCCCGGCCGCGCGAAAGACGTCGCGAGCGTATCGACGTCCGACCGAACTTGTCGCACCTCCATGCCGCTACCCGGACCACGGGCACGTCGGCCTTCAGGCAGCTCCCCGGGCATTGCGCGGCGGTCCGCCGATCGCAACCGAGAGCCTGTCCGTGGCGACGACGAGACGCAGAGCGGCGCTTTCGAGGCGATCGTCGAAACGAAAGCGCGGAGCCGAGACGTTCAGGGCCGCCACGACTCCGCCGGAGACCCCGCGGATCGGCGCGGCGGCGGCGACGAGACCTGGCTCGAACTCCTCCCTGACGATCGCGTACCCGTCCTCGCGAGCCTTCGCGATCGCTGCGTGGGCGGACGCGAGGCCGAGTGCCTCGAGCTCCACCTCGGAGAGATCGGAGACCAGGACTCGCCCCGCGGAGGTCGTCGCAAGCGGCGCGAGACCCCCGCTTCGCCCCGGCGCATGAAGCGTGGCAGAGGGCGACTCGGAGAGAAGCGTGAGGACCGCGTCACCCTGCCGAACGGAGAGGTGCACGCTCTCGCCGAACGCGGCCAGGAGCTCCCTGAGCACCGGGCGGGCCGCTTCCAGCAGGCGAGCATCCGCCGCTCTCGCCGCGAGCCCGAAGACGTGCCAGCCAAGGCGATAGGCGAGCGTCTCGGGATCCCGGGTCACGTAACCGCGCTCGTCCAGGACCTTGAGCGCGCGCGACACCTGGCTCTTGTCGGCTCCGACGACCTCCGACAGCCGCACGACACCGAGACCCTCGCCTCCCACACTCGGGTCGGCGAGGGCGTCGAGCAATGCCAGGCCACGGGCGAGAGCGGCTGTCCCCGGGTTCACGGCGGCGCGCTCCGGATGCCCGCCGCACCCGCGAGCTCGAGATAGCGCTCGATCAGAGCCCGTCCCGCCGGGTGCTCGGCATCCCAGGCCTCGGGATGGAACTGTGTCCCCCACCAGCGACGATCGTCGGCGGCGATCGCCTCGATGCGGCACCGCGCGCTCGTTGCGAGGACACGGAACGCAGGCGGCAGTTCCAGGATCTCGTCCTCGTGATTCTGGAACACGTCGAACGACGTGGGCGTGCCGGAGAACAGGTCGCTGTCGTCGAGAACGTCGATCGGCGCGAACCCGCGGCTCGGCTCGACCGACGCGCCGACGACACCGCCGCTCGCGAGCGCGAGCATCTGCATCCCGGCACAGATTCCGAGCACGGGCCCCGCGTAGGTGCGGAGGTGTGCGAAGAACCGCTCGAGCGCAGCGGGTCGATGCATCGCCCAGGGATCGTCGGAACCCGAGAGGACGAGGGCGTCGGCCGGAAGCGACTCGACCGCCCAGTACGGGATCGACTCGACGATGGCATCAGTCATTGACGCAATCCGAGCACGTGCTGTGTCGTAGCGGTCCTGGCGCTCCGGTGTGACTCCGTGCTCGTGCTCCGAGGTCACGAAGAGGATGCGCATGCAGTCCGGCCTGGGCACGCTAGTGCTCGAAATCCCTGAGAGCGATCCGCCTCGTCGCGACGAAGTCGGCGAGGCATGCCTCCACCTCGGGGTCGAGCGGCGGCTGCTCATACCGTGCGAGCGCTTCCTGCCAGACCAGCGTCGCCCGCTGATCCGCCGTCTGGGAGCCGGCTTCCTCCCAGTTCTCGTAGTTCTGCCAGTTCGAGAGCAGCGGCTCGTAGAAGGCCGTCTGGTACCGGGCGAGCGTGTGCGGAGAGCCGAAGAAGTGACCACCCGTCGGGACATCCGCGATCGCCGCCACGCCCTCGGCGATCTCGTTCTCCGTGACGGTCGCCGGCGCGATCGTCAGCGCGATCATCTGGAGCATCTCGACATCGAGAACGATCTTCTCGAACGACGCAGTGAGCCCGCCCTCCATCCAGCCGGCGCCGTGATAGAGGAGGTGAGCGCCGCCGAGCACGGACGACCAGATCGACATCTGCGATTCGTACGCCGCCTGGGCATCGACCGCGTTGCTCGCGCTCGCGTTGCTGGCCCGGTACGGGAGCCCGTAGTGCCGTGCGAGCTGCCCGGCGGCGATCGTGGCACGTGCGTTCTCCGGTGTGCCGAAGGCGGGCGCACCGCTTCGGAGATCGACGTTCGAGGTGAACGCGCCGTAGACGACCGGTACGCCCGGCCGCACGAGCTGCGTCAGCGCGATACCCGCAAGTGCCTCCGCGTTCTGCTGCACGAGGGCGGCGACGAGCGTGACCGGCGTCATCGCTCCCATGAGCGTGAACGGCGTGATCACGGCCGGCTGCCCGTATTCCGCCATCGTCATCAAGCCGTCGCTCATCGCCTCGTCGAAGCGACGCGGCGAGTTGACCGAGATGATCGCCAGCACACACGGGTCGTCGACGACCTGCTCCAGCGTGAGCCCCTTTGAGATCGCGGTCATCTGGATCCCGTCTCGTGTCCGCTCTCTGCCGATCGCGAGGCAGTGGAACGCACGATCGGTGTAGGTCAGGTTCGCGAGGTAGGTGTCGAGATGCCGCGTCGCGACCGGCAGTTCCTGCGGCGATGTCGGCTGGTTGCCGATGAAGTGGATCACGTCGAAGCACTGAGCGAGCTTGACGAGCGTGACGTAGTCGGCGAGGTTCCCGGTTCTGCGCCCGCGGACCCTGTCGTGCACTGTCGGAGGTCCCGCCACGAGCCCGAACGCGATCCGGTCGCCGCCTACCTCGAGGCGCCGCGCCGGGTTCCGTGGTGAGACGACGAAGCGCTCCGGCGCGGTGGCAACCGCGTGCTCGACGATCTCACGGGGGATGCGTACGACGTGCGTCGCCTCGTCGACGAGCGCCCCGGCAGCGGCGAACACTCCGCGTGCGGCTGCGCCCATGAACTCGATTCCGACATTCTCGAGCAGGGCGAGCGATGCCTCGTGGATAGCTGCGAGCTGGCTCTCGTCGAGGAGGTCGACCGGGCCGACAGCGTTTCTCGGGGGTGCCCCGGCAAACGGGGTCGGCCTCGACCGGGCAGCGCGGCGGTCGGCGCGCTCCGTGCGCGTGCGGCGCCGCTCCGCAGAACCACCGTCTGCCGAATCTACAACCACAGTTGTATTGTACTCGAACTCGCTCTCCGGGCAACACCCGCGGCGAGAGCGCCGACCTCGACACCGAACGGGATCCGTCGCATACCCTCCCCGTATGCGCGCAGTCACGTTCACGGGGGCGGGCGGTAACGAGGTGATCGCGGTCGTCGAGCGACCAGACCCCGTCCTCCGTGGCGACGATGTCCTCGTCGGTGTCCGATATGCCGGGTTGAACCCTGCAGATATCGCGCAGCGAGAGGGACGGTATCCCGCTCCGCCGGGGGCGCCGACCGACGTTCCCGGCCTGGAGGTGGCCGGAACGGTGATCGCCTGCGGACCGACGGCACGTCGCTTTTCGCCGGGGGCGCGCGTCTTCGGCATCGTCGGCGGTGGCGGTCTGGCAGACCGGGTGCTCGTCCACGAGCGCCACGTGACCGAGATTCCCGAGGCGCTCGACGAGCTCGCGGCCGCGGCGGTGCCCGAGGCATTCGTAACCGCGCACGACGCCGCCCTCACGCAGGGACAGCTTCGCCCGGGAGAGTTGCTCGTCGTCAACGGCGCCAACGGCGGGGTCGGTACCGCGGCCGTCCAGATCGCAACGGTATGCGGCGCCCGCGTGCTCGCAACGCTCCGCGATACGTCACTTCACGAGGCAGTGGCGCGACTCGGCGCGACCGTCGCCCAACCCGAGGAACTGGCCGAGGCGGCCGGAGCCGGGGGCGGGGCGAACGTGATCCTCGAGCTCGTCGGTGCGCCGAACCTCGAGCGCGGCCTTCGCGCGCTCGCTCCTCTGGGACGGATCGTCATCGTCGGAACGGGCGGCGGTGCCGAGACGACGCTGGATCTGCGGATGGTGATGGGGCGCCGGGCACGCATCCTCGGCACGGTGCTCCGTGCGCGCCCGCTGGAAGAGAAGGCGCTCGCCGTCCTCGCGTTCGCGCGCGAAGTCGTGCCCCATCTCGCGACGGGACGGGTCGCGCCGCTGATCGACCGCGTCGTTCCGGCGAGCGATGCCGTGGCGGCGTTCGATCGCCTGGCGGCGCGCGGCAAGCTCGGCAAGGTCCTGCTCGACTTCGACGCCTGAACACAGGAATCAGGTCTCCCTGCGCTACCGCCGCCGATGGCGTCAGGCGGCGCCGAGGAGCTCGTCGGCGTAGGTCATCGCGATCCGCCGCATGACGCCGTTCTCGTCCGCCTCGTAGTGCCCCATCCGCCAGAGCGCGGGAGAGTAGACGTGGATCGACGTCGCCGGCCGGTCGGTCTCGTTCCGCACGCCGTGGATGTACGCGGAATCGAAGTCGAACGAGCCGCCGGCCTCGTGATGCTTCGTCCGCTCGCGAATCCAGCCGTCTTCGTCCCGGTGGAAATGATCCTCGCAGAGCATCCCCCTGCAGACGTAGACACCTCCCGACGACCGATCGTGGTCGTGGTACCCCGTATCCTGGCGGAGCATCCAGCAGATCAGCCAGACATCGACGTTCGGGTCGCGATAGAGCTGCTGGTACTGGCGCTCGTCGGGATCATGACGCTCGTACTCCTTCCAGAGGCTCTCGTTCTTCCCGATCGTGCACGCGAGCTCGTTGAGCTCCGGTCGACTGAGGTCGACGCCAGGCTCGATCCGCCGGGCGAGAAAAGTCGCAAGCGATGTCATGCCAGCAGCCGGTTCGGGGTGTCCACGGTGATCAGGTGTTCGACGGACTCGCCGAAATCCCTTATCGCTCCGAGCGTCGCGGACGGATCGATGACGGGGGCGTCGCTGCCATGGACGAGTTGCTCGACCCCGAACGTCTCGATGCAGACCTCGAGCGCACGTCGGCCGTAGGACGACGTGTCGAAGTAGACGTTCGGGAAGAGAACGGTGCGGACGTCGACTCCCCGCGAGGCGAGGCGCTCGAGCTGAACGGGCGCGCCCCCTGCCAGGATCGCGAAGACGACGTTGACATCCGGCCAGCGGGCTTGTCCCGCTGCGAGCCAGGCGAAGTACGCACGCTGCATCTGAGCGGTGTAGTCGATGAGCGCCGGCCACCACGGCGGCGTGCCGGGTGACGGCGCGCCCGCTTCCGGGTGGATGAACAGGAACCCTGTCCCGCGCAGCTCGTCGAGGACGGGCGCCAGGGTCTCCAGGTCGTCGAGCTCGCTCGCGCCGATCGAGACGCCGGCGAATCCCGGGCGAGGCCGCCGCACGGCAAGCGGCACGATCCGCCCGCCGGCCGAAGCGGCGAGCTCGAGGATCCCGTCCTCCCAGATGCCCTCCAGGCGCTCCCGCTCGGCGACCTCCAGCGCGTCCAGGCCGAGCGTCGGCTGCAGCGAGACGACCGCGGTGTCGATGCCCGCGGCGTCGAGCAACGCGAGCCGCGCCCCGAGCTGGTTGTCGGCGGGATCGATCTCGTATCTCCCCTCCGGCGAGGACAACGTGGTGCCGTCGAGGGAAGGGACGGCGTTTCTTCCCGCCAGCGCGTCGACGAAGCCCGGCGGCCAGAGATGTTGATGAACGTCGATCATGCCCACTCAACACCCATCTTGCCGGACCGGATCTCGTCTACCAGGAGCTCGAGGTCGGGGAGGACGCAACCTTCTTCGAGGAACGGTGCGAGCTCGCGGACTTTCGCGCGCACCGCCTCCGTCCCGGCGCCGAGCCGGGCTCCGCGGAGATCGCACGCCTGCGCCGCGAGCAGCAGCTCGATCGAGACGACGCGCGCACCCAGCTCGACCATCGTCTCGAGCCGTCGCGCTGCGAGCGGAGCCATCGTCATCCGATCCTCGAGCCCCTCCGCCTGCGTGGTCGAGACGTTCTCGAACGAGACGGGCTGGGCGAGCAGCCGCGCCTCCGCGGCGAATGCCTGGGCCGCGATGCCGAACTCGCTCAGGCTGCTCTCGGCGAGTGACGATCGTGCGCCGAGGCCTTCGGTGAGCCCGGTCAACGGGGCCTGCAGGAGCTTCACGGCTCGCTCCGCCGCGCCCGTGATCGCCGGCGCGAGTGCGAGGCGCGCGAGATCGAGCGCTGTGGCGAAGGGTTGCAGCTCGAAGTTCCCGACCGAGATGACCTGGCCCTCGTCGATCAGGACGAGCGGGTTCGACTGGGCCGCGTTGAGCTCGATCGCGAGCTGGCTCGAGACGAACCCGAAAGCGTCGCGCGCGGCACCGTTCACGTGCGCGAGCGTGCGGAAGGTGAGCGGATCCTGCAGCGCTCGCGACTCGACCTCGCTCCCGGCGAGGAGGCGGCGCAACCGCTCGAGCGTGAACTGGAGGCCGGGGTACGGGCGCACGGCACCGACGGCGGAGTGGAGCACGCTCCGATTCGCCGCAAACGCCTCGAGATCGAGCGCGCCGCGCACAGTCCAGCGCGTCGAGGAGAAGGAGCGCGTCGGCGACCGCGAGCGCACCGTAGGCGGTCGAGAAGGCCGACTGGTTGAGCAGCGCGATCCCTTCGCCGCGCTCGAGCTCGAAGTCTCCGAGAATCCCGTCCGCGAGATCGGCCATCGGCGCGAGATCGCTCATGCCGATCGATCCGAGCGAGCGGACAGGGGGTAGCCGGTCATCGTTCAGGGCATCGACGATGTGCAGGAGGAGCTCGGGTCGGGCCACGGTCGTCGCTGCCGCGAGCGCGTTGGCCAATCTGAGAGCGGTCGCGCGGACGACCTCATGGGCAACCGGCGAGCCCTGCGCGATGACATGCTGACGGACGAGCAGGCGATCGTGGCCCGAGGCCTCGACGGGGAACGACTTGCGGCTCCCGACTCCGGTCGTGACGCCGTAGGCGACCGAGCCGGCGGCGATCGCGCGGTCGGCGACGTCGCGCGCGCGGCTCATCGCCTCGAGAGCAGCCGGCGCGATCTCGACCGGGGCGCGACGACGGGCAACGGCGAGCACGTCGTCCAGCGTGAGATCCGAGCCGGTGAGAACGACGTTGCTCATCGGCATCGATCATCGCACCACTGCGGCTCAAGCGCGACGGGCAATCGCGCTTCCGCCCGAGCAGAGAACGAACGCCGCCGCCGCGACGAGCACGATGGTTCCTCCCGGCGGGAGGTCCGCGTAGTACGCGATCGACAGCCCTACGAGCACGGAGCAGACGCCGAACACCATCGACAGCGCGAACGTCGAGCGGAGGCTCCAGGCGACCCGGTTGGCGGCAATCACCGGCAGCACCATCAGCGCCGCGATGAGGAGGATCCCGACGATCCGCATCGAGACGGCGACGGTCAGCGCGGCGAGCACGGCGACGACGACGTTGAGCCGCGCCACCGGAACGCCGGCGACGCGACTTCCCTCCTCGTCGAGCACGGTCGCGACGAGCCCGCGGAAGAGCACCGCGATCGTGACGAGCGCGCCGGCGCCGAGCACGAGCACCGTCCAGAGATCGTCGCGCGTGACAGTGAGGATCGAGCCGAAGAGGAACTGGAAGAGGTTGACGTTGAGGGCACCGGCACGTGACACGAGCACAACGCCGGCGGCGATCCCGGTGTAGAAGACGAGCGCGAGAGCCTGATCTCCAGCCGCCCCACCCCGAGCGCGCAGCCACTCGATCGTCAGCGCGCCGATGACCGCCGCCACGAGGGCGGTCAGCACCGGCGAGATGCCGAGCAGGTAGCCGACCGCAACGCCGGCGAAGGCAACGTGTCCGAGCCCGTCGCCGATGAGCGATGCCTTTCGCTCGACGAGGAAGAAGCCGACCGCGGGCGCGAGGAGGCCGACGACCGCGCCCGTCGCGAGCGCCAGGCGCATGAACTCGAGGTCAAGCATGCGTGTGCGAGGGGTCGTGCCAGACGCCCGGCAGTCCACTCGGAGGGCCGTCGTAGACGATGCCGCCGCGGACGAGGACGATCCGGTCGACGACGTGCTCGACGGCGCCGAACTCGTGCGAGACATAGAGAATCGTCACCCCGAGCTGCGAGCGCAGCTCCTCGAGGAGAATCCCGAGCGATTCCTGCGACTCGGCGTCGACACCGGTCGTCGGCTCGTCGAGCGCGAGCAACGTCGGCTCGGACGCGAGCGCCTTGGCGATGAGCGCCCGCTGCTGCATCCCCCCGGAGAGGGTGCGCAGCGGCGAATCGGCCCGCTCACCGAGCCCGACCGTCCCGATCGCGCGTTCCACGGCGTCGCGGTCGGCGCGTCGCAGCGGCCCCCAGATCCCTGCCGGGGCAAGCCGTCCGGTGGATACGACCTCGCGTACCGTGACCGGAGCTTCGCCGATCAGGCGCGCGCGTTGCGGCAGGTAGCCGATACGCGCACCGTCGGCCGCCTTCCCACCCGACTTCCCGAACACGCGAACGGTGCCCTCGGTCGGGCGCTCGAGCCCGAGGATCAGCCGGAGCAGCGTCGTCTTGCCGCCACCGTTCGGCCCGGCGATGGCGACGAACTCGCCCGGTTCGACGCGCAGGGAGACGTCGTCGAGCACACGCATGCCCGCCCGGTACCCGAACGAGACCCCATCGAGCTCGACGACGGCCGTCATGTCTTGCACCCGAGCGCCGTCTGGAGGGACGCGAGATTCTCGCGCATGACGGAGAAGTAGTCTGCGCCGGCCGCGAGCTGATCGTCTGCGAGCCCTTCGAGAGGATTCAGGACGGCGGTCGCGACTCCGGCTTCACGCGCCACGGTCTGCGCGAGCTTGGGCGAGACGAGCGTCTCGAAGAACACCGTCGTCGCGCCCGACTGCTCGACCGAAGCGACGAGATCGGCGATGCGTCGGGCGGACGGCTCGGCCTCCGGGGAGAGCCCTTCGAGCGGGATCTGCTCGAGGCCGTACCGTTCCGCGAGGTAGCCGAAGGCCGCATGGCTCGTCACGATCTGACGACGCGAACAGTGGGCAAGGCCCGCGCGGAACGCCGCATCGAGGCGGTCGAGGCGAACGGCGAGTCGCTCCGCGGCGTCCGGCTCGTCGAGCGCCGCGCCGATCGCGCGGACGACGGCCGCGTAGCGCACCGGATCGAGCCACACGTGCGGGTCGCGGCCCGCGTCTCCGCCTCTGGCAACCCGGACCGCCGGCACGCCAAGGAGGTCGAGCGACGGCCCCGCTCGCCGTTCGACCGCGGTTTCGAGGCCCGGCATGAAGCCGTCGCCGAGGTAGAGCACGAGGTTCGCGCCGTCGACCGCGCGCACGTCCCCCGGGGTCAGCTCGAGGTCGTGAGGCTCCGCGCCGGCGGGGGTGAGGTTCTCGACCACGGTGCCCGGCCCGCCGATCTGCTCCGCCGCGAAGGCGAGCGGATAGAAGGCCGCGACGACCGTCTTCCCGTGAGCGCTCGGGTTCGCACCCGCGCCACAGCCCGCGAGCAATACCGCGGCTGCGGCCACTGCTCCACTAAAGAGAACAATTCTCGATAGCACCATGGCCGCGGAGCCTAGCAGCTAATGCGAATCGGTATCATCTAGGGTGATGCACGAGCACTCGGACTGGAGCACGACGGCGATCAAGAGCCTGCGGGCGCAAGGGCTCCGCAACGGGGGAGCGCGCCGCATCGTCGTCGAGTACCTCGGGCGACAGAACTGCTGCACGTCCGCTCAGGAGATCTTCGACGGCATCCGGGAGCACGGCGACCGGGTCGCGATCGCCAGCGTCTATCGCGCGCTCGATCAGCTCGTCGAGCTCGGACTCGTCACGCGCGTCGATCTCGGAGACGGTATCGCCCGATTCGAGCCCTCACACGCAGACGGCCATCACCACCATCACCTCGTCTGCGACGACTGCGGGCGGGTCGAGCCGTTCTCCGATCCGATCCTCGAGACCGCGCTCGAGCACGTCGCCACGCGCCTCGACTACGACATGCGAGGGCACGAGGTGATCCTGCACGGCCAGTGCGGCGACTGCCTGGCCGTTCCCTAACTCGGATCGGGCGGGGTTTCCTCGGAAGCGAGAGGGGGAGCGGAAGCAGGGGCCTCGGCGTCGCCCGCCGTCTCCGCCGCGACCTGTCGCCGGAGCACGACGAAGCCGATCGCCGAGGCGACGACGAGGATCGCCGTCGTGCGGAACATCTGAATCGGCAGGAGCCAGATGATCACGGCCATGCCTACGACGAACCCACCCCAGGCGACGCCTGTGCGGCGTAGGTGCGGCGCGGCAGCGGCCCGTGCCGCGGATCGCTCGGTCACCCGGCCCGATCAGCCATGCCCCGAGCGCGACGAGCACCCCGGCTGCGAGTGCCACCCAGCCGGCATCTGCAAGCGACTTCGTGATGATGTCCCACGCGTCTCCCGCCGCCGGCCGGACCGTCTCGCTCGCGACGAGATTGTCGACGAGGTACTTGCCCGCGAAGAAGCGGACGAGCAGGACGAGGATCCCGACGATCGCGAGACCGATCCCGAGCGCTCGCACCTCCTGCCGGCGTCGCCCGCGGGCGAGCCAGATCGCGCCGGCCCAGGCGGCAACGGCGAAGATCCAGATGAAGTTCGCGATCTGCTCGAGCCAGTGGGTCACCTTCTGGGCGGTGTCGAGGTCGTTCGACTGGAGGATCGTCACCTGCGCCGAGTCCTGCGGAACCTTCTCCGCGAGGTTGCTCACGAAGCCGAAGCGATCTCCGAGCCGGAGCACGAGCGGCCGGAGATCGAGGACGACATTGCCGTCGGAGGTTGCGAGGGCCTGCGTGTCGCCGTGCAGGACCCTGACGAACTGCGACTGCGAGAGCGAGGCCAACTCGACGAACGCATCCTGCACCTTCGGCCGGGCGAGGAGCTTCTGCGCGGCGGTGTCGGCGAACCCCTGGGAGAGCCCCGCGAGTGGGCCGGCGAGCGCCTGGAGGTTCGACGGGAGCGTGTCGCTGAGCTCGGCCGAGACGTCGACGTTCTCGAAGAGCGCGTCGACCATCTTCGCGGCGACCTGCTCCTGGATCTGCGGGTCCGCGATCAGCTCCTGCGAGGTCTGCTTGAACTGGCCGGGATCGAGCGCCTCACGCTTCACGTACGTCGAGAGGATGCTGACGACGGTGAGTAGCACACCGACGACGAGAAGGGCGCGGGCACCGATGATCCGGCCTCGCGACGACGACGGGGCTGCGGGGCTATCGGTCACGACACTCCTCCTCGAGGCAACGGTGGGACTGGCGCGCCGAGCCTATCCCAATTGCACGTTCGCCGGGCGGGTCTGCCGTAGGCCGTAGCGCCTCCATGCGCGCACGCCGCTCCGCGGTGAGCTCGACCACGACGATCTGGATCGACGCGATGATCGGGACGGCGATGATCGCGCCGATGACGCCGAGTAGCGCCCCGAAGATCATCACGCTGACGATCACGAAGAATCCCGAGACGTTGGCGGCCTTGCCGAGGATCGTCGGCTGGAGGACGTAGTTCTCGAACTGCTGGTAGACGAGCACGATCGCGAGCATGATCAGAGCCGGCGTCACGCCCTGCGTGAGCGTCGCGAGGACGAGGATCGTGCCGGCGATCGTCGCGCCGACCATCGGGATCAGGTCGAGCAGACCCGGCGACGACACCCATGACGACCGGAAACGGTGTGCCGAGAATCCAAGCACGAGACGCCGTAGATCAGGCCGCAGATGATCGAGATCGCAATGTTGCCGAGCATCGTCCGCGACACCGCGGTGATGATCCGCTCGGACATCCGATTCCAGCGATCCGACCCGCGCGGATCGAGCAGCGTGTCGACCGCGCCGATCAGGCGCGGTAGGTCGATCATCAGGAACAGCGTCAGGAAGATCGCGGTCACGAGCGCGAGCACGAGACTGAAGCCGCCGACGACGATCCCGATCACGCCGCCCGCCGCATGGGCCAGTCCCTGAGCGATCTCCTTGACGTTCGCCTGGGCGCTCTCGGGTACCGAGCTGTGCTGATCGACCCACGAGCCGAACGACGAGCTCGTCGTGATGTCCTCGACGATCTGCGGCAAGGCGTCGACGAAGTCCCGGAACGCTCCGACGAGCGGCGCGAGCAGCAGGAGCGCAAAGGCGACGCCCAGGACCACGAGCCCGAGGACGAGCGTCGTCGCGCAGGCACCGCGTCCGAGCGGGAGCTTGCGTTGCATCCCGCGTACGACGGGCTCGAGCACGAGGGCGAAGAACAGTGCCAGGAACAGCGTCATGACCGCTTCGCGGATATAGACGAAGGCCCACGCGAGCGCGACGATGGCCGCCACGAGCAGCATCGTGCTGACCGTGAGGTTGATGCTCAGCGCGCGCTGGCCTCGCGCGGAGGCCGCGGGGAGATCGGATGTCGTCCCTGACACGAATCGGGACGTTACTGACGCCGCCGGACGCTGACGGGCGCCGGCCGACCGCGTAGGATCGCCCCGTGAGCGCCACCCCGCGAGCCTCGATCCGGTACGTCGGCCATGCCACGGTGCTCGTCGATCTCGACGGCGTTCGCCTGCTCACCGACCCCTTGCTCCGCAACCGCGTCGCGCACCTCCGCCGGGCCACAAAGGTCGATCCCGCTGCACTCCGCGGCGTCGACGCCGTGCTGATCTCGCATCTCCACTACGACCATCTCGACCTCCCGTCGCTCCAGAGGCTCGGACGCGAGATGCCGGTCGTCGCGCCACGGGGATCCGGCGCGTTGATCCGTCGCAAGGCGGGCGTGAAGAACGTGATCGAACTGGGTGCAGGCGAGCAGATCGAGATCGGGGCGGTCACCGTGCGGGCGACGAAGGCCAAGCACGACACCGGGCGGCTCCCGCTCGGGACGAAGGCGGAGCCGCTCGGCTACGTGATCGAGGGCGCGGGGCGCAGCGTCTACTTCGCCGGCGATACCGACCTCTTCGACGAGATGTCCGATCTCTCGCCGATCGATATCGCCCTCTTGCCGATCTGGGGCTGGGGGCCGACGATGGGGCCGGGTCACATGGACCCGACACGGGCCGCTCAGGCGGCCGCCCTCCTCGCCGCGCGCACGGCGATCCCGATCCACTGGGGGACGTACTACCCGATTCACCTCGGGATGCAGGGGCCGCCCGGCTTCCTGAGCACGCCGCCGGCCCTGTTCGAGGCGGCCCTTCACGAGCACGCTGGCGAGACGACCGCCTGCGTGCTCTCGCCTGGCGAGCAGACCGAGATCTGAGCGGGCAGAGAGGTTCCCTACTTCGGCGTGCGCGCGAGGAACGCCTGGACGCCCGTGTGTACCGAGCGGTGGATGTGATCCTCGCCGATCAGCTCGCGCAGGCCGGTGCGCTCGAGGGCATCGTTGAGCGACGCGGTGGTCCGGGCAAGCTCGAAGGTGACCCCTCGGAGAGTTAGCTTCTCGATCAGGTCCTCCAGCATCGCGACCGCGGTCGTGTCGAGATGGGAGATCGGTGCGGCATCGACGAGAACCGTCCGGGCGGGAGGATCCGACCCGGCGACGAGGCGCAACGTCTCTCTGCGGAAGAACGACGCGTTCGCAAAGAAGAGCTCGTTCGAGAAGCGGAACAGCACGAGCCCCGGAATCGTCTCGTACTCCGGATGCCGGTCGATGCTACGAAACTGATAGTCCTCGTCGGCACTCGTCTCGTGGGGAGCGCGGCCGAGCACCGCGATCCGGGGCCGGTAGACGCGCAGGATCAGCGCGAGCAACGACGCCACGACGGCCGTCACGATCCCGCCGAGGACGCCCAGGAGGCAGACCGCGACGAAGCCGATCAGTGCGAGCTTGGCATCGGCCGGATCGATCCGCCAGAGCAAGCGGAAACCCGGGAGGTCGACGAGCCCGATCACCGCGGCGATGATCACCGCGGCAAGGGTCGCCTGCGGAAGCCCGTCGAACAGGGGCGTCAGGAAGAGCATCGTCGCGATGACGAGCGCCGCGACGGCCACGCCCGAGACGCGCGAGACCACTCCGGCCGCGGCGCCGACCGCACTTCGGGAGAGGCTTGCATCGACCGGGAAACCCTGCAACAGCCCCGCACCCACGTTCGATGCGCCGAGCGCGACGAGCTCCTGGTTCGGATCGATCTCGTAGCCGCTCTTCGCCGCCAGCGAGCGCGCCGCGCCGATCGACTCGGCCAGTGCGACGAGCGCGAGCGCGAGCGCGCCTCCACCGAGCGCGCTGATCTCACCGAGCCCGATGTTCGGGACCACCACACTCGGGAGACCAGCGGGGACGTCGGAGATCACGGCGATCCCGTCGGCGGGAAAGTCGAAGGCGCGGCTGCACGCGATCGAGACCGCCGTGACGATGAGCGCCCAGGGAACGAGCGGTGCCAGCCGTCGCAGCACGAGCAACGCGACGAGGGCTGTCGCACCGACGAGGAATGTCGACCAACTGATGTCGCCGAGGCTCGTCAGCTCGCGCCAGAGCATCTCCGGGACATTGCCGCTCTCGACGGAGGTGCCGATGAGCTTCGGAATCTGGCCCACGATGATCACGACCCCGATGCCGCTGACGAAGCCGACGAGAACCGGACGGGCGAGGAACTCGGAGACGAACCCGAGGCGAAAGGCCCCGGCGGCGACCAGGATGACGCCCGTGAGGATCGCGAGCGTTGCGAGCAGCGTCAGATACGAGATCGCCGGGAACTCGGCCGCCACCGGCACGAGAACTGCAGCCGCCGTGATCGCGACCGTCGAGCTCGGCCCGACGTCGAGCTCGCGGCAGGTGCCGAAGATCGCGTAGAGGACGCCCGCGCCGAGCGCCGCCGCGAGACCGGCCTCCGGCGGCGCCCCCGCGAGCGCCGCGTACGCAACGGCCTGCGGCACGAGAACCGCCCACACTGCGAGCGCCGCGAGCACGTCGCGGCCGAGGAACGACCGCTTGTAGCCGGGAAGCCATGCGACGATCGGAAGGTGGCGGGCAAGCTTTTCAGACATGTGCGATGACGCCCCGTCGCCGGAAATCTGACAGGATAGGACTCGTCAAGCGTGCGACGCCTCGGCCTCGGAGCTTCGGGCATCGTGCGATCCTCGAGCTAGGAGTCAACAGTGGTCGCAGCAAGCTATCCGTTCCTCGACGTTCTCTGGTCGATGGTCATCTTCTTCGCGTTCGTGATCTGGATCTGGCTCCTGATCACGGTCTTCGCGGACATCTTCCGCCGCCGTGACATCGGTGGTGGGATGAAGGCGATCTGGATCATCTTCGTCATACTCCTGCCCTACCTCGGCGTGCTCATCTATCTCATCGCCGAGCACAATGGCATGGCAGACCGGAGCATGGAGCAGATGAAGGCCGTCAAGGCACAGCAGGACGACTACATCAAGTCGGTCGCCGGCTCGTCGCCGGCCGAGCAGGTCGCGCAGGCGAAGTCGCTGCTCGACAGCGGTGCCATCACGCAGGCCGAGTTCGACGCCCTCAAGGCGAAGGCGCTCGCCTAGGCGCATTCCGCTTCCACGGGTCGCGGCGGCGTATGCCGCCGCGACCGCGGAGGAACTGCGATGCTCTCGGTATGGCCGGGACGATCCTGATCGGGTACGACGACTCCGAGGGCGCGGGTCGCGCGCTCGATCGCGCGATCGCGGAGGCGACGTCATCCGGCGACACGCTCGTCGTCCTCTCGGTCTTCGAGATGCTGCTCGACCCGGAGGGACCACAGAATTTCGGCAACATCAACGAGGGTGCCGAGATGATCCCGCTCGTCGAGCCGACGGAGCTCGAGCCGATCTTCGCGCGGGCGCGCGAGCGCATCGAAGCGGCAGGCCTCGAGGCCGACTACGTCTGGGCTGTCGGCAACGTTGCCGACAAGATCGCCGCCACCGCCCGCGACCGCGAGGCAAGGATGGTCGTGCTCGCGTCGCACCACCACGGGTTCCTCAGCCGGCTCATCGGCACGGACGTGGCCGTCGAGGTCGAGCGCGAGCTCGGGTCGAGCGTCGTCGTCGTCGACTGACCCGACGGGCGAGCACCGCCTCCGCTTCCCGCCGCCTCGCCCGCAGTCGGCGAGGGGACGGCTTCTGTCGCTGATTCCGGGCGTTCATGCCGTGCGATCACAGATCGGGCCGTACGCCGACGCCTGGCATCTGGCGAACGAGACCGCGCTTCGGCAGGCGGGGCCCGTGTGGCTCGTCCTCGGAGACTCGACCGCACAGGGAATCGGCAGCTCGGCATACGATCGCGGCTGGGTCGGCCAGCTTCACGAGCACCTGTCGGCCGAGGGGCACGAGTTGCGACTCGTCAACCTCTCGCAGAGCGGCGCCCGCACGCGCGACGTTCTCGGTGTGCAGCTCCCGCTCGCACGCCGGCTCGGTCTCGACCCGGTGCTGATCACCGTCGCCGTCGGGGCGAACGACATCAGAGCGAGCCGGCGAGCCGGCCTCGCCGTGGGGCTCGAGCGACTCACGGCCGCACTCCCGGCGCAAACCGTGATCGGCACCATCCCCGGAAGGCCGCAGACCGTGCGGCCGTTCAACGAGCAGATTCGGGAGTGGGCCGCTCGGCACGATCTACGTGTGGCCGAGACAGGTGGCGCGATCACTCCCCCGTTTCGCGGCAAGTTGGCGTCGGATTTCTTCCACCCGAACGACGTCGGCTACGGGCTCTGGGCCGAGGCGTTCGCCCACGCTCTCGACCTGAACTGCGGGTGAGGCTGAAGCCTCACCCGAGCAGCTCGCGCACGCGCTCCTTGGGCCTGCCGACGATCGCCTTGTCGTCGGTCACGACGACGGGGCGCTGTAGCAGCTGCTTGCGCCGCACGAGCAGCTCGACGATCTGATCGTCGCTGCAGGCATCGTCCTCGGTGAGCCCGAGCTTCTTCCAGAGCGAGTCGCGGCGGACGAGATCCGTCGGCGGATCCTCGAGCTTCGCGATGATCGCGCGAAGCGTTGCCTCGTCAGGCGGCGTCTTCAGATACAGAACGATCTCGACGTCGACCCCCAAATCCTCGGCAATGCTCACGGCATTGCGGCTGCTCGATCAGTTGGGGTTGTGGTAGATCGTCACGCCCGGCATCGTCGGACTCTACGCGAACCGACAGGCCCCGCTCCCGCGGGGCCTGGGCATTCGACTCGTACGATTCGCTCCTCCGCCGGCCGATCTCACTTCGGAACGGGCGCGAGAGCAGCCCGCTCCGCTTATTTGACGAGCGTGAGCAGCTTGAACATCGGCAGGTACATGCTGATGATGATGATGCCGACCATGATGCCGACGCCGACCATCATCAGAGGCTCGATGATCGAGGTCAGCGCCGCGATCGAGGCGTCGACCTCGTCCTCGTAGAAGTCGGCGACTTTCGAGAGCATCTTCTCGAGCTCGCCCGTCTCTTCGCCGATCTTCACCATCTGCGCGATCATCGGGGGAAACACCGTGCTCTCGACCAGCGGCTGGGCGATGGTCGCTCCATCCTGCACACGCGCGCGAATCTTCGCGGTTTCCTCTTCGACGACCCAGTTCCCTGTTGTCTGCGCCGTGATCTCGAGCGCGCGCAGGATGTCGACTCCCGATGCGATGAGCGTCGAGAGCGTCCTCGACCAACGCGCCATCGCGACCTTGCGGACGACGGAGCCGATCTGGGCGGGCAGCCTCAACTTGAAGCGGTCCCACGCCTGTCGGCCGACCTCGGTCTTCTTCCACTTGAAGAAGGCGTAGATCGCGAGGCCGATCGCCGGGAAGATGATGAACCAGTAGCCGCGCAGGAGATCCGACGCGTGCATGACCTGCTGCGTCAGCAGCGGCAGTTCTCCGCCGAGCTCCTTGAAGATCTTCACGAAGATCGGGACGAGGAACATCAGCATTCCCGCCATCACGAGCGTCGCGAAGACGAGCACGACACTCGGATAGATCATCGCCCCCTTGACGCGCCGCTTGATCTTCTCCTCCTTCTCGATCTGGACGGCGACCCGATCCAGAACGACGTCGAGTACCCCGGCCGCCTCGCCGGCCTCGACCATCGCCATGTAGAGACGGCTGAACACCGTCGGGTGCCGACTCATCGCCTCCGAGAGCAGCGATCCGGACTCGACCTGCTCGCGGATGTCGTCCAGTACGCTCGCGAGCACCTTGTCGTCGGTCTGCTGTTCGAGGATGACGAGCGCCGTGACGACGGAGAGCCCGGCCTCGATCATCGTGGCGAACTGTCGCGAGAACACCTGCAGCGACTTGGCCTTGACCTTGCCCTTGACGAATCCCGTCTTGGCGGAGGTCGGGGCATTCACCTCCTCCAGCCACTGGGCCAGGAGACCACCTCCGCGCAGCGCATCGAGCGCGGCGGACCGGTCGGACGCCTGGATCTCGCCGTCGAACTGGGATCCCTGGGCGTTGATTGCGCTGTAGGCGAAAGCAGGCATTCGGTTCTCCTATTGACTCTCGTTGTTCGTGAAGCGACTGGTCAAGGGGTCGCCGTCGCCACGGCGCCGCCGGTCGAGGGAGCAGGGGCACTTACGTTGGAGGTGTCCGTCGGAGGGGCCGAGCTCGAGAACCCTTCGATCGCCTCGGGAGTCGAGCCCGTGTACACGAGCTTGAGCTCATACCGCACACCCGTCGCCGTGTCGACCAACGTCACGGTCTTGCCAAGCGCCAACGTGACGGTCTGCCCGTTGTCAAACGAGCCTCCGGCGACACCGATCTTTGCCTGCTTCTTCTTCAGAGCCACGAGGACGAACAACGGCGAGCCCTTCGGGAACTTCTGCTTGACGGTCAGCTGCTGTGGCTTGCCGTTGAACATGATCGTCGCGTCCGTGATCGCGGGCGCCGCGGCCGCGGGCGCCGCGGGGGCGGCCGCTGCGGTGGGTTGGGCAGCCGCCTCCGGGCCAGGTACGGGAGCGGGCGCAGCGCTCGCTCCCGGCAGGCCTGTCTGATCGTCGACCTGTTGGACGAAGGGATCCTTCGCTTCGAAGAGCGTGAACGAGGCGAGTTGATTCGCGGAGAGCCGAACGACGCGCGTACCTCCCGGCAGGGCCACCCCGGCAACGTAGGCCGCGGGCTTGGTGGTGATCGGCGGCGGTGCTGCTGCCGCGGCAGCCACCGTGCCAGTCGCCGCCGCGCCTGCGTCAGACGTGACCGGCGCTCCGGCGGCGGCTGCCTCGGCTGCCGTCGTCGGGGAGCTCGAGTGGCCCATCACCTTTGGCACCTGGATGACCGCCAGTCCGACCATTGCGACGCCGGCCACTGCAAGGATGATCTTCTGTTTGCGGGCCTTTGCGGCCGCTTCGTCGGGCTTGATTGCCATCAGGGGTTCGCTCCTGCTGCGACCGTCGCACTCGCCGACGGTGTGCTTGACGGGGGCACCGTTGCCGGAGTGTCGGCAGCGGTCGTTGGAAGAAGGGTGTACGACTCGATCGTCAGGGTCGCCTTGACGTTGGGAAACTTCGTCTCCGACTCGGTCAGGTCGACGTTCGTCGTCGAGTAGATGCGCCCCCTGGCGTCGAGTCTGCTTTTCCGGACCCGGACGAGCCGGCGCAGTTCGCCGAGGAAGGCGGACACGCTCGTGAACCGACCTTGGACCTCGACGGCAACCGGCTGGGCTACGTACCCCGTCGACGACTGTTGAGAACCCGGGGTAATCGAGGTGAACGACAGCTTGTGCCGCGCGGCAAGGCGATTCAGGTCGAGGATGACACCTGCCATGTTCGTGGCGTCCGGAACGGCCTTCGTCAGACGAAACGTGTCTCCGGCCTTGACCGTGATCTTTGCCGACGGTGCCGCCAGGGCGAGCTTGCGCGCTGCAAGTTCGCCCTGGGCGACCGCCGTCTGCCGGTCGAGGTCGTCTGCCTTCGACTGCTGCGGTGCGACCAGGAAGAACCACGCGGCGGCCAGGACGGCAACACCGCCCACGGCGCCCAGGCCGATCGCGGCCTTCTTGTTCTCCAACAGGGCGTTGCTCATCGGGAACCTCCGGGGTTCAGGTCGGCTGCGATCTGGAAGTGGACGATCGACTTCGCTCCCTTGGTCTCCACCTTGCTAGCCGTAAGGGTTACGTTGCCGAGCGACGGGAGCGTCGCGAGCCGCGCCAAGAGGCGGGCGACATCGGTCTGCCCGTAGGTGTATCCGTCGATCTGAACGCCGGTCGGGGCAGCCGCGACGCCGGGCACTGTCGCTGCGGCGACCGGAATGCCCGCCGTCGAGGACGTCGGAGCGACCTGAGCCTGGAACGAGTTCAGCCAGACGTTCTCGGGCAGCACCCGCGAGACGTCTCGCAAGACGGCATCCCAGGCCACACGACCTCCGAGAAGGCTTGCCACCACCTGTGCACGCGTTGCCTGCGATCCTTTGAGCGACGCATCTATCACCGCGCCCTCTGGCCGGGGAAGCGCCGCGAGTTCACTCTCGACGGCGTCGAGCTCGGCCTGCGAGCTGCTGACCTGGCCGTGCGCCGAAACGAACATGAACCCGAGCGCCGCAACCGGGATGGCGACGGCGACGGGAACTGCGATCTTGACGAGACTCGGTTTTCGCCCGCGCGCCTGAGACCTCTCTTCGCTCGGGAGCAGGTTGACGGTGCGGCTCTGATCGTCGTCGATAGCGAGCCCGATCGGTACTGCCATCGAGCCGATCGTCGCCTCGATGGCAGGATCGACGTCGCCGCTGACGGTCACGCGGGCGAAGGGATCACCAACACGAACCGCAACCCCGATCATCTGGTGGAGCGCCTCACTGAGACCCTCGAGATGCGACGTTCCTCCCGTGAGGACGATCTCGCCGATCCCAAGAGAGTCGGGTTGCGTCTGGTAGAACTGGAGCGAACTGACGAGCTCGCGTGCAAACGGCGTCAGCCGAAGCCGAACGGCCTCGACCGCCCGTGTTCGGGAGTCCTCGTCGAGCCCGTCGTACTGACGGCCCGGACCTGACAGCGAGAGGTGGCGGAGAATCGTCGCTGCCTCTGCAGGATGAACCTCCAGCTCGTTCATGACAGCGTCCTGAAGTGTCTCTCCACCCCAGCGGAACACGCGGGTGAACTCGCACGCGCCTCCACCCGCAACGAGAAGCGTCGTCGATTCATGCCCGATCGAGACGACGACGGTTGCCGTATCGTCGGCAAGCCTGGCTGCGAACGACTTCGGATCGACGAACGCGCGCAGAAGGCTGAGTGCCTCGAGATCGAGGCCCTCGAGCTTGATTCCCGCGGTACGAGCGACCTCCACGTACGGGTTGACCTGGTCGCGTGGCGCGACCACGAGCAGGATGCGCCGGGACGTCTCGCCGCCCTCGGTGGGGCGCTCGTCGAGGATTCGATAGTCGAGCACGGACTCGTTCTGGGCGACGGGCAAGACCTCGTGCGCCCGGAAGCGAACTGCGTTGTCAAAACGCTCGTCGTCGTCGATCCCGGCGATATCGAACGTGCGAACACCGATGCGGTTACTCGAGAGGCCGATCCGAACGTCCTTCTTCGGAAGGTTGTTCTCGTCGAAGAACAGTTTCAGCTCGTGCGCGAGGGCGACCGCGTCCCGCACCTCTCCGTCGAGCACGAGTCCCGGGTCGATCGAACGCTGAGCGAGCTGTACCAACTCGTTGACACCGTTGCTCTCGACGACCACGGCGGCCGCGATCTGCGAGGCGTCGATCTTGAGGCCCACCATTTTCCTGCCCTTACTTGCCTTCCGGGCCGGCCTGGCCGACTTTGCACCATTTCGCTTGCGTGCGAACGGCCGGCGCGCGTTCTCGTCCCCGACGGACGCCTCGGGAGCGGGATCGTCACCGAGGGTTTCCCCTTCGGCGACCGGCTGTGAGGCGTCGGGATCGTCCGAACCGTCTGCGCCCGACTCTGCGGCCGCGTCCGGGTCGTCAACGTCCGTGGGGACGGCCGGGTCTGCGAGGGCAACGTCCTCCGATACCGGCGCGTCCTCGACGATCTCGTGCGGGGCGACGTCTGCATCATCGGTCGAATCACCCTCGTGCGCGTCCATTGCAACCGCCGGCTCGGGCGCCATGTCGACGACCGACGTCACCGGGGCTCGATTCGTCAACGAGCGCCTCGTCCGCGGAGATCGGCTGCTCGAGCGCCGAGTTGTCGAGGGCGGACATATCGACGGCCTCCGGGGTGAGGACATCTCCCGGATTGTCGACGGCCACGATCTCGCCGCCGTCGACGGCCGCATCGGCGACCTCGGGCTCCGTCGCCTTGCGGCGTCGGAACGTCAACTCACGCTTGTAGAAGGGCACGCTTTCGACCTCGACGGGCTGCTCATCTGTCATGTGTGCCTCTTCCTCGTCAGCTCCATGGTTGGCGACGGGGCTCGGCCTCGATCTCGCGCACTGAGTCGTCCGGAGCCGACGTCACGGCTTCAGCGTCCGCAGCGGCGCTGCGGTCATCCCGCAGAGCCGGAGGGATAACCCACGCCTGACCGGCGATATCGGGCTCGGCATCAGCTCCCGTCCCCGACTCGGCGCTCGCGCGCGGAGAAACGGTCGAGGAGTACCGCTTGAAGGAGATCTCGGTGTGGAAGCGGGTCTCGCCGGCGCACGCCCGGATTCGGGTCGACGGGTGGCGCAAAGCCGATCGGATTGCGGTCGGGCATGGTCCCGGAGCCGCCGTGGCCGGCGTATCCGACCTCGACGTCCGCGAAGCCCGGCGACGTGCTGCCGGTGCGGACGGGATCGAACGATGCCGAGGGATCCGGGCTTGTTTGCGTCGCGCGAGAAAAGCGTACGGGGATTCCAGAGGGTCATTGGCTGTTAGCTCCCGGCCACCCGCAGCGCCGCGCCGATTCCGGGCGTGGCGACAGGTGTGCCGTCGTTGGACATGGCAGGGATAGGGATTCCGGCGCGCTCGAGC
Organism: uncultured Thermoleophilia bacterium; assembly: GCA_963756835.1. GTDB lineage: Bacteria > Actinomycetota > Thermoleophilia > Gaiellales > Gaiellaceae > Gaiella. The sequence goes on from CAVWPE010000009.1 coordinate 91,721, forward strand.
GCCGAGAGCAATGCCTCGGGTCGACTCGACCGGCCGAGAGCTTCGGGGACAGTGATCAGTCGTCGCGTGATCAGCTCCGTGAGCGACTGCTCCATCGTCTGCATCCCCCGACGCGTGCCGGTTTGCATGTAGGAGTAGACCTGCTCGATCTTCCCCTGGCGGATGAGGTTCCTGATTGCGTCGTCGAGGAGGAGGATCTCGAGTGCGGCGACACGGCCCTGGCCGTCGCTCGTAGGCATCAGCGTCTGGGTGGCGATACCCTGTAAGGAGTTCGCCAGCTGCATGCGAACCTGATCCTGCTGCGCGGCAGGGAACACGTCGATGATTCGATCGATCGTGCTCGGCGCGCTCTGCGTGTGGAGCGTCGCAAACACGAGGTGCCCGGTCTCGGCCGCCGTCAGCGCGGTCGCGATCGTTTCGAGATCGCGCATCTCACCAAGGAGGATCACGTCCGGGTCCTGCCGGAGCGCCCCGCGCAGGCCCTCGGCGAACCCCGTCGCGTCCTGACCGACCTCTCGTTGGTTGACGATGCAGCGGCGGTGAGTATGCATGAACTCGATCGGGTCCTCGATCGTGATGATGTGGTCGGCACGCGTCCGGTTGATCTCGTCGATCAACGCTGCGAGCGTCGTCGACTTGCCCGATCCGGTCGGCCCGGTGACGAGCACGAGACCGCGGGGCTTCGTCGTGAACTCGTGAAGAGCCGCGGGGAGGTTGAGCTCTTCGAGCGACTTGATATCGGTCGGAATCGTCCGGAAGGCCGCCGCGAGGCTCTCGCGCTGGTAGTAGGCAGTTGACGCGGAAGCGAGCGACCCCGCGGATCCCGTACGCGAAATCGAGCTGTCGCTGCAGCTCGAGATGCTTCTGCTGTTCCGTCGTCGTGATCCGGTAGATGAGCTGGCGGACGAGGTCCGGATCGAGCTCCGGGAAGTCCGACAACAGCTCGATATGCCCGTGCAGCCTGATCGCTGGGAGCGACCCGGCCGTCAGGTGGAGGTCGGACGCACCGAGCTCGACAGCCCTCTCGAGCAGCGCGTCGACGGACAGAAGGGCAGGAGGATTCTGGTGCTCTGAGAGTTCCACGAGAGTCCTCTATCGGCACCTCCCCGTCGTACCTTGAGAGGAGATTGATGTTGCTTCACGCGGGCACTGATCAAGCTCCGATCCTGCTGCTCGGAGCTCTCTCGTTCTCTCGCTCCTTCTTCTTTGCGCTCCGTCTTCTTCTTCTTTGCGCTCCGTCTTCCTCGAGCTCCTCTGCTACCTCCTCCCCGTCTCGGACCCTCCTCCGCCACGATCCGAACGCGTGGGGCCGACGTCACCCACGGTGGGGGATGCCCGTCCCTCGGAAATCACCCGAATGGGTATCGCGCCCGCCTGGATGCCGGCCGATAACGAACGCGTCGGTCAACCCACAAGCTCCGAAAGGGAGTCAACATGTTTCTCACCAAGCTGCAGAAGCGGCTCAGGCAGGAGGAGTCGGGCTTCACGCTCATCGAGCTCCTCATCGTCCTCGTGATCATCGGCATCCTGCTGGCGATCGCTGTGCCGTCGTACCTCGGCTTCAAGACCCGCGCGGAGAAGACGGCTGCGCAGTCGAATGTCCGTGCGGCAATTCCGGCGGCCGAGGCCTATTACGCCGACTTCGGCAACTACTCGTCCATGAACCTCGCCGCGCTCAAGAGCATCGACCAGGGCATCTCTCTGACCTCGGTCAGCTGGAGGTGCGTCGACGTACACCCTGACGGCGCTCAAGGGCACCTGCCTCGCTTCGGTGACAGGGCCGGGTGGCACGGTCACCGTCAGTGGCTGTTAGTACGCAACCTGCATAAGCACGAACCGAGAGGGGCGCGGAGACGGGCCCCTCTCGGTTGTTCACTCCCTCGGCCTTCGTCGACAACCGATACCCGCATTGATGTACCTCATCCTCGCAATCACTTCCCCGCCCATTCGCGACTCCCAGAATCGGGCAACCTCGCTGCTCATCCTGCGCTCGTCGCGGCGATCGTGGCAACGATCGCCGGGCTCGCCCATCTGACGGTCGGGCTTCAACGCCTCTCGCCGCGTTATCTGCCGGACGAGTTCATCTACTCCCAGCTGGCCCGCTCACTGGCGCACGGCGATGGGGTCAAGGTGCTCGGGGTGCCCTCCGGGTTCCCAGCGCTTCTCGAACCGGTGGCGACAGCGGCCTTCTGGCTGCCGGGGGGCGCGGAGCTGGCGTACCGGCTCACGCAGTCGTTTCATGCCGTCGCGATGTCGGCGACCGCGATTCCCATCTACGTGCTGGCGCGCCGGCTCGGCCTCGGGGCGTGGTCGGCTGTAGCGGCCGTCACGATCAGCGCGGTCGCGCCCGGGTTCGTCTACGTCGGCTACGTCACGGCCGACGCTCTCGGTTACCTCCTTGTCTTTTGCTCGTTCGCGGTTGGTGTGCATGCGCTCGAGACGATGTCGATGAAGTCACAGTGCCTGTTCCTCGGACTCGCTCTGGCGGCTGCTTTCACCAGGATCCAGTACGCCGTCATGATCCTCGCGTTCGTCCTTGCGGCGATCCTGATCGAGCGAGGGCACGTCGTTCGAGCGGCCCGCCGGCTCCCGCTCGTCTCGGGGTTCGTGCTTCTCGCAACGACCAGTGGAATCTCGCCGGGTCGGCAGCACTCGGTCGCTACGAATATGTCTCGTCGTTCGGTGTCTCGATCGGAACCGGAAGATGGGTCGGCATAACACTGCTCCTTCTCACGATCGGGAGTGGAGTCGTGCTGATGCCGGGTGCAGCAGCATGGCTTGGTATGACTATTGTCCGACCAAGTGACCGCAGAAGCGCCTCGTTCGCTGCGCTCGCGACGACCTTTGGCACGTGCTTGATCCTCGCAGCGTCAGTCATCAGCGTCGGGACCGGCTCCGAACGATTTCTCGAGCGCTACCTGATCGTCCTTGTCCCGATCCTTGCGCTGGCGTTCCTGAGTTGGCTCGAAGCAGGACGTCCGGGTAGGCACATCGCAGCCTTGATCGCGGCGGCGATGATAGCGCTCGCTGCCCTTCTGCCGTTGTCGACCTATGCGGAGGGGCAAGGTCGTGCCGACTCGCCGACGCTAATGGCCGTCTCCGAGTTGTCGGAAAGAATCGGCATCGGCTCCGCGAGCCTCCTTGTTGCTGTCGCGATCACCGTTGCTGCGCTTGTCGCAGCGACACTCGCGCTGACTCAGATGGTGCCGAGGGGGTTCGTTGTCGGGGTCGCGCTCACCTTCCTCACGGCGGCCTCGATTGGAGCTCATGCAGGAGACCTCGCCGGATCGCGCCGCTTCGAGGCGTGGACCTTCAGGAGCACGCCGAACTGGGTCGATGCGACGGGCGCCACGAAGGTTCTCCTCGTGCAGACCGCGTCGAGCCCGAGTGCGAACGCAATGTCCACGACCTTCTGGAACACCTCGGTCGCGCAGATCAGCCGCGCTCGGGCGTCAAGTCGAGCCGATGGACGGCATGGGAGCACCGATTCACCTGAGCTCCCGCGGTGTACTGACAGGCGCCGACGGAAGTCCGATCGACCGCCCCGTCCTGCTCGCCACCGGGGGTACTGCGGCAGTCTTCGCCGACGATGTGAAGGTCGACGAAGATCTGTCGTTCATACTCGCGCGGGCTGAATCGTCCGATCCGCCTTCTCGGGCTGGCCGAGGGACTCCTCTCGAACGGGGGGCTCGCGAACGCCGGACGGCTCCTCGCCTACCCCCCGTCCGACGGTCGCTGCTCCACGGCAGAGTCTCGCCGTGTCCGTACCCAAGGGTCCGCCGACGGCTGTATTTCGCATCACGGGCGACGCGATCCAGGGAAAGGTGTTGCGGATCCTTCCCGGGCAAGCTTCGACGATCTCGGTTACCTCACATCGGACGAGCGGGCGAGTCATCTCGTACACGCGCTCGATCTCAATGAGCTCACGCACCGCTCCGACCGCGAACCTGACTTCCGTGGCGCACCTGACCGCAAGGCCTTCCCGATGCATACGAGCATCGGGGGGTTAAAGGTCACCCGCCCTGCTGCCGATAAGGAGAATTGTGAATACCATCGCTGCCTCAACCCGTCGAGTACCACGCGCCGCCCTCATCGGCATCGTCGTTCTCACCACAGCCTTCGCGGCTCTCATGATCGTCCGCTCCGGCGTCATCGGCGACTCCTCATCGGACTCGACCCCGATCGCCATTCCGACGCAGCCCTCTCCCGTGACACCGGCGAAGCCGGCCACGCCGGCCAGGCCACGGGTCGTCCTGCTTCCCAACCTCCCGGCGCAGATCGCCGCAAAGCTCCGCTACTCGAACGTCGTCGTCGTGTCGCTGTACACGGGCACATCGGCTGCGGACAGGAGTGCGGTCACCGAGGCTCGTGCCGGCGCCCGCGCCGTCCACGCCGGCTTCGCGTCGATCAACGTCGTCGACGAAGCGTCGGCTCGCAGTCTTACGCGCTTTGGCGGCCCGACCGATTCGCCTGCCGTGTTGATCGTTCGCCGGCCCGGCAAGATCATCAGCGAGTTCACGGGACCGGTCGAGGGCAAGGTCGTCGCTCAGGCGGCACGCAACGCCGGCGCCGGACGCTAACGCCCGAAGACCGCTCGTGTCCGCTCCGCCCGTCGCATTCCACTTCGACGTCCGACTCAAAGGGCGGTCGCTCGTGATCGTCCAGCGGCGTGCGGTCTGCGTCGGGCGGCTGTGACGTCGAGACCGAGACACGCCCTGTCGATCACAGTCCGGACGAGCCGCCGCTCGAGCGAACGTTCACGTTCACGACGTACGAGATGGCGCGCCGGTTTACGGACGAGCTGCTGACGACGCTCGAGTACCAGAGCTGCGAAGTCAACACACTCGTCTGAGCCGATCGAGTAGCCTGGCACGACGAGGTCAGCTCGACGTGTGCGGCACCCGGCGCCTCGGCGGGGTTCGCCGACGCCGGCGAGGCGCGACACGCCACCCGGGTGCCTATCGGCTCAGACGCTCGTGATGATCCGCGTGAGCTCTTCGAGCGAGGTGAGACCCGCCGCTGCCTTGGCGATGCCGTCGTCCCAGAGCGAGCGCATTCCACCGGCAGCCGCGGCACGCTCGATCTCGTCACGAGGGGCATTCTGTGCGACGAGCGACTCGAGCTCGTCATTCATGAGGAGAAGCTGGAAGACGCCGATCCGTCCCTTGTAGCCCGTCCGGCCGCACCGAGGGCAACCGGACTTGCGGTAGAGCACCATGCCCTCGCGCGCCGCAGCCTGATCGGGTGAGATCCGGGCGGCAATGAGTTCATCGGGGGTCGGCGAGTACATCTCGCAGCAGTTCGTGCAGAGCTTTCGCGCGAGGCGCTGTGCGAGGACGGCGGAGACGGCCGAGCCTGTCAGGAACGGTTCGACGCCCATCTCGTTGAGGCGTGTCATCGCGCCCGCCGCGTCGTTCGTGTGGAGCGTCGAGAACACCATGTGGCCCGTGAGGGCCGACTCGATGGCCATCTTCGCTGTCTCGGCATCTCTGATCTCACCGACCATGATCGCATCGGGGTCCGAGCGGAGAATCGACCTCAGGGCGGAGGCGAACGTCATATCGGCTTTCACGTTGATCTGCACCTGGTTGATTCCTGCGAGGCGATACTCGACCGGGTCCTCGACGGTGATGATGTTGATCTCGGGTCGGTTGATCTCGGCCAGCGCCGCGTAGAGCGTCGTCGACTTGCCCGAGCCGGTCGGCCCTGTGACGAGCAAGGCCCCGGTGGGTCGACGGATGATCCCCGCGAGCTTCTCGCGCATAGAGTCCGACATCCCGAGCGACTCGAGCGTCGGCGCCTTGCGCGACTTGTCGATCAGTCGCATGACGACCTGCTCGCCCTCGACCGTCGGGAGGACAGCGACACGAACGTCCAGCATCCGGCCAACTGCCCTCGCGTTCAACGCAATGCGGCCGTCCTGCGGCTTTCGACGCTCGGCGATGTCGAGCTTCGCGAGCACCTTCAGCCGTGTCGTGACGCCGTTCGCCATCCGCTTCGGAATGCGCTGCGTCTCGCTCAGCACGCCGTCCACGCGAACCCGGACGAGCAGCGAGTCGTCCTGCGGCTCGAAGTGGATGTCGCTGGCGCCGTCGGTCGCCGCCTGCATCACGATCGAGTTCACGAGCCGTACGAGCGGGGCATCCGAGACGCCGTCGTCGACCTCGAGGTCGTCCTCGTCCTCGACGACCTCGACGTCGTCGAGCGCCGACTGCGTCTCCATCGCCTCGCTCTGGCGGGCGAGCCGCTCGAGCTCGGCCAGGATCTCCTCGCGGCCGGCGACGACGATATCGACGGTATCGCGGCTCGCAAGGCGAAGCTCGTCGATCCCGTGGATGTTCGCAGGGTCGGCGATCGCGACGATGAGCCTGTCGTCAGCGCGTGAGATCGGGACGGCGACGACGCGTTGCAGAGTCTTCAACGGAATCAGCTCCGCAGCGCTGGGCGAAGCCCTGTCCTCGGCGAGGTCGTGAAACGGAAGACCGAAGCGACGGGCGAGCGAGCGAGCAACCCCGGTGAGGTCGACGAGTCCCTCGTCCTGCAGAGCCTGCGCCAGACCGGCCAGGCCCGCTCGGCCACGTGCGGCCGCGAGCCTGTCCGGAGGCACGATCCTGGTCGTCTCGACGAGATCGGCTACGAGATCGGCGATCGTCTCGAAGTCCTCGCCGGGCCACCCATCGCCCGGCGCATCGCCGCCGACGCGGCTGAGCCCGCTTTCGGCGAGATTGGTCGACGTGCGAAGCGGGCCGGTGGGCTCGAAGTTCACGACGGCCTCGGGGGACCGGTGCTCCCGAGCACCAGGTTGAAGGTCACCTCGCTACCCCGTCAGTCCGAGATACCAATCGAGGACTGCCCCACCGGCGAAGAGCGCCACGATCGCGCCGAGAGCGAGGAAAGGAACGAGGGGGATCGCCATCTTCCGGGCCTGGGAGCCATGCCGGACGAAGAGCACGGCCGACGGAACGAGCGCCGCCACGAAGCCGATCATCAGAGCCAGCCCGACGTCGCGGCCGAGCATCGCCCCGAGCAGCAGCGCGAGCTTGACGTCGCCCATGCCGAGGCCACGCGGGTGAATCAGTGCCGCGACAAGGAGGAAGCTCGACGCCCCGAGAGCGCCGAGGAGCCATTCGGCGCTCGGATCGATCGCCGTGTGCGCGACGAGGACGATGCCCGCGGCCGGAAGAACGATCCTGTTGGGTACGAGTCGGTACCGGAGATCGGCGGCGGAAAGCGTGACCAGAACGACGACGAAGAAGCAGGCGAGAGCAGCATACGCGGTGGCCCCGAAGACGAGAACGCAGCAGGCGACAAGAGCTGCCGTGATCGCCTCGACGGCGGGATACAACGGCGAGATCCTCGTATGACAGTCACGGCAGCGCCCGCGGAGCGCGAGGTAGGAGGCGATCGGGATGTTGTCACGCGCCCTGATCTCGGTTGCCGCACTGCGTGCAGCTCGACCGGGGCTTCGAGACGGAGAGGCGCAGCGGCACGCGCGCGGCGACGACGTTCACGAAGCTGCCGAAGGCGAGCGCGGGAGGAACGACGAAGGCTGCGAGCGCAAGGTTCACCCAGGTTGTATCGGCATTTCGCAGCCTGCGGTTGAATCGGAGCCATGGGCGAGGTCATCTTCCGTCGGGCCGGCTGCTCGCACTGCCGTTGCGAGACGCGACGAACGATCCCTCTACGGCTTGACCTCGCGGAAGAACGTCGTCGTGTAGGTGTCGTCGATCGCGGGGAACCAGGGCGGTGGCAGGAACTGCAGGTTCGGGTCGTAGGAGTAGATGCGGTTGGAGTAGGCGAAGCTGCCGCCGTTCTTCGTCGCCGATGACCCCGTGAACGTCATCAGGCTGCCACCGGGGTGACTCGAGCCGGCCGTGTGCCAGGTGTTCGTCTGGACGAGCACGCCGGCCGTCCAGGTGAGCTGGTCCGGCGCATACTCCGCCACCCAGAGGTCGCTGTAGGCGACGAGGCCGATCACGTCGTCGCCGCCGACGACCGGGCCGATGTTGTTTGCCACGACGATGTTCTGCCCTGCGCCCACGGTGACGCGACCGTTGACCTGTCCCGAGACGATCGCCGTCACATCGGTGTAGATAGCGCCGTTCGTCGGGACGCTGTACGTCTGGGCGGGAGTGCACGTCGGGGCGGGCGACAGCTCGAGGTTCGTACCCGTACACGGCGCCGCGGTGAACGTCCCGTTCGAGAGGAAGGTGATGCGCCATCCCGTCTTGCCGGACTGGTTCAGGTAGACACCCCCCGTCTGGGCCGCCCGCTTGATGTCGACGAGCGAGACGAGGAACTTCGAGAAGTCGATCGGGTGGTTCTTGATCTTGCTCGGCGGGAATGCGCCGTTCGCGTATTTCTGCGCCCCGTCGAGGAGGGTCGGGTTGCCCGTGATCGAGCCTTCGGCAAAGATGTCGTTGTGCGCGGTACCGGTGTGGTTCACGGTGCCGTTCGAGTAGATCTTGCCGTACGTCTCGGCGCCGATGCTCACGTCACCGTCCGAGAATCGATAGAAGTCGGTCAGGTTCGACGGGCGCACGTACGTCTCGATCGCCCGCATGTCCGCGGTCGACGACATCGAGCGCCGGCCCGTGGCGATGATCCGAACGGAGGTCGTCGGATTCGTCGACGTGCCCGGCGGGAACACCTGGAGGTTGTAGTAGTAGCCGTTCGGCAACTGACACCAGTTGTCCTTGCCGTTCGGGTACGTCCACTGCGTCCCGTACGACCATACGACTCCTGTCGTCGACTTCGCTCCGTACGAGCTCGCGGCAGTGCAGTCCGCGCTATGCGGGGCAAGGCCGGCCGACGCCGGCTTCCTCGTGGACTCGGCGGGGTGCACGTAGTGCAGGTAGAAGCCGTGGTCGTCGACGAGCTTCGCCGTGTAGTCGTCGAGGCCGGCCTCGGCAGCCTGGTACGCCGTGCTGCTCCAGTTCGCGTGCGCGCCCCGATCCGACTCCGCCCTGACCGTATCGATCAGGACGACGGCGAGAAGCGACATGAAGGCGGTGATGATGACGACGAGGATCATCGCGATGCCCTCGTCGTTCGCGACCCGCTCCCGAATACGGTTTCTCATCAGGGCTCCCATCGGAGAGATGCGCTCGTCGAATAGGTGTACTGGCGTGTCGCGGCGGCCTTCGTCGCGACGGTGACCGTGATCACGACGCGGTACACCGACGACGGGGTGATCGTGCCGGTCAGGAGCGCCCCGCTCTTGTCGTAGTACGTGAATACGGCCGCATTGCTCACGGAGCGAATCCTCTGAACCCACGACGCCGAGGGGATCGACCCGTAGGACGTCCACGTGAAGCCTGTCCAGGGTGGGCCGTTGGTGTTGGTGCTCGCCGTCTGGGCCCGGTCGATCGAACCGCTCGCGAGCCGGTAGGCGATTCGCCTGTCGTGGTAGGGCAGAGCCCGATCCGGCGAGAGGAACTGCAGGGTCGTGGATGTCGCCGTCTCGATCGGGTAGCTCGTGTCGCCCGTGTACGCCTGCCGGATCTCGCTCGCCATCGTGTCGATCACAGCCCGCACCTCGGTCTGCAGGGTGCTCTGTTCCTGGATCTGGCTGCTCTGTTTGATGCTCATCGAGAGTACGCCGACGAGGGCGGCCATGATGACCCCCATGATGGCGAGGACGACGAGCAGTTCGGACAGCGTCATGCCCTCCTCCTCGCGGAGGCGGCGCTTCAAGGCGCGCATCACGGCGGGCAGGTGTTGGTGTTGTATTTCAGGGAGACGGGCTGGGGGCCCGTTCCTGCGGTGATCAGGAGAGAGTTGTTCGTGATGGCTTTGCGGTTGGAGGTCGACGACGAGCAATCCCAGGCCTTCGCGACGTAGGTGTCCGTTGAAGCCGGGACGTCCGTGAACGTGACCTGGCTGCTCGCGTTCGTCGTCGCGCTGTACAAGAGGCCCTCGGGGCCGCCGCTGATCGTCACGTTCTTCCCGGCCCCGACGGGACCGTTGTTTCTGTTCGTGACCGTTATGACGACGGTCGAGCGGACCGGAAGAGTGACGGTGACGTTCGCGACCGAGCCGCTCGACGCGATCGAGAATGCAGAGGTAGCCGAGGCGGCGCCCTGGCTGACCTGGGCCGTGTAACTACCCGTTCCGGCCGGCAGGGAACCGTAGCTGTAAAGACCGCTCGCGTTCGTGGCGCCACTCGCGGGTGTGCCGCCGTTCGGTCCGCCGCTCACGCCGACGGTTGCTCCGTTCGCGAACGGGCCTGCCGTGCCCCACCGTGCAGTGACGTTGACGGTGCCGACCGGCAGGTTGAGCGTGACGTTTGCGACCGAACCGTTCGCCGGCAAGGTGAACGTCTGCGCCGCCGTCGTCTGACCGGCCTTCGACGCGGTGATCGTGTACGTCGTCGCGTTCCCGGCCGGGAGGACGCCCGAGAGCACGCCTCCGCTGTTCGTGTTGCTCGAGCCCGCGGGGAGCGCGTTCGGGCCGCCGCTGATCGTGACGCTCGCCGTATCGGCCGCCAGCACGCCACCGTACTTCACCGTCACGTTGACGGTCCCGGTGGGAAGGTCGACGGTCTTGCTCGTCGTCGTGCCCGTGGTGATGGTGGCGGCTACGGCTGCGCTGACCGAGTTCTTCGTCGCGGTCACGGTGTACCCCGATCCGGTAGGGAACGTTCGTGAACGTCACCTGTCCGGCGCTCGAGGTCGAGCCCGTGACCGAGATCGAATTGGGGCCACCGGACAGCGTGACGCAGTTGGTGCAGGCTCCGATCGGACTCCCCCAGTTGACCGTCACGAGCAGGTTGCCGATCGGCGGCGGCGGCAACGTGACCGTCGCGTTCGTGGTCGCCCCCTGTGTGACCGACGCCGTGGTGCTCGCGCTCTGTCCGGACTTCGTTCCCGTGATGGTGTACCCGGCGCCTGCCGGGACGGTGAACGAGACGTTCCCACTCGTGTCCGTCACGCCGGAGAAGCTCATGTTGTTCGGGCCGCCGGTGACGTCGACCGTCGCGCCGCTCACACCCGCCGAGGACTGCTGGACCTTGACGGCGAGCGTCCCCGTCGGGCAGGGCGTGAACTGGAGAGTAAACGTGCCCGTCGTGTTCGTCGGGTAGCCAGAGGTGGGCACGGGCGTGGCGGTCGGTGTCGCGCAGAGGCCGCTCGTCGTCCTGCCCACGACTGTGTACGTCGCACCCGGGATGATCTTCTTGCCTCCGAGCGTCGTGATCGTCTTGCTGCTCGCGCCGGCCGCGACGCTGTCCGTCGTCGTCGTGCCCGTATACGACGACGTGATGCTGAGCGCGGCTCCGCCGGTGTACGGGTTGTTGCTCGCGTCGAGGAGCACGAGATTGATCGTCGCCGGCTTGTAGATCTGGATCGTGGTACTGGACGTCTGGCTCGGCGCGAGCTGGATGTGGGAGGCCGTCGCAGGAGGCGTCGGAGACCCGGACGGTAGGTCGGCAGGGAGCGTTTCGTAGCCCGCCGCCGCGGAGACGGTCAGGTTGTAGTAGGCCTGCGCCCCGGTCGTCGGGTTCGGCGTGAGAGCTGCGAACGAGACGGAGCCGGTCACGTCAGTCGTGTCGCTCCGCGTCGGGCTCGGCCCGTCGGCGAGCGTCACCGTGGCGCCGCCCGTGTAGGCGAGGTTGGTGCCCAGATCGTAAACGGTCGCATTGATGATGGCGTTGTTGATGCCTCCGTAAGGCGCACGCGACTCGGGTGACGACGAACGTGACCATCCGGGCCAACTGCTTGCCGTCACGGTCGCGGGTGACCGTCACCGTCACCTTCTTGTAGTTGGCGGCCGTCGCGTAGCTCGTCGCCGTCGGATCGTTCACGTAGGAGATCGCCACGGTGGCGGTCGCGGGCAGGCCGGCGCCGCACGCGCTCGTCGCGGCGACCGTTCCGGGTGGGTTGCCGAGGACGAGACCGACTGCGTCGTAGTCCTTCCGCCGGATCTGCTCGACGACGTCGTTCGCGCACTGCTCGGCGTTCGTCCGTTCGCGCGCAACGGTATTCGCCGAGATCGAGGATGTGAGGACGCCTGCTATCCCCGTCGCGACGATCAGGAGAATCACACCTGCGAGCAGGGTCTCGACGAGCGTGAAGCCCTGGTCGCGCGCGAGTGCGCGCTGCGATGTTCGCGCGAGGCGCGCCACACGGTGCCGCATCAGTTTCGGGTCCACGGATAGAGCATCGGGACGGAGGGTGGAACCGGATACCCCCAGAAGGGGGATGGACATCCGAGACGCCTAACGCAGCCCGGCTGCGATCGGCTCGAAGCCGGGCGAAGACTTGGTGTCGCCGTTCTCGCGCTCACGTGCAATCGCGCGCTGCGTCTTCTCGGCCTGCTCGAGGGCGACGAGGAAGTCGTGCCGGTTTGTCGATGCGTTCGCCGCAACGTCTCGATCCACTTCGCCGCTGATCACGAGCTCGATCAACGACTGGGAGAACGACTGCATCTGGAAGAACTCACCTGCGATGATCGCATCGGTGATCTCGTCCGGCCTGTCCTCGCGGATGAGATCCTGGATGCGCGCATTCGTCACCATCACCTCGACTGCCGGAACACGGCCACCCTCGGCGCGGGGCAAGAGCCTCTGGCTGACGATTCCACGAAGGGTCCCGGCGAGAATCGAGCGAATCTGCTGCTGCTTGGAGGGAGGGAAGAACTCGATCATGCGCCCGATCGACTCGGCGGCGTCGATCGTGTGGAGCGTCGAGAAGACGAGATGGCCGGACTCGGCCGCCTGCAGCGCCGTGTGGGCGGTCTCGGTATCGCGGAGCTCACCGATCAGGATCACGTCCGGGTCCTGCCGAAGCACCCTCCGGAGGGCCTGATCGAAGCTCGCGGTGTCGAGGCCGACTTCGCGCTGGTTCACGATGCAGCCACGGTCCGAATGGAGGATCTCGATGGGATCTTCGATCGTGACGATGTGCTGCCTTCGCGTTCGGTTGATGTGATCGAGCATCGACGCCAGCGAGGTCGTCTTCCCCGAGCCGGTCGCTCCCGTTACGAGGACGAGGCCGCGTCGCTCCTCGGCGAGCCTCAACACGCCGGGAGGTAGGCCGAGCGTCTCCATGGTGGGAATCTCGCTCGGGATGACCCGGAATGCGAAGGACGTCGATCCACGTTGCCTGAAGCCGTTGACCCGGAAGCGCGGGAGCGTCGGGTGAGAGAATGCGATATCGAGGTCACCGGTGTCCTCGAACGTATCGCGCCGCCCCGGCGATATCTGCGTCACGACGTCGAGGACGGCCTCCAGATCGGCCTCTGTGAGTGGTCGAGCCCCGTCGAGTTGATCGAGGTCGCCGTCGAGCCGCAAGACGGGCGGCTGCCCGATCTTGAGGTGAAGGTCGCTCGCGCCGCTCTCGACGGCTCGGGTGAGAAGGGCGATCAGGTCGATCACGCTGAGAGCATCGGCAGTCGAGGGAGTAACCTTTACCCTCGTCTTGCGGGTGCTGCTCGGTGCGGGCTCAGGCTCGGCGGGCGACGCGGGCGATCAGGCGCAGCGGGGGGCGCGCGAAGCCACGCGCCTCGTCGGGGTGACCGATATCGCCGCGGAGGAGCCCGGCGACGACGCCGAACACCCCGGGCGAGCGTGCAGCCCAGAAGCACACGGCGGGATACCGGTCGAGCGCACGCTTGGCCGCCCACGAGGCGCCGGCGTGGCGGTCGAGCGCCTGCGAGAGCGCCGCGGGGTAGCGTCCGGGATCGTCGGCGAGGATCGCGTCGGCCGCGAGACGCGCCGAGGTGAACGCCTCGTACATCCCGTCTCCCGAGAGTGGATCGACGAGACCGGCGGCATCACCCACGAGCATGACGCGCCGACCGGCCGGCACAGACGCTCCGAGGCGCCGCATCGGAAGACGGTGCCCACGCACGTCAGCGATCGCGCCTGGCTCGACGCCGTACGCCCGCGCGAGGCGGGCAAGGTGCTGCCGTAGCTGTGGCCCTTCACTCCCCCACCCGCCCACGCCAAGGTTCGCGTGATCGCCTTTCGGGAAGAGCCAGCCGTAGCCGCCCGCGGGCGCCCCGACCTCGACGACGGCAGTCGACGCATACGCTCGCTCGTCGAGGAGCCGCCACGAGACGTTGCCCTCGAGCGCGACGCCCCGCTCGATCCCCTCGTCGAGCCCCGCGATCCTCGCAACGTTCCCGTTGGCTCCATCGGCTCCGACGAGGGTCCCGGCTGCTACCGGCTCTCCACCGACACGGCCGACGACGCCGGCGTCGGTGATCTCGAATTGCCCGACGCGAATGCCGTCGCGGAACTCTGCCCCGGCAGCGACTGCTTGCTCGGCGAGGAACGCGTCGAGCCGTCGCCGCTGCGTCATCATGATCAGTGGTTCCGGGCTCGTGCGACGGAAGCTGCGGCGGTGGTGCAGGCGGAGCTCGAAGGTGTCGACGACCCGCTCGACGACCGGTGTGATGTCGCACGGCGCCTGTCGCAGAGCGCGGCCCGTGATGCCGCCACCACAGGGCTTGTCCCGCGGAAAGCGGGCGCGATCGGCGAGCAGCACCGTCGCGCCGCCGCGCGCGAGGTGAATCGCGGTCGCCGACCCCGCAGGCCCGGCACCGACGACGAGAACGTCGACGTGGCGCATGCGACGAGTATGCCCGTCACCGCCGTGACGGACGTCTTCGCCTCCGGTCTTGCGACCGAGACGAGGCGGCTACACTACGCAACCGCGCAGGGGTTCCCGAGTGGCCAAAGGGGGCGGGCTGTAAACCCGCTGGCTCAGCCTTCAGAGGTTCGAATCCTCTCCCCTGCATCTCGCCGACCGGCCGACGTCCGGCGAACTCGGCCGCAACACTGGCTTTCGTGCGTTCCCGCTACGGGCCGGCGAGTGGCGACGAGACGGGTGTGCCGCGGAAGCACCCGAGCGTGTAGGGGTATTCGAGCGTCGCGTGGTAGTGGTAGGTGAAGACGCGTTTGCCTCCGAGGGTCATCCAGCCGGTGTGGCCGTGGCAGGCGTCGAGGCCCCGGTTCGTGAGGAGTTTCCCGTTCTCTGCTCGCGGGCCGAGGATCGGGAACCCGTCGAGGGCGTAGCCGACGAGCTTCTGCTGGGAGGCGACGGTCGAACCGGTCAGGCACTCTGGAATCGAGTGGTAGTGGTAGATGCCGCGCCTTTGCGGGTGTCCGTCGCAGAGATCCTGGGTCTCGTGGGCGACGGCGTCACGGTGCGAGTCGTCGAGGGCGTTGAAGATCGCGACACCGTTGAGTGCGACTCCGATCATCCCCATCGGCAGGCAGGAGGCCCTGCCAGCGACCTTGGGTCGGACGGGAAGCGTCAGTGAGACGGTCTGGGAGCGGATCGTGTTCGGGTTGCGGTCGTAGGCGTACGCGTCGTCGTCCGGGGAGATCGGGAACCGCCCGGTTGGGGTCGAGCGTGGGAGTCCGTTTCCGACGACGACGAGGCTTGCCGAACGGCGGGAGAAGCTGGTGGTTCCCTTCCAGTTCACGTGACCGCCGACGACGGCTTTCGCCGTCAGGTCAAAGGTCGAGCCGGTGATCCACGGTCCCGCATGGTCGGCGCCTCCAGGTCTTCCCGGGTTGCTCTGGCAGGCGTACACGTAACCGCGTTTCGCCGATGTCGAGACGTGGCCATCACCGAGCGGGAGGCGGGTGACGTCGGTCGGAGACGGCTTGACCCCGACGGCGGCAACGGCCAGCGGGACGACCAACGACCCGACAGTGAGTGCAAGCAGAGCGATCCTGCCCCGCAGGAAACGGCGGTCTCCGGGATTTCGACGAACCCCCATGTGGCCCCCTTGGGCGAGAACAGCTGGACGAGCGTTGCAACGACCAGCGTCATCGAGGCATGTAAAGAATCGGTCAGGCCGTGGTAACGCGGACGAAAAACCGGATCAAGAGTGCTAATCAAGGGGTGATGGTAATCGCACCCTCCAGTCGCCGGCCGCGCAGGCGCTCACGGCGCCGCCCGCTCCTGTGGGCGGTGGGTGTCGTCGTGCTCGCGCTCGCAGCCGCCGCGGCGACGGTGGTGCTGACCTGGCCCGACGCCCGCCTCGGAAGCGACGGCGACGCACTCGCGAGCGCGATCCAGCCGTGGTACGCGGGGCACGCGTCTCACGCCGTCGTCCGCACCGCAGCGGGCACGATCGTCCCCGTTCGCATCGTGCACGGCACGATCCGCCCGACGACGCACATCGCAGCCGGCGAGCGGCTGACCGTCGAGCTGACGGTGAAGCGCCCTGGCTGGGCCGGCTGGCTCGTGGGAAGCACGGCCACCCGGATGTTCGCCGTGCGCACGCCGGAGGTGAAGCTGCGCGGCCGCTGGCTCGAGGTGCGCCGAGGTGAGACCGTCTCCGTGTCGTTCACGACGCCGGTGCGACGCGTCGTTCTCCGGGGGCCGGGCACGAACGCGACCCTTCGCTTCCGCAAGGGGCAGAAGACACTAAGCCTCGGCGCGGCAGGGGTCGGCCTGCCGGAGGCGGGCGGGGTGTCTGTGCGCGCCGTGGCGCGCACCTGGGAGCGGCTCCCGCCGCCGTCCCACGTGCACTGGTTTCCCGCGCGGAAGCACGTCCAGGCGCTCGTCGCACCCGCACCGGGGGCCGAGCTCGTTCCCGGCAGCCGGATCACGGTAACCTTCTCGCGTCCCACCGAGCAGGCGATCGGCACGGCGCTGCCGACCGTGTCGCCCGCGGTCCCGGGTACCTGGCAGCGGCCCGACAGCCACACGCTCACCTTCGTGCCGAGCGGGATCGGCTGGTCGCTCGACGGCCATGTGAAGGTGATCCTGCCGCGGGGCGTCGAGGTGGCGGCCACGGCGGGCGAGCGGCTCACGCGCACCCTCGCCTGGGACGTGAGCCGGGGCACGATCCTGCGGCTGCAGCAGCTGCTGGCAGAGACCGGCTATCTGCCGCTCGAGTGGACGCCCGCGGGCGAGCCCGTGGCGAGAACGGCGCAGGAGCAGCTCGCTGCGGCCGTCGATCCGCCCGCCGGGCACTTCCGCTGGCCGTACGCCAAC
The DNA here is from genome assembly GCA_963756835.1 of uncultured Thermoleophilia bacterium. GTDB lineage: Bacteria > Actinomycetota > Thermoleophilia > Gaiellales > Gaiellaceae > Gaiella. The sequence goes on from CAVWPE010000009.1 coordinate 108,679, forward strand.
ACCCCAAATGAACTGCGTAGGATTTGGCGCACAGGCAAGTGGAACGAGATCGTCCGCGGTGCCGTGATGATGTTCCAGGACGAGCACGGCCTCGACGTGGACGCGTTCGTCGGCCCGCAGGTGTGGCACGCCCTCCTCTCCGACGCGGTCAGCGGAAAGCGACGCACGGCGGGCTACAGCTACGTCTACGTGCACCGGAACGTGCCCCAGCTACTCACGCTCTGGCACGACGGCAAGGTGATCCTCACCTCGCCGGGCAACACCGGCGTCCCCGCCGCGCCGACCCAGCTCGGTACCTTCCCGGTCTTCGAGCACATCCCTGTGGGAACGATGAGCGGCACGAACCCGGACGGCACTCACTACCACGACCCCGGGATCCGCTGGATCAGCTACTTCAACCACGGCGAGGCGCTCCATGCCTTCCCGCGTGCCAGCTTCGGCACCCCGCAGAGCCTCGGCTGCGTCGAGCTGCCGCTCGCCTCGGCGGCAGAGGTGTGGCCCTACACCCCGATCGGCACGCTCGTCACGATCGAGAACTGAGGGGTACGTCCTCCGAGTTTGGAAATGTCGTCATCGGTCGATTCGAGGGCGGGTTGTGGGGACGGAGTGGACGCCGAGACAGATCGCCACGAGTGCGACCTGCGAAATCCATCATACGGTCGACCGACGAGCCGCTTCTCGTCACTCGTTCCTGCCGCCGCCTGCAGCCGCTGCGTCCGATCGGCGACGTGATGCGGAGACTCGACATGCCCTTCTCACTCCAGTGCTCTTCATCGCGAAGCGGCTAGACTCCGGGCCTCGCCCTCTTAGCTCAGTTGGTAGAGCACCTCCATGGTAAGGAGGGGGTCGACGGTTCGAGTCCGTCAGAGGGCTTTCAGGAAGTCTCTGCAAATGGCAGAGATTCGTCATTCTCGGACGCATCAGGGCGGTTCCGAGGGTGCACGGAGGGTGCACCTACTCCTCGCGATACGGTGTTTCGGGCGTCGCGGATGACGTCTTCGGCGGGGCGGCGTGCGCTACCGTCGAGCTCGTCGAAGACGTGTCCGTAGGTGTCGAGGGTCATCGTTGGTGAATGTCCAGCCTGTCTGGCGATCTCGACGATGCTGCGCCCCTCGGCGATCAATAGCGACACGAACGAGTGCCGCAGGTCGTACGGTCGGATCCCCTCGAGTCCGATCGCCTTGGCGGCGGGTTGGAACACTCGCCGACGCCAGTTGCGCCAGTCGTTATCGTCCCAGTAGCCGCCGTCGTGCGCTGGGATGATCGGAGCATCCGGGTTAGGGATACCGTGCTGGATTCTGAGCTCATGCAGGTCGGCTTTGAGGCTGCCGGCCATCTTCACGGTGCGTGTCGATCTTGTCTTCGTCTCCTTTATCTCTCCGAGGGCGACGGCCCGCTCGACGAGAATCGTCCGTTCGCCGACGTCGGCCCAAGTCAGTGCAAGAGCTTCGCCGGGGCGAAGTCCTGCGTAGGCGAGTAATGAGATGAGCGTCGCGTCCCTTTCGGTGGGTGTGTGGAGTCGCAGCCGTTCGATCGCCTCGGGCATGAGAGGTCGCACGCTGCGCTTGCGGTGTTGTGATCGTTTCTTGACCGGCTTCACCGGGTTCGCTGGAATCCGGCCCCAGGTGACTGCCTCGCGGCAGACCGACTGGAGTAGGGCGAGTGCCTTGCGGATGGTCGGCTCGCCGACGCCGGCATCACGGAGGTCCTCCTGGAACCCCGAAATGACGTTCGGTGTGAGCTGACGGAGCGGGTGTGCGCCGAGCCTGGGAAGGATGTGGCGATCCCACAGCTGGGCGTAGAGTTTCTGCGTCCGTGGAGCGAGCTCCTTGGATGCGTAGCGCTCCCACCATTCGCGCGCGAACTCGTCGACGGTCTGCTTTGTGTGCTCGAGGTATACGAGGTCGCCGAGCTGTTTTCGTCGACGGATCTCGGTCTCGAACCGGTCAGCGTCTTCGCGCTTGTCGAAGACGCGTGAGTGGAAGGTCGAACCACGGCCTCCGGGGCGCCATCGCACCCGGTAAACCTTGCGACCGTCCTTCAATGTTCGTTTCTCGATCATTTCACCTCCTCTTGTTTGTTGCGGGCATCTGTCCAGGGTGGTAGCCGGCTCTGATGCCCGGCAGCCGACTGGAGCGTGCTCCCGAAGTTCGGTGGTGCCAAGCACCTCCTGCGCGTTCGGAACGCGTGCGGGCTGGCGTCTCACTGCAGCCCCACCCGGCAGACCGGGTCGCATTCCATGTACTCAATTCTGACAAAATCAGTCCTCCTGGTCAAGGCTCGTGGAGGAGCTCGCGGAGGCCGCGACCTTGTGAGATCTGTTGCGGTCGCGGTTGGGTGCGTCTGATTCGTCGCGGGATGTCGGGGCGCACGAGGTTGGACTCGATCCAGACCTCAAGATCGACGAGCCGCACGCGGAGCCTGCCTCGGAGCTTCGACGCACGGAGCTCGCCGTCGGCGATCGCGCGGTAGAGGACGCTCTCCGAAAGCCCTGTCAGCTCTGCCACCTCGGAGACCGAGAACAGACGCATCGCGGACGAGTCTTCAGGCTTCACTTCGTGGTCTCGATTCACGCGTGGAAGACGGAGACGGTCCCGTCGGGGTTGTCGATGATCGTGATGTCGCCGTTCAGTTCGGCGTCGTGGATCAGCGCGGCGGCGTCGATTTGGACGTACGGAGCAGGTAGTCCGGGATCGCTTCTTCGATCATCTGCCGGTAGCCGAGGTCGTCGACGGTCTCCTCTGCGTATGTCTCGCGTGAGGGGAAGCTGCCGAGGTAGCAGTCTTCGAAGCGTTCAATGGCTCTTCGTCTGGGGCGCAGATGTGAGCTCCAGGCGGCGAACGCGCGCCGTGCGCGAGATCCCTCGGCGATCTTGCTGACCCGATCGATCGATTCGTGCTCGGAAAGTGAGATGCCGAAGAACCCTTCGTAGTCGTGGAGTGCCCATTCCTCGGCCGTCGGCTCGGGTGACCGCTCGGAGCATCGAGGCGATCTCCGCTTGAATGTCTTCGGGATTCTGGGTGGCGTCGATCCAGACGCCGTGGAGTCTTCCGG
>CAVWPE010000010.1:0-71174 GCA_963756835.1 uncultured Thermoleophilia bacterium
TCCGAGCAGGCGGCTCGGGAGTCGGCAGCTTCCGCTCCTCTCCCGACCGCGCCGCCGGAGACGCGAGGGCCGATCCGGTACGCCGAGTCCGCGGGGCTCAGCATCGCCTACCAGGTGACGGGACGCGGGCGATCGACCTCGTCCTCGTGCCGGGCTTCGTCTCGCACCTCGAGAGCGACTGGGGGAGCCCCGTCACGCGCGGTTCCTCGACCGTCTCGGCTCGTTCGCGCGGCTGATCCGCTTCGACAAGCGCGGCACCGGCCTGTCCGATCGCCCGGCGGGGCTGCCCGACCTCGAGACGCGGATGGACGACCTTCGGGCGGTGATGGAGGCGGCCGGAAGCGAGCGGGCGGTCGCTGTTCGGCTACTCCGAGGGCGGCCCGATGTCGATCCTCTTCGCCGCGACCTACCCGGAGCGCGTCCACGCCCTCGTGCTGTTCGGCGCCTTCGCCAAGCGTGTCGATCCGGACGACGACTACCCGTGGGCCCCCTCGAGCGAGTCGGGCTACCCAGATCGAGAGCTTCCCGCGGAGTGGGGCTTCGAGAGCGACATCCAAGCTCGATGTGCCCCTCCGCGGACCACGCGATGGCCCGCTGGTGGGGTGAGCGATGCCGCGCGGCCGCGAGCCCGGGCGCGGTTCGCGCCCTGATGGAGATGAACTCGCGGATCGACGTCCGCGAAGCCTGCTCGGCCGTCCACGTGCCGACGCTCGTGGTCCACCGCGGCGCCGACTTCCGGGTCGCCGAGGAGGGCCGTTACATCGCCCAGCGCATTCCGGGAGCGCGCCTCGTCGAGCTTGACGGCGCCGACCATTTCCCTGCGATCGACCCCGACCAGATCCTCGACGCCGTCGAGCCGTTCGTACGGCAGATCTCGGGCGCGGCACCGGCATCGGCGCCGGCACCGGACGACGACCGCGTGCTCGCGACCGTGCTGTTCGTGGACGTCGTCGGTTCGACCGGTGCGGCGAAGCCTCGGCGACGCGCCTGGGCTCGGCTGCTCGCGCGCCACTACGCGGTCGTGCGCGCGAGCTCGAGCGCATCGCGGAGAGGAGATCGACACCGCCGGCGATGGCATCTTCGCCGTCTTCGAAGGGCCGGCGCGCGCCGTCCGCTGCGCACGGTCGATCACGGAGCGCTCCGCCGTCGGTCTCGACGTCCGCGTCGGCGTCCACACCGGCGAGGTCGTCCGCGCGACGGAGCCCCGCGCGGCATCGCCGTCCACACCGCGGCGCGGGTCGCCGGGGCCGCCGCCCCGGGCGAGGTGCTACGTCACCGGGACGACCTACGACCTCGTCGCGGGCTCGGGCCTGACGTTCGTCGATCGAGGGGAGTACGAGCTGCGCGGATTCGAGGGCAAGCGGCGCCTTTACGCGGCCACCTGACCGTCCAGCGCGCCGCACGGCTCTTCGATGCGCCCGGGAGGATTCGAACCTCCGACCCGCGGATTAGAAGTCCGCCGCTCTGTCCACTGAGCTACGGGCGCATGGTCGTAGGGTAATCGGCGCACCAGTTGCCCGCCCGCGGGGCGAACTCGGCGAGATGGGCCGGTAGGCTCGAGGCGATGACGAGCGCACCGGCGACGACAAGACGTGGGTCGGAGAACGATCCCCGCGGCCGTTCGTCCCTCGCCTCGCGGCCGACTGGCTGCGCGAGGCACCGACGACGCTCGCACGGACGTTCGAGGGCACGCTCGTCTTCGCGGACATCTCGGGCTTCACCGAGTTGACCGAGAAGCTCGCCAAGCGGGGCCGCGAGGGCGCGGAACAGATCGCTCTCGTTCTCGACGCTGCGTTCGCGGAGCTCATCGACGCGGCGTACGCCCACCACGCCGACCTGCTCAAGTTCGGCGGCGATGCCGTCCTGCTCCTCTTCAGGGGGGAGAACCACGCACATCGGGCCGCCACCGCGGCACTCGGGATGCAGGACGCGCTGACCGGAATGCGCCGTCTCTCGACCTCGGCAGGGCCGGTGCGACTGCGGATGTCCGTCGGCATGCACAGTGGAACGTTCCACTTCTTCCTCGTCGGAGGCATCCACCGGGAGCTCGTCGTCGCCGGCGCGGATGCGACGACCTGTGTCCAGACGGAGGCAACCGCGAACGCCGGCGAGGTGATGCTCAGCGGGGCGACCGCAGCGCGGTTCGATCGTGACCTGCTGGGTGAGGAACGGGACGGCGCTGTCCTCCTCGTCGCCAGCCCTGCGGCACCGCAGATCGTGCCACCCTTCTTCGATCCTGCGGGTCTCGACCTCTCGCTGCTCCTTCCGGCTGCGTATACGCGCGAGCTGCGAGGCGAGCCTTCCGACCCCGAGCATCGCCACGTCGCGGTCGCGTTCGTCGAGATCCGGCAGACGGATGAGCTGCTCGCACGCGAAGGGCCCGAGGCGCTTGCCCGGGCACTGGAGGAACGGATCACCGCGATCCAGGAGAGCTGCTTGAGCTTCGGCGTCACCTTTGCGCAGACCGACGTGAGCAAGCAGGCGGTGAAGGCGATCCTTCTTTCCGGTGCGCCGCGAAGTGCCGGCGGAGACGAGGAGGAGCTGATGCTCCGCGCCTCACGGGCGATCGTCGAGCGCCCCGGCACGCTCCCGGTGCGCGTCGGCGTCAACGCGGGCCGGGTGTTCGCGGGGATCGTCGGCCCGCCGACGCGCCGGACGTACACCTTCTACGGGGACGCGATCAACACCGCCGCACGGATCATGGTGCGTGCCGACGACGCACAGCTTCTCGTTCGTGACGACGTCCTCGACCACGCTCGGACGACGTTCCGGGTTGCTCCGGTCGAGCCGTTCGCCGCAAAGGGCAAAGCCGAGCTCGTGAGGGCCTCGGACGTCGGCCCCGCCAGTGGCGAGCGCGAGCCGGAGGCGATCGGCCCGTTCGTCGGACGCGAGATCGAGCTTCAACGGCTCCTTCGCGCGCTCGCGGATGCCGAGCAGGGGGAGGGGGCTCTGGCGGTCGTCACCGGTGAGTCCGGTATTGGCAAGACCAGGCTCCTCGGGGAGCTCCGAGCCCACGTGCCGGGCGCGCGGTCGGTGCGCGTGCAGTGCTCTCAGTTCGGCGCGAACCAGCCCTACGTCGCCGCCGGCCTGGTTCTTCGCCGGGCGTTGCAGCTCGGTCCGCATGCCCCGGAGGGCGAGGTCGAGCGACGGCTCCGCGGCGCCGTCGGGGCGGTCGCTCCTCACCTCGAGCCCTGGCTGCCGCTCCTCGGCATCGTGCTCGGTCTCGACCTGGCGCCGACTCCCGAGACTGCCGCGCTCGACGAGCGCTTCGTGCCCGAACGGATCGCCACGACGGTCGAGGCGCTGCTCGCGGGTCTCGTTCCCGACGCCGCTCTCGTCGTCATCGACGACGCCCACTTCATGGACGAGGCATCCGTCGAGCTCATCGGCCGGCTGTCGCAGGGGATCGGCTCTCGGCGCTGGCTGGTGGTCGTCGCACGACGGGCCCATGACGGCGGGTTCACGTTGCCGCAGGGTGTCGATGCCGTCGAGGTGGCCCTCGGCCCGCTCTCGCCGGACGCAGCGCTCGCCCTGGTCGAGCAGCTGACCGAGGATGCCCCGGTGTCCGGGCATGTGGCAGCGTCGATCGCCGCACGGTCGGCCGGGAGCCCGCTGTTCGTCACCGAGATGGTCGCGGCCGTGCGAGCCGGAGCGGAACTCGACGCGCTTCCCCCGTCGGTCGAGGCGCTCATGGCAGTGCAGATCGACGACCTGCGCAGCGCCGATCGCGCAGTCCTGCGGCGCGCGTCGGTGCTCGGAGCCCGGTTCCCGCGCGCCAGCCTGATCACGGCGATCGAGCTCGACGAGGCCGATGCGGAGGCGGTGATCGGACGTCTCGACCGGTTCCTCGTGGCCGACGGCGAGGGCGGGCTCCGATTCAGGCACGGCCTGCTGCGCGATGCCGCCTATCACGGGCTGTCGTTCAGCCGCCGGCGCGATCTTCACCGGAAGGTCGGTGAGGCGCTCGAGCGGGAGGCCGGCTCGAACGCTGCAAGCGTCGCAGACCAGCTGACACTCCACTTCTACGAGGCGGGGGTGTGGGCGAAGGCGCTGCACTACGGGTTCGTCGCCGGCCGGCGCGCACAGGCGGTGTTCGCGAACGTCGACGCGGCGGCCCTGCTCGAGCGTGCGGTGAGCGCCGGAACGCGGTGGCGGGGTGCGCGCGGGGAAGCCGTTGCGCTCTCTGCCGAGGCCCTGAGCGACGTCCGCCTGTCGCTCGGCGAGCTGGAGAGCGCTCGCTCGGCGCTGCAGATCGCAAAGAGACGCGTGCGCGGCGATGCCGTCGAGCAGGCGCGGCTGTTGCGGAAGGAGGCGACCATCGCGTACAGGCTCGGCGCGTACCCGGAGGCACAGCGGATCCTCGGTCGAGGGCTTCGCCTCCTCGACGGCGTCAGTAGCGTCCCCGCGACGGTCCAGCGCGCCCGCATCGAGGCGTGGCTCGGTGTGACGTCGTACTTCCGCGGTCGCCCGCGTGACGCCGTGGCGTGGCTGGAGCAGGCGATCGCCGACGGTGAGTCGGTCGGTGCCACGAAGGCGCTCGCGCATGCGCTCTTCGGACTCGACCTCGCGCACAACGCAATGGGGAACTCGGCTCGGGCCGTTCACGGGCCGCGCGCACTCGAGCTGTACGACGAGCTCGGGGATCTCGTCAGCAAGGGGGGTGTGCTCAACAACCTCGGGCTCGCCGCGTACTACGCAGGCCGATGGGACGACGCCGTCGACCTGTACCGGCAGGCGCTCGAGACCTGGGACCGCGCCGGTGATACGAGGAGCGTTTCGATGGCGGCGTTCAACATCGGTGAGATCCTCTCGGCACAAGGGCACCTCGACGACGCCGAGCGGCTGCTCCGAAGCGCCGAGCGGGCGAGCCGCGCCGGGGGAAGCGCAACCGACGTGGCGGAGTGCAGCGTCGAAACCGCTCTTCTCGAGGCCCGCCGCGGTCACGCGGCCCAGGCCCTCGAGACGCTTGCCGAGGCGCGGCTCGCGTTCCAGCATGCGGGTGACTCGTCCGCTGTGCTCCTGGTCGACGCACGCGTGTCCGAGGTGTTGGTTCTCGGGGGCCGTCACGAAGAGGCCGTGCTACTCGCCTCGGAGGCGCTCGGGCGGGCGACGACGGTGGAGGGGGGCGCCCTCGTGCTCCCGACGCTCCACCGCGTGCTCGGGCAAGCGTACCTCGTCCTCGATCGACGGGAGGAGGCGCGTGCGGCGTTCGCGTCGGCCCTCGTCGAGGCCGAACGCGTCGAGCATCGCTACGAGGAGGCGCTTGCGCTCGACGGGCTCGCTACGCTCGGCGGAGATGCTTCGCTCGAAGCGTGCATACGGCGAGACGGGCTCTTCGAACAGCTCGGGCTCCTCGACCGAGCCGTTGGCGTCTGAGACGAGAGAGATCGTCACCTCTCTCGTCTCAGACGCAAGGCAGCTCTAGCCGCCGAAGGCCCTCGGGTCGTACCCGGGAAGCCCGTTCGTCGTGAAGCTCGCCGAGTTGGCTCCGGCATACGGGACCGTGAAGCGGATCACCGCATCACCCGCGGACGCTCCAGGCCCGCGGTACGTGATCCACGGACCCTTGGTCAACCCGAGGCCGGGGATGTTGACGTAGCGCGGCAGGCTCGGGAGGAGCCCCCACCAGCGGTCGCCGGAATTGACCGCGCCGGGGCGGAGGTTCGAGAGAGAGCCGATCTTGGTGATGAACTTCAGGTTCGTTCCAAGGCAGACGTCCGTCTGCCACCATTTCTTGCCACCCAGGGCGGCCTTGGGGATCTTGATCTCGAACGTCCCGGGGGTCGTGAGGGGACGGATGTCGAACTGGACACCGTTGGTGTTGCCGTCGAAGCCGGAGCAGGCCCCGGCGGGAGGTGCGCTCGTGAGACCGGCGACGAAGACCTCGGTCCCGGCCGGTGGAGACCCTGCGTTGAGCGAGAACGTGGCGCCGTTCGGTGTCGTCCCTCCCGTACCGCACGCCGTGCCGGTGCACGTGACCTTGGGAGCGAGCAGCCCGCTCGAGTCGCAGGGAAGCACGTCGATCTTCTTCGTCGCCCCCGTGATAGTGCCACCCGTCAGGGCGCTCGTGCTCACGACCTCCTCGGTGACCGAGGAGAGCGGGGAGCCGTCACGTGTCGCGGTGAGGTCGAACGTCACCGCGTCGCCATCCGCCAGGGAGCCCGTCCACTGGAGAGATCCGGGCGTCGGTCCGGCGGACGACCCTGCGCCGGTCAGGCCGAAGTGCTGGCCCGGCGTCTCGGTGAGTGTGAACGCTGCCGGAACCGCGACTGCTGCGCCGACATCGGCCACGAGCTCGGTCGCGATGAAGCCGGAGGAGCCCGACTGGTAGTAGCCGGGATCCGACGCCCAGACCTTCATGGCGGCAGCGGCTGCGTCATTGCCGAGGCCGACGGTTGCGATACGGATGCTCGCCGCCTTTGCGGTTGCTGCCGCGGTCTGGGCCTCCGACTGCTGGGTGAGGCCGTCCGTGAACAGGGCCAGCGCCTTCGCATTCGAACCCTGAGCCGTCAGAGCTGTCTGCGCCGCGCCGATTCCGAGATGGTGGGGGCTGCTGCCGCTCGTGCCCGAGATGCCGCCGATGAAGCTGACGAGGGCGTCCTTGGTCGATCCGAGTGGCAACGGGGTCGCTGCGGACGAGCCCTTGTAGGTGACGATGCCGGCCCTGTTCCGGCCGAGATCGAGCGCCTGGACGAACGATGTCGCTGCGGACTTGAGGGCGGTGAGCTTCGTTCCCGAGATGCTGCCGGACAGGTCGAGCACGAGCATGACGTCTGTCGCGGTGCCGGTGATGCCCCCGGTTCCCGTGAGCGTCACGCGGACGTTCACGGTTCCCCCGCATGTGAGGGCGCTGGGTGCCCCGACGAGCGCCGTGCTCCCCGTCACCGAGGGGGCGCTCGCAGCCGCCTCGCCCGTGACGAACATTCCCGTCGCGGCCGCAACTGCGACCGCCGTCAGTGACAGCACCAGCCGCCAACGGTACTTCAGCATCCCAACCTCCACGAATTCGATTGCGCCCTTCCCCCCAGGCTCGCTCGAACTATATGACATCGGCGTGGTGCTACTACCTGTCATATCGCCGTGCGGGCGATCGTGTCGGCGAGTGCCGCGGAGTAGGCTCGCGGCATGACCACCGTCGGCATCGTCAGCCCTGGAGCGATGGGTTCCGCCATCGGGCACGTACTCGTTGCCGGAGGACAGAACGTCGTCTCCACCGTTGTCGGCCGAAGCGTGCGCACGCGGACGCTCGCCGAGGGCCTCGAGTTGCTCCCATCGCTCGAGGATGTCGTCGACCGGTCGACCGTCGTTCTCTCCGTCGTGCCGCCGGGTCACGCACGTGCCACAGCGACCGCGGTCGCCGGGGCCGCACGCCGCACCGGCGCTCGACCCCTGTTCGCCGATCTCAACGCGGTGTCTCCGCAGACGATGACGGTCATCGCGGAGCGCCTCGAGGTTGCAGGTCTTGCAGTGGTCGACGGTGCGATCTCCGGTCCGCCGCCGCGGCGCGCGGGGACGACGGTGATCTATCTCGCCGGCCCGCGAGCGACCGCGCTCGCGAACCTCGACGCTCCGGGCCTCGAGCTCCGCGTCGTCGGAGAAACGGTCGGGAAGGCGTCGGCGATCAAGATGTCGACGGCGTCGTTCTACAAGGGCCAGACCGCGATCCTCACGCAGGCACTCCGGGCAGCGCATGCGAACGGCGTGCTCGAGATCGTGCTCGACGATCTGCGGCGTCACTATCCGGAGCTCGTCGAGGACGCGCCGCGAATGCTCCAGAGCATGGCGGCGAAGTCCGGCCGCTACGTCGCCGAGATGGAGGAGATTGCCCTGTCTCAGGGCGCCGTCGGTCTGCCGCAGGAGCTCTTCGAAGCCCTCGCGACGGTCTTTTCCGAGCTCAGCACAACCGAGGCGGCGACGCTCGCACCCGAGGACTCGGTCGCCGGTGTACCGCTCGACGACGTTCTCGCGCGCCTCGGTGCCCGGGCGGGCTAGCGGGGCAGCCGAAGCCCGAGGCGCCGGGGAAGCGATGCGACGAAGGTCGTCAGGGGGTCGGGCTGCTTCCCTCCGTCGTGAGCCGCGTCGCGGCGCACGAGCGCCGCGCGGATCGCGGAGCCGCCCACCCACCGGAGCGGCTCGGGCGGCATCAGCTTTCGATCGGGCTCCACGATCGCGAGCCCCGTCGTCTCGTCCCGTTTGTCGAGGGCGAGGCGCGCCAGGATCTCGCCGCCGAGATACGTCGGCCCGACGCCGTTCCCGGTGAAGCCGTAGCCGTGGTGGACCCGACCGCGGGACCCGAAGATCGGGAGGTGGGTGGGGGAGACGTCGATCGGGCCACCCCACGCATGTGTGATCTGCCGGTCGACGAGCTGGGGAAAGATCCACCGCAGCGCAGCTACGGCATGCGCTGCGGCCGCCGCGTCGATGTCGAGGCGATCACGGTGCCGTCCGCCGAGGCCCATCTGACCCCCACCCCATCCGAGTGCGATGCGACCGTCCGGCGTCGTGCGGAAGTAATGGAGCAGCGTGCGGCAGTCGTGGACGTTCTCGCCCCCGAGCCACCCGATCTCGTCGAGCACGCCGGGGACGGGCTCTGAGATGACCATGTGGCTCGAGGCGACCCCGAGCGCAAGGCGGTACCCGTTGAATCCGGCGGTCCTGCTGTTGACCGCAAGCACGGCTGCCCCGGCGGAGACCGTTCCGCGCTCGGTGACGACGGCGCCCTCGCGCGTGAGCGAGCACGCCGTCGTGTGCTCGTAGAGACGCACGCCGGCCTCCACGACCTTTCTCCGCAGGCCGAGCGCGAGGCGCGCCGGCTGGACGTTTGCCGCCGTCGGGAGGAGCATCCCGCCGAGGAACGTGGGCGACGAACACCGAGCGGCCACCTCGTCACGAGAGAGCGGCACGGCTTGCTCTCCCGCGCCGACGGCGCGGCAGGCAGCGACGACCGCGTCCCAGTCACCGACCTGCGCCTCGCTCGTTGCCACCTGGAGGGTCCCGCCAAAGCGGTACCACGCATCGACTCCCTGCTCGTCGCACCACGCCCCTATCGCACGCACGGCGCTCTCCGAGGCGCGGCACACCTCGACGGCTCGGGCGTCACCGACTGCGTCCCGCAGGATCGGAAGGTCGTCCCAGAGGGTCGAGACGAACCCACCGTTGCGCCCGCTCGGGCCATGCCCCGCGAGCCCCGCTTCGAGCACGACGACGTCGAGGCCGGGCTCGAGAGCCTTCAGTTGCCACGCGGTCCAGAGTCCCAGATAGCCCGCCCCGACGACGACGACGTCCGCCGAGGTATCACCGCCGAGCGACGCCGTCGGCACGACGGGGCCGGCTTCCTCGAGCCAGTAGCCGTAGCGGGTGTGCCGCATCAGAGGATCCTATGGTGCGCGCTCGAGGGTCGCTAGCTCACTCTCCTGAAGAGGGTGGCGGACGGGACTTGAACCCGCGACCACCGGGATCACAACCCGGGGCTCTACCAACTGAGCTACCGCCACCACGTGCGCCCGACAGGATACCGTGCATCACAGCACGGCCCCGTAGCTCAGTGGATAGAGCGGTGGACTTCGAATCCACGCGCGGAGGTTCGATTCCTCCCGGGGCCATCAAAGCTGGGGCTATCCAACCCGGCGCCGGCCCTGTTTCGCCTAGGATCGGAGTCGAATGGGAGGCGGAGGAAAGACCCTCGGGTTCGTCGTGTGTTTCGCGGCAGGCATTGCCGCCGCCGCGCTCCTTGCGGTCGGTGGTGAAGCCGCGGACTCGACGTCGGTCGACACGACGACATCTGTCACGACGACGGTGTCCACCGACAGCGACACGACCCAGGAAGCGACCACCGTGACGGTCGCGACCACCGCGACGGTCGAGCGCACGACGACCCAGGAGACGATCCCCACCACGACGACGACGGCCACCTCTTCCGACCGCGGTACGCCCGCGTGGGTGTGGGCGCTACTCGCGATCCTCGCCGTCGCGCTCGCGGCGGTGATCGTGCTGTTGGCGCGGCGTGGTCGCCATCATTCGCTCACGCCGGACGAGCGCGCCCGGAGGCTCGACAACGCGGTCAGCACGTGGGCGTCTCAGGGATGGGCGGTCGAGAGCCGGACTCTCGACTCGGCGGTCCTGCAGCGAGCGGGCGAGCGAATGATCGTCGCCGTCGACGCATCCGGTCAGATCACGACGCTGCCCGGGTAGCGAGCCGCCACGAGGTCGTGGCCCGCAGAGCCATCGCGCCGTCGTGCCCGACGGGGCAGGATCTAGACGAGCGTATTGACGTCGCAGCTCTGGTACTCGAGCGTCGTCAGCAGCTCGTCGGTGAACCGCCGTGCCATCTCGTATGTCGCGAATCCGAAGGTTCGCGCGATCGGTGGCTCATCCGGGCCGTGACCGAGGGGTCGTGTCTCGGTCTCGACGTCGCAGCCCCCCGACGCGGACCGCACGCCCTGGACGATCACGAGCGACTGGCCCTTGAGCCGGACGTCGAAGCGGAACGCGACGGACGTGGTGGACACGTGGCGTGCGTCGTCGGAGCTAGCGGCCGGCGCCGGCGTTGCGCGCCGCCTGGGCGACGACCTTGCCTTCGACCGGTCCCGTGAACTCGCTGACGATCCTGCCGGGTCGACGCACGATCAACACGGCGGGGGAGTCGGTCGGGCCGCCGAACCGCGTGAGACTACGGGCCGACGCCTCGTCGAGGACGTTGATGGACGCGAAGCCGGCACGAACTGCGCGGGCACCCGCTCGAGCCTCCGTCACTGCGCTCCTGTCTGCCGCCGATGTGCCGGTGTACAGCGACACGACGACGACGTTCGAGTAGCGGAGCTTTGCGGCTATCTGCGCCGGAAGGGTCGGAAGGAGGACGATTCGTGGCTTGGCCGGAGTCGCCGACTTCGATGGCGTGGGCGACGGCGGAGGGGCTGAGTCGGTAGGGCATCGAGCGTCGAGTCCGTCGAGGAGTCTCCGATGACGCCGGAACGCACGATCATGAGAGCCGCGAACGCGGCGATGAGGACGACGAGGCCGATCTGTGCGGGACGTGGTACTCGACGGGTTGAGGCAGCGATGGTATTCACAATCTCTCCTATCGGCAACGAGCGCGGAAACCTTGAGTCGCGGGTGATGACCGGTCGTGAGGGGGACGAGCGGAGCCGCGGGCGGAGCCTCGTGGCGATCGTCGTCGAGGTTGTGACACGAGGTGCAGAACGACGGAGGGCGCATATGCGCCCTCCGTCGTTCTGCCGCTCTTCGTGCCGGGGCTTAGCAGGTGGCCGCCTCGGCGATGGTGCCTCCGGGACCCGTCACGGTCGCCGACTTGCTACCGACGGTGCTGCAGATCGTGTAGTTCGTTGCAGTCCCGCTGGCAGTGGTCACCTTGACACCAGCGTCGACGCCGAGGAGCACGGCAGGCGTAACGGTGGCGTAGCTGCTCGTGTCCGCGTAGATGGCCTCCGCCGACGGAATGGCCGACCGGACGTTCGCCTTCGCGGCGGTCAGGTTGGCGCGATCCTTGAAGCCGAGGTACGACGGCACCGCGATCGCCAGCAGGATGCCGATGATCACGAGGACGATGAGGAGCTCGATGAGCGTGAAGCCCGACTCCTCCTGCCTGAGCCGCTTCTGCAGCTTGGTGAGAAACATGTTGACTCCCTTTCGGAGCTTGTGGGTTGACCGACGCGTTCCTTATCGGCCGACCTCCGGCGGGGCCGGATACCCATTCGGGTGATTTCCGAGGGACGGTCATCCCTCACGGCGGGTGACTCCGATCGGTGCGGTTCGATCGTCGCCGGCGTTGTTCGACCCGGGAAGGCACGGACGCAGCGACGACCTGGGAGAACGCCGTGCTCGTGACGGAAGCCTCTGCAGGAGCGCGAGCGAAAAAGCAGGGTGTTTTCCGTCTCCGGACGAGTGCGCGATCGAAGATCAAGATGCACTCAAGGTGCGACGGCGACGTGCCGATAGAGGCTCTCGTGGAACTCTCAGAGCACCAGAATCCTCCTGCCCTTCTGTCCGTCGACGCGCTCCTCGAAAGGGCTGTCGAGCTCGGAGCGTCCGACCTCCACCTCACGGCCGGGTCGCTCCCGGCCGTCCGGCTGCATGGTCACATCGAGCTTCTCTCGGACTTCCCGGAGCTCGACCCGGATCTCGTGCGCCAGCTCATCTACCGGATCACGACGACGGAGCAGCAGAAGCATCTCGAGCTGCAGCGGCAGCTCGATTTCGCCTACGGGATCCGTGGGGTCGCTCGGTTCCGCGTCAACGCCTACTACCAGCGCGAGAGCCTTGCGGCTGCATTCCGGACGATTCCGACCGATATCAAGTCGCTCGAGGACCTCAAGCTCCCGCCGGCGCTCCATGAGTTCACGACGAAGCCTCGCGGGCTCGTGCTCGTCACCGGCCCGACCGGCTCGGGCAAGTCGACGACGCTCGCAGCGCTGATCGACGAGATCAACCGCACGCGGAGCGAGCACATCATCACGATCGAGGATCCGATCGAGTTCATGCACACCCACCGCCGCTGCATCGTCAACCAGCGTGAGGTCGGTCAGGACGCAACCGGATTCGCCGAAGGCCTTCGTGGGGCGCTCCGGCAGGACCCCGACGTCATCCTCCTCGGCGAGATGCGCGATCTCGAGACGATCGCCACCGCCCTGACCGCGGCCGAGACCGGGCACCTCGTGTTTGCGACGCTTCACACGCAGAGTGCGCCCAGCACGATCGATCGCATCATCGACGTCTTCCCTGCCGCGCAGCAGGATCAGGTGCGCATGCAGCTGGCCAACTCCCTGCAGGGAATCGCCACGCAGACGCTCATGCCCACGAGTGACGGCCAGGGTCGCGTAGCCGGCCTCGAGATCCTCCTCCTGGACGACGCAATCAGGAACCTGATCCGCCAGGGGAAGGTCGAGCAGGTCTACTCCTACATGCAGACCGGCACGCGGCGAGGGATGCAGACGATGGAGCAGTCGCTCACGGAGCTCATCACTCGACGACTGATCACGGTACCCGAAGCTCTCGGCCGGACAAGTCGGCCCGAGGCACTGCTCTCGGCGCTCGAGCGCGCCGGGATCCCTATCCCTGCCATGTCCAACGACGGCACGCCCGTCGCCACGCCCGGGATCGGCGCGGCGCTGCGGGTGGCCGGGAGCTGACAGCCAATGACCCTTTGGAATCCCCGTACGCTGTTCTCACGCAACGAAACTGGCCAGGAGCTCTCGGCCGCGTTCGATCCGTTCCGCACCGGTGGCGCGTCGCCCGGCTTCGTGGACGTCGAGGTCGGTTACGCGGGCGGCGGCAGTTCGGTGACCGCCCCCGGCCGCAACCCGATCGGGTTCGCACCGCCCTCCGAACCGGACCGCGGCGTGCCTGGTGAGACCCGCTTTCACACGGAGATCTCCTTCAAGCGATATGCGTCTACCGTCCCTCCGACCGCGAGCACCGACCCAGGGGCGGGCGCCGAGGCCGAGCCTTCGGTCGTGGGTCAGGCGTGGGTGACTCCGCCTACTTCGAGCGACGACCGTGGCGATGCCGCGGACGCCGAGGCCGTGACGCCGGCCGTGGAGGTTTCGGCACGCGAGGTCGAGACCGAGGCAAGCCCCGCCGCTGGCGGTGTCCACGGGGAAGAGGCGCACATTGCCGATGAACGCCCGGTCGAGGCCGAGAGCGTGCCGTTCTACAAGCGCGAGCTGACGTTCCGGCGTCGCAAGCCGTCGGAGCCCGAGGCAGCCGCTACCGGCGTCGACGACGCGGAGAGCGTGCCTGCGGGCGACGCGGGCGTCGAGGCCCCTTCGGATCCGGTCGCCACGACGACGTCCGACAACCCGGCGGTCGCGGAGCCGTTCTCCGCGGACGCGCCGATCGTGGACGAGCCGATTCCCGGCGACACGCCCCTCGACATGACGCCCGTGGCTGAGGCCGCTGCCGAGGCCCCCGTGGTCGATCGACCAGACGACGCAGACGTCGTCTCGCCCGAGATCGTCGAGGGCGCGTCGGCGTCGGACGACGTTCCCATGGTGGACGCGGAGGTCCAGACGGACGCTGCCGACCTGGAGGAATCGGCAGCCGTCGGTGCGGGCGAGCCCGAAGGGTCACTGCCCGTCGCGGAAGGCGAGTCCCTCGGGGACGATCCCGCTCCCGACGCGCCGGTCGGCGAAGAGGATGCGCGCCGGCCGTTCGCGCGCAAGCGGAACGGCACACGTTCCGCGAAGCCGGCCCGGAAGGCAGGCAAGGGCAGAAAGGTGGTCGGTCTCAAGATCGACGCCTCGCACATCGCTGCCGCCGTGGTCGTCGAGAGCAACGGTGTCAACGAGCTCGTGCAGCTCGCCCAGCGTCCGATCGACTCGGGCCTCGTGCTGGACGGAGACGTTCGGGACGCGGACGCCCTCGCGCACGAGCTGAAGCTGTTCTTCGAGGAGAACGATCTTCCGAAGAAAGACGTGCGGATCGGTCTTTCGAGCAACCGGATCGGTGTTCGCACGTTCGACATCGCCGGGATCGACGACGACGAGCGCTTCGACAACGCCGTCCGCTTCAGGGCACACGAGGTCCTGCCCGTCGCCCAGAACGAGTCCGTTCTGGACTACCGGATCCTCGACGAGCGCCCCACCGAGGGTGGCGAGACGTCGCGGCGGATCCTGCTCGTGGTCGCGCCACGCGACCAGGTCAACCCGTATGTCGAGGTCGCTCGCAACGCGGGGATCAAGCTCGAAGGTCTCGATCTCGAGGCGCTCAGCCTCCTTCGTGCGTTCGTCGACCCGAAGGCGTTCGCAGCAAGGCTCGTCGACGACACGGCAACCGTCGTCGTCTCGATCGGGCACGAATCGACGACGCTGCTGGTCGCCGGTGGGGGAGCGTGCGAGTTCACCCGCGTCTTCCGCTGGGGTGGAGAGACCCTGCAGGACGCGGTCATGAACGAGCTCGGCGTTCACCCGGCCGAGGCAGCGACGATGCTGCGTCACCTCTCGCTGTCGGGGCCCGGGCGCCAGTACGACGGGCTCGACGAGGAATCCCGCACGCGCGCCGTCGAGGCCGTTCGGCTCCGGCTGACGCCGTTTGCACGCGAGCTCGTGAGCTCGCTCCAGTTCTACCAGACCCAACCCGACTCCCTGGGGATCGGCGAGATCGTCCTCACGGGCGGAACGTCGCATCTCGAGGGCCTCAGCGAGGCGCTCCACCAGATGATCGGGGTCGCGGTTCGCATCGGTGACCCCTTCGCGCGTGTCACCGTCAGCGGCGAGATCGATCCCACGATCGAGGCGACGATCGGCTCGATGGCAGTGCCGATCGGGCTCGCCATCAACGACGATCAGAGCCGCACCGTGAACCTGCTCCCGAGCGAGGAGAGGGCTCAGGCGCGTGGGCGCAAGCCCAGTCTCGTCAAGATCGCAGTCCCCGTCGCCGTCGCCATCCCGGTTGCCGCGCTCGGCTTCATGTTCGTGTCGGCGCACGGACAGGTCAGCAGCTCGCAAGCCGAGCTCGACGCCGTCGAGAGTGAGCTCGCGGCGCTGCCCCGGCCGGAGGGTGCAGTCATAGACGCGTCGGTCAAGGGATCGCAGGCAACGCGTGCGCAGGTCGTCGCGAGCCTTCTCGGAGGGCGGGTCGCCTGGGATGCCGTCCTCAGAGACGTCGCGCGGGTACTGCCGGAGAACGTCTGGTTGAACTCGTTCCAGGCCCAGGTCGCTCCGACGTCCACCACAGGCATCCCGGTCGCCGCCACGTCCGTACCCGGTGTCGCGACGGCCCCGACCGGGGTGCAGATCGACGGCTACACCTACCGGCAGACCGACGTCGCTCGCCTCCTGGCACGCCTCGCGACGCTCCCGTCGCTCGGCAACGTGTCCCTCACGGCCAGCAAGGTGGAGACCAAGGGAGCGAAGTCGATCGTCCACTTCCAGATCGCAGCCGACCTGAACCCCGGAGGTTCACGATGAGCAACGCCATGACGGAGAACAAGAAGGCCGCGATCGGCCTGGGTGCCCTGGGTGGTGTTGCCGTCCTGGCCGCCGCATGGTTCTTCCTGGTCGCACCGCAGCAGTCGAAGGCAGATGACCTCGATCGGCAGACGGCCGTCGCCCAGAGCGAGCTCGCCGCGCGCAAGCTGGCCCTCGCGACGCCATCGGCAAAGATCACCGTGAAGGCCGGAGACACCTTTCGTCTCACGAAGGCCGTCCCGGACGCCACGAACATGGCGGGTGTCATCCTCGATCTCAATCGCCTCGCTGCGCGGCACAAGCTGTCCTTCACCTCGATCACCCCGAGCGCTCAGCAGTCGTCGACCGGGTACCTGGCCCAGCCGGTTGCCGTCGAGGTCCAGGGTCGGTTCACGAGCGTGTCCGGATTCCTCGGCGAGTTGCGCCGGCTCGTGCGTGTCCGCCAGGGTCGACTCGACGCCAGGGGACGGATCTACTCGACGACGAACGTCGACCTGTCCGAGTCGGAGACCAAGTTCCCCAACGTCAAGGCGACTCTGACGATCGAGACGTACACCCTTCTCCCACGACCGCTGCCGATACGCCGGCAACGGTGCCCCCGTCAAGCACACCGTCGGCGAGCGCGACGGTCGCAGCAGGAGCGAACCCCTGATGGCAATCAAGCCCGACGAAGCGGCCGCAAAGGCCCGCAAGCAGAAGATCATCCTTGCCGTGGCCGGCGTAGCAATGGTCGGACTGGCGGTCATCCAGGTGCCGAAGGTGATGGGCCGCTCGTCGTCGCCGGAGCCGGTGGCGGAGGCAACCACCGCAGGAGCTCCGGTTACGACCGACACGGGCGCGGCACCCACCGGCGCTGTCGCTGCTGTCGCGCCGACAGCCCCACCGCCGATCACCGGCAAGCCTGCGGCGTACGTTGCCGGCGTCGCGCTGCCCGGAGGCGCCCACGTCGTGCGGCTCTCGGCGAATCAACTTGCCTCGTTCACGCTCTTCGAGCCGAAGGACCCCTTCGAGCAGCAGGTCGACGATCAGTCGGGTCTGACGGACGCGAGTGCCGCGCCTTCGCCCGGCCCCGGCACGGACGAGGCTCCGCAGCCCACCGCATCGTCGGCGCCCGCGTCGCCCGCGGCCAAGGCGCCCGCGATCACGGATGCCACGATCATGTTCAACGGCAAGCCACAGCAACTGACGGTCAAGCAGAAGTTCCCGAAGGGCTCACCGTTGTTCGTCCTCGTCGCCCTGAAGAAGCAGCAGGCAAAGATCGGTGTTGCAGGAGGATCCTTTGACAACGGGCAGACCGTCACGCTGGCGCTCGGCAAGACCGTGACGCTGGTCGACACGGCGACGGGCGTGCGATATCAGCTCAAGCTCGTGTACACGGGCTCCACGCCCGAGGCGATCGAAGGGTTCTCGAGCGCAGCGCCTCAGACGGACACGTCCCCCGCAAGCACCCCTGCTCCTTCGACCGGCGGCGCCGTGGCGACGGCGACCCCGTGACCGGTCGCCTCGCGAGCACCGAGAGTCAATAGGAGAACCGAATGCCCGCCTTCGCCTACAGCGCAATCAACGCCCAGGGATCTCAGTTCGACGGCGAGATCCAGGCGTCCGACCGGTCCGCCGCGCTCGACGCGCTGCGCGGAGGCGGTCTTCTCGCCCAGTGGCTGGAGGAGGTGAGCGCACCGAACTCGGTCAAGACGGGATTCGTCAAGGGCAAGGTCAAAGCCAAGTCGCTGCAGGTGTTCTCGCGCCAGTTCGCCACGATGATCGAAGCCGGCCTCTCGGTCGTCACGGCACTCGTGATCCTCGAGCAGCAGACCGACGACAAGGTGCTCGCAAGCGTCCTCGACGACATTCGCGAGCAGGTCGAATCCGGATCGCTCCTCTCGGAGGCGATGAGCCGGCACCCGACCGTGTTCAGTCGTCTCTACATGGCGATGGTCGAGGCAGGGGAGGCGGCCGGCGTCCTCGACGTCGTTCTGGATCGAGTCGCGGTACAGATCGAGAAGGAGGAGAAGATCAAGCGGCGGGTCAAGGGAGCGATGATCTATCCGAGTGTCGTGCTCGTCTTCGCGACCCTCGTGATGGCGGGAATGCTCATGTTCCTCGTCCCGATCTTCGTGAAGATCTTCAAGGAGCTCGGCGGCGAGCTGCCGCTGTTGACGCAGCAGGTCATGCACGCGTCGGATCTCCTGCGCGGCTACTGGTTCATCATCTTCCCCGCCATCGGCCTCTCGGTCTACGGCTTCTTCAAGTGGAAGAAGACCGAGGTCGGCCGTCAGGCATGGGACCGCTTCAAGCTGAGGCTCCCCGCCCAGATCGGCTCCGTCGTGCGCAAGGTCGCGATGGCGCGCTGGTCGAGGACGCTCTCGACGCTCATCGCGTCGGGAGTCGACATCCTGCGCGCGCTGGAGATCACGGCGCAGACGACCGGCAACTGGGTCGTCGAGGAGGAGACGGCGAGGGTGCGGGCGCGCGTGCAGGACGGTGCCACCATCGCCCAGCCGCTCGTCGAGAGCACCGTGTTTCCGCCGATGATCGCCCAGATGGTGAAGATCGGCGAGGAAACCGGCGAGCTCGAGAAGATGCTCTCGAAAGTCGCCGACTTCTACGAGGACGAGGTCGACGCGTCGATCGCGGCCCTCACCTCGATCATCGAGCCGCTGATGATGGTCGGCGTCGGCATCATGGTCGGCATCATCATCATCAGCATGTACCTGCCGATGTTCAAGTTGCTGACGCTCGTCAAATAGAGGGCTGCTCGCGCACGCGCGCGGCGGGCGCGCGTCGTTCGACGAAGACTGCTCTCACGGTCACTCGTACGAACCATGCTGGGAAAACCCTGGTCATCAGGGCTTTCCCAGTCTTCACGAAGGACTGTCGAGGTTCGACGGCAATCGTGTCGCGCGGCCACGCCTGCGCCTCCCTGACGTAGAGTTCCTGCCATGACGCGCGTGACGATCTACCACAACCCGCACTGAGGAAGCAGCCGCAATGCCGTGAGCATTGCGCAGGAGCTCGGGGTCGAGACGGAGATCGTGCTCTACCTGAAGACGCCGCCGGACGAGGAGACGCTCCGCGCGATCATCGCAAAGCTCGAGGACCCACCGACCACCCTCGTGCGCCGCGACTCGCTCTGGAAGAAGCTCGGCCTCACCGACGACGATGCGCAGAGCGTCGATCAGATCGTCGGCCTGCTCGTGCGGCACAAGCAGCTGCTGCAGCGTCCCGTCGTCGTGACCGACGAGAAGGCGATCGTCGGTCGGCCGAAGGAACGGGTCCGCACTCTTCTCGGAGGGTGGGCTCGGCCTCACCCGCTCTCGAAGTCGAGAGCAGCTGCGAACGCCTCCGCCCACATCGCGTAGCCCGTGTCGTTCGGGTGGAACCAGTCCGACGCCAGCTTGCCGCGGAAGGGGGGACTGATCGCACCGCCCGTCTCAGCCACCCGCAGGTCGTGGCGGACGGCCCACTCCCGGATCTGCTCGTTGAACGGCCGCACGACCGGTGGGCGACCCGGGATCGTGCCGATCACGGCGCGCGCCGGCAGCGCGGCGGTGAGCCGCTCGAGCCCCAGGGCGAGACCGGCACGACGGCTCGCCCTGATGTCGTTCGCGCCCACGGCCACGGTGATCAACTCCGGCTCGAGGTCGAGCCGGCGGGCGAGCGGGAGCTGCGCGCCGAGCACGTCGCGCACCCGGCCGCCGCTCTGCGACAGGTTGACGACCCGCCACTGCCTGACCCTCGGCCGAGAGCCGCGCACGAAGCTGACCGACCCACCCGCGGTCGTACGCCGAGGCGCCGATCCCCTGGCCGGTCGAGTCCCCGAGCACGAGCCACACCGGGCCCGACTGCCCGAGGGCCTCGGCGTTCGCTCGATGCCAGGCTGCGGCGTACGGACCGATCTGAGATCGCACGGCGCGAACGCCCGGGGCGAGCGACAGGAGCCGGCCGCGCGCGGACTGCGGGCGCGGTGGCGGAAAGCGGGGGCGCTCGCCGGTGGGGTCAGTCGACGACGACGACGCTCGACCCGAGCTCGCGCTCGACCTCGACTGCCACGTCCGTGCCGATGAGTCGGCTGAGGAATCCGTGGTGGTGCGATGCGAGCACGACCATCCGTGCCCCGCGATCGCGGGCCGTGGCGGCGATCTTGTCTGCCGCGTTGCCGACGGCCCAGACGTAGTCGGCCTCGAGCCCGGCCGCCTCGACGCGCTCTCTCGCGCGCGCGAAGATCGGCTCGAGTTCCGGCGGCTCGACGAGCGGGATCATCTCGGCTCCCTCGTTGATGTTGCCGAAGTTCTGCGGGCCTTCCGGGTCGAGCAGCATCTCGAAGACGGAGAGGACGACGAGCGCGTCGCCCGAGGACGTCGCCTCGGCGATCGCGCGATCGAGCGCCCGGCTCGCGCCCTCGGAGTCGTCGAACCCGATCAGGATCGTTCCGGCCATACCGAGAGCATCGCAGTTACCCGGGGGTCGCGGCGGCAACTGCCGCCGCGACCCCCGGAAGCGGAACTGCGGCTAGGCGAGAGCCTTCGCCTTGAGAGCGTCGAACTCGGCCTGCGTGATGGCGCCGCTGTCGAGCAGGGACTTCGCCTGCGCGACCTGGTCGGCGGGCGACGATCCGGCGACCGACTTGATGTACTCGTCCTGCTGTGCCTTGACGGCCTTCATCTGCTCCATGCTTCGGTCAGCCATGCCATTGTGCTCGGCGATGAGGTAGATGAGCACGCCGAGGTAGGGCAGGAGAATGACGAAGATGATCCAGATCGCCTTCATGCCACCACCGATGTCACGGCGGCGGAACACGTCTGCGAAGACGGTGATCAGGAGCCAGATCCAGATCACGAACGCGAAGAAGATGACCATCGACCAGAGAACGTCGAGGAACGGATAGCTTGCTGCGACCACTGTGTACTCCTAGCTCGAGGATCGCGCGACGCCCGAGGCTCCGAGGCTGGTCCGTCGTGCGCTTGACGGGTCGTATCCTGTCAGATTTCCGGCGTCGAGGCATCATCCGACATGTCTGATCGCATCATCCGTCTCGTGCCGATCGTCGAGTGGCTGCCCCGGTACAGGCGCTCGTCCCTCGGTCCCGATCTTCTTGCGGCGCTCGCAGTGTGGGCCGTCCTCGTGCCGCAGGCGGTCGCATACGCGGCGCTCGCGGGCGCGCCGCCAGAGGCGGGCCTCGCGACGGCGCTCGGCGCAGGCGTCCTCTACGCGATCTTCGGCACCTGTCGGGAGCTCGACGTCGGGCCGAGCTCGACCATCGCCATCACCGCGGCCGCCGTTCTCGTGCCGGTGGTGGCGGCGTTTCCGGCGTTGTCGTACGTTGCCCTGCTCGCCGGGCTCGCGATCCTCACGGGCATCATCCTCGTCGTCGCCGGCCTCTTCCGCCTCGGCTTCGTCTCGGAGTTTCTCGCCCGCCCGGTGCTCGTCGGGTTCGTGAGCGGGATCGGTGTCGTGATCATCGTGGGGCAGATCCCGAAGCTACTCGGAATTCCCGTCGAGACCGGGAACGTCCCGGAGATGCTGTGGCGCGAGCTCTCGAGCCTCGGCCAGATCAGCTGGCCGACGCTCCTCGTCGGGGCCGTGTCGCTCGTCTCGTTGCTCGCGCTGCGGCGGCTGGCGCCGCTCGTCCCGTGGGCGCTCATCGTCACCGCTGCCTCGATCGGGTGCAGTCGCGCGTTCGACTTCCCCTCCGAGGGCATCGCCGTCATCAGCGACGTTCCCACCGGCCTCCCGAGCGTCGGCGTCCCTGACATCGGGCTCGGCGAGATCAGCGCGCTCAGCGGCGGAGCGCTCGCGCTCGCCATCGTCGCCCTGGCGGAATCGATCGGGGCGGCGCGTTCGCTCGCTGCCAGGGGCGGCTACGAGATCGATCCGAACCAGGAGCTCGTTGCGCTGGGCGCGGCGAATGTCGGCGCCGGCCTGCTGCAGGGATTTCCGGTCGACGCCAGTCTCTCGCGCAGCGCCGTCGGGGCCGCTGCCGGCGCGGTCTCGCGGATCTCGGGCCTGGCCGTGGCCGCCCTCGTCCTTGCGACGATGCTGTTCCTGACGCCGCTGTTCGACGGGCTCCCCCAGGCGACGCTCGCCGCGGTCATCGTTGCCGCCGTGATCGGGCTCGTCGACGTGCCGGGCTTCCGCGTCCTCTGGCGCATCGATCCGGCGGACGCAAAGCTCGCGCTGATCGGCTTCCTCGCAGTCTGCTTCCTCGGCGTCCTCGGCGGGATCATGACCGCCGTCGTCGCGTCGCTGCTCGCGCTGATCCTGCGCGTCTACCGGCCGCGGATCGCCGTCCTCGGGCGTGCGGCCCACGAGGCGAGTGGCGACGAGGACTTCCTGTTCCGTAGCATCGACCGGCACGCCGAGTACGCGACGATTCCGGGCCTCGTGCTGTTCCGCTTCTCGAACGAGCTCTTCTTCGCCAATGCCTCGTTCTTCCGCAGGGAGACGTTGCGGCTCGTGGCCGGCTCCGACCCTCCTGCCCGCACGGTTCTCGTCGACTGCGCTCCGATCTCCCATCTCGACACGACCGCCGTCGCGATGCTCGAGGACCTGATCGAGGAGCTCGGCTCCCGGGGCGTCACCTTCGAGCTGGCGCGGACGACCACCTCGCTCAACGATGCGCTCGAGCGATCTGGCCTGCGAGAGCTGATCGGCGACGACCACATCCACCGCTCGGTGCACACGGGCGTTCAGGCGTTTCTCGCCCGCGCGTCCGCGTAGAGCCGACGCTGCGCCTCAGATCTCGGTTCGCTCCCCCGGCGCGAGCACGCGAACCTCGGTCCCGGGCGCGTGCTCCCGCACGGCCGCTGCGAACAGCGGCGGCGGGGTGCTGAGGAAGGCGGGCGGTCCCTGCACTCCGTGGTGGATCGGGTAGTACGTCCCCCAGTGAATCGGTATCGCGGTCCGGGCGCGAAGCAAGCCTGCCGCCCGCGCCGCCCGCTCGGGGTCCATGTGGCCCGGCCCCATCGTCGGCCCCCAGCCCCAGATCGGCAGCAGGGCGACGTCCACGGGCGCGAGAGCCGCCATTTCGTCGAAGAGGTCGGTATCGCCCGCGAAGTAGAGCGTTCGCCCCTCTCCCTCGATCACGTAGCCGAGCGGCTCGGCCTTCGTCCCGAGCGGCAGGCGGCCGGTGTCGTGGTCGGCGTGGGTCGCTCGTACGGTGACGGAGCCGATCTCGACCTGTTCGCCCACCCCTAGCTCGAGCACGCTCTTCACCCCGGCCTTGCGGCGGATCAACGCGCCGGATCCGCGCGGGGCGACGACCGGCATCTCGCGTCCGAGCCTCTGCAGCGACGGCAGGTCGAGATGGTCGTAGTGGAGATGCGAGATGAGGACGGCGTCGACTCCGCGCAACGCAGCCGGGTCGACCTTCGCGGCGCGGCGGAGGTGTGCGACGCGGTTGCGGAGCAGCGGGTCCGTGAGCAGGCGAACGCCGCCCAGATCCACGAGCACCGTGGCGTGGCCGACGTACTGGACCGAGGCGCGCGGTGAGTCGCTCATAGGGCGATCCTACGCTGCCTCACGTGCGGCATCGTCCGGCCGTGCGAGTAGCTTCTGACGCGTGTCCGAGGCCACACCAGGCATCGCGGAGCCGGCTGCGCCGGGGCAACGCACACTGAGCATCAACCTCACCGTCAGGACGATGCTGCTCGTCGCGTTCATCGTCGCCCTCGCGTGGGCGTTCGTCTACATCTCGGAAGCCATCATGACGCTCTTCCTGTCGCTGTTCCTCGCGCTCGTCCTCGAGCCGGTCGTGCGTGGGATGCAGCAGAAGCTCCCGATGGGTCGCGGCGCCTGTGCGACGACGCTCGTGCTCGGCCTCGTCGGACTGTCGGTCGTCTTCGTCCTGCTGCTGCTCTCGCCCCTCGTCGCCACCTTCCGGGACTTCGTCGACCAGCTCCCCCAGATCATCGACGACATCAGCAACAACTCCTCTCTCGGCTCGTGGGTCGACAGCAACAGCACCGCCCCGGAGACGGCCCAGGCGAACGCGAAGGAGATCGCGCAGGGCATAGCCGGCGCGGCCGGCGGCGTGCTCGGCCTCATCATCTCGGGGTTCAGCCTCGTGCTCGCGCTCGTGACGGCGATCTTCCTGACGCTGTTCCTGATGATCGACCTGCCCCGGTTGATCGGTGCCGTCGATACGCTGCTCGACCCGCGCGGCTCCGATCGCTGGGACAGGATGTCGGAGCGGATCATCACCGCGGTGTCGCGGACGATGCTCGGCAACATCGCGATCTCGATCATCTGCGGCACGATCTACGGCGTCTCGGCCTGGCTGCTCGGCACGCCGTTCCCCGTCGTCATGGGCGTAATCGCCGGTTTGCTCGATCTGATCCCGATGGTCGGAGCGACGATCGCGGGGACGATCCTCGTGCTCGCGACGCTGACGCAGGGCGTGACCCCCGCGCTGATCATGCTCGCGATCGTGCTCGTCTACCAGCAGTTCGAGAACTACGTGCTCCAGCCGACGATCCTCGGCAAGGCGGCCAGCGTCTCGGGCTTCTTCGTCATCGTCAGCGTGATGATCTTCGGGGCGTTGATGGGCGTGATCGGCGCGATCATCGCCGTGCCGATCATCGCGTCGATCCAGATCGTGGTCGTCGAGCTGACGACCGAGCGGCGCGCGCGCATGGAAGCGCTGCGGGCCACCGCAGGCCCGCCGGGCGCGGCGCCGGTGGGATAAGCTCCGGCGCGCCAGCTCAACGACGCCCGAGGAGGATCCCGTGAACGCCAGCCCCGCCGCCCCGTCGCCATCGCGCGGCCGGATCATCGGAGCCCGCGTGCTCCTCGTCGTCGGCGTGCTCCTCGTCGTCCTCAGCATCCTCTCGACCTACGTGAAGCGCGAAGCGCTCGATCCCGATCAGTTCCGGCAGACGTCGCAGGAGCTGATCGCCGATCCCCAGATCCAGGAGCAGGTGGCGGCGAAGATGGTGGACGCCCTCTTCGAGAACGTCGACGTCTCGGCGGAGCTCAGCGACGCGCTGCCGCCGAACCTCCAGTCGCTTGCCGGCCCGCTGGCGGGGATCTCCCAGGGGTTTGCCGACACCGCCGCCCAGAAGCTCCTCGCCCGGCCGAAGGTGCAGGACGCCTTCGTCGAGCTGGCCTCGCTCTCGCAGTCGCAGTTCGTCAAGGTCTTGCGGGGCGACACGCAGGCGCTCGAGACGTCCGACGGCAACGTGGTGCTCGACCTCCGTCCGCTCGTGCTTCGGCTCGGAGACAGGTTCGGCTTCGTCAGCAACCTCGCCGAGAAGGTTCCGCAGGACTCCGCGCAGGTCACGATCCTCCGGTCGGACGACCTCGACACGGCCCAGAAGGTCACCCACTGGCTCGAGCAGATAGCGAACTACGTCTGGATCTTCGCCGTCCTCGCCTGGGCCGGGGCGATCTGGCTCGCGCGCGGGCGTCGCAGGCAGGAGGTGCGGGCGCTCGGGATCGGGCTCGCGATCGTCGGGATCCTCGTGCTGCTGATCCGCTTCTTCGCCGGGAAGTACCTCGTCGACAACCTGGTCGCGAGCGAGACGGTGCGACCGGCGGCGGGAGACGCGTGGGACATCATCACGCAGTCGCTCGCGGATGCCGGCTGGGTGGCGCTCGCCGCGGGCGTCCTCGTCGCGATCGGCGCGTGGCTGATCGGGCCCGGTGACCGCGCGATCGCCGCTCGGGCGGCCGCCGCACCGCACCTCGAGAAGACAGGGGCCGCGTGGGGCGGCTTCGTCGTCGTCATGGCGGTCATCATCTGGCTGCTGCCGATCGCCATGTTCCGCACCACAGCCGTTCTGGTGATCGCGTCGGCGCTCGGCTTCCTCGTGCTCCGTCGTCAGGTTGCGTCGGAGGCCGCGGCGGACAGCGCCGTCCCGGCACCCGCGCCGCCGCTCGCCACGGAGGAAAAGCCGCCGGAATCGGGTTAGGCCGCGGCCAGGCAGTCGCCGCACTGGCCGTGCAGGATCACCTCGTGCCCGCGCATGTCGTAGTCGAGGCGCGTCGCGACCTGCACGAGCGCAGATTCGAGCCCGGGATCGGAGAAGGGCTCGACGCGCCCGCAGTCGTCGCAGACGAGGTGATGGTGGTGGTCTCCGTCCGCGTGTGACGGCTCGAAGCGTGCGATCCCGTCTCCGAGCTCGACGCGTGCCACGAGCCCCAGCTCGACGAGCTGTTCGAGCGCGCGATACACGGTTGCGATCGCAACGCGCCCGCCCTGCTCGCGGATCCCGTCGAAGATCTCCTGCGCCGACCGACAGCACGGCTGCGCGCCGAGGTGCTCGATGACCGTGCGGCGCGCCCCGCCGTTCCTGCGCCCATCGGCCTGCAGGCTCTCGATCGCCGCGGCGCTCCAGTCTCCGTGCCCGTGCATGCGTCAGATGATACCGATTCTCATTAGCTGCTAGGCTGCGTCGCGATGCTATCGAGAATCGTTCTCTTTAGTGGCGCAGCGACCGCCACCCTTGGCCTGCTCGCGGGCTGCGGCGCGGGCGGGAGCGGCAACGAAAGCAAGGCGAGGGTCGTGGCCGCCTTCTACCCTCTCGCGTTCGCTGCGCAGGAGATCGTCGGTGCAGGAACCGCCGTTCGGAACCTGACGCCCGCAGGAGCGGAGCCGCACGATCTCGAGCTGACGCCGGGAGACGTGCGCGCCGTCGACGACGCCAAGCTCGTCCTCTACCTCGGCTCCGGCTTCATGCCGGGGCTCGAGACCGCGGTCGCGCAGCGAGAGGGGCCTTCGCTCGACCTCCTCGCCGAGCCCGCCGTCCGCGAGGGTGTGGGCGACGCCGCGGGTCTCGACCCGCACGTCTGGCTCGATCCAGCGCGGTACGCGGCCGTCGTGCGCGCCATCGGCACCGCGCTCGGCGACGAGGCATCGGCGGAGCGGCTCGCCGGCCGGCTCGAGCGGCTCGATGCCGAGTTCCGCACCGGCCTCGCCCACTGTGCACGCCGTCAGATCGTGACCAGCCACGCCGCCTTCGGCTACCTCGCGGAGCGGTACGGCCTCGAGCAGATCGCGCTCGAGGGGCTCTCCCCGGAGGCGGAGCCGTCCGCTCGGCGGATTGCCGACCTCGTTGCCACGGTCGAGCGATCGGGCGCGACGACGGTCTTCTTCGAGCCGCTCGTATCGCCCCGGCTGGCCGAGACGGTCGCGCGGGAGGCAGGCGTCTCGACCGCCGCCCTGAATCCGCTCGAGGGGCTCTCTGCCGACGAGGTCGCGGCCGGCGAGACGTACTTCTCCGTCATGCGCGACAACCTCACCGCACTGCGGCAGGCGCTCGGGTGCACGTCGTGACGCCGGTCGTCGAGCTCGACGGCGTCTCGTTCTCCTACCGGGCGGGCGTGCGTGTGCTCGAGGACGTCTCGCTCAGCGTCGAGCCGGGGGAGTTCGTCGCCATTGCCGGGCCGAACGGAGGCGGCAAGACGACGCTGCTACGCCTCGTCCTCGGCCTCGAGCGCCCCACGGCAGGGACGGTTCGCGTCTTCGGGGCCGCCGGGCGAGCCCCCCATGGTGCGCGGATCGGCTATCTCCCGCAGAGGGCGAGGCTGATCGGCGAGGCGCCGGTCACGGTCCGCGAGGTCGTCTCCACCGGGCGCCTCGCTCCGGCAGGGATCTGGGGGCCGCTGCGCCGTGCCGACCGCGATGCCGTCGAGCGTGCGATCGAGACGGTCGGGCTCGCCGAGCGCGCCGACTCGGCCCTGCGCACGCTCTCGGGAGGGATGCAGCAGCGGGCACTGATCGCCAAGGCGCTCGCATCCGAGCCGACCCTGCTCGCGCTCGACGAACCGACGACGGGTGTCGACGCCGAGTCACAGGAATCGCTCGGCGCGCTCCTCGGGGAGCTCCGCTCACAGCTCGGAGTGACGATCCTCTACGTCTCGCACGAGTTCGGGGCGGTGGAGAACGTCGTCGACAGGATCGTTCTCGTCCGCGGCGGAGTCGTCTACGACGGGCCACCGAGTGGCCTGCCCGGCGTCTGGCACGACCCCTCGCACACGCATGCTTGACCTCGAGTTCATGCGCCTTGCGCTCGCGACCGGTGCCGTCGTCGGCCTGCTCGCGCCCGCGGTCGGCTTCTTCCTCGTCGAGCGAAAGGCGTCGCTGATCGGCGACGGGCTCGGGCACGTCGCCTTCGCCGGAGTCGCCGTCGGCTACCTGCTCGGCATCTCGCCGGTGCTCACCGCGCTCGTGGCGGCCGTGATCGGCGCGCTCGCGATCGAATGGCTGCGCACGCGCGGGGGCGCGGCGGGCGACCAGGCGCTCGCGCTCGTCTTCTACACGGGGATTGCGGCCGGGGTCGTGCTCGTCTCCCGGGCCGGTGCCCTCAACGTCAATCTCTTCCAGTTCCTCTTCGGGTCGATTCTCACCGTCACCCGCGACGATCTCTGGACGGTGCTGGTGCTCGGCGTCGGCGCGCTCGTCACGATCGCGGTGCTCTTCCGCGGACTCGTCGCCGCGGTGCTCGACGAGGAAGGGAGTCGCGTGGCCGGCGTTCCGGTGACGCGTCTGAACATCGTGGTCGCGGTGCTCGCCGCCCTGACCGTCGCGGTCTCGATGCGGATCGTCGGGATCCTCCTCATCGCGGCGCTGATGGTGCTGCCCGTGATCGCGGCGAACCGGGTCGCCTGGAGCCTCCGCTCGACCTTCGCCCTCTCGATGGCCTTCGGCGTCTGCTCGGTGCTCGCCGGCGTGTCGATCGCCTACTACGCCGACCTCCCGCCCGGGGGGACGATCGTGCTCGTCGCAGCCGCGGCGTTCGCGCTCTGCTCAGGCGTGAGCGCGATTACCCGTCGCGCCTGAGACGTCCGGGTGCGATGATCGGATTGATGCAGCACGTCGTTCTCACGGGATCCGATCTCACACTCGACGACGTGCTCGCGGTCGCCCGCCGTCGCGTGCAGGTCGAGGTGGCTCCGGCTGCTCTCGAGGCGATGGCCCGCGCACGCGACGTCGCCGAGCGTGCGATTGCCGCGGGCGCGGTTGCCTACGGCGTGACGACCGGGGTCGGGAGCCGCAAGTCCTTCCCTGTCGAGGCGCCGGGCCACGATCGTCTGCTCGTTCGTCAGCACGTCATCGCGCAGGGCTCGCCGGTCGCCCACGAGGTCGTTCGTGCGACCGCGCTGAG
The DNA here is from genome assembly GCA_963756835.1 of uncultured Thermoleophilia bacterium. Classification (GTDB taxonomy): domain Bacteria; phylum Actinomycetota; class Thermoleophilia; order Gaiellales; family Gaiellaceae; genus Gaiella. Next base: position 29,027 of record CAVWPE010000010.1, read on the forward strand.
GCTGGCCAACGCGCTCGTCGCGGCGACGACCGTCGCGCGCCCGGAGCTGGCCGTCCACGTCGTCGGTGCGCTCAACGATGATCGGCTGCCCGCGATCCGGGCACTCGGTTCGATCGGCATGGCCGACCTTGCCCCGATGGCCGACCTCGCCGACGGAATCGTCGGCGACTACGAGCTCGAGCGAGGCGAGGCGATCGCCCTGCTCAACCAGGGCTCGTTCTCGACCGCGTACGCGGCGCTCGCCCTCGCCGATGCGCTCGCCCTCCTCGACGCATTCGATCGCGCGGGTGCGCTCGACCTCGAGGCATTCGCGGCGAACACGAGCGTGCTGCACGTCGCGGTCGGTGTCGTTCGCCCCTACCCCGGCCTGCAGGTGACGCTCGAGCGGCTGCGCGGGCTTCTCGCCGGGAGCGAGGTCGAGGCCCGGTCGCTGCAGGATCCGCTGAGCTTTCGGACGCTCGCCCACGTCAACGGCGCGGCCCGCGATGCGCTCGGCTTCGCCTCCTCCCAGCTCGCGATCGAGCTCAATGCAGCCCAGTCGAATCCGCTCGTCCTGATCGAGGAGGGAGAAGTGATCTCGGTCGGCAACTTCGAGCTCCAGCCCCTCGCCACCGCCCTCGATCTCGCGCGCCTCGCCCTCGCGCCGGTGGTCACGAGCGCGGCCGAACGCGCGGTAAAGCTCCTGCAGGCGCCGCTCACCGGCCTCACCGAGGGTCTCGGGGCACGACCCTCGCTGGCCGAGAGCAGCCTGAGCGAGCTCGGCATCGCCGCCCAGGCCTTCGCGGCCGAGGCGCGCCTGCTCGCGCAGCCGGTCTCGTTCGAGACGGTCTCCACGACCCAGGCCGAGGGGATCGAGGATCGGATGACGATGGCGCCGCTCGCCGCGCGCCGGCTCGAAGCGATGGTCGATCTCGGTGCGCGCGTCGCCTCGATCGAGCTACTGCTCGCCGCGCAGGCGTGCGACCTGCGGGGGGCGCGCCTCGGAGCCGGCACCGAAGAGGTGCGGGCGTGGGTCCGCGAGTTCGCACCGTTTCTCGACGAGGGGGGCGCCCTCCCCGACCTCGAGCTGCTCGCCGATGAGATCAGATCGGGTGCGATGGTCGGAGTCGCCTGATGCGAGTGATCGACGTTCACCAGCATCTCTGGCCGCCGGGCTTCGTGGACGAGCTCGCAGGCAGGGACACCGCCCCGTTCCTCGACGGCTCCACGCTGTGCCTGGCCGACGGAACGTACGACCTCGATCTCGCGAGCAATCTGCTCGAATCGCGCCTTCACCTCCTTGACGAGGCAGGCATCGACGTGGCGCTCGTGTCGCTGCAGCCCACGCTCGGGTTGGACGCGCTCGAGGTCGCCGAGCGAGAGCGTCTCGAGGCCGTCTGGGAGGACGGGATCCTCGAGCTCGCCGCGTCGACCCGTGGCCGGATCGTGCCGCTCGCGGTGGGGCGGCAGCGCGACGGATTCGCCGGCGTCTCGATCGGCGCGAGCGAGCTGGACGACACGGAGACCCTGGCACCGGTTCTCGACGAGCTTCGGGGCTCCGGGCTGCTGTTCATCCACCCGGAGGCGGGAGCACCCTCTCCCGGCGCGCCACCGTGGTGGCCCGCGCTCGTCGACTATACGGCGCAGATGCAGCGCGCGTACTTCGCCTGGCTCGCATCGGCACAGGAGCGCTGGCCCGACGTCAACGTCGTCTTCTCGATCCTGGCGGGGGGTGCTCCTGTCCAGCTCGAGCGCCTCGCGTCGCGCGGAGTCGACGTCCGCACCGTTCTCTTCCCGAACGTCTACTTCGACACCTCGTCATACGGACGACGCGCGCTCGAGGTCTGCATCGAGACGTTCGGCGTGGAGCAGCTCGTCCACGGAAGCGACGCGCCGGTCATCGATCCGTCCGTGACGCTCGGAGCCATAAGGGATTTCGGTGAGTCCGTCGAAAGACTGATCACGGTGGATACCCCCAGTCGGCTGCTCGCATGACATCGCTTGCGACCTTCCTCGCCCGTCGGATAGAGCCCGGCGTCGACCTCAGCCGGTCGGCGCTCAACGACCTCGCTTGCGCCATCGGCAAGGACGAGAGCCTCTGGAAGGAGTACGAGCGACACGATCCCGACGAGCGCCAGTACCAGCAGCTCTACCGCGACCCGAACATCGACGTCTGGCTCATCTGCTGGATGTACCGCCAGGACACGGGATACCACGATCACGACCGCTCGTCGGGTGGTGTCTACGTCTGCAAGGGAACGCTGTGCGAGGACCACTTCCACCGGGACGAGGACGGCTGGATCCGCGAGCGGACGAAGCACCACGAGGTCGGCGGCTCGTTCGACTTCGATTCGGCCTACATCCACGGCGTGCGGAACGAGACCGACTTTCCGGCGACGTCGATTCACGTCTACTCTCCGGCCCTCTGGCGGATGGGGCACTACGAGGCGGACGAGAACGGGATCATGCGCCGGATCGCGATGACCTACGCAGACGAGCTCCTCGGCGCCGCCTGACGTCACGTGGTGGGACCGTTGAGGCAGGCCCTCGCCGGCGTACTATGCAACCGTGGTTGAAAATTCGGGCCAGGGTGAATCCAGCGGACGGCGGCGCTCGCGGACCGAGCGCGCAGGCCGTCGCGCGGCTCGCACAAAGCCCGTGCGATTCGGCGGGACGCCGCCCAGAAACGCTCTCGGCCCGGTGGGTCTCTTCGACGAGGATGAGCTCATCGCCGTTCACGAGGCGTCGCTTGACCTCCTGCAGAACGTCGGGGTCGAGTTCATGGGTGCCGCGGCTCGGGCAGTCTTCGCCGCAGCTGGTGCCGCAGTGGACGATGAGACCGGCGTCGTCCGTATCCCGCGGGAGGTCGTAGAGCACGCCGTCGCCTTCGCGCCCGCGACGTTCACCGTCACACCGCGGAACGCGGCACGCCGCCTCGAGATCGGCGGAGATCGGATCGCGTTCGGCCTGGTAGCGGGGCCGCCGACGGTCCACGACCGGATCCGCGGGCGCCGCACGGGGAACCTCGACGACTACATCACCCTGGTCAAGCTCGCCCAGTGTTTCGATGTGATCCATTTCGTCGGCAACCAGCCGACGTCGCCACAGGAGCTGCCGGTCGGCACGCGCCACCTCGATACGTATCGCGCCAACCTCACCTACACGGATCGTGCGTTTCACTGCCTCGCGATCGGGCGTGAGCGTACCCTGGACGCGATCGAAATGACCGCGATCTCGAAGGGGTTGACGTTGGAGCAGGTCGTGCACGATCCGTGCGTGCTCACGATCATCTCCGTGAACTCGCCGCGGCGCTTCGACGAGGCGATGACGGACGGGCTGATGGCCATGGCCGAATACGGGCAACCCGCGGTGATCACCCCGTTCACGTTGATGGGAGCGATGACGCCGGTGACGCTCGTTGCGGCGCTGATCCAACAGAACGCGGAGGCGCTCGCCGGGATCGCCCTGACGCAACTCGTTCGCCGGGGTGCGCCTGTCGTCTACGGAGCATTCACCTCGAACGTCGACCTGCGCAGCGGAGCACCGGCCTTCGGCACGCCCGAGAATGCGCGGGCGACGCTTGTCGCAGGGCAACTCGCCCGGCTCTATGGGATTCCCTATCGCGCCAGTAACGCGAGTGCGAGCAACGCGGTCGACGCACAGGCCGCCTACGAGTCACAGATGTCGATCTGGTCGGCCGTGCTCGGGGGTGCACACCTCCTCTACCACGGAGCCGGGTGGATGGAAGGTGGGCTCACCGCCTCGTTCGAGAAGATCGTGCTCGACGTCGAGATGCTCCAGATGATGGCTGTCACGATGGCGCCTACGAGCGTGACCGGGGCCGAGATCGCAGAGGCTGTCGCTGCGATCGCCGAGGTGCCGACGGGAGGTCACTTCTTCGGCTCCCCGCACACGCTCGCCCGCTACGAGACGGCGTTCTACGAGCCGATCCTGTCCAACTGGCAGAGCTACGAGAACTGGGAGGCGGCCGGCTCGCAGACGACGGATGATCGCGCGACCCTCATCTGGCAGGAGGCCCTCCAACGCTACGAGCAACCACCTCTCGAGCCGGGCGTCGAGGAGAAACTCGACGCGTTCGTCGCACGGCGCCGGATCGCCCTGCAGGATGTCGACCATTAGCGCGGCCTCGCCGCCCGTCATGCGACTTCTCTTCGTGATCACCGAGCACGAGGGTGGACTGACGGCCGACCGCCGGGACGGCTACGAGGCGATCCGGCGGCGGCTGGCGTCGATCACCACGACGGCCGTCGACTCGACTCCCTACTGGGAGATCGATGCTCCGGCTGCCGACGCACTGATTCTCTCCGGCTCGGCGGATCCCTGGGCTGCGCACGATCCGTCCAGGCTCGATCGGTTCTACGAGATCCTCCGCTCGTTCGACGGGCCGGCCTTCGGGATCTGCGCCGGGATGCAGATGATGGCTCGTGCCTACGCCGGTGTCGTCGCCCCGGCACGCCGGGCAACTCGCGGGCTCACAAGGATCGACGTCCTCGATGACTCGGATCTGCTCGCCGGGACGGGGCCGGGGTTCGACGTCTTTCAGAGCCACGAGGATGAGATCACCGAACTGCCACCCGGATTCCGTCTCCTCGCAACGAGCGAGACGTGCCAAGTTGAGGCAATCGCGGCCGACGACCGCCCCTGGTGGGGCACGCAGTTCCACCCGGAGGCACTCGAGCCGGGGAACCTCGTCGGGCGAACGATCGTCGAGCGATTCCTCGAGCTCTCCGGCGTCGGAGTCTCACGGGCAGGAGGTCCCTGGTGAATCCAGGGACGGCAGCGCTCGTTCGGGGTCTCCGGGTGCTGGAAATGCTCGCCGATCCCGACGTCGCCGGCGACGGGCTCGGCGTGCGGCGCCTGACCGACCTCGTCGGTGGCGACAAGAGCCAGCTGTCGCGGACGCTCGCGACTCTCGCAGAGCATGGCTATGTCGACCGTGACCCGGAGACTCTCGTGTACCGCCTCGGCTGGCGGGTGTTCGGCCTTGCAGCAAGCGCGGGCGACATGCGCCTGCTCGAAGTCTCTCGACCGGTCCTGCGGGAGCTCGTTCGTGCCTTCGACGAGAGCGTTCACCTTTCGGTGCGCCAGGGAAGCGCCGTCTTGACGCTTGTATCGGAATCCCCGGAATCGACGATCCACGCCCCTGGGCACGCGGGTGCGCTGACACCTCTCGCCAACACATCGGCCGGCCGCGTTCTCGTCTCGGACCTCGCGCCGGCCGAGCTCGATGCGCTCGGCTTCGCGGACCTCCGCTCGGCCATCGCGGATACCGCAGCGCGTGGCTTTGCGATCGTCCGCGAGGAGTTCGAGCCGGGGCTCGTGGCGGCCGCGGCGCCGATCCGCGACGTCTCGGGTGTGGTGATCGCCGCCGTCAACGTCTCCGCTCCGCTGTTTCGCTTCGACGACCGGCTCGATGACGCCGCCCTCCGCCTCGTTGCTGCGGCAGATGAGATCTCGGCCGCGATCGGGGCGACCCCCCACCCCGCCGGCTAGCGTCGCCACCCGAGGCGGGCGAGCGATCAGGTCGCTTCGACCGGATCGACGACCCGAGCGAGGGCGTCGACGAGCGCATCGTTTTCCTCGCGCCGGCCGATGCTGATCCGGACGATCGAACCGAGCGGACGAACGACGACGCCCTCGGCTAGGAGCAAGGCAGCGAGCTCGACGGAGCCCACGGGCCGGTCTGCGCAATCGACCGCGAGGAAGTTTCCACGCGACGGATATGCCCTTAAGCCGAGATCGAGAAGGAGAGGAAGCAGGCGCTCTCGTTCGCTCGTGATCCTCCCGACCTGATGTTGGTGGTAGGCCTTGTCCTCGAGCGCGGCAAGTCCGGCATCGAGCGCCGCTGAGCTGACAGAGCTGCCCGGGACGAGGAAGCGGTCGACGTAGTCGAGCGCCGCGCCGCTGCCAACGGCATATCCGACGCGGAGCCCCGCGAGGCAATAGGCCTTGGAGAATGTCCGGGTGATGATCACGTTGGCGTACCCGTGAACGAGATGCATCGGGTCCCTCTCGGGATCGAAGTCGGCGTAGGCAGCGTCGAGCAAGAGGGGCACGCCGGTCCGAGCGACCCGATGCACATCGGCCAGCTCCATCGCGTTGCCCGTCGGATTGTTCGGCGTACAGATGATGGCCAGCCGTGTCTCTGCGGTGATCGCATTGAGAAAGCGTCCGACGTCGTAACGGAAGCCACTTTCGTCGACGGCCAGCGGAACCTCGACGATCCTCGCCTCGAGTGCCTCCAGTCGCCGCCGGTACACGGGCCAGGACGGATCGGGCAGCACGACCTCGCTGCCGGATCGCAGGAACGTCCTGAAGACGGCGTCGATCACCTCCGTCGAGCCGGCCGTCACGAGCACCTGCGACGGCTCGACTCCGTGCTGCCGCGCGAGCGCGTGTTGAAGTGGAGGGCTTGGCGAGGGGGAGAGGTTCGCATCGTTGAACGCACGCTCGAGCGCCGTGCGGACGTGAGGCGACGGTGGCTCTGTGTTCTCGTTCGATGCCAGCCGGATCAGATCCGAACCGCCGCCGGACGTCGCCAGGTGGGCGAGGTAGGCACGGTTCGACGGCAGCAACGAGGCGGCCGGGACGAGAAAGCCCTCGAGGCCCTCCGAAAGCGTCATCCTCGGCCCTCGACGACCGACCCCGTGGCGTCATCGTGCCCAGGGCAACGAAGGGCGATGACGTTCCCCGGCGGGATCGAGCCCGCACCACGCCAACCGATGCGAGGGTGAGCGGCCACGCTCCTACTCTACGGTCGCGCGCCGACCCGTGGCACGCCGTATCGTGCCGCGGTTCACCCCAGCACGGGTAGAGGCGGAACCCCTATCGCTGCGAGCGCGCCTTCGAGCTCCGCCGACCATGCGCCCGGCGTCGCGAGAACCACCTCGTAGTCGTTGCGCCGATACTCAGCCACCTGCTCGGCCATCTGGGCGAGCCACTCCGTTGCTGTTCCGGGATCGAGCTCGGCGGGCGGGAGCTGCATGAGTCCGTATCGCGCCTCCCGCAGGTCTGGGAGGAGCTCCACGAGGTTCGCTTCGGGCACGACCGCCACCTTCTCGGAGCGGGGATCCGCGGTCGTCACGGCTCGTCCCCCTCGAGGAGTGCGATGAGCCGTGCGTGCTCCTCCTCCGGCTCGTAATCGGGGAACCAGTGGCGGATCCCTGTTCTCCTTGGCATCGGGAGGTCGCGTGACTCGAGCTCAGCGCGGAGCTCTTCGAGGAAGATTCCCTCTCCGTCAACCATTGTCGTGTCGTCGGTACCGATGTTCGGCTCCCCGCCCCAGGTGGTCGAGGATGGCTGGAACGACACGCCCATCGTCGGGCTGGAGTCGATCCCGATCATCACGACATCGTCGCCGACGGAGACGTGCGGCTCCATGGTCGCGGCGACCGTGCGGGCGAGTCGGCGGCAGTGGTCACGAAAGAGTGGTGTATCAGCCTGTTCGCGGACCCACCAGAACCGACGGACGCCGCCGAACGCGAGCTCGGGGCACGGCATCTGGCGGATCACCCAGCCTCGCTCGAGCAGGATGTCGATCACCGGCTCCCAGACGGCGGGCGTTTTGGCGCCGCCGAGAGTCTTGGCGTTCTGGTTCAGCAGACAATGCGCGAGGAACGCGACCCTGGCCATGCTCAAGCCTCGCACGCGCGGGCACATGCGCGTCGCGTGTGAGGCGCCTCGGTTGGATTGAAGTTGGTCGCCGCGAGCCGCATCCCCTGAGGGTACGCGCGGCAACGGCCGCCGGTACGCTCTCGACGTCTACGTCCCGTCGGCGTGCGCCGGCGATCTTCGAAGGAGGCGCGGTGCTCGCGGCGGTTTGCGATCGATTCTCACCCGACGACGCGCTTGCCGGGCTCGAGGTGCGCGACGTCGGCGAACCGGTGCCTCGTGAAGGATGGGAGGTCGTCGAGCTCCGCGCGGCCGCTCTCAACCATCACGACCTCTTCAGCCTGCGCGGGGTCGGGGCCCGCGAGGAGGAGATTCCGATCGTGCTCGGAACCGACGGTGCCGGTGTCACCGCCGAGGGCCGCGAGGTCGTGATCTATCCCGTGCTCGTAGACCGGGCGCCCGGGCAGGACGAGACGCTCGCGGAGGACTTCCACATTCTCTCGGAGCGCGGGGTTCCGGGCACGCTCGCAGAGCGGGTCGCCGCCCCGTCGCGCAACCTCGTCCCCAAGCCACCCGGGCTTTCGTTCGCCGAGGCGGCGTGCCTGCCGACCGCGTGGCTGACGGCCTACCGGATGCTCTTCAACCGCGCCGGGCTCCGCCCGGGCCAGTCCGTGCTCGTCCAGGGAGCGGGCGGAGGCGTCGCGACCGCAGCAATCCTGCTCGGGCGCGCGGCCGGCCTCGTCGTCTACGTGACGAGCCGAAGCGAGGAGAAGCAGGCTCAGGCTCTCGCGCTCGGGGCAACGGCCGTCTTCGAGCCGGGGAGCAGGCTGCCCGAGCGCGTCGACGCGGTGCTCGAGTCGGTCGGGAAGGCGACCTGGGATCACTCCATGAAGTCCGTTCGCAGCGGGGGCACGATCGTGGTCGTCGGTGCGACGAGCGGGCCCGACCCGCCTGCCGACCTGGCACGCATCTTCTGGCGTCAGCTGTCGATCCATGGCTCGTCGATGGGGACGCTGACGGAGTTCCGGGAGATGTGCAGCTTTCTCGAGCAGGCGGGAGTGAAGCCGCTCGTCGACTCCGAGTACCGGCTCTCCGATGCGCGAGCCGCGTTCCAGCGCCTCGATGCCGGCGCCAACTTCGGGAAGGTCATTGTCGTCCCGTAGCTTGGAGTCGGCGCGACGCGTCGGGTTCGTCGGGCTCGGCAACCTCGGTCGCCACCTGGCGACGAGCCTGCTTCGCGCGGGATTCCCGCTGACCGTCAACGATCGAGACGAGAGCGCTGCCCGGTCGTTGCTCGACGCAGGGGCGAGGTGGGCGGGATCGCCGGGCGAGGTCGCGGCTGCTTCGGACACCGTCTTCACGTGCCTTCCTTCACCGACCGTCGTCGCCGAGGTGCTCTGTGGTGAAGCCGGCCTCCTGGCCGGCTTCACCACCGGAGGGACGTGGATCGACTCGAGCACGAACGACCGTCACGAATTGCAGCGCCTTGCCGCACTCGCGAGCGCGCAGGGAGTCGAGTGCCTCGAGGCGCCCGTCACCGGAGGCGTTCATCTCGCTGCAGCAGGTGCGATCACCGTGCTCGTCGGCGGCGACCCTGGAGTCTACGAGGCGCACAGGCCGGTCTTCGAGGCGATCGGCGGCAAGGTGTTCCACATCGGCCCGCTCGGCAGTGCATCGGTGATCAAGGTGATCACGAACATGCTCGCCTTCATCCACCTCGTCGCCGCAGGGGAGGCGCTGATGCTCGCAAAGCGCGGCGGGCTCGACCTGGCGCAGGCGTTCGAGGTGATCAAGGCGAGCTCGGGGACGAGCTTCGTCCACGAGACCGAGAGCCAGGTGATCCTGAACGGCAGCTACGACATCGGGTTCACCATGGACCTCGCCTGCAAGGATCTCGGCTTTGCGCAGGAGCTCGGCGACGAGCTCGGCGTGCCGCTCGAGCTCGCTTCGCTCGTCCGCGAGACGTTCGTGCGCGCCCGGGAGGAGTACGGCGGCTCGGCGTGGTCGCCCATGGTCGTCAAGCTGCTCGAGGACGCACTCGGCAGCGAGTTGCGCGCACCGGGGTTTCCGGCATCGTTGACAATGAGCTCGTGAAGGTCACCGATGCAAAGACGTTCGTCGTCGCTAATCCGCCGCCGTCCTACGGCGGGCGCTACTTCGTCTTCCTCAAGCTGACCACCGACTCCGGCGTGGAAGGCGTTGGGGAGGTCTATACGGCGACGTTCGGACCCCACACGGTCGTACGGATGATCGAGGACGTCTGCGAGCGTCACGTGATCGGTGCCGACCCGGGCCGGATCGAGGCGCTTTGGAGAGACGTGTACTCCCGGGGGTATACCCAGCGGCCGGACGTCTCACTCCTCGGCGTTCTCAGTGGTATCGAGATGGCCTGCTGGGACATTGTCGGAAAGGAGCTGAACCGCCCGATCCACGCCTTGCTCGGCGGCCGTGTGCGAGACGCGCTCCGCACCTATTCGTATCTCTATCCGGCGGCGGGGGATGCGGTGGACGTCTACCGCGACCCCGATCTCGCCGCGGAGCGTGCCGCCGAGTACGTTGCGGAGGGATTCACGGCGGTCAAGTTCGACCCGCTCGGCGACTATGCGACGCTCGATCCGCGCCAGCCGTCGCTCGAGGCACTCGCGCGAACCGAGCGCTACACGCGGCTCGTGCGCGAGGCGGTGGGCGATCGAGCCGACCTGCTCGTCGGGACGCACGGTCAGATGACCCCTTCGGGGGCGATCCGGCTCGCGAAGCGGCTCGAGAAATACGACCCGCTCTGGCTCGAGGAGCCGACCCCGCCCGAGGTGCCCGAGGAGATGGCGAGGGTCGCCCGCGCGACGTCGATTCCGATCGCCACCGGTGAGCGCCTGACGACGAAATACGAGTTCGCCCGGGTGCTCGAGCGGGGTGCCGCGTCAATTCTCCAGCTCAATCTCGGCCGCGTCGGTGGGCTGCTCGAGGGGCGAAAGGTCGCCGGGCTGGCCGAGGCGCACTATGCCTCGATCGCGCCGCACCTGTACTGCGGCCCCGTCGTCGGTGCGGCCAACATCCAGCTCAGCCTCTGCCTGCCGAATTTCCTCGTGCTGGAAGGGATTCATCGCTGGGAGGGCTTCCATGCGGAGATCCTGAAACGACCCATCCTGTGGGAGGACGGTTACGTCCTGCCTCCGGCCGGCCCCGGCCTCGGCGTCGAGCTCGACGAGGAGGTCGCGGCTCGTCACCCGTACGACGGGGAGGAGCTCCATCTCGAGATGGTGCCGGGGGAGCCGGGGCGCGGAAACGCACCCGATGCACGGCCGCCGCGGGAATGAAACCTCCGCGGCTACGATCGCGCCGGTGAGCGCCTACGACGGTCCCGTGATCGACTGCGACGTCCACCACGAGTGGGCGACTCAGGCCGACCTGCTGCCGTATCTGAGCGACGGTTGGCGGGAGTACGTGCTCAGGCCGACGCGTGGCGGGGGACCGATGATGCCGTTCGCAACACCGCAGGTCTGGCCGAACCCGCTCGGCGACGGTTACCGGCCGGAAACCCATCCGGCTTCCGGTGGAGCGCCGTGCTCGGACTACGACGTGCTCCGCGAGCAGTTGCTCGATCCGAACCGGATCACGCGCGCGGTGCTCGCCTTCGAGTCGGGCGCATACCTGAGTACGTTACCGAACCCGTACCTCGCGGCGGAGGTGGCGAGGGCGGCGAACGACTGGTCGATCGACACGTGGCTCTCGCGGCCCGACGAGCGGCTCTACGGCGCCCTCGTCGTCGCCACGCAGCAGCCTGTCGAGGCGGCGAAGGAGATCCGGCGCGTCGGTGACCATCCGCGTATCTGCGAGGTCATTCTCGCCGGCGCTGGTCTTGGAAAGCCATTCGGCCATCCCGCTTACCAGCCGATCCACGAGGCGGCTGCCGAGATGGGGCTACCACTCGCGATCCACGCCTTCGGCGAGGTCGCGCCCGGTACGAATGTCGCGCCGCAGGCAAGCGGCATGCCCAGTTACTACTTCGAGATCCAGAGCCAGTCGCATCAGTCGCTCGCGAGTCACCTGGTCAGCATGATCGCGCACGGTGTCTTCGAGCGGTACCCGTCGCTCCGGCTCCTGCTCGTCGAGGCCGGCGTCTCGTGGGTGCCCGGCCTGCTCTGGAAGATGGACGATCAGTACAAGAGCGTTCGCACAGAGGTTCCGTGGATGAAGCGGTCGCCGAGCGAGGTCTTCCTCGAGCACGTCAGGCTGACGACGCAGCCGCTCGAGAGCTCGCCCGGGAGCGAGCGACTCGTCTCGGTGCTCGACGCATACGGCGCAGCGGATGTTCTCTGCTTCTCGAGCGATTATCCGCACTGGGACACCGACGAGCGCAGTCACGTCGCGCGGACGCTGCCGCGAAGCTGGCACGAGCGCGTCTTCCATGACAACGCAGCCGCGTTGTACGGTTGGCCCTGACGTGCCGCGGCCGCCAACCGTCGACGTCGGATCGCTCGAGAGCCTCGTGGAACGACGGATGCGGATCGTCGATGTCGACGGGCTCCGGATCGGGGTCGTCAGGATCGGGGCGGAGGCCTTCGCGATTCACGACCGCTGCCCCCATCAGGGCGCACCGATCTGTAGTGGGCCGATCACGAGCCGCATCGGCTTCGAGGGGGGCAAGGTCGTGGCGCGACCGGGCGAGCCCGTGCTCGCGTGTCCGTGGCACCACTGGGAGTTCGACCTCCGCAGCGGCAGGTCGCTCTTCGACGCACGCTACCGCGTCCGTACGTTCCCGACGGAGCTCGTGGACGGACGTGTCCATGTGCGGCTGCGCGACGATTGAGCACCGATGTCGCTCGGCGGAGGGGGTCAGCCGGCGGGCCGTTGCGGTGGTGGGTCACTCGCTCGGATAGCGTCCATCACCTCGCGCGCGAAGAGCGTCATCGAGGCGATGACGAGCTCGTGGTCGAGCCCGCCCTGGGCGGTCGCTGCAATGAAGTGGCCGAGGCCCACGGACTGGCGTAGATCGCGGAGGTAGGCGACTGCCTCTTCCGGGCCGGAAACGAGCCTCGTCCCGAGTTCGTCTGCTCGCTCGGCGAACGCCTCAGCTGTGGCGGCCACCGGTGGCCGACGACCGGAAGCGGACATCAGGCCGTGCATCGTGTAGGCAGGCTCGAGAAATTGCGACCGCGCCACAGACGCCGTGGGGGCGATGTACGTGTCGAAGGTGGAGAGGGGAAACTCCAATGCCTCGGGTGAGTGACCCCGCCCTTCGAGCAGCGCGCGGATCGCCTGCATGTTCCGCTTGTAATCGTCGAGGTCTCCCCCGGCGGGCGAGGTTGCGATTCGGAGGCCGAGGTCGGCGGCCCGCTCCGCCGATTCGAGGCTGTTCGCCGTGACCCAGATCGGGACGGGATTCTGAACCGGCCGCGGGAACGTGGTAATGCCCTCCGGAGGCGAGCCTTCGTCCCAGAGGCCGCGGATCGTTGCGAGGCTCTCCCAGAACGACGTCCTGCTCTTGGCGGGGTCGACGCCATGGAGCTCGAGCTCGGAGGCGAGGTTCCCGCGGCCGACGCCGAGCTCGAGCCGGCCACCGCTGAGCACGTCGACAAGCGCGTAGCTCTCTGCGATGTGGATGGGGCGGTGGTACGGCAGGATCGCTGCCATCGAGCCGAGGCGCACCCGGTTCGTCTTCATCGCGATCGCCGCGAGAAGGACGGCCGGCGAGCCGACGACACCGAACGCGGAGTGGTGCTCTGTCACCCAGACCGAGTCGTAGCCGAGCTCCTCGGCGGCGACGGCCTGCTCGAGGAGCTCGGAGAAGTCACGCTCGTGATCGCCGGTCACGTCGGGCGCTATCAGGAGGATGCCGAACTTCACGCGATTGTCAGGCCGCCTGCGGCGCGACGGCGGGGCAGCGTACGGCGGGGTCGGCGAGCACCCACGCGTAGTACGTGGCGAGCTGTTCGGCGAGGGGCCGCGGCACCCAGCCGAACTCAGTGCGCATGCGCTCGATCGCGTATGCGTTCCACCGCGCGCGACGGAGGGTCGGGTCGTGGTCGATGTCGGCGCGCTGGCCGTCAGCGACGACCACGTGCCGGAGACCTGGCTGCGCGCGCGAGGCGAGGTCGAGGAGGTCGCCGATCGTCGTCAGCTCGCCGGCGGCGATGTTGTACGCGAAGTGTCGCGGATCGGCCGCGAGCGTGAGCGAGCGCAGCGCCGGCGCTATGTCCGCCGAGCTGAGGAAGTCGCCGACGGATGTGAGCGACCGGCGGGTCACGGTGACGGGCCGCTTCTCGACGAGGGCGCGCGCAATAGCGTACGGGGGCGACATCAGGGTCCTGCTCGATGTGACGCGCTCCATCGGGCCGAACACCCAGCTCAGTCGCGCCGCCCGCACCTCGAGGCCGAAAAGTAGCCCATAGCGCCGTGCCATCAGCTCCGACGTGTACTTGGAGATCGCGTAGAGCTCGGGTGGGTTGAACGGGCCGGTCTCCGGCTGCGGCGCCTCGGGGCTGTCCGTCGTCGCATCGCCGTAGACACCGCCGCTGCTCACGTAGACGAACCGCTCGAGGGCGGGGAGGCGCCGCGCCCATTCCAGGACGTTGGACGTCCCGACGATGTTGACGTGAACGAACCGACTCGGATCGTCGATCTCCCACTCCGGCACGTGGGCCACCATTGCGGCGTGGACGACGTGTGTGATCTCGTCCTGACGCGCCACCGCGGCCAGGGTCGCGGGGGCCGTGATGTCCCCGCGTTGGAGAGATACGCGGTCAGCGAAAGGTGCGAACAATTCGAGGGCGAGGTCGTCGACGACACGATCGAACACGATCACCCGGACGTCGGCGTCCTCGTCGAGCAGCCGCCTGACGAAGTTGCTCCCGACGAATCCTGCGCCTCCCGTCACGAGCACCGTTCGCGGTCTCACGCTGCCCACGCTACTCACGCCCTCCACCGGCGACCGTGCCTGAAGCGAGGAGGCGCTCCTGGGAAAGAGGCCGCCGCGCCTTCTCTTTCTGCATCATATCTCGTATATATTAGCGCGCATGATCGATTGCGACATCCACCACGTGATCGCCGACCAGGATGACTTCCTCGCCCACCTGGATGCGGGGCAGCGAGAGTGGTTCAAGACGCGAGGAGACCTGGGTCTTCCCGGCTACCCCTGGAGTCACCCCTTCGGCTTCGCCAACGACGAGGGCCTCTTTGAGCCGGGGTACGCTCCGGGCGCCCTCGATCGGATCTCACGCGACGCGCTCGATGCGTACGGCGCGGACATCGGGATTCTTCACGCGAACGACGCATCGACCGTCTCGCTGATGGCCAGTCCCTATCGTGCAGCTGCGTTTGCCCGGGCCCACAACGACTGGGTCCGTGAGCGTTGGCTCGACGGCGAGCCCCGGCTCCGAGCCTCGATCCTCTGCCCGGCCCAGGATCCGTTGGCCGCGGCGCGCGAGATTCGGCGTGCGGCAGCCACGGATGACCGATTCGTCGAGGTGCTCCTCTGCGCCGGGTCCGAGCGCCCCTACGGGGAGCCGCGCTACCTCCCCATCTTCGAGGCCGCCGCGGAGTGCGGGCTTCGGGTCGCGATCCATACGAGTGGCGAGGGCATGGGCATCGCTGCACCGGGCGGTGGGGTGGGGCCTCACACGTTCTACATCGAATGGCACACCGTCGGCTCGGCGACCAGCATCATGTCGCATCTCGTCTCACTCATCTGCAACGGCGTCTTCGAGCGCCTTCCGACGCTGAAGGTGATGATGCTCGAAGGAGGAGTGGCGTGGCTGCCGGGCTTGCTCTGGCGGCTCGACACGAACTGGCGCGGGCTCCGGGCGGAGGTACCCTGGCTCGAGCGGCGGCCGAGCGAGATCATGCGCGATCACGTTCGCTTCTCGACCCAGCCACTCGAGCACACAGACGGGCACGATGCCCTTCTTTTCGAGATGCTCGAGGCGATCGGCGGCCCGGACATCCTGTGTTTCGCCTCCGACTATCCCCACTGGGACTGGGACGACCCGAAGTTCGTCGTCAACAGGCTCCCGAAGGCGTGGCATCAAAGGGTGATGCACGACAATGCCGCCGCGTTCTACGGAGACAAGCTCGGCCTCGTCTCGGCATGAGAGAGTGGCACGACATCGCCTCGGTCGAGGACGTGGAACGCGACGGGCGAGCCATCGTCCGGGTCCGGGGGCGTGAGATCGGCGTTCTCGTCGACCCCTCCAGCGGAATCCTGAGGGCTCTGCGCAACCGCTGCCCGCACGTCGGATCTCCGCTCTGTCAGGGCGCGCTGAGGACGCGCGAGGCGGGGACTCCCGGGGTGTACACCCTCGAGGACGGCAAGGTGCTCCGCTGTCCCCACCACGGGTGGGAGTTCGACCTCGTCACCGGCGCCTGCCTCGACGATCCGGCTATGCGCGTGGCCGTCTACGAGGTCAAGGTTGTCGACGGCCGCGTTCACGTGCTCGCCTGATCGTGGAACGGGTCGAGGGGCCTCTGCACGCGAGCGAAGAGTCGTGGCTCGCGCGAGCGATCGAGCTTGCGGTGCAGAACGCTGTCGCAGGCGGGAGGCCGTTCGGTGCCGTCGTCGCTCTCGACGGCGAGATCGTCGGCGAGGGGGTCAACCGCTACGTCGCGGACGACGATCCCACGGCGCACGCGGAGATCGTCGCCTTGCGCGCGGCGTCTCGGGCTCGATCGAGCGCGGATCTCACCGGCGCGACCCTGGCGGCGAGCACCGAGCCCTGCGTGATGTGCCAGGCTGCCGCGTTGCTCGCAGGTGTGACACGGGTCGTGTTTGCGACGAGTGAGCTCGAGGCGGCGATGCGAGGCTACGACGCCCGCGCGCTCCTTGCCGATCTCGGGCGCCCGTTCCCGGAACGACAGGTGATGCGTGTCGAGAAGCTCGCCGCTGACGGTGAGGAGCGTCCGTACGAGGCGGCGGCGCGGCTCTCGGGCAATCAGGGCGAAACGGGATAGCCGCGCGGCGCGAGTCGACCGCGTCCCGGTGCCGCCACGAGCGCTCGATCCTCGATCAGTATCTCGCCACGGCTGATCGTCGTCACCGGGAGGCCGCGGACCGTCATACCGTCGTACGTCGAGTAGTCGATGTTCGAGTGGAGAGCGTCATGCGACAGCGTCAGCTCCCGTTCGGGGTCGAAGACAACGAGGTCGGCGTCGTAGCCGACCTCGACCCGGCCTTTCGTCGGCAGGCCACAGACGACCGCGGGGCGCGTGCAGCATGCGTCCACGAAGCGGTGCAACGACATGCGCCTGGTCAGGACACCGAAGGTGTGAAAGAGCGGCAGCCGCACCTCGATCCCACTCGTCCCCGGCGGCGTATAGAGCCGACCGTCCAGGTCGAGGGCGCGTCGCCGGGGCCCGTGGTCGGTCGAGATCACGTCGATCGTGCCGTCGTCGAGCGCTGCCCAGAGCGCATCCTGATGCTCACGTGTCCGGAGCGGCGGGCTGAACCGGAGCGCTGTCCCGCTGATCGGGTCGTAAATGTCGTCGTCGCTGAGAAGCACGTACTGCGTGCAGACCTCGCCGTACACCTCCTGGCCACGAGCTCGCGCAGCCCGCAGCTCGCGCAGGGCCTCCGCCGCCGTCATGTGGAAGATGAGCGCGCGCGCTCCGGCGATGTTGGCGAGAGCGAGAGCGCGGTTTGTCGCCTCGCCCTCGAGCTCGGCCGGCCGTGCGGTGAGATGCCATTCGGGCCCTGTTCGCCCCGCCTCGCGGTTCTGGCGCTCGAGCTCCTCGATCACCTGACGGTGCTCCGCGTGCACGATCGCGAGCCCGCCGCACGAGGCGACCGCCTGCATTGCTGCGAAGATGATCTCGTCGGGAAGAGCGTAGGTGTCGTAGTTCATGAAGAACTTGAAACTGGGGAAGCCTCGCGCGGCGATCGCGGGGATCTCGGCAACACGGTCGAGGCTCGCCTCTCGCAGGTTGACATGCACGCTGTAGTCGATCAATGACGACGACTCGGCCTCGGCGAGTCGGCTGTCGAGGCCGTCATTCAACGAGGTCCCGATTTCGACCTGGGCCTGGTCGACGATCGTCGTCACTCCACCGTACGCCGCGGCGATCGTGCCGGTTTCCCAGGTATCGTCGTAGACGTCGTTGGCCCGGTTCGTGCGCATGTGAACGTGGCCGTCGATCGCGCCGGGAAGCACATACTTCCCCGTGGCATCGATCTCCCGCTCGCCGCTCAGCCGCTCGCCGATCGCGGCGATCCGCTCTCCGCGGACGCCGACGTCCGCGACCACCGAGCGGTTGGAAGTGACGATGGTTCCTCCGCGAACGACGAGATCGTACGTCATTCGAGCATCATATACGAGATATGGAAAGATCGAAGGCTATCCGGCGGTCCAGCCGCCGTCGATACTCAGGATCGTCCCGGTGGCGAACTCGGCCTCGAGCAGATAGGCGATCGCGTCGGCCATCTCTGCCGTTGTTCCCGGCCGGCCGGCGAGAAGCCTCCCTTTCGTCCGCTCCCGCTCGTGCCCGGCAACGTCCGTCTGGGCGTCGCTTGCGCGGAGGAGCTGCGTCTCGACCGGTCCCGGACAGATGCAATTGGCGCGGATCCCGTCAGGTGCATGGTCGATCGCGAGGCACCGCGTCAGGCCGATCAGTCCTGCCTTCGAGGCGCAGTACGCGGGACTCGCGAGACAGCCGACGAGCCCGTATTGCGAGCTGACGTTGACGATCGAGCCGCCGCCGGCGGCGCGGAGCGCCGGGATGACGGCGCGGCAGACATGGAAGGCGCCGGTGAGGTTGACGGCGAGCGTCACGTTCCAGGCGTCGAGCGGCGTCGCAACGACATCGCCGGTATAGCCGCCGATGCCCGCGACGTTCACTGCGGCATCGAGACCTCCCAGTTCGGCAGAGGCGCTTCTGACGGCGGCTTCCACCTCCGCAAGGACGGCCACGTCCGCTTCGACGCCGAGAGCCGTGGCCCCGCCGCGCTGCAGCTCGGCGACGAGCGCGTGCAGCTGATCGCCGTTGCGGTCGAGCCCGGCGACGGCTGCGCCCCTCGCGGCGAGATCCTCGACCGCCGCTCGGCCGATCCCGGAAGCGGCGCCGGTGACCAGGATTCGACTCCCTGCGATCATGAGACCCCTTCGAGCGGATCGACCGGGACACACGTGCCGTCGGCGAGCGCTTGCTCGCACGCGACCACCACGGCCAGCGTGCGCGCGGCCTCGAGCGGTGTACAGGCGACGTCGTCGGGTTCTTGCCGGCGCGCGGCGTCGACGAACCGGATCAATCCTGCCGCGAACGGATGCTCGTCCTCCGGATCGGGGCGGATCGCCTCACCGCCGTCATGTCGCAGCGAGAACACCGGGTCGAGCTCGAGCTCGAGTACCGCACTCGTGCCGAATACCCTGAGCCGGTGGCAGCTCGGGTAATCCTCGGGAGCCCAGAGGACGTGCACGATTCCAAGGGCGCCGGACGCGAACTGGAGCGTTAGGAGCATGCCTGTCTCGGTCTCGCCGGTCAGGCCGGCCGACGCGCCGAGTTCCGCGAAAGCGAGTCGGGATCCGGCCGCCTGGACGGCGACGACCTCTCCACCGACGGCGCGCTGCAGATCGATGTGATGGCTCCCTCGCTCGGCCACGAGGCCGCCCGAGAGCGTGGCGTCCTGAAACCAGCGCCGCGCTTGCGTGAGCCCGACCCCGTCGCTGACGAGGTGCCGTGGACTGTTGCGCGCGAGCGCGTCGGCAAGGGGAGCGAGGGCGGTGACCGCACGCCACTGGTAGCCGACGGCGCCGACGGCACCGGCTGCGTCGCGCGCGGCGACGATCGCGGTTGCGTCTTCGAGCGTCCTCGCGATCGGCTTCTCGAGGAAGACAGCCATCCCTGCCTCGAACGCCTGGACGGCAGCTTCGCGATGCGCGCCGGGAGGACTCGCAACGACGATTGCGTCGAGCTCTTCGGAGGTGATCAGCGCCCGCGCGCTCGGGTGAGGGACCGTCCCGAGACGGCTTGCGAGATCGGCCGCGCGCGTCGCGTCGGGGTCGGCAACGCCGACGATCATCACGTCCTGAAGTCGGGCGAGCGTCTGGCTGTGCTCGATCGCGGCCCAGCCTGCTCCGACGATCCCTACGCGCACGTCGTCAGCTCGCGCTCCAGCCGCCGTCGACCATCAGATTGGCTCCCGTGATGTAGGTGGCCTCGTCGCTCGCCAGGAAGAGCGTGGCGCGAGCGACGTCGTCGGGGGTTCCCAGCCGGGGTAGCGGCGTGCGCGAGCGCCAGTACTCGGTCCACTCCGGCTCGTCCTCCCGCCCTCCCTTACCGGTCTCGATCTTGCCCGGTGCGACCGCATTGCAGATGATCCCGTCGACCGCGTAGTCGGTCGCGATCTGGCGAGTGATGTAGACGATGGCGCTCTTCGACGTGCCGTAGGCGATGTCCTTCGGGGCCGCGATCATGCCGTGCTGTGATGAGATATTGACGATCCGGCCGCGGACGCCGTTGTGCATCTCTTGCTGCAGCATCTGACCGACAACCGCCTTCGTGAGCAGGAAGACACCCGTCACGTTGACGGCGAAGACCCGGTTCCACTCCTCTTCGGTTGTCTCGAGGAGGGGCTTGCCGACGTAGGTCGCGACATTGTTGACAAGGATGTCGACGCGGCCGTGCTCGCGCAGGACCGCGTCGACGAGGGACGCCACGTCGGCGGAGACGCCCAGGTCGGCGCGCACGAACGTCGCCTTGCCGCCCTCGTCGGCTATCAGCGCTTTCGTCGGTGGGCCGCCCTCGACCACGTCCTCCGTGCGGTCGGCGATCACAACGGTCGCGCCCTCGGAGGCAAAGAGCCGACTGATAGCGCGGCCGATTCCCGAGCTACCGCCCGTGACGATCGCGATTCGTCCGTCCAGCCTGCCGGTGGCGCTTCGAGCCGTGTCGTCGGTCATGCGGGCGGGTGCTTGTCGAGCCAGTGCTCCGCGATGTCCAGCCGCCGCATGAAGCAGGCACCGTCCTTGTTGAGCACGTATTCGATGAAGTCCCGGATCGCGGTGGCCCGATTCGCCTGGCCACTCCAACGTGCGTGCAGGCCGACGGACATCGTGCGGCCGCCGTACCCCATCTCCGCCTCTGCGACCATGAAGTCGAGCGCGAGCTTGAGGTTCTCGAAGAAATGCCGTGGCGTGGCGTACGTCGGCGCGATCAGATACCGGACGTCGTTGTAGACCTTGGAGTAGGGAACCACCAGGAACGGCTTGCCGAGCGTCGTCACGTAGTAGGGAAGCTCGTCGTTTGTCGAGTCGGAGTCGTAGACAAAGCCACCGTCCTCGACGAGGAGCTCCCGCGTGTTGACGCTCGGGAACGAACGCACGATCCATCCCTTCACCCTCTGACCGGTCGTGCGCTCGATCGATTCGACCGCGAGCCGCATGTATGTCCGCTCCTCGTCACGCGTCATCCGCGAGTCCTCTGTCCAGCGGTAGCCGTGGCCGATGACGTCGTGTGTGCGCTCTCGAATCCAGCTACAGAACTCGGGGTTGCGCTCGAGTGCAATGGCCGGCGCGTCGATCGAGACGTCGATTCCGTACTCGTCGAACATCCGCACGAGCCGCCAGACCCCGACGCGGCTGCCGTACTCCATGTGCATCTCCGTGCCGAGGTCGCGGATCTCCGGTGGGATCTGGTACGAGTACTCGCCCCACGTGTCGTTGAACTCGTCGCCGTCGAGGAGCGAGTACTCGGCGCCCTCCTCGTAGTTCAGGACGAGGTTGACCGCGACTGAAGATCCATCGGGCCAGCGCACCTCCGGCGTTGTCCGGCCGTAGCCGACGAAATCACGGACTGGGCCCGTGTGGGCCTTGAGGGGGATCGTGTTCACGGATCGTGCTCCTGACGTCGTTGGAGTGGGGACAGGCTCAGGCCGCGGGGGACTCGTCGAGAACGCCTGCGAGCGCTTCGAGGATGTAGTCCTTGACCTGGCCGAGATGAGCGGACATTGCGGCGGCGGCGGCCGCACCGTCGCCGGCCCGAATGGCGTTGGAGATAGCGACGTGCCCCTTCGCGCACTCGATCGAGGCTCGCGCGTGCGGGAGGTCCCGGCTGCGCAGGGTTGCGATCAACGCGCAGGCGTCGTCGAGGAGACCGATCAGTCGTGGGTTCGCGGTCGTTACAGCGATGCGCTCGTGGAAGACCGAGTCCCAATGGCTGAAGGCCGCACGGTCACCTGCCTCCGCTCCGGTCAGAGACGCTTCGGCCGCCGTCTGAATCGCCATCAGCTGTGACGGGGTCGCTTTCGCGGTTGCAGCACGCGCGGCGAACACCTCGAGTGCCTCGCGGATCTCGAACGCGTGCTCGATCGCCGTTCGGGAAGGCGCGATCACGCGCCCTCCGCGCCGCCCGTCGTCTTCGATCAGTCCGATCTGCCTCAACCGCAAGAGCGCCTCGCGCACCGGCGTCTTACTGACGTTCAGGTGCTTCGCAAGGCCGGCCTCGGTGACGCGGAGCCCGGGGGGGAGTGACTTGTCGAGAATAGCGCTTCGCACCTCGTCGAAGACGAGATCGACCAGGTTGGATGCCCGGAGCTCGTTGAGGTTTCCAAGCCGAACGTCACTCTCGTCGCCTCTTCCGGCGCGACTCTCAGCAGCAGAGAGTTCGGTACTCATGCCAGTTCATCTTACACGACTTCGTATCCCATATACGATGCACGCTGAGAGGCTGGCCAGAGCGATGTTCGCACCACGTGAAGAGAGTCATACCGAGGGAGTCCGATCACGCCCGATCGGATCGCTCGAACGCCGCATCGGATACGCGTCCCTCGGGGCCGGAGTCTCGTATGCGAACCTTGCTATCGGGCTGCCGCTCCTGGCGCTCGCCTCAGGGAAGAGCGCGTTCCTCGCGGGCTCGCTCCTCGCCGTCGACACCGTTGCAATCGCCATCGGCGCACTCGCAGCGCTTGCACTCCGCCACCCGGAGTCGGGCGTCGCCTACGGTCTCGGACTCCTCATGGCGGGCGGAACGATGCTCGTCCTGCCGCCGTCGACCGGATCGATGGCGCTCGGAGCGCTGCTCCACGGAGCAGGCCACGGGCTCTTCTGGGTCGGCGTCCAGGCGGATCTGGGACGCCGCGCCGGAATGCGAGGATCAGAGCGGGCTTTCGTCCACCAGTACGTGGTGTACGTCACGGGGACGATCGCAGGAGGCCTTGGGACCGGCCTCGCGATAGCGGCGTTCCGGGCTCTCGGCGTGGGAGCGGTGATGAGCGTCTCGCTCGGTTTCTTGTTCGGGGTTTCCGCAACACTCGTTGCTCTCGCTCTCGTGACGGTGCCGCGCCGCGCCGTGCCGCTCTTGAGCGCAGGGCGCCCTCGCCCGACTCTTGTCGCCGGTCTTGCGCTGCAGGCGCCGGATCTGCTCCTCGTCGGTTCGATGGGGATGCTCGTCAGCCTGGCCCCGGTGGTTCTCAAAGGTGTCTTCGACCTGACGCCATTCGTGATCGGTGTTGCGGCTGCTGCGACCGCAGTCGCCAAGATCGCCGGCGCATTCACGGCGGGCCGTGCTGCCCCAATCGTCGGCGCGCGCACGACCGTCGGTTCGATGCTCGCCGCGAGTGCCGTTAGCGTCGGACTGCTGGTCGGGGTCGATCAGGCGTTTCTCTACATCGCACTGACGGTCACCGCGACATTTTTCGGCATCGGCGCTTGGCCGATCATCGTCGACGGGGCCCTCGCGCGCGTCCCGCCGGCCGATCGGGCCCGGGTCACGATCGCCTGGAACGTCCGGGAGTACACAGCGATCGGGGCGGCGACGGTGGTCGGTGGCTATCTCCTCGACGTCGTCTCGAGTCCGGCGATTCTCCTCGGTTTCGCCGCTCTCCTGCTCGTGTGCGCCGCCGTCAGCGCCTTCATCGTCCTTCGGGTTCCGACGCACGCCGCGCCGGTTGTCGGAACGGTATGAGCTGATCCGAGCAGGGCCGGCTCGGCGCTCGCTGCTATTGATCGAATTCGAGCAGAACCTTGCCGAGCTTGCCCGCTGCTTCGAGCCTGTCGAATGCCGCCGCGGCCTCGGCAGCGGGGAAGACACGGTCGACGAGGGGGACGATCCTCCCGCTCGCGAGGTGAGGCACGACCTCGCGAGCGAACGCAGCGACGGCAAGAGCCTTCTCCTCGAGCGGGCGCGCCCGCAACACCGTGCCCATCAGGTTCGCGCGCCTCGCCATCAGCTTCCGGAGATCAAGCGGCGCCTCTGTCCCCGCGCCCGTGCCGACGATCACGATGCGACCCTTCACCGCGAGCGCATCGAGATTCGAATCGAGGTTCGGTGCCCCGACGAGCTCGAGCACGACGTCCGCTCCGCCCTCGCGCCGGCAGCGCTCGACTGCGTCCTCTGCCGCGATCACGGTGGCGCCGAGCGACTCGACCTGCTCGCGGAGCTCGGCGGCCCGCACCGTTGCGAGGACTCGCGCGCCCGCGGCGGCACCTATCTGGATGGCCGCGGTGCCGACTCCACCGTTCCCTCCGTTGACGAGCAGAAGCTCGCCCATCCGCAGGTCGGCCCGCGATCGGACTGCGTCGTGGGCTGTGACGAAGGCCTCGGGCACCGCTGCCGCACCCACATCGTCGAGGACGGGGGGAACGGCCGCAACGTGCCGTTCATGGACGATGACGCGGTCGGCGAGCCCGCCGCCGCCGACGATCCCGAAGACGCGATCGCCCGGTGCGAACCGCCGGGCGGTCGGGCCACACGTTGCAACTGTCCCGGCGACCTCGATCCCGGGGATGTCCGCCGGCGCGCCGGGCGGCGCAGGGTAACGGCCCGCCCTCTGGGCGAGGTCTGCGGGGTTGAGCGCGGCGTAGCGGACTGCGACGAGTACCTCGTCGCCGTGAAGCTCGGGATCTTCCCGCTCCTCGAGGGAGACGACCTCGTTCCCTCCGGCACCGGTGAAGACGATCGCCCTCATTTGGTCGCGTCGCTCTCGTGGTCGTACGGCGACCGGTGCGCTTGACTTCCGGAAACGAACATGTCATATATCGTATCCGTTTGGCTTCCGCTCCGCCATCCCCCGTCTTTCGCATGCCGCCGGTCGCGGTGAGCCTAACTTCCGACCGGGATCCGCGTCGGAGCTTTCACGTCGTCGGCGGTAACATTGCCGGTCACATCGGTGCGGTTCGGCGACATCGCGTTTCGTCAGCTGTAGAGTCCCACGTCAGAATCCACAGGAACCAGGGAGGATCGAGATGAACTTCGAAGAGATGCGTCGGCTCGATGCGTACAGGTTCGATCAGGCCGGGGAGATTGAAAACGATCTCATCGATGAGTTCGCAAGTGGCGAGCTCGACCGGCGGGGCTTTCTTCAGAAGGCCACCGTTATCGGCATGTCGATGGGGGTCATCGGCTCCGCCCTTGCGGCGTATGACGCCCCGCTCGCATTTGCCGCGCAGTCGCGCGGGCAGGTGGGTGGGCGCCTGCGGCTGGCGGTCCTGCCGCCGCCTGCGAAGGACCTCGAGCCTTACAAGCTGGCGGATACCGGTGGGCTCGTCACGGACGGGATCGCCGGCGAGTTCCTGAACCGCTCGACGAAGAACCTGACGATTGTCCCCGAGCTCGCGCTCAGCTGGAAGCCCAACAAGAACGCAACGGTGTGGACATACAAGTTGCGGCCGAACGTCAAGTTCCAGAGCGGCCAGTCGTTTGGTGCCGAGGACGTCGTTGCCACGTACGAGCGGCTCGTCAGCGCCGACTCCGGTGCCCTGTCCGCCTACAAGGGGGTGCTCTCGCCAGGCGGGATCAAGGCGATCGACAACCTGACGGTCCAGTTCACGCTCGACTCGCCGACTGCGAGCTTCCCGTACCTGACCTGCTCGTCGACCTACCAGGCGATCGTCCTGCCCAAGGACTACAAGGTAGGGACATTCGACAAGACGCCGCAGGCGACCGGTGCGTTCCGCCTCGTCTCCTACACCCCCGGCGTCGGTGCGAAGTTCGACCGGAACCCGACCTGGTGGGGGGGCAAGGCGCCGCTCGACGGGGTCGACATCACCTACTACACGGACGTCGCGGCCCAGATCTCGGCGCTGCTCGGCGGGCAGGTGGACATGCTGAACGAGGTCCAGTTCGCGAACGCACGCGCGCTGTTCAACAACCCGAACGTGCAGATCTTCGCCGTTCGGGGAGCGCAGAACCGGACGGTCGGCCTGCGCAGTAACCTAAACAACCCGCTCAAGGACCGCCGCGTACGACAGGCGATCGCCCTCACGATCGACCGACCAGCGACCGTCAAGACGCTGTTCAACCAGTACGCCGACGTCGGGAACGACTCGCCGTTCGCGCCCGTCTTCCCGTCGACGAACAAGAGTGTTCCGCAGCGCAAGAAGAACATTCCGCTCGCGAAGAAGCTGCTCGCGCAGGCCGGCCACCCGAGAGGGTTCAAGGTCCCGTTCATCGTGCAGAAGAACGGGGAGATGCCACAGCTCGCGCAGATCATGCAGCGGTCGGCGAAGGCGATCGGGGTCAACCTGGCGCTCCAGCTCCAGACCGATGCGCAGTTCTTCGCCGGGAGTCAGTGGTCGGCCCCGTGCAAGTACGGGAACACTCCCTGGCTGAACGGTGCGATGACGCTGACCGGTTGGGGTGGACGCTCGGTGCCGAACGTCTACCTCTCGTCAGAGGTCAAGTCCTGCAGCATCTGGAACGAGGCGCAGTACAAGAACAAGGCGCTCGACAAGGTGATCGACAAGTACCTGGGAGCGATCGCACTTTCGGATCAGCGGAAGTACGCCGGTCAGATCCAGCGGACGCTCCTCAAGGACACGCCGTTCATCTTCCCCTACTTCTTCAACTCGCTGGCAGCGGGATCGAAGAAGGTCAAGGGGTACAACCACGACGCCTCGGCGCTCGTGTACCTGAGCCACACCTCGCTAGCCTAGGGTCACTTCATTCCGGGTGTCGGGTCGAGACGACCCGACACCCGGAACTCTGATTTCCAATCGGGAGCGGACGATCACCAGGTTCCTTCTCAGGCGACTCGGCTTGGCGCTGATCACGTTGTTCCTTCTGAGCATCGTCGTCTTCATCCTCGCGCAGTTGCTCCCGGGGGATATCGGCCGCAACGTCCTCGGGCCGTTCGCGTCGCAGGAGCAGGTCGATCGCCTCAACGAGACCCTTGGGGTCGACCGGCCACTCGTCGTTCAGTACTGGGACTGGATCAGCCACTTCTTGCGCGGCGACCTCGGGACGTCGCTGCAATACCAGGTGCCCGTTTCGGACCTTCTCGGCCCGGCACTCGCCAACTCGCTCAAGCTTGCAGCAGTGGCGTTCGTTCTCGTCGTGCCACTCAGCATTCTCGGTGGCACCGTCGCGGGCCTCAAGCGGGGAGGGATGATCGACCGGGTGATCACGATCGGCGGTTTGTCGCTGACCGCCGTTCCCGAGTTCGTGACGGCAATCGTGCTGATCCTCATCTTCGGCGTCACGCTCGGGTGGCTTCCGGTGACGGCAACGGCACCCGAAGGTGCGAACGTCGCGACGCAGATCGAGTATCTGCTCCTGCCGAGCTTCGCGCTCGTCGCGGTCCTCTTCGGCTATATCGCCCGGATCACCCGTGCGAGCGTGATGGAGTCCGTCGATGCCGACTACACGCGCACCGCCTACCTGAAGGGCCTGAGCCAACGTCAGGTGGTCGGTCGTCATGTTCTACGCAACTCGCTTCTCCCGACGATCGCTGTCGTAGCGACGCAGGTCGGCTACCTGATCGGCGGCCTTCTCGTCATCGAGAAGCTCTTCAACTACAACGGCATCGGCCAGCGCATCTACACGGCTGCAGTGAACAAGGACCTGCTCATGCTCGAGAGCGGCGTCATGATCGTTGGCGTGATCTATCTCGTCGCCACGTTCATTGCCGATGTCCTCTACTCCGTCTTCAATCCGCGAATCCGCGTGCAGGCGGGCGAATGAGCGGCATGACCGAGGCCGCGGCGGGGATCCAGCCGCGCGAGCGTGATATCGCGAGGCGCGAGACGCTTCGCCAACTCGTCAGGTCGAAGACACTGATTGCAGGTGTCGTGATCGTGGGCTTCTGGGTCGTGTGCGCGATCTTCGGTTCGGCGATTGCCCCGGACGACCCGCTCGAGTTGACCGACCAGGTCCTGGCGCCGCCGAGCGCCGCTCATTGGTTCGGCACCGACTCGTTGGGGAGAGACGTCTTCTCCAGGGTGATCGTCGGAGCCAGCGAGACGCTGAAGATCGCACCGCTCGCCACGATGCTCGGGATCGTCTTCGGCACGACGATCGGGCTCATCACCGGGTACTACCGCGGGCTCGTCGACGAGTCGATCAGCCGAGTGATCGATGCGTTTCTGGCGCTTCCCCTCATCGTCCTCGCGGTGACGGCGCTTGTCGGGCTCGGCAGCTCGAATGCGACGCTGATCCTCGTTATCGGCGTTGCTTTCACGCCCGTCGTCGCCCGAACGGTGCGGGCGACTGTGCTGGGCGAGCGAGAGCTCGACTACGTCGACGCGGCGAAGCTTCGTGGCGAGCGCTCGCCGTACATCATGTTCGTCGAGATCCTTCCGAACATCACAGGCCCGATCATCGTCGAGGCAACGGTCAGGCTCGGCTATGCGATCTTCGCCGTCGCCGGCCTCACCTTCCTCGGCTTCGGTGTTCAGCCGCCCTCGCCGGACTGGTCGCTGCAGATCGCCGACAACTACCAGCTCCTGAGCTCGGGGACCTACTGGTGGACGGTGCTTTTCGCCGCAATCGCAGTCTCGAGTCTCGTCGTCGGCGTCAACCTGATCGCAGACGGCCTCCAACAGGTTCTCGATCGATGAGGCCGTCATGACCGACACAGCCGCCGCGGTGGACCTGGCTCCGGCCCTCGAACTCGACGCACTCGACGTCGTCTACCGGGTCAGGGGGCGCGACCGGCAGGTACTTCGCGGGGTGACGTTGAGTGTCGAGCGCGGTGAGGCATACGGACTCGTGGGTGAGTCCGGTTGCGGCAAATCGACCGTGGCGCTCGCGATCATCCAGTATCTCCCGCGCAACGGCTTCGTCCGCGGGGGAGCGATCAGCATCGACGGGCGCGACATCCTCTCCCTCTCGGGCCGCGAACTGCGGAACCACCGCGCGGAGGCCGTGTCGATGGTCTACCAGAATCCCGGTGCTGCCCTGAATCCATCGATCCGGATCGGCAATCAGGTGGCCGAGGTGTTCAAGGTTCAGGGGGCGACCGGCACCGAAGCGACCGACAGGGCGCGTGCCGTGCTCGAGACAGTGCAGATCGCCGACCCCGGGTCGGTGATGAAGCGATATCCGCACCAGCTGTCGGGCGGCATGCAGCAGCGTGTCATCATCGCGATGGCGCTCGCGACGGATCCGGCGTTGCTCATCCTCGATGAGCCAACGACGGGTCTCGACGCCACCGTCGAAGCCGAGGTGCTCGATCTCGTTGCTGGATTGCAGGCAGAACTGAAGACGTCGGTCCTGTTCATCAGCCACAACCTGGGCATCATCCAAAAGATGTGCGACCGGGTCGGCGTTCTCTACGCCGGACGGCTCGTCGAGGAGGGCGCCACCGAGACGCTGTTGAACGACCCGCGTCACCCGTACACCGTGGGCCTCCTTCGTTGCGTGCCTCGCGGCGGGGTTCGAAAGGATCACGGGCGACTCGACACGATTCCGGGCTTCATGCCCAACGTTGGCGACGAGCTTCCGGGCTGCGTCTTTGCCGGCCGGTGCACGCTCGCCGAGGATCAATGTCATACCGAGGAGCCAGACGCACACGTCGTCGGGGCTTCGCACATGAGCCGCTGCCACCTTCACGATCGCGCGCAGTCGCTTCCGCGTGAATACAGCTCGGATCTGGTCCTGCCCGAGGTCGATCGCTCCGGGCCTCCGCTGCTCCGGTTCGAGGATCTCGGGAAGGTGTTCGCCCAGGGCGGACACGATGTTCACGCGCTCGTAGGCGTGTCCGCCGAGATCTGGCCGGGTGAAACGCTCGGTCTCGTCGGTGAGTCCGGGAGCGGCAAGACGACGCTCGCTCGCACGCTTCTCGGGATTATCCCGCCGACCTCTGGGGTGGCCGTCCTCGACGGGCGCGAGCTTGCCGGGACGCTCGGTAAGCGCTCGTCAGACGATCTTCGTGCGTTGCAGATCGTCTTTCAAAATCCTGACTCGGCATTGAACCGGCGCCACCCGGTGCAGCGCATTCTGCGGCGGGCTCTGAAGAAGCTCTCGGGCCTGACCGGGAAGCAGGCGGAGGTCAGGCTGCATGAGTTGATGGAGGCCGTGCGACTGTCCGAGCGGTACGTCAGCGCTCGTCCGAGTCAGCTCTCGGGCGGTCTGAAGCAACGGCTCGCGATCGCGCGCGCGTTTGCGGGCGACCCGAAGATCGTCGTCTGCGACGAGCCGACCTCCGCGCTCGACGTCTCGGTTCAGGCCGCGATCCTCAATCTGCTCGTGGAACTGCAGGCAGAGAAGCGCGTCTCGTACCTCTTCATCTCGCACGACCTCGGTGTCGTGCGCTACGTCTCCGATCGCATTGCGGTTCTGTACCTCGGAAGGCTGATGGAGCTCGGTCCGTCGGAGACGATCTACGACGGCCCTCATCACCCCTACACCGAGGCGCTTCTCTCGGCCGTGCCCACGATCGACGGGGAGCCACGGGAGCGCATCAGGCTCGAGGGCGACATCCCGAGTGCCGCCGACCCGCCGGCCGGATGCGTCTTCCACACCCGCTGCCCCCGCCGCGTCGGCTCGATCTGTGACGACGTCGAGCCGCCGCTCGTCGAGGTCGAAGAGAACCACCTGATGCGCTGCCACATCCCGCTCGACGAGCTGCGGGCTCTCCAGGCGGACGGCACGGCTTCGTCACCGGTCACCGCGGCCCCGTGAAGATTCGCGCGGCTGTTCTCGAGCAGACGGGAGGCGCCCTCGAGGTGCAGGACCTCGACCTCGCGCCGCCAGGCCCGGCCGAGGTTCTCGTCCGCCTCGCCTCGAGCGGCGTCTGCCATTCCGACTTCAATGCCATCGACGGCACGGCCGAGACGCGCTGCCCTGCGGTGCTCGGTCACGAGGGAGCGGGCGTCGTCGAGGCGATCGGCGCCGGCGTGACGCGGGTCGCCGTCGGAGACCACGTGGCCCTTTCCTGGGCGCCGTCGTGCGGCGAGTGCGGAGAGTGCCTGCGCGACCTCCCGCAGCTCTGCTCGGCCGCGTGGCCGGCGATGGGAACGGGCGGCCTGATGGACGGCACGACGCGCCTCTCGCGGGGAGGCGAGCCCGTCTACCACTACTCGTTCCTCTCGACGTTCGCCGAGGCCTGCGTCGTCCCGGAGAAGTCGTGTGTGCTGATCCCGAGGGACGTCCCGTTCGACGTGGCTGGCCTCGTCGGCTGCGCGGTGACGACCGGCGTCGGGGCCGTGTGGCGTACCGCCGGCGTCCGGCCCGGAGACCGGATCGCGATCATCGGCTGCGGCGGAGTCGGGCTCTCCGCTCTCATGGCCGCAGTGGCGGTCGGCGCCGAGCCGGTGATCGCGGTCGACGCGACGACGTCGAAGCTCGACGCGGCCCGTACCTTCGGCGCCACCGACGGCGTGCTCTGGGCCGGGTCGGCCGAGGCCACGGCCGAGCTCGTACGGGAGGCTTCGGGGGGAGGGGTGGACTACGCCATCGAGGCGACGGGACGGCCGGAGGCGATGACCGCGGCGTTCCTCTCGACACGCGCCCGGGGCGCGGCGGTGCTCATCGGGATCCCGCGTGAGGACGCGACCGTGACGCTCCCGGCGCTCTCGATCCCACGGATGGAGCGGCGCGTTCTCGGCTCGATCTACGGCTCGTCGCGGCCCGAGCGCGACTTCGGCAGCACACTCGCCCTCTACCGGGCGGGACGACTCCCGCTCGAGCGACTCATCTCGCATCACCTGCCCCTCGACGAGGTCGGCCTCGGCTTCGAGCTGATGCGAAGCGGCGAGGCCCTGCGGGTCGTGCTCGACCTCGACACGTGACCAAACACGAAACCAGCAAGGGAGACCGATGAACCTCGACGATCTGGACGGCCGCGTCGGTGAGGGGTGGGGCGGCGCGGCGCCGAACGGAAGCCACGTCAACGTCGTGCTCGCCCGTCGCGGCAGCGCAACCGCCGCCGCAGCGCTGACGATGTTCGCGCAGCCGTCACCGGGGCATACGCCCGTCCTGTGCTGCGTGGGGCCGACGCCGGCCGAGTACGAGCCGATCTGGCCGCCCACGCTGATGATGAACAAGGCGACAGCTACGGAGGATCTCCATCAGACGATCACCTGGGGTGCCGCGCAGCTCGGGATCGGCCAGGGGGTGCTCGACGCAGTTGCCGACGGCCTGATCGAGGCGACGGGCGACCTCTACGTCCTGGTCGCCGTCTACGTCGCTCCGGGCGCACACGACGAGACGGCAGTTCGCGTCGCGAATCGGGCCGCGGTCCGCAAGGCGATCGGCGTGTGCGTCGAAGGTCGGGACTCCACGGCTGCAGCACGGCTCGTCGAGCGACGTGACTCGCTCGAGAACCCCTTTTACGGCGGCAGCTGATGCGGATCACGTCGGTCGAGGCGCGGCGCTACCGCGTCGCGCTCGACCCGCCGTTCCAGGCGGCGTGGGATCCTGTCCCGCGTGACCATCAGGTGGCGACGCTCGTCGGCATCCATACAGACGAGGGCGTGTCGGGCTGGGCGAGCGGCGACGCCGTACCGGATCGTGAGCAGCTCGAATCGCTCCTCGTCGGCCTCGACCCGGTGCGGACGGAGGTCGTCCGCGAGCTCTGCGAGACGGTCGACTTCCACGGTGGCAGGCCGTGGACCGTCGAGGCCGCGGTCTGGGACCTCGTCGGCAAGTCATGCGGGCAGCCCGTCTGGAAGCTCCTCGGCGGGCGCTCGGAGCGACTCCTCGCCTACGCCTCGAGCGGAGAGCTCGTCGAGCCCGCCGAACGGGCCAGGCGCTGCATCGCCCTTCGCAATGCCGGCATCCGAGCTGTCAAGATTCGCTTCCACCACGCCGACTGGCGCGACGACGTCGCCGTCGTCGAGTCGGTTCGGGCGGCCGTCGGGTCCGATCTCGAGATCATGGTCGACGCCAACCAGGGGTGGCGCATGCCGGGCGACCTCGAGCCACGCTGGGACGTCGCGACGGCCGCCCAGGTCGCACGGGCTCTCGAGCCGCTCGGTGTCTACTGGTTGGAGGAGCCGTTGCGGACGGACGATCTCGACGGCTATGCCGCGCTTCGCCGTCTGACGAGCCTCAGGCTCGCGGCCGGGGAGATGGTTCGCACGGCGCAGGAGGCCCGGGATCTCGTCCTCCGCGGTGGGATCGACGTCTTGCAGTGCGACGTCGTCCTCTCGCTCGGGATCGGCGGTTGCCGCCGCGCGGCGGCACTGGCGGACCTCGCCGGCCGCGCCTGGTCGCCGCACACGTGGTCGAACGGTTACGGGCTGCTCGTCAACCTGCACGCCGCTCTCGCACTCTCGTCGGTGCCGTTCGTCGAGGTGCCGTTCGATCCACCGGCCTGGTCCCCCGAACGGCGCGACTGGCTGCTGCCCGCACCGCTTCAGATTGCATCAGACGGCACGATTGCGCCTCCGGAGGGGCCGGGGTTCGGTGTCACGCCCGACCTCGACGCGCTCGAGCAGTGGAGGATCGGTTGATGCGCATCCGCGCGGCGGTGTTGCGCGAGCCCGGTCGCGTGGTCGTGGAAGAGGTCGAGCTCGATCGACCGAAGGCCGGGGAGGTGCTCGTGAGAGTTGCCGCCGCAGGCGTCTGCCACTCGGACCTCCACCTCGTCGACGGCCACCTCGGCGCTGGCCGCTGGCCGATGGTGCTCGGGCACGAAGGGTCGGGGATCGTCGAGGAGATCGGCGACGGCGTCACGCACGTCGCGGTGGGCGACCGCGTCGGGTTCTCGTTCGTGCCCTCCTGCCGCAGCTGTCCTCCGTGCCGCGCGGGTCGGTTCAATCTGTGCATCCCAGCGGGAGTCAACGGTTCGAAGGGCATGCTGATGGACGGCACCTCACGGCTCCACCTGCCGGACGGAACGGTTCTCCAGCACGGGCTGATGACCGCCTGCTTCGCCGAGCGGACGGTCGTCGACGGGCACGGAGCCGTCCCGCTGCCGCCGGACCTGCCGCTGTGGCAGGCCGCGCTCCTCGGTTGTGGGGTCATGACGGGCTTCGGTGCTGTTCGAAACGTCGGCCGCGTGAGCGCAGGGGAGAGCGTCGCGGTGATCGGATGCGGCGGCGTCGGGCTCCAGGTCGTCGCGGCGGCGGCCCTCGCAGGCGCACGGCCGCTGATCGCCGTCGATCGCGATCCGTCCAAGCTCGATCTCGCCCGACGCCGTGGTGCAACGGACGTCGTCGACGCGGCGGCGGTCGATCCGCTGGAGGCCGTGTTGGCCCTGAGCGCCGGCGGCGTCGATCACGCCTTCGAGGTCGTCGGACGACCCGAGACGATCCGGCTGGCGTGGGACCTCATTCGACCTGCGGCGACCGCGGTCGTCGTCGGCCTCGCCCCGGCGGGAGTCGAGGTCTCGCTCCCTGCGATCGAGTTCCTCTCCGACAAGGGAATTCGCGGGTCGTACTACGGCTCGGGCGACCCGGCCGCCGACCTGCCTGCTCTCGCCGCACTCGCGACCACTGGGGCGCTCGACCTGTCCGGAGTGGTCACCCACACGTCCGGTCTCGAGGGTGTTCACGACGCTCTCCACCGCCTCCGGCGCGGCGAAGGCGCGAGAACCGTGCTCGTCATCGACCCCTCGACGGCAGGTCTTGCGGACGAGAGCTGATCTCCGGCGCGCTGAGCGAGATAGGATTCCTGCGAGGTGCCCGGGATGAGCGACACGAGCGGCGGATCCCCGTCAGAGCTGATCGACGCGAGGATCGCCGAGCTCGGCGACTGGAGAGGAACGACGCTTTCCCGGATGCGCGCGCTCATCAAGCAGGCCGTTCCGGACGTCGTCGAGGAGTGGAAGTGGCGGGGCGTTCCGGTCTGGTATCGCGACGGCATGATCTGCACCGGTGAGAGCTACAAGAGCATCGTGAAGCTGACGTTCGCGAAGGGCGCGTCCCTCGACGACCCCTCGGGACTGTTCAACGCAAGCCTCGACGGCAACGTCAGGCGTGCGATCGACCTCCACGAGGGCGACGCGATCGACGGCGACGCGTTCATCGCTCTCGTTCGCGCCGCTGTCGCCCTCAACAAGGGCACCTGAGTCGCCGCGACGTCGCCTCCCGCTACGTCCCCCAGCCAGGCAGATCCGAGGCCTGACGGATCCAGCTCGTCAGGGCCTCCTCGTCGAGCAGGTCTTCCTCGTAGATGTCGAGGTAGCGCACGCCCTTGCTCTTCGATGCACCGGGTGGCATCGGGCGGAGCGACGTGCCGTTGAAGAACGCAACCTTCACGTACCTGGTGAAGCAGTGAAAGTTGAGAAACCAGCCATTGCCGTCGACGCCGTAGAACGGCGAGTTCCACCGCACGGCCTTGAGCACGTCCGGGACGGTGCGCACGACGAGCGCGTCGAGACGATGCCCGACGTCGCGCTTCCATCCCGGCATGGCGGCGATGTAGGCCTGCACGGGCGCGTCCCCGTCGGCCTTCGCGATCTGGGGGTTGCCACCCGCAAGGAGCGTGGGCGCCGCGGGGCTCTTCGACTCGTCTCCGGCGGGCTCGTGCCTGGTCATGACGCCTCCTTCCGGTTCGATCGAGCGGGCCTGGGCGCCACCGCTCCCGGTCAGGCGGCGATGGTCTCCAGCAGCGCGTCGACCCGTTCGAAGCCGGTCTTCGCACCTTCCTCGACACCGTACTGCATGGTGGTGTCCCGCAACTCGGTCGTCTCGAAGCGCATGGTCTGCGTCAGCCGGGTCTGGTCGCCGAGGTCCTCGAAGACGAGCGTCTGCACGTGATTCTGGAACGTCTGCACGAGGCGGGCGGGCGGATCGACCTCGATGAACTCGCCCTCGACGACGCCGTGGGCGGTTCGGAAGCGGTAGGCGCCGCCGACGCGGACGTCCATCGTCTCGACGACGGTGCCGTCTCCCCACCACTGCGGGATCAGCGCCGGGTCGGTCCAGACCGAGTAGACGTGTGCGCGAGGAGCGTCGAAGATCCTCTCGACACGGATCTCGCGCTCGTTCGGCGTCGTGACGGTCGTGCTCATGGTGCTCCTTTCGTTGACTGGACGATCTGCGCGAAGCGGTCGAGCCGCTGCAGCCAGGTGCTGATGCCTTCGAAGGCATACGGCACGAGCTCGCACCTGCGGGCGCGCCCGACCTTCTCGGTGACGACGAGGTTCGCTTCCTCGAGCTGTCGGATGTGCTTCTTCATCCCGGTCAACGACATGCCGAAGGGCACGGCGAGCTCCGTGATCGTTGCGCTACCGCCGCCGAGGCGCTCGAGAACTGCGCGTCTCGTCGGGTCGGAGAGCGCGGCGAAGGCGCGGTCGACGTTCGCTGAATACTGAACCATAAGGTTCAGTATAACAGGCGTGGTGCGAACCGCAACCGTGGCCCGGCCGGCGCACGCGCACTGCCCTGATGATCTCGGTGTCGGGCCCGCCGAAGCGGCTACGGGGTCGCCGAGCGGACCATGCCGGCGGCAACGGTGTCGTTCGTCGCCTCGTCCAGGAGGATGAACGCGCCGGTCGCGCGGTTCTCCACGTACGGATCGACCATGAGCGGCCCGGAGAGCCTCAACCGCACGGTTCCGATGTCGTTCAGCGCCATCGCGCTCGCCTCACGGTACTCGAGGGTGTCCATGTCGACGACGCCGTCGATGCCCTCGACGACGGCGCGCACCGTCCGCGTCGTGTGCTTCACGCCGAGCCTCGCTCCGACCGCGAGCGGTCGTTCGCTCATCCAGCAGACGGTCGCCTCGACCGAGCGGGCTGTGATCGGCTGGTCGTCCGGATCCACGAGCATGTCGCCACGTGGGACGTCGATCTCGTGCTCGAGCCGGATCGTCACCGACATCCCGGGCGTCGCCTCGTCGATCGGCCCGTCGGACGTCTCGACGGACGCGACCCTCGTCGTCAATCCCGACGGCAGCACGAGAACGTCATCGCCTGCACGCCAGATTCCGCCGGCGACCTGACCTGCGTAGCCTCGGTAGTCGTGGTACTCCTCCGCCATCGGCCGGATCACCCATTGCACGGGGAAGCGGCGGTCGACGAGGTTGCGGTCGCCTGCGAGCTCGATCTCCTCGAGCTGGTGGAGCAGCGTCCCTCCTTCCCACCACGGGATCCGATCCGAGGGATCGACCACGTTGTCGCCGTGAAGCGCCGCGATCGGTATCGCCACCGCATCCCTGACGCCGAGCAACGCGGTCAACGCGTTGAGCTCGGCCGCGATCTCGCCGAAGCGCTGCTCGTCGAAGTCGACGAGGTCCATCTTGTTGACCGCGAAGACGAGGTGGGGGACGGCGAGTAGCGACGCGATCAGGGTATGACGTCGCGTCTGCTCGATCACGCCCTTGCGCGCATCGACGAGGACGACGGCGACGTCGGCCGTCGAGGCCCCCGTGACCATGTTGCGCGTGTACTGCACGTGGCCCGGGGCATCCGCGAGCTGGAAGCGTCGTCGTGGTGTGACGAAGCCACGGTAGGCGACGTCGATCGTGATCCCCTGCTCGCGCTCTGCCCGCAGTCCGTCCGTGAGCAGCGCCAGGTTGACGTAGCCGTCGCCGCGACGCTCGCTCGTCTCCTCGACCGCTTCCATCTGGTCGACGAAGACCTGCTTGGTGTCGAACAGGAGCCGGCCGATCAACGTCGACTTGCCGTCGTCGACCGATCCGCAGGTGACGAGGCGGAGCAGGTCTCCCGTCGCCGCCGTGCGCGCAGGGCTAGAAGTACCCGACACGTTTCCGATCCTCCATCGCGGCCTCCGAGGCACGATCGTCGGCGCGGGTCTCGCCGCGCTCCGTCACCCTGGTCGCGGCGATCTCGGCGACGACGTCGTCGAACGAGGTCGCGTGCGAGCGAACCGCCCCCGTGCAGCTCATGTCGCCGACCGTGCGGAACCTGACCCACTCGCGGAACGGGAGCTCGTCGTCGGCCCGCTCGATCACGTCGGACGTGGCGTAGAGCATCCCGTCGCGCTCGAACACCTCGCGCTCGTGAGCGTAGTAGATCGACGGCAGCTCGAGGCCCTCGCGGGCGACGTACTGCCAGACATCGAGCTCGGTCCAGTTCGAGATCGGGAACACCCGAACCTGCTCGCCCTTGCGGATCTTGCCGTTGTACAGGCTCCAGAGCTCGGGACGCTGCGCGCGCGGGTCCCATTGCCCGAAGTCGTCCCGGAAGGAGAAGATTCGCTCCTTGGCCCGCGAACGCTCCTCGTCGCGCCTGGCTCCACCGATGGCGGCGTCGAACTGGTGCTCCTCCATCGCATCGAGCAGCGTCGTCGTCTGCAGCTGGTTCCGCGAGGCGCGCGGTCCTGTCTGCTCGACCACGCGGCCCCTGTCGATCGACTCCTGGACGGAGGCGACGACGAGGCGCTCGCCCAGCTCCGCGACGCGGCGGTCGCGAAACTCGATCACCTCGGGAAAGTTGTGGCCGGTATCGACGTGCATCAGAGGGAACGGAAAGCGCCCGGGCCGGAACGCCCTCTCGGCGAGGCGTAGCAGCACGATGGAGTCCTTGCCGCCCGAGAACAGCAGGACGGGGCGTTCCAGCTCCGCGGCGACCTCCCGCATGATGTGGACAGCCTCGGCTTCGAGCTCGTCGAGGTGGGAGCGGTGTCGGCTCGTGCTCATGCGTCGACGTGGAGCCCGCACTCCGTCTTGTCGGTACCCGCCCAACGGCCATCGCGCCCTCTCCCCGGCAACGTGCAATGGGTGCATCCGATCGAGGCGTAGCCTCGCGCGTGCAGGGCGTTGACGGGTAGGTCGCGCTCTTCGATGTACGCGTCGACGGCAGTCTCGGTCCAGTCTGCGAGTGGGTTCGCCTGCCACAGCTCGTGACGATCGTCCCACGCGATCTTCGGCGCGTCGGCGCGTGTGAACGACTGCTCGCGTCGCAGGCCCGTGATCCAGCCGTCGAGGCCGTCGAGGGCGAGACCCAGGGGTGCGACCTTGCGGATCGAGCAGCAGAGGGAGGGGTTCGACGCCCACAGGGCGTCGCCGTGAACCGCCGCCTGGCGTCCGAGTGACGGCCCCTGGTAGACCTCGACCTCGATCCCGTAGCGCCGCTCCACGGCACGCCAGACGTCGTACGTCTCGGGAAAGAGCACGTGCGTGTCGAGTGCGAACACGCGCGCGTCCGGCTCGATGGCGAGAAGCATGTCGAGAAGCACCGACTCCTCGCGCTGGAACGAGCATGCGAGTGACAGATTCGGGTGAAAGTGCTCGACCATGACGCCGAGCACCTCGAGCGCGGTGAGCGACTCGGGATCGGTCTCGCCGACGAGCGTCCGGATGTCCGTCTTCATCGCCAAGACAGTATCAGTGATGAGAAGTGTTTATGCGTTGCATAAGTGTATCTACACCAATGGGCGAGCCGGATAGAGTCGCTCCGTGGACGAGCTACCCGGAGGACTCCTGCGCGTGACGATGCCGCTGCCGACGAGACCGGGACACGTCCACTGCTACCTCGTGCCGGTCGAGGGAGGGCTGATGCTCGTCGACACCGGGCTCGGTCTTCCCGACGCCGGGGAACGGTGGGCCGACGCCTTCGCCGGTCTCGACGCACCGGTCGTGACGACGTTCCTGACCCACTTCCACCCCGACCACCTCGGGGCGACGGCCGACGTGCGCGATCTCACCGGCGCACGAACCGTCCAGGGCGGGATCGATGCGGCGCAGGCGCAGCTCGTCTGGGAGAACGAGGCTTGGACCGACCACCTCGCCGACTGGTTCCACCGCAACGGCGTTCCGGAGGGCGTCACCGACGAGCTGATCGGGCAGGGCGCGCTCTACAAGCCGTTCATTCGCACCGTCCCCGATCCGGAGGTCGTCGCCGACGGCGACATGCTCCACGGGTGGGAGGTCGTCGCCGCCCCTGGGCATGCCGACGGCCAGCTGACGCTCTACCGCGACGGCGTGCTTCTGGCCGGCGATCATCTGCTCTCGCCGATCACACCGACGGTGGGCCTCTGGCCCGAGAGCCGTCTCGATCCGCTGGGTGACTATCTCGATGCGCTGGAGCGGACGATCGAGCTCGCCCCGAGGATCGCCTACGGCGGGCACGGCGATGCGATGCACGACCCGGTCGGACGCGCGCGCGAGCTGATCGCACATCACGACGACCGGCTGCGGATCGCCGCCGCTGCACTCGGCTCCGAGCCGTTGAGCGGGTACGAGGTGTCGTTCCCGGTGTTCGGCGGCGCTCTCGGGCCGGCCGCGCGCCGGTTCGCCGTCGCGGAGACGCTTTCGCACCTCGAACGACTCGTCGTCGACGGGCGGGCTCGACGAATCGACACGGTGGACGGCGACCACGTCGCCGTCGTCTCCTATACTGCCGCGCAGTAGTGGGCGACCTTCCCTCCAGTACCGAGGCCCCGGGGCCCG
The DNA here is from genome assembly GCA_963756835.1 of uncultured Thermoleophilia bacterium. Lineage (GTDB taxonomy): Bacteria > Actinomycetota > Thermoleophilia > Gaiellales > Gaiellaceae > Gaiella. The sequence goes on from CAVWPE010000010.1 coordinate 69,080, forward strand.
GGGCATGACGGTTTCTCTCGAACTGCTCGGCGTTGCCCTGTTGATCCTGCTCAACGGGTTCTTCGTGGCGGCCGAGTACGCCCTCGTCACCGTTCGGCGCACCAGGCTGCAGGAGCTCGCGGACGAGGGCAGTCGAACGGCACGGTCCGTGATGAAGATCACGAGCGACCCGCCGCACTTCATCGCGGCAATGCAGCTCGGCGTCACGCTCACCTCTCTTGCCATCGGTGCGATCGGCGAGCACGTCCTCTCGGATCTCTTCGGGATCTGGCTCGGGACGTTCCTCGCGGTGTTGCTCGCGTTCCTGATCATCACCTTCATGCACGTCGTCGTCGGCGAGCTCGTGCCCAAGGGGCTCGCGCTCAGCTACTCCGAGCGCATCGCGCTCGGAGTCTCGGTGCCGGTCAGGGCCTTCTTCTTCGTGTTCAAGCCGGTGATCTGGTTCCTCCAGCGTTCGAGCGAGACCGCCCAGCGTGCCATCGGCATCGATCCGTCGAAGATGGAAGGCGAGGCACACTCCGAGGCGGAGCTCCGGATGCTGCTCGAGGTGTCGAGCGAGCACGGTGAGATCGAGCAGGGCGAGCGGGAGATGCTCTACAAGGTCTTCGACTTCGCCGACAAGGAAGCGTCGGACGTCATGGTCCCGCGCCCGGACGTCGTCGCCATCTCGTTCGAGCTCGACCCCGAGGATGCGTTACGGGCCGTGCTCGAGTCGCCCTATACCCGCTATCCCGTCTACCGCGAGTCGCTCGACGAGATCATCGGGATCCTGCACGTTCGCGACCTCGTCTCCGCGCTCCACGACAGCGCCATCGCCGAGGTCGAGCTGGAGGCGCTCCTGCGGCCCGCCTACGTCGTGCCCGAGACGAAGGATCTCGCCGCGCTGCTCGCCGAGTTCCGACGCACGAACCAGCACATGTCCGTCGTCGTGGACGAATACGGGTCGATGGTGGGGGTCGTCACGCTCGAGGATCTGCTCGAGGAGATCGTCGGCGAGATCGAGGACGAGTTCGACCTGCCGAACGAGTCGGTCGAGAGGGTGGACGACGCGACGATCAGGATCGACGGCACGTTCCCGATCGATGACTTCAACGAGGAGTTCGGGACGGCGCTCGAGCACGAGGACTACAACACCGTCGCGGGCTATGTCTTCGATCTGATCGGCCGCGCGGCAGAGCCGGGCGACGAGGTACTGACGGACGGGCTGCGGATCGCCGTCCTCGGGGTCGAGGGCTCGCGCATTCAGCGCCTCGAGGTGGAGTTCCTGCCCACACCCGAGACGGACGACGAGGAAGGCGAGGCAGCGTAACGTCTCTCCCGTCGGCGACGGCGCCGGGCGACTCGCCGCTCCGTCACCGCGACTTCGTCGTCTTCCTCGGCGTCATGCTCGCCTCCGGCTTCGCGATCGAGATGTCGTTCGTCGCGATCGGATGGCAGGTCTACGCCGTGCGAAGCAACCCCCTCGACCTCGGGCTCGTCGGCCTTGCGATGTTCATCCCTCTGCCGCTGCTCGCGCTTCCCGCCGGGCACCTGGCCGACCGGTTCCCCCGCCGGACGCTTCTCGCGGTCTCGCTCGCGCTCGAGACCGCCATCATGCTCGGGCTCCTCGCGGTGACGCGGGGAGGCGCCGGCTCCACCTGGCCGTTCTTCGTGCTCGCGTTCGGCACCGGTATCGCTGCGGCGCTCGGAGCGCCTGCGTCCCGCGCCCTGACGCCGTCGCTCGTGCCGCGCGAGATCCTCGTTCGCGCCCTCGCCTTCCGGTCGGTCGTCTTCCAGGCGTCGGTGATCGTCGGGCCGGCGATCGGCGGCCTGCTCTTTGCGCTTCACCCCGAGCTCGTATACGGCATCGCAGCATCCCTCGGCGGGGTCGCGCTCGTCGGCGCCGTGCTCCTCCGCGCGGGACGGAGCCCGGCCGGTGGCTCGTCGCCCGACCTCGCGAGCGTGCTCGGCGGAGTGCGCCTCGTGCGCCGCACGCCCGTCCTGTTCGGCGCCATCTCGCTCGATCTCTTCGCCGTCCTGTTCGGCGGTGCCGTCGCCCTGCTCCCGGTCTTCGCAAAGGACATCCTCGAAGTGGGGCCGGCGGGGCTCGGGCTGT
>CAVWPE010000011.1:0-60873 GCA_963756835.1 uncultured Thermoleophilia bacterium
TAGACCTTCAGGAAGCGGCGGAGCGTCATCCCGGAGCCGAGCGCACCGACGGCGAGGCCGACGGCGACGAGGGCGAGTGCCGTGAGGCTGAAGGACAATGCCTGCACGTCATCCGTTGTGTCGATATGGCCGAGGATCGCGGGCAAGGCGACGTGCTTGCCGATGAAGAGCAGGACGACGGCCGCGATCGACCCGACGAGCCCGCACAACAGCCCCTCGAGCATGAATGGGCCGCGAACGAACCAGTTGGTGGCACCGACGAGCTTCATCACCTCGATCTCGCGCCTCCGAGAGAAGATCGAGAGCCGGATCGTGTTCGCGATCAGGATCACGGACGCGATCAGCAAGACGATGACCATCACGATGAAGACGTACGAGATCCACTTCCCGACCTGCAGAATGCGCTTCGAGGTCTGCTGCCCATCCTTGATCTTCTCGACACCGGCGAACTTCGCCAGCCGGAGATCACGCGCGATCACCTTGACGTTCTCGGCGTTCGCCGGCGTCACCTCGAACGAGGCGGGCAGCGGGTTCGAGGGGAGGTTGGCGGTCAGCGCCGGGTACTTCTTCTTCATCCGCTTCAGCGCCTCGGTTTTCGAGACGAACTGGTAGTCGCTCACACGCGGATCGCTTGCGAGCTTCGCGCCGACGGCGTTCACCTGCTTCGGCGTGACCGCATCGACGAAGAAGACCTGCACCTGAAGCTCCGACTTGACGTGGTTCGACCAGGAGACGACCCAGCTTCCGAGCGCGATCGAGAGACCGAGAAGCAGCATCCCGATCAGCACGGTCATCGTCGCGGCGATGGACGTCGAGAGGTTCGCGCCGATCGAGCGAACCGCCTCGGAGAAGACGAGCCTGAAACGTGTCATTCGGTCTCGTACCCCCCACGCCGCTCGTCACGCATCAGCTTGCCCTGGTCGAGGGCGATCACGCGCTTGCGCATCTTGTCGACCATCTCGCGGTCGTGCGTGACCATCAGGATCGTCGTACCGGCGGTGTTGATGCGGTGGAGAAGCTGCATGATGCCGACCGACGTGTCAGGATCGAGGTTCCCGGTGGGCTCGTCGCAGATCAGGAGTGGCGGATGGTTGACGACGGCGCGCGCGATCGAGACGCGCTGCTGCTCACCGCCCGAGAGCTCCTCGGGTCTCGAGCTCATCTTGTGGGCGAGCCCGACGAGGTTGAGGACCTCGGGCACCTTGCGGCGGATCGAGGCCGCGGGCTCGCCCTGCACGCGGAGGGCGTACGCGACGTTCTCGGACGCGGTGCGATTCGGCAGGAGCTTGAAGTCCTGGAAGACGCAGCCGACGTTTCTGCGCAGCATCGGAACGCGCGAGTGCTTGAGCCTGCCGAGATCGCGGCCGCCGACGACGATGCGCCCTGCGGTCGGCTCCATCTCCTTGAGCAGGAGCCGGATGATCGTCGACTTCCCCGAGCCGGAGGCGCCGACGACGAAGACGAACTCACCCTTGTCGATGACGAATGAGACGCCGTCGAGCGCAACCACGTTCGGCTCGTAGACCTTGCGGACGTTCTCGAGCACGATCATCGACGAGCCGCTGACGCCGGCCGCGCCGTCTACCCCATCCGCGTAGGCGGGCGAAGGTTCGGCAAGGGCCGTGGCGGGGGCTGTCAACTGAAGATCGTCCTGCACCGGATCGCGAGAAGAGGGCCGCCGTGGCCGCTCCGGTTGGATTGAGTGCCCAGTGTAGCGAACACGCCCTAGACCACCTTTCCCGCTGCCTTCGCGAGGAGGTAGGCACGCACGAACCCGTCGAGCGCGCCGTCGAGCACCCCCTGGGCGTTTCCCGCCTCGAACTCGGTGCGGTGGTCTTTCACCATCTGGTACGGATGCAGCACGTAGGAGCGAATTTGACTTCCGAAGCCGATGTCCTGCGTTGCCCCGCGCTCGCGCGCGATCTCGGCCTCCCGCTGCTCCTCCTGCAGCTCGACGAGCCTGGACTTGAGGATCCTCATCGCGGTTGCCTTGTTCGAGGTCTGGGAGCGCTCGTTCTGGCACTGCACCACGATGCCGGTCGGGATGTGGGTCAGCCTGACCGCCGAATCGGTCTTGTTGACGTGCTGTCCGCCGGCCCCACTCGCGCGGTAGGTGTCGACGCGGAGGTCGCTCTCGTCGATCTCGACGTCCTCGTCGTCGGGCAGGAGCGGCGCGACGACGACCTGTGCGAACGCCGTGTGGCGCCGGTGCGCCGAGTCGAACGGCGACTGGCGCACGAGGCGGTGAACTCCTCGCTCGGCCTTGTAGGCGCCGTAGACGTTCTCGCCCTTCACCGTCATCGTCACGGACTTGAGGCCGGCCTCCTCACCGGGGCTCGCCTCGACGAGCGCCGTCTCGAAGCCGCGATCGGACGACCAGCGGAGGTACATCCGCAGCATCATCTCGGCCCAGTCCTGCGCGTCCGTCCCGCCGGTGCCCGCATTGATGGAAACGACGGCGTCACCCGCGTCGTACGATGCCGTTGAAAAGCGCGTCCTCCTGCAGGCGCGAGAGCTCCGCGGCAATCGGCGCGAGCTGCTGCCGCAACTCGTCCTCGAGGGCCGGATCCATCTCGAACAGCTCGGCGGCCTCTTCGACTTCGCCGCTCAGGCGCCTGTAGCCGTCGAGCCGACGGGTTACGCGGGCATGCTCGGTCGAGATCCGTGCTGCCTGCTGCTGGTCGTCCCAGAACCCCGGGGCGCCCATCGCTTCTTCGAGCTCCTGCTGCCGGGCCGTCAGCTGAGCGGGGTCAAAGGTACTCACGAACCCAGGCGAGCTGGGCTCCGAGCTCCTCGAGCAGATGCGCGAGTGGTTGGTTCTCCTGGTCGGCCACCGGTCGATCCTAGCTGCGCCGCGAGACGCACACCGTCAGCGGGGAGACACTGATGTCCCGCACGAACGCGCAGCAACCGAGCCAGCCGAGGCCGACCGCGAATCCCGCTGCCACGTCCGAGACGAAATGAACGTTCAGGAGGATCCGGCTCGTCCCGATCGCGATCGCGACGAGCGCTGCCGCGGCAAGCCAACCTGCCGCATGGGCCTTCGACCTGGCCCTCTCGGCGAGCAGGATCCCCAAAGCGCCGTACAGCACTACCGCCGTCGCCGCGTGGCCGCTCGGGAACGAGTACGAGTGCGGCAGCGCGATGGCGCTGCCGACATCGGGTCGCGCTCGCTCGTAGAACGCCTTCAACAGTGCTACGAGGATCGTGATCCCGACGACCGAGAGCACGACGAACACGGCATCCAGACGTCTTCCCGCCCGAAGCAGGATGACGGCAGCGGCCCCGGCGACCACTGCGGTACCGACGGCGCCGCCGAGCCACGTGAAGAGCCGCGCAACCCACTCCACGCCGGAAGGCACCGTGTCCGCGACCCAGCGGGAGACGTCGTCGTCGACGACGACGACCTGGCCGCCGCGCACAAAGGCCGCCGCGAGTGCGACGAAGACGAGCGCCCCGAGTGCAGCGAGGCCCGCCTCGACGAGCAGCGTCCTACGCGAGGCCTACGCCCCGTGACACTTCTTGTACTTCTTGCCCGACCCGCACCAGCAGGGGTCGTTACGACCGATGTCGCGCGCCTCGTCCTTGACGACCTGGCGCTGAACCGGCGCCTGCGTGGCAACAGCGGTCGCGGTTCCGCCACCGCCCGCCTCGGCGATCGCGTCGGCGCCCGCTGAGACATCGTGCTCGTAGGCGAGCGCTTGCGGCGCCTCGGCAGGCTGCAGCGCCTGCTCGGCCTCGTTCAGCTGCACCTCGACGTGGAAGAGCGTTACCACGACCTCTTCGCGGATCGCGACGCTCAACTCCTCGAACATCGTGTGCCCCTCGCCGCGGTACTCGACGAGCGGGTCCTTCTGGGCCATGGCACGCAGGTGCACGCCCTCGCGGAGGTAGTCCATCGACTCGAGGTGCTCGCGCCAGCGGGTGTCGACGACCTGCAGGATCACGAAGCGCTCGATCTCACGCGCGAGCTCGGGGCCAAAGTTCGACTCGCGGTCGTTGTACGTCTCGAGCGCGTCCTCGACGTACTCGGCGACCAGCGCGTCGCGCGACAGCTCGACCTCGTCGCGGAGCTCTTCGGCGGTGATGTCACTGCCGTACATCGCCGTCATCTGCGCGGCGAGGGCGTCGAGGTCCCAGTCGGTCGGGTCCTCGCTCTCGGTGAAGAGCACGACGTTCTGGGTCGCGACCTCCACGATCCATTCGCGGATCTCCTCGGAGGTGTCGTCGCCGTTCAGGACGCGGCGGCGCTGCTCGTAGATCACCATGCGCTGCGTGTTCATGACGTCGTCGTACTTGAGGACGTTCTTGCGCGCGACGAAGTTCTGCTCCTCGACCTTCTTCTGGGCACCCTCGATCTGACGGGAGAGGATCGACGCCTCCATCGGCTGGTCGTCCGGGATCTTGAAGCGCTCCATGATTCCGTGGATGCGGTCGCCTGCGAAGAGTCGCACGAGATCGTCCTGCGCAGAGAGGTAGAACCGGGTCTCGCCCGGATCACCCTGACGGCCCGAGCGGCCGCGAAGCTGGTTGTCGATGCGCCTCGACTCGTGCCGCTCGGTGCCGAGCACGTACAGCCCGCCGAGATCGCGCACCTCGTCGTCGATCTTGATGTCGACGCCGCGGCCGGCCATGTTCGTCGCGATCGTGACGGCGCTCTTGAGCCCTGCATCGACGATGATCTCGCTCTCGCGCTCGTGCTCCTTCGCGTTGAGGACGTTGTGCGGGATCCCCCGCCGCGTCAGCAACTCCGACAGGTACTCAGACGTCTCGACCGCGATCGTGCCGACGAGGACGGGCTGTCCCTTCTCGTGGCGCTCGACGAGGTCCTGCGCGACCGCGTCCCACTTCGCTTCCTTGGTCTTGAAGATGAAATCGTTCTCGTCCAACCGCGAGACCGGGACATTCGTGGGGATCTCGATCACGTGGAGGTTGTAGATCTCGACGAACTCCTTCTCCTCCGTCTTCGCTGTTCCGGTCATGCCGCCGAGCTTCTCGTACAGACGGAAGTAGTTCTGCAAGCGTGATCGTGGCGAGCGTGACGTTCTCCTCGCGGATCTCGACGCCTTCCTTCGCCTCGATCGCCTGGTGAAGGCCCTCGCTCCAACGGCGCCCCTCCATGATCCGACCGGTGTACTCGTCGACGATCTTCACCTCGCCGTCCTCGATCACGTAGTCGACGTCGCGCTTGTACAGCGACTCGGCCTTGAGGGCCTGGCTGAGATGGTTCACGAGCTGGACGTGACGCGGGTCGTAGAGGTTCTCGACGCCGAGCGCGCGCTCGACGGCATCGAGCGCCGTCTGCGCAGGCGAAACGGTCTTGTGCTTCTCGTCGTAGAGATAGTCGGCGCCGGAGAGCTCGGTCTCGTCGTCGCCCTTCGCGCCCTTCCGGGTCGCAGGGGCTCCGTGGAGGTCGCGAACGATCCGCGCGAAGTCGTAGTACGTGCTCGCTGCGGTCTCGGGCTCACCGGAGATGATCAGCGGCGTCCGCGCCTCGTCGATGAGGATCGAGTCGACCTCGTCCACGATCGCGAACGCATGGCTGCGCTGCACGCAGTTCTCGAGGGATGTCGCCATGTTGTCCCGTAGGTAGTCGAACCCGAACTCGGAGTTCGTGCCGTACGTGATGTCGGCCTCGTACGCCGCCTTGCGCTGGTCGAACGGCATCATGTTCTGGATCCAGCCGACCGTCATCCCGAGCCGCTCGAAGACGCCACGATTCCACTCGGCGTCGCGCTTGGCAAGGTAGTCGTTGACCGTGACGAGGTGGACGCCCGTAGCCGGGAGCGCGTTCAGATAGAGCGCCGTCGAGGCGACGAACGTCTTTCCCTCACCGGTCTTCATCTCGGCGATATCGCCCTCGTGCAGGACGATGCCGCCCATCATCTGCACGTCGAACATCCGCTGCTCGGACTCGCGCCAGCGCGCCTCACGCACTGCTGCGAACGCCTCGAAGAGAAGCTCCTCGAGTGACTCGCCGTTCGCGAGACGCTCCCGGAACTCGGCCGTCTTCGCCTGCAGCTCGGCATCCGAGAGCGCCTGGAACTCCGGCTCGAGCGTCGCGATGTGCGCGGCCTGCTGCTTGAGCTTCTTCACGCGCCGCCCCTCGCCGAGGCGAAGGACCTTCTCGAACTTGCCGAAATCGGTGGTGGACATCGTGAGGAGAGCGTACCCGGAGGGCCGCACGCCCTGACTGATTCTTCACGAATGACACGTACCCTTCGAGCATGCGACTTCTCGTGACGCGGGCGCGTGGCACGCTGATCGCGCTCGGCGCGGTCGCGCTCGCCGCGGCAGGCAGCGCCTACGCGCTTCAGAAGCCCGGCCGCACCGTCGTCCGCGCCGGCCAGATCCGGCTCGTGGCGCTCAACAACGCCTCGTTGGCGTTCATGGTCTCGCGAACGAGGTCGGACTGCGATCACATCGAGCTGTGGGACACGAACAGAAAGGGCCTCTGGCGTTTCGGCAAGTCCGGGCGTTGCACGAACCTCGGCAGCACGGGAACCGGGATCTCGGCCCTCGGCGTGAGCGGCAACCGCGTTCTCTGGGTCCGCTACACGGGCGGCAACCTGCGTGACTGGCAGCTGATGACGGCAACGACGACCCAGAAGACACCACGCCAGGTGCGATTCGTCGAACAGGACGTCGACCTCCCCTCGCCGTTTGCCATCGGTGACTCGAGCCGCGGACTCGGCATCCCGTATGCGGCGGGCAGGGAGGTCGTCCTCCTCAACGCGCACGGCGTCGCCGCCTTCAAGTATCTCGACTCCTCGCGCATCGTCCGGGTCACTGCGGGGCGAGGACCGGGCGGCGCGGTCGTGGCCGCTCTGCGAGAGAACGGCAACGTGGTGTCCCTGAGAGCCAACGGCACGGTCGCGAAGGTCTACGCGTACGGCCCAAGCCAGGTGAAGGCGCTCGCTCTCGCGCCCGGCGGACTGGTCGTCCAGCTCCCCGCGTCCGTCGAGATCCATGCTGCAACCGGGCTCAAGACGGTGAATCTCCCGGCGGGAGCCTCAATGCTCGACTTTGTCGAGGGACGGATCCTCTACGGCCTCGGCAACGAGATCCACTCCTTCAAGGTCTCGAGCGGGAGCGACACGCTTCTCCTGAAGGGCACCGCAGGCAGAGCCGTCTTCGCAACACAGGACACGCACGGCCTCGGCTGGGCCGAGGGGTCTAGGCTGATGTTTGCCTGCGGCAGTTGTGTCGGCTACATCCCGTAGCACGGCACCGCGGCGAAACAGGAGGTGAGAGACACATGACGAAACGCAGCGCGTTCGTGGTCGTGGCCAATCGCCTGCCGCTCGACGCGGAGGCGACGGAAGACGGCCCTGTGTGGCGCCTCAGTCCCGGCGGTCTCGTCACGGCGCTCTCCCCGGTCGTGCGCGCCCGCCGCGGGGCCTGGGTGGGATGGGCGGGACAGGCCGGTGCGGCTCCCGCGCCGTTCGATCTCGACGGTATCCGGCTGCACCCGGTGGAGCTCAGCCCGAGCGACCTCGAAAACTTCTACGAGGGAGAGTCGAACTCGACGATCTGGCCGCTCTACCACGATGCGGTCGAACAACCGGTCTACGATCGGGTCTGGCGCGAGGCCTACCGCACGGTCAACGCGCGCTTCGCGGACGCCGCGGCCGCAGTCGCCGCCCGCAACGCCACCGTCTGGGTGCACGACTACCAACTCCAGCTCGTCCCGGCGATGCTCCGGGCGCGAAGACCCGATCTGCGCATCGGCTTCTTCCTGCACGTCCCGTTCCCGCCGATCGAGCTGTTCATGCAGATGCCGCTACGGGCGGAGATCCTCAGGGGCCTTCTCGGCGCCGATCTCGTCGGCTTCCAGCAGAAGCTTGCCGCGCAGAACTTCATCAGGCTCACCCGCCACCTCCTCGACCTGCGTTACCGGGGAAGGACGATCGACGTCGGCGGTCGCCGCGTCACGGCAGGTGCGTTTCCGATCTCCATCGACCCCAAGGAGATGTCGGAGCTCGCCGCCTCTGAAGCCGTACGCGCCCGCGCCCGCCAGATCCGCGTCGAGCTCGGGAACCCGAAGACCCTGATACTGGGCGTCGACCGGCTCGACTACACGAAGGGAATCGAGCTCCGACTCCAGGCCTTCAGGGAGCTCCTCGAAGAAGGAGTGCTCCGTGCTCCCGAGACGGCCCTGGTGCAGGTCGCGACGCCGAGCCGCGAGCGCGTCGAGCACTACGAGCTGCTGCGCACGAGAGTCGAGCGCGAGGTGGGCCGCATCAACGGCCAGTTCGCGAGCGTCGGCGAGCCTGCCGTGCACTACCTCAACCAGTCGTACGACAGAGCCGAGCTCGTCGCCCTGTACTGCGCCGCAGACGTGATGATGGTGACGCCATACCGCGACGGGATGAACCTCGTCGCGAAGGAGTACGTTGCCGCGCGCATCGACAACGGGGGCGCACTCGTGCTCAGCGAGTTCGCCGGCGCGGCGAACGAGCTCCGGCACGCGTTCCTCTGCAATCCGCACGACCCGGACGGGGTCAAGGACGCGCTGATGCGGGCCATCGAGGTCGATCCTGCCGACGGGCGCCACCGGATGCAGATCATGCGGCGTTACATCCGCGCGCACGATGTCGATCGGTGGGCACGATCCTTCCTCTCGATCCTGCAGGGACCCGAGGGACAGGCGTGAGCAGTTCCGCGAGCACGAACGATCGGAGCATGCTCGGCAGCGACCTTCGCGCCGCGCTGACGCGAATCGCACAGGTTCCGCAGCTCTTCATCGGCTGTGACTACGACGGCACGCTCGCACCCCTCGTCGACGACCCTACGAAGGCCGTGCCGCTTCCCGAGGCGGTCGTCGCGGTTCGCTCTCTCGCCCTCCTCCCGCAGACGACGGTGGCGGTCGTCTCCGGACGCTCGCTCCGCGATCTCGCGACACTCTCGAGGCTCCCGAACGAGATTCATCTGATCGGAAGCCACGGATCCGAGTTCGATCTCGGGTTCGTCCAGCGACTCTCGCCGGATCTCGTCGAGCTGCACGAGCGAATGGTCGTCGAGCTGACCGGCATCGCGCGGGCGCACGAAGGGGTCGAAGTCGAGACCAAGCCGGCAAGCGTCGCACTGCACGTCCGCCGCGCCATCGACCCCGCGATCGGTGCGAGAGCGCTCGACGACGTCCGCAACGGCCCCGCAAGGTGGCCCGGCGTCCACGTCACGTACGGCCACGAGGTCGTGGAGCTGTCCGTTGTCGTCACGAACAAGGGCGAGGCGGTCACGACGCTGCGGGGGCAGACCTCCGCGAGCGCCGTCCTCTATCTCGGCGACGACATCACGGACGAAAACGTGTTCACGCTGCTCCACGGTCCCGACGTGGGAATCAAGATCGGGCCGGGACCGACTGCGGCAACACACCGCCTCGACGAACCGGTGGACGCGGTTCGCGCCCTCGCGTTCGTGCTCGAGCGACGTAGGCAATGGCTCTTCGGAGAGCACGCCGTCCCCATCGAGCGTCATTCGATGCTCTCGAACGGCTCCACCGTCGCGCTCCTCACACCGGATGCGAGAGTGAGCTGGCTCTGTCACCCTCGCCCCGACTCGGCAGCGGTGTTCGCCGATATCGTCGGAGGCGCCGGCGCCGGCTACTTCTCGGTCGCGCCGATCCGCGGCGGCCTGCCACTCGGCCAGCGCTATCGCGCAGGCACGATGACCGTCGAGACGCGGTGGTCGGGCATCACGGTGACCGACTGGCTCGAAGGCGAGGTGGGCGCCGACGGCGCAGCGCTCGCGCGAGCCCAGCTCGACGCTGGTCCGGGTGCTGACCGGCACCGGCTCCGTGCGGGTGGAATTCGCCCCGCGGCCCGAGTTCGGACAGGTCCCGATCACGCTCGAGCCCGTCGAGCACGGACTGCAAGCGATCGGCTCGAACGAGCCGATCACGTTGTACGCGGAGGGAGTCGCGTGGGAGATGGCGAGCGACGGCGCACACGAGACGGCAGTCGCGGACATCGACCTCGACGCGCACGGCGGACGAGTCGCGATCGAGCTCCGCTTCGGGTCGGAGACGTGCGCGCCGCATCCCGTTTCCCTCGAGCATCGTCAGGCGGCGTCCGAGCGCCCTTCGGTCGAGTGGGTGGATCGGCTCGAGCTTCCGACGATTGCACGCAGGGACGTGTTGCGGAGCGCGCTGACGCTCAGGGGGCTCTGTCACACGCCCACCGGCTCGATCCTCGCGGCCGCAACAACCTCGCTGCCGGAGGAGCTCGGCGGCGTTCGCAACTGGGACTACCGATACTGCTGGCTTCGTGACGCGGCGATGTCGGCGCACGCACTCGTCGACCTCGGCTCACTGGCCGAGGCCGAGGCGCTGCTGCACTGGATCGACGGGTGCGTCAATCGCACCGGCGGGCACCCGGAGCGACTCCATCCGCTCTACACGGTCGACGGGCTCGAGCTCGGGCCGGAGGCCGTCATCGACACGCTGCCCGGGTACGCCGGCTCGAGGCCCGTCCGCGTCGGCAACGCCGCCAACCGTCAGGTCCAGCTCGATGTTTTCGGCCCGATCACCGACCTCGTCGCTGCGGTCGCGGCACGACGCGGCACGGTTCGCAACCGGGACTGGAGATGCGTGGAGGCGATGGTGAAAGCCGTCGAGCCGGCGCTGGCAGGATCCCGATCACGGCATCTGGGAGGCTCGCCTCGCCCCGCGCCACCACGTCTACACGAAGGTCATGTGCTGGCTGACGGTGGATCGCGCCCTGCGCGTTCAGGCGGCGCGGGGAGAGGCTCCCGACGCCGAATGGCTCGACCTGCGTACGCGCATTCGCGACGACGTGCTCGAGCACGGGTGGAACGAGACCGCGGGGGCGTTCTCCGTCGCCTACGGTGATCCCGAGATGGACGCGTCGTCACTCTGGGTCGGCCTGTCCGGCCTCCTGCCCGACGACGATCCGCGGTTCCTCGCAACGGTGTTGAAGGTCGAGGCGGAGCTGCGAAGCGGAGCCGTCGTCTACCGGTACCGCTGGGACGACGGGCTCTCGGGCGCGGAGGGCGGATTTCACCTGTGCACCGCCTGGATGATCGAGGCATACGTCCGCACGGGCCGGCTGCACGACGCCGAGGAACTATTCCAGCAGATGCTCGCCACGGCGGGACCGACCGGACTGCTTCCCGAGCAGTACGACCCGGTGGCCGAGCGCGGTCTCGGCAACCACCCCCAGGCCTACAGCCACCTCGGGTTGATCCGTTGCGCCACCATCCTCGACGCCGCCCACCACGCCCTTCCCGCTTGAACGATCAGGCGGCCGGCTCGTCCGGCGTGTCGACCTCGGCGACCAGCGGGCTCGTGGTGCACGCCGCCCGACCGGCGGCGCTTCTCGAGCGTGCGCTTGTCGCGATACCGCTCGACCTGACGTTCGAGCTTGTCCACGAGACGGTCGAGCGCTGCCTCGTAGCTGGCGGCAGCCTCGTGCGCGACGATCGACGGCCCCTTGGCATGGATGACCGCGTCGACCGTGTGGTCGGCGGCGATCGAGGGATTGTGCTCGCGGAAGAACGTGACCTCGACGAGCGTCAGAGGGTTGAGACGTCGCTCGAGCTTCGAGAGCTTCCGCTCGGCGTACTGGCGAACGGAGTCATCCAGGTGCTCGTGGCGGGCAGTGAGCTTGAGATCCATGGTCTCTTCTCCCTCCTTTTGGCGTCTGAGCTCGATTCTATCGGACTGCCCTCGCGAGGCAGACAACCTCGACGCTCCTGGCTCCGCTCGCGCGCAGCACGGCCGCGCACGCGGCAACCGTCGATCCCGTCGTGTAGACGTCGTCGACGAGGCAGACGCGGCCCGCTGCCGGTCGGATGGACGTGAACGCCGAGGCGACATTTCGGCGCCGCTCCGACCGGGGCAGGTTCCGCTGGCGCTCGACCCCCGGTCGACGCGTGAGCAGAGCCGCGAGCGGAATCGACCAGAGGGATGAGAGCTCGGTCGCGAGTGCCGCGGCCGGCACGTGGCCGCGGCGTAGCCCGCGATCGCGGTCCCCGGGAACGAAGGTGATCCAGTCGACCACGGGGATCAGCGATCGTCTCCCGAACGAGCTCCGCGGCGACGCTCGAGAGATCCCGCCGGCCGCGCTCCTTCCAGGCCGCGACGAAGGCCCGCGCGCGAGGCTCGTAGACGAGCGCGGAGCGCGCACTCGAGAAGGCGAGCCGCCGTCCCCCACACTCCGCACAGCGACGTACCGGCCAGGGGCCGGGAGCGCCGCACCGTTCACAGAGCGGTGGCGAGCACCGCACGAGATACCGGCGACAGCTGTCGCAAACCGGTTCGCCGACGACGCCGCAGACTCCACAGCGGCGCGGTAGGAACAGGCTCAGAAGCTCCACGCCATCGACGATAGGCCCGAAACCGTGCCGCGCGTGTGCCGGGTTCGGTGTCTGGTCCGTGACGGGACGAACGCCCCGAGCATCCCTGGGCAGGTGGCCGGTGGACAGCCTGACGCGATGGGAGCTCGGCGCGAGCTCGACCTACGACTTCCGAAGCGCGGACCGTTCGGCGTCGACGTGACACACGGTGAAGGTCTGGAGCCGAAGTAGGCCGGCCCTCCGGCAGGCTTCTAGACCGTCGAGCCGGGCGAACCCGCAAGCATCTCCCGCAACAGTGGCTGCACCCTCGCGCAGGTCGGAAGGCTCCTTGACGGGCAGGAACCGTCCGCCCGGGCCGGAGCGCGGAACGACGAGATAGGTCGTCGGCACGTGCGCCGAGAGCTCGTGGTAGAGCCGTTCGAACTGGATCACCGGCTCGTCGCCGACGCGCTTCTCGGCCACGAGCCAGGTGAGATCGCGCGCCGCGGCCAGCGCCTCCACGGTGATCAGCGCCGTGTTCGTGTTGAAGACGGGCACGAGCTCCTGATCGAACTCCGGTGGAAACTGCATCGCCTCGAGCAGCCGCGGACGCCCGTCGACGCGGGCCGGCGCCCCGCCGGTATCGCGGTCCTTCACCACGACCTCGACCGTGAGCGGCGTTGCTGCCTGGAGGTGCATGCCGACGATCAGCGGATCGACCCTGGCCGCCAGATTGTCGACGTTGGAGACCATCACCGAGCGAACTCCCGCGGCGACGAGCGCGTCGAGCGTCCCCGCGGCACGAATCGCGGAGAAGAGGTCACCGTGCCCCTGACCGTAGAGCGACGGGAGAGCGTCCGGGCCGCGAAAGAGGCTGCCGTCGGGACGTAGCCGCGGCGCCGCCGGCTGCACGAACCGGGCCGGCGCGCCGAGCCCGCGCTCCGAGAGGTGCTCGGCGACGGCCTCGTCCGTCGCGAAGCTCGTCATCAACGCCTCGGGGATCCGGCCTCCGAGGGCGGCCGCAAGCCGCCTCGTCTCCTCGAGCTTCACCTGGAGGAAGCTCCGCCCGTCGATCGCCTCGGCGACCGGCCTTGACGCCACCACCGAATCGCGTCGCCATACCCGCCCGCGAGGACGACGACCGCGATCGAGCCCGACCGGAGCGCCTCCTCACCGACTGCGACGGCCTGGTCGAAGCCGGGCTCTCCCGGGACGGAGCACGTCCGTGAGGTCGCCGGGCTGGAGGGGCTCGACGGCTCCCGCGGACGATGTTCGCTCCCGGCACGAGCACGCCCGAGATCAGCTCCGCCCGGAGGCGGTCGAACGTCCCTGCGTCGAACGCGTACCGCTCGAGCAGCGAGCGCGTTCCGGGATCGACCTCGTCGAGGATCATCGCGACCGCACCGGCAGGGGGAGCGACTCGGCGTACGGGGCGCGATGGATGCCCTCCTCGGTCACGATCGCCGAGATCAGATCTGCCGGCGTCACGTCGAACGCTGGATTCCGGGCGCTGAAGCGGCTCGTCACCTCCGAGCCGTCGCGCTCCTCGATCGGGATCGCCGCCCCGTCCGCCGTCGCGGGATCGATCGTCGAGCTCGGGGCGACGATCACGAACGGGATCCCGTGGTGGCGGGCGAGCACTGCAAGCCCGTACGTGCCGATCTTGTTCGCCGTGTCGCCGTTTGCGGCGATGCGGTCCGCGCCCGTGATCACGATGTCGACCTCCCCCACTCCCATCCGCGACGCGGCGGCCCCGTCGACGATCACCGCATGCGGAATCCCGAGCGCCTCGAGCTCGAACGCCGTCAGGCGGGCTCCCTGGAGCAACGGCCTGCGTCTCGTCCACCCAGACGTGGTCGACCCTCCCGCGCTCGAACGCCGCTCGAATCGCACCGATCGCCGAGCCGTACCCTCCGGTCGCAAGCCCGCCGGCGTTGCAATGCGTGAGAACGCGGGCCGACGCCGGCACGAGCTCGGCCGCGAACGCACCCATGCGGCGGCAGCGCTCGACCTCGTCCTCGTGGATCCGCCGCGCGCGCTCGCGCGTCGGGTCGATCCTCATCTCGTCGAGCGCCCAGCGAAGGTTGATCGCAGTCGGCCGCGACGCTGCAAGAACGGCATAGGCGCCGTCGATCGACTCGCCCCTGGCCGCGGCGAGCGCCATTCCGTACGCGGCCGCGATCCCGATCGCAGGGGCTCCGCGCACGGCGAGCGTCGTGATCGCGTCCGCCAGCGCGGCCGCGTCGTGGCATCGGAGCTCGACGATCGCTCCGGGAAGCCGTCGCTGGTCGAGCACGACGACCGCGTCGTCCTCGAGCCTGACGATCCGCTCGGGGTCGAGAACGCTGAGCGGATCAGCCTCGTTCACGCTCCACACCCTCCGTCAACGGTCGCGTTCCGGCCGCCCGTAGCGGTCGTCGAGCCGGACGACGTCGTCGAGGTGCGGGGTCGAGACCTCGAGGATCGTCGTATCCTCGATCGCGGTCACGCGATGCACCGTGCCGGGCCGGTAGCGAAAGGCATCACCCTCGCCGATCTCCGTCGCCGTCAGCTCCCCTCCGACCTCTCCGAGCTCGAGAGACGCGCGGCCGGACTGCACGAGCCACGACTCGTCCTTCTGCTCGTGGTACTGGAGGCTCAGCGCCTGGCCGGCACGGACGAAGAGCACCTTGCCGACGTACTGGTCGGCGTGCGCCCAGATCAGCTCGTAACCCCACGGCTTGTCGACGCGACGTGGCTCGAACGCGTAGGGCGACGTCATGCGAGCCACTCGGGGTGCGCGGTCACGTGCTCGTCGGCCCGCCGAAGCTCCTTCGGCGTGTTCACGGTCAGCCAGAGACCATCGTGTCGAAAGGCGTGGAGCGCCCCTTCCGTGACGAGCTCGGGGAAGATCGTCGTCTCGTGGTCGCCCTTCTCGGGGAACCGCGCGAGTGCTTCTGCGGAGAGCACGTAGATGCCGCAGTTGACCCAGTACGGAACGGGTGCAACCTCGTTGAACCCCGTGACGACGTCGTTGTCCCCGAGCTCGACCTGGCCGAACTGTGACAGGGGCTGCGCGACCGTCACCGTCGCAAGCGCACCCGTCGCGCGGTGACGCCCGAGGAGGGCCTCGAAGTCGACGGCGACGAGCTCGTCGCCGTTCAGGGCGAGAACATCGCCGCTCTCTCGACGGAACGAGGCCGCGAAGCGAATCGCCCCGCCACGACCGAGGCGTTCGGGCTCACCGGCGCAGACGATCTCCACGCCGGAATCAGCGAGGTCCAGCTCGAAGTCGGCTTCCTGCCCGGCAGCGCAGCTGACGATGACGCGCGTGACGCCGGCAGCGCGCAGGCGACCGATCTGCCACGCAACGAGGGGTCGGCCGCCGACGGTGACGAGCGACTTGGGTCGTCCGGCGGCTGCATCGCCGAGCCGCTCGGCCTTGCCGCCCGCGAGCAGGATCGCCTCCATCAGTCGACGGGAACCTCGGCCGCCCTACCGATGCCCTCGTAGCGAAAGCCGGCCGACTCCATTCGCGCCGGGTCGAGGAAGTTGCGGCCGTCGATCAGGACAGGCGTGCGCATCGACGCCGCGACACTCGCCCAGTCGACGTCCGCGAGCTCGGGCCACTCGGTCACGATGACGACCGCGTCCGCACCGTCGGCTGCGGCGGCCGGATCCGTGGCTATCTCGACGCCGTGCAGGTCGCGGCCGTCGACGATCGGATCCCAGGCGCGAACGTCCGCGCCCTCGGCGAGCAGGCGGCCCGCGAGCACGAGGCTCGGAGCCTCACGCATGTCGTCGGTGTGCGGCTTGAAGGCGAGCCCGAGCAGCGCGACGCGCTTGTCCCGCAGCGAGCCGAGGTGGCGGTGGAGCTTCCCGATCACGCGTCGCTTCTGGAGCTCGTTCACCTCGATCACGGCGTTGAGCAGCTGGAAGTGGTAGCCCGAGTTCGCGGCAAGCTGCTTGAGCGCGAGCGAGTCCTTGGGGAAACACGAACCACCGAATCCGATCCCTGCCCGCAAGAAGCTCGGCCCGATGCGCCGGTCGAGTCCGATCCCCTCCGCGACGCGCACGACATCGGCGCCCGTCGCCTCGCAGACGTTCGCGATCTCGTTGATGAACGAGATACGGGTCATGAGAGCGGCATTGGCGGCGAGCTTGATCATCTCCGCCGACGCAACGTCGCACCGCACGACCGGCCCGTCGATTCCTCGATGCAAGGCGACCACCGCGTCACCGTCCTCTTCCCGGAAGGAGCCGACAACGATCCGATCGGGGTGGAAGAAGTCGGCCACGGCAGTGCCCTCAGCGGTGAACTCGGGGTTGGACGCGTATCCGACCCCGGTCAGGCCGCGCTCGTCCAGCCGCAGCCTGACCTTCATCCCCGTGCCCACGGGAACGGTGCTCTTCATCACGACGACGCAGCCTCTGTCGATCGCAGGCAGCTCGTCGATCACGGTCCACACGGCCGAGAGGTCGGCGTCACCCGAGTAGGTCGGAGGCGTCCCGACCGCGACGTAGACGAAGTCGGCACCGTCGATCGCCTCCGCGACGCTCGTCGTGAACATGAGCCGCTCGCGTGTTCGCCGCGATCAGCTCGGCGAGGCCGGGCTCGTAGATGGGAGTCTCGCCGCGCTGCAGCGCCTCCACGCGATCGGCGAGAACGTCACGAATGACGACGGTGTGGCCGAGGTCGGCGAGACACGCTCCCGTGACGAGGCCGACGTACCCGGCCCCGAAGACGGCGACTCGTGAAGGAGTGGTGCTCACGACGGTCGGAGGGTAGCGGGACGACCCGACGCCCGTTACGAGAGCCGAACTTTCGAGATCGGACGCAGACCCTTCGCGATCGCGAGCATCGTCTCGTTCGGAAGACGATCGAGGAGCGTGTTGACGACCCAGTAGCTCGCGCCGTCCTGACGGAGGACGACCATGTGCAGGCGCGGGCCGTTGTAGAAGAGCTCGTACCGTCGCCCGCCGATGTTGCGGACGAAGTTGCGACTGCCGAGCACCGGTGCGTCCTCCCAGTTCGACTCCTGGACACCCCAGTAGTCGTTCGAGGCCATCTTGTACGTCAATCGCACGGTCTTCTTGTTGTTGCCGTCGCTCTTGAACCTATAGACCCGGATCGGCCGTTCCTTGTCGATCCACGAAGACCGTTCGAGGACGGTCGGCACCATCAGCCGGAAGTCGACCTTCGACTTGCGCTCGCGTAGGAGGTCCAGCGCCGCCGACGCCCCCGGGACGACGTTGGCCGGCTGGCGCTGCGGTGTCTGGTCGACGGGCGCGGCAGCGAGAGTCCCGTGGAACGTCTGCCCCACGACCGTCGTCAGCATCGCCCCGTTCGCAAGGGCCGTGATCGCGGGCGACGACGCCTTCACGTCGGCCGACCCGAACAGCGCCGCGACCTTGCGCGCGGCCTCCTTCGACCCCTTCTGAGCCGGATCGAAGTAGATGACCGTTCGGAAGAACGAGAAATTCGGTGCGTTGGCGGGGATCCCGTTCGGCGGTGTCAGGATCGGATAGCCGCGCTGGCCGAGGAGGTAGCTCGCGTTCGACGCTGATCCCGTGACGCCGTTGCCGTTGAGCACGGTGACCGGGGTCTCCTTCGCGGACGGGGTCTTCGTCTTCACCTTCTCGCCGAGAGCGACCGCGGTGGCCTTCTTCGGCGACTCGACGTCGGGATTCGCCCATTCGCGGACGGCCGCGGAGATGTTCTCCTGCGAGGTCGTGAGGTCGGAGTAGCCTTCGAGCCCGTCGATCCGCGACTGGAAGACGTGGCCCGGCGGCAACGAGTAGGCGAGCACGGCATACGAGAGGACGGTCTTGGCGGTGACGTTCTTGCCCCCACCTTGCGCGACCTCGATGTTGCTCGTGAGCACCTTGATCACCTGCGGAAGCTTCCGCAGCGAGAAGCTCGACCGGACCTGATCCTTGAGTGACCGCACGAAGAGCTGCTGTCGCGCGTTGCGGTACAGGTCGCTGTCGGTGTGCCGGAACCGCACGAAATCTAGTGCCTGGTAGCCGCCGAGTCGCTGGTAGCCGGGCTGGAGGTTGATCGTCGCGTAACCGGTCGGGCCGCCGTGCGTATTGAGGTAGCGGCGGTCGACGTCCATCCAGATCCCACCGAGCTTGTCGACGAGCTGACGGAACCCGGAGAAGTTGACCGTGATCAGGTAGTTGATCGGGACACCCGTCAGGTTCCGTACGGTCTCGAGGGCTCCCTGCGCGCCACAGTTCGCATAGGCGGCGTTGATCTTTCCGGTGGACGTCGACCCCCCGGGGCAGATGAGCTCGGCCCGGAGGTCACGCGGGAACGACAGCAGCGAAATCGTGTCGTTCCTCGGGTTGACGCGGACGAGCATCAGTGTGTCCGAGCGCGAAGGAGCGTTCTTCGCCTCGTCGGCCCTGCGGTCGTAGCCGATCACGAGCGCGGTCGCGGGCTGCCCTGCGACGGGGAGATCGAGCCGGCGGGCGGTCTTCTTCACGTCGGCGGTCTTCGGTGCCACGGCAGCCACTGTCTCGTGGAGGTAGAGGTACGCCCCGCCGGTGACACCCGTTGCCGCGACGACGACCACTACAAGAGCCCACCCGAGGATCGCGAGGGCGAGCGAGCGTCGACTCCGCCGAGGCGGATCGGGCTGCTGGTAGATCGCGATCGGCGCGACGATCGCCGGTGGCAACTGCATCTTGCCGTTGCCGTTCTCGACGTGTCCTCGGCCTACGCCTCTCTTGAGTGTCGTCCGCATAGGGGAAAAGGACGCCGAGCGCCCAGAAGCCCAGGATAGCGGAGGGCCCGGCGGGGTCGGCCCCGCTTTACGGCCCCCTAACGCACCGTGGCGAGGGCGGCGCCGAGGGTCACGTCGAGCCGTTCGAGGTCGGCGGCGGATCCTGCGCCGATCCGGAGCGCCGTCGGGGCCCCGAATGGCCCTCCGACCTGTACGGCGACGTGGCCCGCGAGAAGCGCCTCGGCAAGCCGTTCGGCTTCGGCTCCGACGTCGACGAGCACGAAGTTCGTGACGCTTCCGTCGAGCGGCTCGAGCCCGTGCGAGCGAAGCACGACAGTCAGCGCAGCGACAGCCTCGAGATTCGCTGCACGTCGCCGCTCGACTTCCTCGTCGTCGCCGAGGCTCGCGAGGGCAGCTACCTGCGCCAGGGAGCCGACGTCGTACCCGCGCTGAACCTTCCTCATCGCCGCGACGACCCCTGTCGGGCCGGCGGCGTATCCGACCCTGAGCCCAGCGAGGCCGTAGAGCTTCGAGAAGGTCCTGAGGACGACAGCGTCCCCACCGGCCCGAACGATCTCCGCAATCGAGTCGAGCCGGTCTGCGGGGTCGAGATAGTCGAAGTACGCCTCGTCGACGACCGGCAGGACATGCGCCGGGAGGTCTCGGAGGAACCCGAGCAGCTCGTCGCGCGGTGCGGCGAGCCCCGTCGGGTTGTTCGGTGTCGCGACGAAGACGAGTCGTGTCCTGTCGGTAACGGCGGCACGCGTCGCGTCGAGATCGACAGCCCAGTCACGAAGCGGAACGAGCACGGGTCGCGCGTCCCGCTTCTGCGCGTCCCGCACGAAACTCGGGAACGACGGCCACGGGATGACGACGTCGTCACCCGCATCGAGAACCGCCTGACAGACGTAGCCGATACCGGCGTCGGCACCGGCGGTGACGACCACCTGCGAGTCCGGGAGCTGGTTGAGCGAGGCGAGGGCCGCCACGAGGGCGTCCGACCCGCGTCCGGGATATCGGTTCAGTCTCGGTACCGCCCTGGCGATCGCCTCGAGCGCCGCTGGGAAGGCACCTTCGGGCCCTTCGTTGAGACCGAGTGACGCGTCCTCGGCGGCGGGCGGTGCGACCGGGTCGCTCGGGGGCAGCAGCTCGAGCGAGCCCCGGACGAACCGTGCGCCATCGCTCACGTGGTGACGAGATCCGCCGGGTCCGACTCGGGAACCGGCGTCGGTCCCGCGCCCGGAGCCAATGGGAGATCCGCAGTCGGCCCACCGGCCGGCTCGGGCTCGGCCGGCATCGGCGCGACGGGTGCAACAGGAGCGACAGGTTCCCAGTCTCCCCAGTCGTCGCCTCCTTGTTGCCGTCTGCGCCACCAGAACACGCCGCCTGCGGTGACGAGCCCGATCACGACGAGCCAGCGGAGCGGGTGCCGCTTCCGCGGGCGCCGCGCGAACGACAGACCCTCACCCGCGACGAACCCGGCGAGCGCAGCGGCTCCGCGCTTCCGTATCAGCCGCCGCAGGTACCACCAGCCGAACGACATCGCAAGAGCATTCTTTCGTGCATTGGATTCGAACATCAGCGCCTCTTCGGTGGGAGGTGGATGGCCCGGCCGAGTGCGACCAGGCCGGCTTCCTTGATTGCCTCGGAGAGCGTGGGATGCGGTGCGATCCCGTCTGCCACGGTCTCCACAGTGGACTCGGCGTCGATCGCGACGACACCGACCTCGATCAGATCCGTCGCGTGCGGCCCGACGATGACGAGGCCGAGCAGCTCCCCGTACGTCGTCTCGTGGATGGACTTCACCCAGCCCGTCGTCGTACCCGACATCGCCGCGCGTGCGTTCGCAACCCACGGGAAGACGCCGACGGCGACGGCGTCCCCGTAGCGCTCCCGCGCCTGCGCCTCGGTCAGCCCGACGCCGGCGATCTCGGGATCGGTGTAGATCGGGCGCGGCACGGAGGGTGTACCGAGCGCCGAATCGTGGCCCATCGCATTCTCCGCGGCGATCTCGCCCTCGCGGAAGGCAGTGTGGGCGAGTTGCCAGCGCCCTGCAACGTCGCCCGCAGCGAAGATCGTCGGAATCGCCGTTCGCATGTGATCGTCGGTGGCGATCCCGCTCCGCGCGTCGGTCGGGATCCCGATCTCGTCCAGCCCGATGCCCTTGACGCTCGGCGCCCTCCCGACCGCTACGAGCATGAGGTCGGCGTCGACTGTCTCCCCGTCACCGATGTGCACGACGAGATGGCTGCCCGCGTCGTCGACTCCCGTGCACTGCTTCTCGAGGTGCATCGTGATCCCACGTCTCTTGAATGCCTTGCTCAGCTCCTTGGCGGCATCGGCGTCCTCCTGCGGGATGAGCGTCGGCAGCATCTCGACGATCGTCACCTCGCTGCCGAAGTGGGCGAAGATCGAAGCGAACTCGCAGCCGATGATCCCGCCACCGAGGACGACGAGGCGGGCCGGCACCTCTGTCTGCGAGAGGAGGCCCGTCGAGTCGACGCACTTCGGCGAGTCCAGCCCGGGAATCGGAGGATGCATGGGGTACGAGCCGGTCGCGACGACCGCGCTCCTGAAGGTCACGTCGTCGCCTCCTTCGACAGCGATCGTCGTTGGGCTCGTGAAGCGCCCGGTGCCTCGAACCCACTCGACGCCGTTCGCTTTCAACAACCCCGCGACGCCGCCGGTCATCTGGGCGACGACGGCATCCTTCCACACTGCCGCCTGGGTGAAGTCGAGCTTCGGCTCCGATACGCCGACCCCGAGCTTCGCGAACGTCTCTCGGGCGTCGTGAAGTGCGTGCGCGGTCTGGACCCATGCCTTGGTCGGGATACAGCCGACGCGGAGGCATGTCCCTCCGAGCTCGGGCTCCCGCTCGATGCAGACGACGTTGCCGCCGAGCTGCGCCGCGCGGATCGCCGCGGTGTACCCGGCCGGGCCGCCCCCAAGGACTACGACGTCACACTCCACGCTTCACCTTTCGTCTGGCTTCACCAACGATCGTACTCATGCGAGATCGAGCCGGAGGGTGAAGGAGTCGGGCGCCTCGGCAACCTGCACGAAGCCGAACTGCCTGTAGAGCGCGATCGCTCCCTCGTTGTGGCGATCGACCGCCAGGCTGAGTGCTGCGTAGCCGTCCTCGACCGCGATACCCAGCAGCCCTCTCAGCAACGAGCTGCCGACGCCGAGGCCGCGCGCGTTCGGCACGACGGCCACCGCCAGTTCGGGCGTGTCCGCGTCGATGAATCCGTACCCCGTCGGCTCGGACGTGAACAACCTGTACCAGGCCGCTCCGACCGGAAATCCGTCCAGCAGGGCGATCACTGCCGTATCGCCGGGCCGGCCCCAGGCCTTGACGTAGAGCTGGACCGGCCCAGGCCCCGCGTCCGGCAGCCGTTCCTTCCAGTAGTAGGCGTGATGCAGCATGTCCCGGAGGAACCTCTTGTCCTGCGCTCCACCTCTGCGGACGAGGGCAGGCATGTCCTACAGCGCGAGCGCGGGTTGCTCGACGAGCGCGACGAGCGTGCGGAGGAACTCGGCACCGTCTGAGCCGTCGATCGCGCGGTGGTCACACGTGAGGACGACCTGCATCATCGGCGCGACGTCGATCGCCCCGTCGACAACGACGGGCGTGTCCTTGACGGCCCCCACTGCGAGGATCGCGACCTGGGGTGGGTTGAGCACGGCGACGAACTGCTCGATGCCGAACATGCCGAGGTTCGAGACCGTGAACGTGCCGCCCTCCATGTCCGGGAGAGTCAGCTTCCCGTCGCGGGCGCGGCCGACGAGGTCCGCGCGCGCGCGGGCGATCTCCTGCACGCTCCGGCTGTCGGCATCACGGATGACCGGGACGACGAGCCCGTTCGGAGCCGCGACCGCCATGCCGACGTGCGCTGCGGGGTGCCGATGAACCTCGGCGCCCGTGAAGGTCGCGTTCACGGCGCGGTGTTTCATGAGGGAGACACCGACGAGCTTGGTGAGGAGGTCGTTCACGGTCGGCTTGACGTCTCCCTCGGCGAGGCGCGTGACGAGTTGCTCGCGGAGGTGGAGCGTCTCGGACATGTCGATCGACACGCTCAGCTGGAACACAGGAGCCGCCCAGGCATCGGTGAGCCGACGTGCGATCGTCTTGCGGGTCGGGGTGAGCTTGATCACTTCGACCTCGGCGCTCGGGGCCAACGGAGCAAGATCGGCTGCGACGGTAGGCGCTGCAGCGCCTACCTCTGTCCGCTCGACATCCTCGGCAAGGATCCGGCCGTCAGGGCCGGTACCGGTGATCGCGCTCAACTCCAGCCCGCGCTCGCGCGCGATGCGCCGCGCGAGCGGCGAGGCCTTGATCCTCGCGCCGGGCGGCGCATCCGGGCCTCCGGATCCCGCGCCGTTCTCGGCGGAGCGAGCAGGCTCCGGTGGCGGCTCAGTTGCGTTCGCCTCGTCGGTCGCGGCAACGACCCGCGGCGCCTCGGCCGCCGCGCCGGACCCGGCTGTCTCGATCACCGCGATCGTCGTTCCGACGTCGGTTTCCCCTTCTCGAACGACGATCTCGAGCAGGACTCCATCGACTTCGGACTCCACCTCCTGTGTGACCTTGTCGGTGTCGAGCTCGTAGAGAGGCTCGCGCACCTTGACCGAATCGCCTTCGGCCTTGAGCCAACGGACGATGGTGCCCGACTCCATACCCTGTCCGAGGCGAGGGAGCTTGACCTCGGTCGCCACTAGGCAGCCACCGCAGGGCCGGACGGGTCTTCGGCAACCGACAGCACAGCGTCATTATGCTGATCGGGGATGAAGCTCGTCGATCAATGGCACACGTTGGAGGCAGACCTTCCGGCCGGCTGGGAGGACGTGCGCCTGACGTTGACAGCGGAGGATCGGGCCGATCTGCCACGTGCGGCGCGGGTCCTCGGCTCGATCAACGCCGGTCGAGTCGGTGACGCGCTGGTCTTCCACGTCCGGAGCAGCGCCGGCCCGGAAGGAAAGCAGAACGTGTTGCGCGTTTTCGGGCGCCTCGATCGCGACCGGATCTGGTGTCACATCGAGGAGTCGGCCGTGGCGATATCGGCTGCTACACCCGCACCTCTGCCCATCGAGCCGCGGAGCCTCTCGGCCTCGGTCGCGGAGAGCTGGGATCGAGCGCTCGCTCCGCTTCCCTCCGACTGGTCGGACCTTCTGTGCGAGCTCGAGCTCGAGTCGAGCACCCTGCTCGACCGGGTTGCGCTCCTCTGTGCGCCGCTGAACCCCGCCCGGAGCGGCTCACGCCTCGTGTTCACGTTCCGCTGCTCGGGACGCTCGGGCTACGGGGCGTCGCCCGCGATGGTGCGGCGTTGTTTCGAGCGGCTCGACAACGAGGACATCGGCGCTACCGCGACCGTGCTGCGCGTGCTCTCGGAGACGGACAACGTCGACACCCAGGGGCCGGTGTGGCTCGTGGGCGGCAAGACGCTGTAGCGACTTCGTCGCCTCCTCCGCGCTGAAGTGCATCAGCTGCATCCCGTCGGGTGCATGAACGCAGGCATTCTTCCTGGTTGCCGTATTCCCCGGAGAAGAGTCTCGCCCGGTAGCCCGTGAGCGGGTCGTACGCGAGAACGACGGGACAGGTCTCAGGAGCGCAACTCGGCGCCGAAACGCTCGCCGAGGGACGCCACCACGCGGTCGCGCACGACCGTCGCATCCTCGTCGGAGAGCGTCCGATCCGGCGCCTGGAGCGAGAGGTGGATCGCAACCGACTTGTGCCCCTCTCCGACCTGGTCACCGTGGTACACGTCGAAGACGTGCGCCTCGCGCAACTCGGGCGCCCCGGCCTCGAGAACGACGTCCACCAGAGCCGCGGCCTCGACCTCGTCGGCGACGACGACGGCGATGTCCTGGCGGAGAGGCGGAAAGGTGATCACGTCGTCGTACAGGATCCGCTCCGGGATCGGCTCGGTCAGCTCGGTGAGGTCGAGCTCGAAAATCCCCCAGGTTCCCTCGAGCAGTGCCGGGTGGAGCTCGCCCACGAAGCCTGCCGGTGTCACAGCCGCTTTGCCGGGATGGAGGAACGGTGAGGTCGTTCGCGTGGGACGGAGGTCGAGGTGCATGGCCGCGTAGAGCGCCTCGACCGCGCCACGGGCCGCCGCGAACCCGCCCTCGACGATGCCGCCCACACGCCACCGCTCGTCCGGAAGAGCCTCGCCGCTCGGCAGGTAGACGCGCGCGAGCTCGAACAACGCGACGTCGTCATTGCCTGCGTCGACGTTCTCCCGGGCGGCGGCGATCAGCCCCTCGACGAGCGTCGTCCGGAGAATCGCCTGCTCGCCGCTCATCGGGTCAGGGAGTCGAAGAGCATCAGGATCGGGGTCGGTTGCGACGAGGCTCCACGTGTATGCCTCGCTGAACCCGGCTCCGACGAGCACGTCCTCGACGAGACGGCGGAGGCGCTGATCGCGCGTGAGATGACCGACGACCGCGCGGCGCAACGGCATCGTACGCGGTACGCGGTCGAGCACGACGCGAGCGACCTCCTCGACGAGATCGATTTCGCGCGTCACGTCCCGTGCCCGCCATGTCGGCACCGTGACCTCCCACGCGTCGTCGACCTCGAAACCGAGGCGCTCGAGGATCGCGCGCTGCTCCGACGGCGGCACGTCGAGACCGACGATCCGATCAGTGCGCTCCGGTCGCATGTGCACGACCGGTCGCGCGGGCAGGCCGGAATGAATGTCCGCAGCACCGGTCAACTCGGCTCCCGTGAGGTCGACGAGGAGACGACTCGCGAGCACGGCAGCCGCCTCGGCCGCATGCGGGTCGACGCCCTTCTCCCACCGGTTCGACCCCTCCGTGCGAAGCCCGAGGCGCTCCGACGTCCGCAAGATCCCGATCGGCTCGAAGTTCGCGGCCTCGAGCAGGACCTCTCTCGTCGTATCCGAGATCTCCGTCTCGAGCCCACCCATGATCGCAGCGAGCGCGACGGCCCTCGACCCGTCGGTTATGACGAGATCACGCTCGTCGAGCTTCCGCGGCGTTCCGTCGAGCGTGGTCAGCTCCTCCCCGGCCGTCGCACGCCGAACGACGATGCGACCGCCGTCGAGCGTCGTCCGGTCGAAAGCGTGCAACGGGCTCCCGTGGACGTGCATGACGTAGTTCGTCACGTCGACGACGTTCGAGATCGACCGCATTCCGGCCGCGTGCAGGCGGGCGCGAAGCCACATGGGTGACGGGCCGATGGCGACGTTCTTGAAGACACGGCCGATGTAGCGAGGGCAGCGCTCAGGGTCGTCCACCACGATCTCGACCCATTCCGGATGCACGATCGCCGGGTCTTCGACGGTCACGGGAAGCAACTCGCCGTCGAACAGGGTTGCGACCTCGCGCGCGAGCCCGACCATCGAGAGCAGATCGACGCGGTTCATCGTCGTCGTGCAGTCCAACACCTGCTCGTGCACGGGCAGAACGTCGGCGAGCGGCGTCCCCGGCTCGATCCCGTCCGGGAGAAGCATGATCCCGGCGTGGTCGGAGCCGAGCCCGATCTCGTCCTCGGCGAGGATCATGCCGCGCGAGATCTCACCCCGCAGCGGCCGCTCGTCGAGGGGTGCGGGGAATCCGGGCAGCAGGACACCGGGCAGCCCGACGGCGACCGTGGCACCGACGTCGAAGTTCCAGGCGCCGCAGACGATCTGACGGAGATCGCCCTCCCCCACGTCGAGCTGACAGAGCTGCAGCTTGTCGGCATTCGGGTGCTTCGCGGCCTCGACGACCCTGCCGACGCGCAGATACGAAAGGTTGTCGCCCACATCCGCGACACCGATGTCGATCACGCGCTCGACCTCGAGCGACGAGACGTTCAACCTCCTGGCGATCTCGGCTGCCGTCGCGTCGACCCGCACGTACTCGCGCAGCCAGGACAGGGGAGCCCGCATCAGAACTGCCTCGAGAAGCGAAGGTCGTTGCGCCAGAGCTCGCGCAGGTCCGGGAACTCGTGGCGCAGCATCGCGATTCGTTCGAGGCCCCAGCCGAAGGCGAAGCCGCTGAAGCGCTCGGGGTCGTAGCCGACCGCCTCGAAGACCTTCGGATCGACCATCCCGGCCCCCCCGACCTCGATCCAGCCGGAGTGGCGGCAGACGGGGCAGCCGTCGCCGTCGCAGACGTGGCACGAGACATACGCCTCGATCGACGGCTCGGTGAACGGGAAGTAGTGTGTACGGAACTCGGTACGGCGGCTCTCACCGAAGAGCCGGCGGAGCAGGAAGTCGAGCGTGCCCGTCAGGTCTGCGAGCGTGATCCCCTCGTCGACGACAAGCCCTTCGACCTGATGGAAGATCGGCGAGTGGGTCGCATCGGGCGTGTCTCGCCGGTAGGTGCGCCCGAGCGAGACGATGTAGACGGGCGGCTCCTGCGCCTCCATCGTCCGCACCTGGGAAGGTGACGTCTCGGTGCGAAGCACCGTCCCCTCGTCGACGAAGAGCGTCGCCACCGGCGAGCGTGCAGGATGTCCGGCCGGAAAGTTGAGCGCGTCGAAGTTGTAGTAGGTGGTCTCGACCTCACGCCCGTCGACGACGCTGTAGCCGAGGCCGAGGAAGACGTCCTCGACCTCACGACGAATCTGCGTGATCAGGTGGAGCCGTCCGCGCACGTACCCGCCGACCGGCAGCGTCACGTCGACGCGCTCGGTCGTGAGACGCGCGTCGAGCTCGGCGCGATCGAGATCGGCCTCGCGCGTGTCGATTGCCGCCTCGAGGCGCTCGCGCACCGCGTTCAGCGCCATGCCCGTCTCGCGGTCGCGCACCTCGCGAAGCGCCTGCTTGAGCACGCTCTTACGCCCGAGGTACTCGACCCGGACTGCCTCGATCGCTTCCGGCGTCGCGGCGGCCGCGGCAGCGGCGAGTCCCTCCTGTTCGAGCGCTTCGGCGTCCATCGATGGGCGATCGTACCAACGGCGTGGTGCGCCCAACCCGTCCGTACACTCCCCGGCGTGGCGCTATACGACGCGATAGCCGAGATCTACGACCCGTGGAGCGCCTCGGTCGTCGAGGACATCTCGTTCTACGTCGACGAGGCAAAGCGCTTCGGAGGCCCGGTCGTCGAGCTCGCTGTCGGATCGGGTCGAATCGCGGTGCCGATCGCGAGAGCCGGCATCCCGGTGGTCGGTATCGACCTCTCGCCCGGCATGCTCGCCGTCGCACGCGCTCTCGCGGAGGAACAGGGAGTCTCCGATCGCGTCGACCTGCGCATCGGTGACCTGCGCGAGCCCCCCGTGCAGGGAAGCGTTCCGCTCGTGATCTGCCCATTTCGTTCGCTGCTGCACATGCCCGACGAGGGCGAGAAGCTGCGGGCGCTGCGTGCGGCGCGCAGGCTCCTCGAACCGGGCGGGCACCTCGTCTTCGACGTGTTCGCACCGAGCAGCGAGGACATCGCGGAGACGAACGGTCTCTGGCTGGAGCGGGAAGAGGACATCTTCGAGCGCGCGGACTGGGACGAGGATCGTCGGACACTGCGCCTCTCCGTGCGCTCGGGCGGGTCGGCCGCGTCGATGGAGCTGCACTGGCTCTCGGCGATCGAATGGCGGCGCCTCATCGACGAGGCGGGGTTCGACGTCGTCGGGCTCTATGGCTGGTTCGACCGGCGCCCCTTCAAAGGTGACGAGGACATGATCTGGGTCTGTCGACGAAGAGAGACACCCGGAGGAGAGACTTTCGCCTCTGCCCTCCCGCCGCGGTCGGCGGTGTAGAGTTCCAGCCGTGATCGCCGTCTGGATCATCCTCGCGCTGGTCGTCCTGATCGGGATCGTCCTGATCGCGCTCTACAACGGCCTCGTCAAGAAGCGGAACCGTGTCGACAACGCATGGGCCCAGATCGAGGTGCAGCTCAAGCGGCGTCGCGACCTGATCCCGAACCTCGTCGAGACCGTCAAGGGCTACGCCGCGCACGAGCGAGGCACCTTCGAAGCGGTCACGCAGGCACGCGCCGCAGCCGCAGGCGCCCAGGGGCCGGCAGAGATCGCGCAGGCCGAGGGCCTCTTGACCCAGGCCCTCGGGAAGCTCTTCGCCGTCGCGGAGGCGTATCCCGACCTGAAGGCCAGCACGAACTTCCTCGAGCTCCAGGGGCAGCTCTCGGAGACGGAGAACAGGATCGCCGTCTCACGCCAGGTCTACAACGACACGGTGCTGACGTTCAACAACGCGATCCAGGTCTTCCCAGCCGTCCTTCTCGCCGGACCGTTCGGCTTCACGAAGCGTGAGTTCTACGAGGTGGAGGACGCGGCCGAACGCGACGTGCCGGAAGTCAGCTTCCAGCCGGGTGCAACGACGGCACCAGCACCTCCGGCAGCTCCCCCGGCCGGCGATGCACCGACGCCTCCGAGCGCGTAGCGCGCTTCTCGCCGCCGGGCTCGTCACGCTCGCCCTCGCGGGAAGCGCGAGCGCGAAGTCGTTCACGCTGCCACAGGCAGAAGTCGCCGTGCAGGTGACGAGAGACGGAAGCCTCGTCGTCAACGAGTTCATCACATACGCGTTCAACGGCTCGTTCAGCGGCGGCTACCGGGACATCCCGATCCGGCAGGGAGAGTCGGTCGACCAGGTGCGCGTGACCGAGAAGGGAACGGCATTCCTCCCGGGCGGCTGCACCACGCTCGGCTGCAGTGACGCTCCGGGAACGTTCGGCACGACGATCACCGGTGGAAAGCTGCGCATCGTCTGGCACTACGACGCAAGTGACGAGCTGCGCACGTTCGTCATCCACTATCGCCTCCGGGGGCTCGCCGTCGCGTACGACGACGTGGTCGACGTCAACCTGCAGGTGTGGGGCTCGGAATGGGACGAGTCGCTCGGTCGGCTCGTCGCGACAGAAGCCGGTCCCGGCAGGATCGTGCGCGCTTGGGGACATCCGGTCTACGTTCGGGGAGACGTGCAGTTGGCGGGGAAGCGTGTCATCCTGCGGGCCGTCGATGTTCCGCCGGGCCAGTTCGTCGAGCTCCGCACGGTCTTCCCACGCGCGGCTTTCTCCTCGACGGTCGGCATGCGCACCGCGAAGGGCAACGGGCTCCCGAACATCGTCGCCGCCGAGACGGCCGACGCCGCGGCGTTCGAGAAGGACAGCGACCGGATCGAGAGCGCAAAGCAACATCCGTGGCGCTACGTCGCGATCCTGATGCTCTTCGGGACGATTCCTGCGCTCCTCGTCGTCGGTGCCGTCTTCTGGTTCTACGGCCGCGAGCTGAGGAGCGGGTACGACCGCGAATACGAGCAGGAACCGCCGTCCGACACGGAGCCCGCCCTCGTCCCGATCCTCGTCCGTCAGGGGGGCGAGGCGGGATCGTTCGAGTTCACCGCAACCCTCTTCGATCTGATCCGTCGCGGCGTTTTCTCGTCGAAGCCCGTCATCACCGACCGCGCGACCTGGGGTGGCCTCCGGACGGAGAGCATCTCCGACCTCGAGATCGGCCCGGGCACGCAGAAGGGCATGGTGCTGCGACCGTGGGAGAACGCAGTCTCGCGTGTGGTCGAGGGCGTGATCGAGGACGGTCCCGAGCGCCTGTCTCTCTTCCGCAAGGCGATCGAGAAGGACCGGGTCGAGATGAGCGCCCACTTCACGTCGTTCAAGGCGAACGTCGCAACGGCTGTCCGGAACCGTGGGTGGTTCGTCTCCCGCGGCGCGGCGGCGCTGGCGCTCGCGCTCGTCCTCTTCGTCGCGGTCGGGGCCTTGCTCGTCTACCTGGCCGCCGACGGCTGGCGCACCGTCTACCCGCGCTGGAACGACGTCGTGCTCGTCGGGTTTGCCGTGGCCGCCCTACTCAACGCGGCGATCGTCGTCGGCGCGCTCACCCAGCGAAAGCTGTGGCGACGCCGCTCCCGTGACGGCGAGGCCGAGGCGGAGCGCTGGGAGGCGTTCCGCCGCTACATCACCGACTTCCCGCGCCTCCAGGAGGCGCCACCGGCGACGCTCGCGCTCTGGGAGCGCCTTCTCGTCTACGGGATCGCCTTCGGCATCGCCGACCGGGTCTTACAAGCTGCCCATCTTGCTATGCCTGAGGAGGTCGCGAAGGCGTCATCGATCTACTGGATCTCGAACAGTGGCGATCTCGGCTCTGGAGCGACGTCGATGGGGATCGGCGACCTCGCATCGGGCTTCGGCTCGGCACTCGCACCACCCTCCTCGGGCTCGGGCGGTGGTGGCGGCGGGTTCTCGGGTGGCGGCGGCGGAGGCGGCGGAGGCGGCGGAGGCGGCGCCTGGTAGCGCTCGGGAGGGGCAGGGCCTGTGCGGAGCGCTGGGCCGGCCACCGATCCGCACATACGCGAGCCCGATGCGAGGATCGACCACCACCGGACTCACCTCGCGGCCGCAGGAGGCGAACAGGATGCGCGGCGCGAAAGCTCGTAGAGCGCGATCGCTCCGGCTGCGGCCACGTTGAGCGATTCCGTGTCGCCCGGCATCGGGATCGCGGCGACGGCGTCGCACGCGGCCTGGATCTCATCCGGCAAGCCGGCGCGCTCGGCGCCGAGGACGATCGTCACCGGAGGCGCGAGGTCGACGTCTGCGAGGGAGACGCCGCCGCTCGTATCGAGTGCGACCAGACGACCGGGACGGTCGTTCCAGGGCACGAGCGGCACGCGGAAGATCGCGCCGGCGCTCGCCCGTAGTGCCTTCTGAGAGAGCGGCTCGGCGCACCCCTCCGAGAGCGACACGGCGGCGCCGAACGCGTCTGCGGAGCGAATGAGTGTTCCCACGTTGCCCGGATCGCCGAGGCGCCAGAGAGCGAGGCACGTCGCGCGCGGCACGACCGGCAGGTCTGCACGTCGGAAGACGCCGATCACTCGTGCCGGATGCGGCAGCGTCGAGACGCCGGCGAGCACCTCGGCCTCGACGCTCTCCCCGGCGATCAGGAGGTCGACCGGCTCGATCCCCGCCGCGAGCGCCGCGTCGCAGAGATCCTCACCCTCGCATGCGAAGAGGCCTGTCTCCTCCCGCTCCTTCTTCCGCTGCAGCGCCCGGACGAGCTTCAGCCTGGGATTGTCCTTCGACGTGATCACGTGACGTCGAGCCAGTCGAGCCAGTTGCCGTGGAAGTCGACGAGGGCGACAAGCTTCGCCGGCGCCGGCCAGAGGCGCAGCTCGAGCTCCCACCAGTCCTCGTCCTCGAACTGGCGCTCCTCGGGCCGCCGCGACGAGACCCACGCGAGCGGGCGCCCGTCAGCGGCCGCCGTTTCCAGCGAGACGAGCAACGTGTCGTATTGCGCCTGCGGCAGATAGCCCGTCGACGCAGTCTGGAACACGACCGTGAGCGCCTCGGATGAACGGCATGCGAGAATCTCGGGAAGGGCAGCGACGTAGTCATCGCGGAGCAACTCCGGCCGTACGGGGCTCGCGAGCAACGTCTCGATGGCGGCATCGAGTCGCGCGGCTCGCTCGGTCGACCCCGGCCAGAGGAAGCTGTGGAGGAGCATCGAGCCCTCGACCGAGGACACGTCGATCGGAGCGACGTCGATCCCGCGGCGGGCGCGGATCTCGACCGGCTTCCGGAGGAGCTCGCCCGGTACCAGGCCGCGCTCGATCACGGAGAACGACAGGCGGGCGCCCGGATCGCCGAACTCCCCTTCGGCGTACGCGTAGCGATAGTGATCGAAGACGAGGTTGAGCCCGGCGCTCGGCCCGAGCTCGACGAGATCGAGTGGGAGGCCCGCCTCGCGGGCAAGCGTGAGAAACGCCGGAACGAGCGCGATGCACCGTTGCGTCTCGTTGGTCTGAACGCCCTGCTCCCGCACGAATCGGCGGAGCGATGCCTCATTGGCAACGAGCGCCGCCGACAAAGTCGCTCCACTCTCCCGTAAGAGCGTCAGGAGCGGCACCGCTCAGCACGTGATAGTGGACGGCCGCGAAGAGGCGAAGGCCGAGATCCCAGGACGAATCGTCCCCGACGATCGGCCGGGCAGGCGCCGGATCATCGGCGAGCTTCGCGGCAAGCCGCCCATACACCGGAGACCCGAGCAGCGCGAAGTGCTCCGCCTGCTTGCGGAACACCTCAGCCTGCAGATCGTCCGGGGTCAGGCCGCCTCGGGCTCGGCTTTCGCCTGCTCCGCGAGCGCGGCTTTCGCCTGCTCCGCGACGGCGGCGAACGCCGCCGGGTCGGAGACCGCGATGTCGGCGAGCGACTTCCGGTCGAGCTCGATGCCTGCCTTGTGCAGCCCCGAGATGAACTGGTTGTACGACATCCCGTGGAGCCGGGCCGCGGCGTTGATCCGCACGATCCAGAGCCGCCGGAACGTGCGCTTCTTGTTCTTGCGGTCGCGGTACGCGTAGGTGAGTGAGTGCTCGACCTGCTCCTTGGCGTAGGTGTAGTGGGAGTTCTTGAGGCCCCAGTAGCCCTTGGCCTGGCCCAGGACCTTCCGGCGCTTCTTGCGCGCGGCGACGGATCGCTTCACCCTTGGCATCGGTTACCGCATCCCCAGAATGCGCTTGACCCTCGGAACATCGCTCGCCGCGACCGGCTGATCCTTGCGGAAACCGCGCTTACGCTTCGACGTCTTGTGCTGCAGGTTGTGGCTCTTCATCGCGTGGCGGCGGATCAACTTGCCCGTTCCGCTCACCTTGAAGCGCTTTTTCGCTCCGCTTCCCGTCTTTACTTTCGGCATCTGGGTTCACTCCTGCATTCTTTGTCGGCCCGAAGACCATGATCATGTTGCGCCCGTCGATCAGGGGTGGCTGCTCGATCTGACCGACGTCCTTGATGTCCTCGGCGAGTCGCATCAGGAGGTCGCGCCCACGCTCGGGATGCAGGTTTTCCCTGCCCCGGAACATGATCGTGACCTTGACCTTCGCCCGCGTGTTGAGGAAGCGGACGACGTGGCCCTTCTTGGTCTCGTAGTCGTGGATTCCGATCTTTGGTCTGAGCTTGATCTCCTTGACGTTGATCTGCGACTGGTGCTTCCGCGCGACCTTCGCCTTCTGTTCCTGCTCGTAGCGGTACTTCCCGTAGTCCATCACCCGGGCGACGGGTGGATCTGCCTGCGCTGCCACCTCGACGAGGTCGAGATTCCTGCTGTACGCGTACTCGCGAGCCTCGTCGGTCGACTTGATCCCGATCTGCTCTCCGTCCTCACCCACGAGCCTCACGTTGGGCACGCGGATCTGGTCGTTGATGCGTTCCGTCTGGACGACGGGCCGAGTCCTGTCTTCAGGACGGCGCCGGGGCCTCAAAAGCTTCTCACCAGGCTCTGTCTCTCTTCAAAACCGTGTAGTTCCTTCCCTAAACGTCAAAAACGCCGCTGACACGCAGCGGCACCGTTTCCCTCGTCGTTCGACTCGGTTGAACCCGCGCAGCTCGTGCGTCGGCTCCGGAGGTGAGGGTAACGGCCCCTACTTTGCAGGGTCGAAGCGTAGCAGGGAGCAGCGCATCGTGGGGACGCGCCTCGGCGAGCGGTGCGGTCAGCCCGCGACGGCCTGTCCGAGGTCGGCGAGCAGCTCCTCGAGCGAGCGCGTCGACTGCCCCTCGCCCCGCGTCCGCACCGCGAGCGCGGCCTCGGACTCCCGCTCGCCGAAGACGACGACGACAGGGATCTTCTCGAGCTCGCTGTCGCGAATCCGCTTTCCGAGCGTCTCGTCACGGTCGTCGACGTCGACGCGGTACCCCGCCTCGCCGCAGTCGCTCCGCGATCGCGTGCGCACCGTCGCGATGCTGCTCGCTGACGGCGAGCAGCCGGACCTGAACGGGAGCGAGCCAGACCGGGAAGGCACCGCCGAAGTGCTCGATGACGATCCCGATGAACCGCTCGAGCGAGCCGAAGAACGCGCGGTGGATGACGAAGACGGGGTGCTCCCGGTTGTCCGGCCCCATGTAGGTGAGCCCGAAGCGCGCCGGCATCTGGGCGTCGAGCTGGATCGTGCCGAGCTGCCAGGAGCGATCGAGGGCGTCCGTGATGTGGAGGTCGATCTTCGGGCCGTAGAACGACCCCTCCCCTTCGCCGACGAAGTACTCGATGCCGTGCCGCTCGAGCGCCTCGACCAGCTTCCCCTCGGTGAAGTCCCATTCCTCGTCGGCGCCGAGCTTGTTCTCCGGACGTGTCGAGAGCTCGGCCCGCGGCTCGATGCCGAAGAGGCCGTAGAGGTAGCGGAGGTACT
Source organism: uncultured Thermoleophilia bacterium (assembly GCA_963756835.1). Lineage (GTDB taxonomy): Bacteria > Actinomycetota > Thermoleophilia > Gaiellales > Gaiellaceae > Gaiella. The sequence goes on from CAVWPE010000011.1 coordinate 35,090, forward strand.
CGAGGCAGGCGTCGAGCTCGCTGTCGATCTGCTCCCGCGAGCAGAAGATGTGGGCATCGTCCTGCGTGACGTGGCGCACGCGCGTGAGCCCGTGGAGCGCACCCGCGAGCTCGTTGCGGTGGAGCGGCGCCGCCTCGGCGAACCGGAGCGGAAGCTCGCGGTAGCTCCGGAGCTGACTGCCGAACAGCAGCATGTGGCCGGGGCAGTTCATCGGCTTGATCGCGTAGGTGTGCTCGTCGTCGATCGGGATCAGGAACATGTTCTCCCGGAACTTGTCCCAGTGGCCCGAGGTGACCCAGAGCGCCTTGTCGTAGATCAGCGGGGTCTTCACCTCCAGGTAGCCGCGCCGCGCGTTCTCGCGCCGGCGCAGATCCTCGAGCGCATTGAAGATCGCCATCCCCTTCGGGTGCCAGAACGGCGAGCCGGGCGAGTGCTCGTCGAAGTGGAACAGGTCGAGCTGCGCGCCGAGACGACGGTGGTCGTTGGCGCGGGCGAGCTCGAGGCGCTCGAGGTGTGCGTCGAGATCCTTCTGGCTGAAGAACGCCGTGCCGTAGACGCGCGTCAGCTGGGCGTTCTTCTCGTCACCGCGCCAGTACGCGCCGGCGAGCGAGGTCAGCTTGAACGCCTTGATCGGCGCGGAGGTCTGAAGGTGCGGCCCGCGGCAGAGGTCGGTGAAATCGCCCTGCGTGTAGAGCGAGATCGTCCCCTCGGCCGTGTCGACGAGGTCGACCTTGTACGGCTCGCCCTCGGCCTCGAACCGGGCCCGCGCCTCGTCGCGCCGAGATCTCCTCGCGCTCCCAGGAGCGTCCCTCGGCGAGCTCGCGCTGCACCTCGGCCTCGATCGCCTCGAGGTCGGCGTCGTTGATCGGCGCCGGAAAGTCGAAGTCGTAGTAGAAGCCGTTGTCGATCGGAGGCCCGATCGCCACCTTGACGCCCGGGTACAGCCTGCGCACCGCCTCGGCGAGCAGGTGGGCGGCCGAGTGGCGCAAAACCGCGAGAGCGTCCGGATCCTGTGGTGTCGCGCGTCGTCAGGATCTGCAGCGAGGCGCCGTCGGCGAGCGGAAGCCGCAGGTCCTGGGGAATTCCGTCCGCCTTGACGAGCACCGCCTGCTCGGCGAGCTTCGGGCCGATCGCGCGCGCGGCGTCGAGGCCCGATGCGCCGTCGGGCAGCTCGAGCTCGGTGGAATCGGGGAGAACGACCTTCACGCTTCCAGGATAGACGCGCAGCCACTCGACGTTCACCCGTTCGGGTGATACGAGCGGTCGCGGCGCAGCTGCCGACACGAGGATGCATGTCCCTGCCCGTGTATTCGGGTCCCTTCGGCCCCGCTCAGGCCGAGAGACTCCTGTGGCGCGCCGGATTCGGCCCGCGCCGCGGCCAGGCCGCCAGTCTCGCTCGCCTCGGTCTCGACGGCGCCGTCAGCTCGCTCACACACCCCGGCGGCGAGCGTGGGTGGGACCGCGCCCACACGACGACAAGGGGCACCGTCTCGCGCCGGGCGACGCCTGGGGTCACGACCACCTCTGGTGGCTCGACCGGATGGTCCGGACGAGCCGGCCGCTCGTCGAGCGAATGACGCTCGTCTGGCACGACTGGTTCGCCACGTCGAACGCGGGCGTCGGCTCGCAGAAGCTGATGATGGCGCAGAATCGCCTCCTCCGCCGCTACGCGCTCGGCAGCTTCGACCGGCTCCTCAGCTCGATCACCGCGAACCCGGCGATGCTGATCTGGCTGTCGGGCACGGACAACCGCAAGGACGCCCCGAACGAGAACTACGGTCGCGAGCTGATGGAGCTGTTCACGCTCGGAGAGGGGAACGGCTACACCGAGCGCGACGTCCGAGAGCAGGCCCGGGCGCTCACCGGCTGGACGAGCACGTGGAAGCGCAACAAGGGTCAGACCGACTTCCGCTTCGACGCGAAGCGCCACGACACCGGCACGAAGACCGTCTTCGGCAAGACAGGGCACCTTCTCGTGGCGGGACTCGGTCTCGCTGTGCGTCCACCACCCGAAGCACGCGTCGTTCTTCGTCGAGAAGCTCTGGGGCTACTTCATCCCGGAGCCTCCCGACGCGACGACCCTCGCTTCGCTCGAGGAGATCTACCGCAAGAGCTTCGAGGTCCGGCCGGTCCTCGACGCGATCCTCCGGCATCCCGCGCTGTACACCGGGCCTCGCATGGTGAAGCCTCCCGTCGTCTACATCGCCGGACTGCTCCGCGGGCTCAACCGCGGCATCGACACGTCGGCCTGGGTCTGGCTCTCCGACGGCGCCGGGCAACGGCTGTTCAACCCGCCGAACGTCGCCGGCTGGGACGATTCGCGTTGGCTCGACACGAACACCTTCCGCGGCCGCTGGTTCATCGCCAACACCGCGCTCGAGAAGGTCTCGCTCGGTGACAAGAAGGGGAAGAAGGGGCCGAAGGTGCCGAACGACCCCGAGGCGATCGTCAAAGGGGCGCTCGCGGTGCTCGGGAACCCGACGATCCGCCCGGAGACCCGGCGGGAGTTGCTCGCATTCGCCCGTGGCTCGCTCAAGGGCGCCACCGGCTGGAAGGCCGAGTCGTACCCGCCCCTCGTCGCAAACGCCGTGCGCCAGCTCCTCGCCGTCTCCCCCGACCTCCAGACCTGCTGATGGCCTGCTGCAACGAGCACTCACGATCGGAGATCCTCCGCCGCGGCCTCGCCGAAGCGGGGCGCGGCCTGCCCGACATCGAGCCCGGGATGCCGGTGCCCGCGGGAACCGGCCTCGACCGGCGCACGTTCCTCTCGCGGGGCGCGGGCCTCGCTCTCGCCGTCTACGGCGGCGCGGCGCTCGGGCCGCGGGTGTTCGACGAGGGGATCGCGTCGGCCGCGGCGGCGAGCTCCAAGCAGAAGGTGCTCGTCTCGATCTTCCTCGACGGCGGCGCGGACGCGCTCTCGCTCCTCGCACCGACGGGCGACCCTCTGTACCGCCAGCTGCGGCCACGCCTGGCGCTCGCCGCCGGCGCAGGGCCGACGTTCACAGAAGATCCGGGCCTCACGTGGCATCCCTCGCTCGCGCCGCTCGCCCAGCTCCACGGCGAGGGGAAGGTGAACGTCATGCCCGGGATCGGCTACGACCACCCGAACCAGTCGCACTTCACCTCACGTCACTTCTGGGAGGTCGGTGCGGCCGACGAGCGCCTCTCGACGGGGTGGCTGGGGCGCTATCTCGACCGCGTCGGGAAGCCCGACAACCCGCTCCAGGGGCTTTCGCTCGACTGGAGCCTCCAGCCGTCGCTCGCCACCGCGAAGATGCCGGTCGCCGCGGTCGATGCGCCCGACCGATACGACTTCTACGCCCGAGGCGTCTGGGGTGAGGTCTCGGAGAGGATGGTCGAGGCGATCGGCCGTCTCGGGTCGCTGCCGACGCACGGCGATCCCGCCCTCGCAGGCCTCCACCGATGCCGCACGCCAGTCGGCGCAGCTCTACCACCAGCTGACGCCGTTCCGGCCGAAGGACGATCGCAAGACGATCACGAGTCCTGTGCCATACCCCGGCGGAGACGATCGCTTCCCGCGCCGCCTCGCCGGGCTCGCCGCGATGCTCGCGGCCGGACTGCCGCTGCGCGTCGTCGCGCTCTCTGCTCCGGGCGGGCTACGACACGCACGACAATCAGGCCCAGGAGCTCGCGGACGACCTCAAGCTCACCGCCGACTCTCTGCTCGCGTTCCAGCGCGACCTCGAAGCGCGCGGGCTCGCCGACCGCGTTCTCGTCCACGTCTGGACGGAGTTCGGCCGCCGGGCGAAGGAGAACGGCTCGGGCGGCACCGACCACGGCGCCGCCGGCACCGGGTTCCTGATCGGATCTCAGGTGGCCGGGCAGATGATCGGCGAGTTTCCCGGGCTCGGAAAGCTCGACGAGCAGGGGAATCTCAGGGCGACGGCCGACTTCCGCGGGTTGTACGGCGCGATCCTCGAGGACTGGCTCGGAACCGACGCCGACGCGATCATCCCGGGCGCCAAGAAGTTCACGCGGCCGAAGATCCTGCGATGAAACGACGGCTGCTCGTCGCGGCGATCCTGGCCGTCGTCGTTGTTCCCGTGGCGACGGCCTCCGCTCCTCAGCCTGCGCGCCTGCAGATCTCGGCGGACGAGTTCAGTCTCGCCCTGTCGCGCTCCTCGATCCGGAGAGGCCCGGCGATCATCGAGCTCGTCAACTACGGCGAGGACGATCACGATCTCGCACTTCGTCGGATCGGCGGCAACGCGCACCTACCGGATCGGGATCGTGCGACCCGGCAAGACGGGATCGCTCGAGAAGCGCCTGCCCGCGGGCCGGTACCGGCTGTGGTGCACGCTCGCCGATCACCGGCGCCGCGGCATGCAGGCGACGCTTCGCGTGAGGTAGCGGGAACCTGCCCGGCGCGGCTAGCTGCGTCCGCCGCCGAGCAGCGACAGCAGGAGCAGGAAGACGTTGAAGACGTCGAGGAAGATCGATGCGGCGAGAAGCGGCGCCGCCTGGATCGACTCGGCCCGCCTGAGCCGCTGGAAGTCGTACATCGTGTAGCCGGCGAAGATGACGAACCCGAGGACGGCGTAGATGACGTCTCCGCCCGGGATCGAGACGAACATCAGCACGACGCCGAAGCCGATCAGCCCGAGAAGGGCGAAGAAGGCGGCGCGAGCGATCTTCGAGAGATCGCGGCGCGTGGCATACCCGTAGGCGCCGAAGCCACCGATGAACAGGCCGGTCAGGCCCGCCGCCTGCCAGAGCGCCTGCGGCTGCACGTCGGCGTAGTAGGCGAGCGTCGGCGCGACGGCGATGCCGAGAAAGGCCCCAAGGCCGAAGAGGAGGCCGATCGCCAGTTGCTCGGAGCGGCGAATGGCGACGTTGAGCCCGATGATGCATCCGATCGCCCCGATGAATGCGACGATCCCCCACCCACGGGAGATATCGCGGCCGAGATATGCGCCGAGCGCGGCGACGAGACACGTGAGGGCGACGAGGCCCATCGTCTGGCCAAAGATGGTGCGGGAGCGGTCGCGGCTGACGGCGACCGACTGCTGGGAGACTTGCTCGAGGCTGCTCATGGGGGAATCGTACTCACGACGAGCTGTCAGGCGCGCCGTTCGCGACCGGGCCGTACGCTTCGGCGAACGCGGTCAGGAGCCGGCGGAGGAGATCGTTCGGCTGGTCGCGCTCGCCGTCGTCGAGCGGCGCGGGGATGATCGACTCCTTCTCCACCTGCTGTCTAGCCCCCAGAACTCGGGATGCGTCCTGGCACAGCGGCGCCCGCCGGCGATCGAACGTCCGTCCGGGGCCGATTGCGCGTAAGCTAGACGTGATGCCTCGCCTGTACGGAGACCGGATCAGCGATGCCGAGAGCGCCGAGCTGATCGCAAAGCTCCGCGCTCGGGGAACGTCGGACGCAACGATCGCGGCCGACACCGTCGGCAGGGGACCGGGCCGCGACACCACCGTCGCCACATCGCTGAAGGCCCGCGAGGCGATCTTGCTCGAGCTCCGCGACTGGCCCGACCTCGATACCCGCGCGCCCGCCCTCGCGGCGATCCGCGACCGGCTCGCCGGCCAGCAACCTGGCCAACGCATCATCTGACGCTGCCCTCTGGGCCGCCCAGCAGCGGAGATCGAGACACAGCGACCCGCAGGCGGAGAAACGCTCCACACGCTCGCGGCGGTATGCGAACCGGGAGCCGAAGCGTCCCGGGCTCGGCGCGCTGTGCCGCCCTCGAGCGGCAGCGTTCAGCTTGCCACCCAGGCGCGTGCGGCGTCGGACTCGGCGAGCGAGAACGTCTTCACGTCGCCGGGGATGAGCCACCCGAACGCCCGGACGCCGTCGACGTAGGCCTTGCGATCCGAGACGAAGGCGATCTTCTCGAAGTGCGTCCAGTTCCTGAGCCCGAGCTTCGTGTCGCCCCACATTGCGCTGCCGCTGTACCCCTCGAACTCCTCGCCGAGAACGTACAGCAGGCGGATCTTGTCGTTCGCGGCGACGGCCGCCGCGACGGCAGGATCGAGGACCGACGCGTAGTCCGCAGCCTCGACCTCCCCCACCGCCTCGAAGCCGATGACGCCGTCAGGGAGCCCGTCGAGCAGTCGAATCATGGTTGCCGTCCTCTCGCAAATATCGGGAACACGTGTAACCCACTCTGCCAGAGCCCATGGGACGCGTCAGCGCGGGTGGCAGGCGAGCGCCTCGGTCGCGGCGCGTCCGGCGACACGACCGGCTTCGACGGCGCGATCGATCTGATGGAACTCGAGCAACCCGATACCGCGACAGTCCGGGGTCACCACGACCGCGGCCCGTTCAGGCGCCGCTGCGGCTGCGGGGCACTACCCATCAGCATCGAGCGCACGAGCGGCTCCGGGAGGCTCGGCATCCGTAGGAGCCCGGAACGGTCGGAGGACCCTCCCGCGGAGGCGATATGGACGGCGAGAATCGGCCCCTCGCCTCCGTCGAGTGCACCGACCGGCAGGTTGTCGAGCACCCCTCGGGCAGAACACACCAAGCGTTCAGGCGCCGCGCCACAGCGTCCACCGGACGGCCTGCTGGTTGACCTGACGGAGCGACCGTGGGAGAGTCGCGTGCTCAGCGAGTCGAGTCGAACCCCGACGGCAAATTTCGGTAGAGCGTTATGCGGCCTCCCAAGACACTGTGGTTGAACCTGAGCGTTGCGGCGGTCGTTGCTGCCGTATCCTTGTGCGGTTCCCCCGCGGCGATGGGGGCAGCGAAACTAACGCCCAAGCAGCTCACGGCGCTCGGCTTCTACCGGGTCTCCGAACTCCCGGCCGTCGCTCACCGGTATGCACCCGGAATCGCAGTACCGAAGAAGTACCCGACAAACGGTGACCTGGGTCCATCCCGAGTGGGGGCCCGGCAAGGATGAGTACGGCACTGCGACCCAAGGACAGGCCCAGTTCACCACGCCCAATCCTGCCAAGAAAGAGGGCTTCCTCCTGGTCGCGTACGGCGGCAACAAGGTCGCTGCGCTGGCCGCCAAGGCAACCACCGAACTCCGCCAAGGCGGCTGGACAGTGGCCAAGACACGTTCGTCGCAGGCCGCTATCGAGGCAGCGTCCTGACCGTCAGCAACGGCCAAGACCGGAGGCAAACGTACCTATGGACGTCAGGTGGCCATTCGTATTCCGCGACCGTGCTGCTCCACGCTATGACACCGGAAACTCGAACACGTGGCCAATGCGAGCTCTCATCGCGTCGTTCCGGTCCCATAGCGAGCACCACACTCGTCCCGTCTACGCCCCCTGAGTGCGAGCAGTCACGCCGAACCCGCTGCCCACGCTCTCGGCGGAACAGAACAGCAGCGACTTCATTGAGACGTAACAGCGCTTCCAGTGGGTAGAGGAGTAGCGTGGGAGAGGTATGCGAAGACGAGTTGTGAAGGCCCTGGTGCCGACGGCGGTAGCGGCAATCCTTCTCTCCCAGGAGTTCCCCCTGACCTCCCTGGACACGGATGGCACGCTCTTCACGGTCGTTATCTATGGGGCCAGCTATTCGGACACAGTGACACGGATCAGGGCGTGGATGAACAGGTGGCACATCGGGCCTGTGCTCGTAACCGACGACGAAACCTCTGAGGATCTTCTGACCGACTTCGCGCCTCGTAGACATCCTTGACCCCGCCGCCTGACCCCGCTACCCGGAACGACCCAATTCCCACCGCCGGCACTCACCCCGAGTAGCAGAAAAGGCCCCGTTTCCAGGGCCTTTCCGTGATGGGCGCTACTGGGCTCGAACCAGTGACCCCCAGCTTGTCGAGCTGGTGCTCTCCCAACTGAGCTAAGCGCCCAAAACATGCCCATTTGCAGGTATTTCGTGCTTTTATCTAGGTTCGTAGCTCTCCCAACAAATCGGACAATCGGCAGCTTACCGTACATAGGGATCCCACGGTCCAGAAGTCGACGATGAGGACGGGCCTGACAATTGCTGGGATCGATCGAGCCCGTGACTTGCGGCCGCCCCGAGAACCGTTCGGACACCTTCGCCAACCTTTGTCTGCCGACCGCCTTCCCAGGCTCGTAAATGCGACGTGCGTCAGCCGCGGGTCCGCCCCAGGTTAGCGCGATGGTCTCTGGCAGTCGCTCGTGATTGCGGTCAAGTCACGTCTCGCTAGAGCGGAGGCGTAACGCCGAACTGCGGACTGACTATCCGCCAGCGAGGAGTGCTGCCCACAACTATTGAGTCGCTGACACCCCCGAGGGACGAGATGGCTGTCCTGCCGTCAGGCGATCGCGGCTCGGATGGCCAGCTCCGGCCCTTCGAAGCGGACGTCGATCTTGCGTGTGATCCGGCGAAGCAGCGCCACGGCCGCGGGGTTGTCGCTCGCGACGAGCGCGGTTATCTCCGTGACTCCCGCGGCGCGGGCGTCCGCGACCAGTTCAGCCGCGAGAGCTGAGCCGATGCCGCGGTGCTGATACTCGTCGGCGACAGCGAATGCGATCTCCGCCCTGTCGCCGTTACGGACGATCCGTGCGATCGCGATCGCCTGCGGGTCGTGCCCGACGTATCCGACAAGGACGTGGTGGGTTGCGTCGACCGTCGCTAGCACGCGCAACTCACGCGCGCTCAGGCACGGCTTGGGCCCATTGAAGCGAGCCCGGCGGGAGCGCTCACCGAGACGCTCGAAGACGCTCATCACGGTACGAACGTCGCCGTGCCGCAAAGGCCGGACATAGAGGGCGGGAGCATGTCTGGGTTTGAGTAATCGAGTGTGCATTCGAACTACACCGGTGTCACGTTCTCGTGAATCGATACGGGCTGATCGGCGACGGTCATCCCATCAACTAGCGGAAGCCGAGGGAAATATCGCATGCCTCCGAACCCGGGAAGGGACGGGTTTCCTGCCTCTGACCGTACGGATACCCGAACATCTTTCCGATCGTGGCCAAGACGAGACACGATCGGGCCACCGGTGGACATCGCCGGTGAACTTGAGGTCAGGAGTCCACGGGACGCTGATACTTGGGAACCAATCAGGTCAGTGGAGCACGCTGCCACCGACACCCCCCGGGAACCACGTGGATTCGGGTTGTGGTTCCCGCAGCCGGTCTGAGGCCCGCGCGCTGCGGCCCAGACGAGGAGTTGGGTGCCGTCGGGCGACCACCCACGGGTTGGAGGGCCGTCAGTAATCGTCGCGGCGCGCCGCATGGCAGGCCTTGAATCCGAATCGTTGAGATGTCGTAGCGGCGTGGCCGAATCGGTGCGCTGTCGTTCGACCAGGAGAGCTTCGCAGCGTCGAACGGGCGGCCGGTGACGACAGCGAGTTGGGCTCCGTCCGAGGCTGGCTGGCAATGGCAGTGGTTGTGTCTCCGATGCGTCGGGATCACAGGGGCAGCACAGTGCGCTCGACCTACGTTGCCATGGGAGTCGCGCGGCGCGTGACGGTGACCTCGATGCCGTGCACGCTGGTCGATCGAGCCATGTCCGCGGGGTCGCCGGGGTTGAGCGTGTTGACGTTCGCGTTGTCGGCAGTCAGCTTGGGCCAGTGCCCCTTCGGACAGGAGGCGACGCCGCGGAGGGAAAGCGGGTCGACGATCACGCGCGCGCGCAGCTGTCCCGTCGTCGTCGCCAGCTCGGCGATGTCGCCGGCGGCAAGACCGTGAGCGGCTGCGTCATCGGGATGCATCGTCACGGTCGGTGGGCCGAGCTTGGAAGCGATCTTGGGGTCGTTCACGAAGCTCGAGTTCAGCGCCCAGGGTGAGGCGGGGGAGAGAAGTCGCAGGCGCCCGTGTGTCGGTTGCAGGTCGTGCCACGGTTCGGGGAGTCGAGGTTGGCCGGCCGCTTCCGCCGCGACGGACGCGAGTTCGATGCGGCCGCTCGGCGTCGCGAACGTCACGTCTGCGAACTGCAGCCTCGCTGTCTCGTAGAGGCGCACCGTGCCGGCAGCCGCGAGCTCGTCCCACTCGACGCCGAAGCCGGTTCGGCGCAGCAACTCGTCGATCACATCCCTGTCGGTCGCGTAGAGCTCGGGCTCGCTGTACCCGAGGGCGGCCGCGAGCCGACGGAAGATCTCACTGTTGGGAAGCGCCTCACCCGGCGGGTCGGCCGCCTTGACCTGCGCCGACAGCGTGTGGTGGAAGTAGGAACAGACGAGATCGTCCGACTCGAGAAAGTTTGCTGCCGGAAGCACGAAGTCGGCCAGATCGGCGGTGTCCGTCTGGAACAGATCGACTACGACAGTGAGCAGATCGTCGCGCTGGAGGGCCCGACGCAGATCACCGAGGCGCGGGTTGGACGCAGCGATGTTGATGTTCCAGCAGAAGAGCGCCCGGGCACGTGCCGCGTCGCAAAGCACATCCGCGAGGTCCATCTGGCTCACCGGCTGCGGCGCCTCGGGCAGCAGGTGACTCGCGGCCAGATAGTCGTCGTCGATGCGCCGCGAGCCGGAACCGGTGACATACGCCCAGCCCGACCCCGGTCGCCCGAGACTGCCCGTCAGCGCCGGAAGCATCGCCACCGCGCGCAACGCGTTCCCACCTCGCGGCTGACGCTGGAAGCCCTGGCCGAGCCACAAGAGCGACGGCCCCGCCCCGTAGGCGTGGGCCGCACGCTCGATCAACGTGGCCGACACACCCGTCGTCTCCTCACCCCACCGCGGCGTGCACGGCTCGAGCAGCGGCTCGAGCTCGTCGAAGCCAACCGTGTACGCCTCGAGGAACCCACGATCGAGAAGACCGTCGCGATGGAAGATGTGAGCAAACACGAACGCGAGCGCGGCGTCCGAGCCCGGGAACGGCTGCAGATGCAGATCCGCCGCAGCCGCCGTCGGCGTCCGGATCGGATCGACGACAACGACTGTCCCTGGGGCCTCCGCGAGCCAGTGCTCGTGCTGATGCGGCGCCGAGGTCGACGGATTCGCGCCCCAGACCAGAACGCAGCTTGCGTCCGACGCTGTCTCGGGGTCGAACCCTTCCCCGGACGCGCCATAGAGATAGGCGAGTGCCTCGTAGCCGGCCTTGTTGCAGATCGTGTCCGGATCGACCTCCGTCGCACCCAGACGATTGAAGAACCGGAGCGGGAACGCCGTCCCCAACAACGCGCAGGTACCGGTGTAGTGCGTATTGAGGATCGTTGCGGCCCCCGGGCCTGCAACGATCTCGTCCAACCGGGCGGCGATCTCGTCGAGCGCCGCGTCCCACGAAACCGGCTCGAACCGACCCGATCCCTTGGGGCCGGTCCGCCGCACCGGGTGCGTCAGCCGCGCCTCGCTGTCACGGAGCACCCCGTTGTAGGCGATCGAGCACTTCCGACACAGTCGGCCTCGACTTACGTGATGGGCGGGATCGCCGCGCACATGCCGGATTTCGCCGCCACGCACGCTGACGAGCACGCCACACGCGTCGTAACAATCGCGCGGACATGTCGTGCGAACAAGCCGATCACCCCCCGACTGATCAACCGACGCAGCCATCGAGGCGACTGTATCGCAGGTCGAGCGAGCCAATCCGCAATCGGATAGGAATGGCTGATGGGCGACGACCGCTCAACCATGTGAACCGAGGCACACCATCAGCAGCCAACAAGCACCCCTTCAAAGAGCATGAAGTAGACCTTACCCATGTTCAACCTCCCAAACGAATTCCTGGACTCCCTGGGTAGGGTGAGCGAGCTCGAGCTCTCCCCTCGACCTCCGCGTGTGAGAGCGTGCACAGTCGGAGCTCGGAGGAGACACGGCCGCGTGGACGGCGACGCCTGGGCTCGCCTGCCGCCGGGCCGATCGTTCGTCCAGACTCAGTCCTGGCCGGAGGTGCGGCCGCCGTCGAGGGCCTCGACGGCGATGTCGACGAGGAGGTTCACGAGCGGGTTCGGCCTGTAGGCGCGCCAGCAGATCGCGAGTGTGGCCGGGGCCAGCCCGCTGACGGGGCGGGTGACGATGTCCGGCCACGGCAGCGTGGCGACGACGCTGGCGGGGGACGCGGCGACGGCGCGCCCGGAGCGGACGGTCGCGAAGAGGTCGTCGTACCCGCTGATCGTCGCGCCGACGGTAGCGGGCCTGCCGTCGCGTACGTCGGCCAGCGTCCAGAAGTCCCGGGCAACCGGGTCCATCTCCTCGATCCACGCGAACGGCTCCGCTGCGAGGTCCGAGGCGGCGACGATGTCCGACGTCGCGAGCGGATGATCGGCGGGCAGGACGGCCACGCGTGGGTCGTCTCGCAGCGGCCGGTAGGCGAGCCCGTCCGTGGCGAACGGAAGCCACACGATCGCGGCGTCGGTGCTGCCGTCCCTGACCCCGCCCGACGGGTCGGAGAAGTCGATGTTGCGGACGCTGACGTCGATGTTCGCGTTGCGCTCCTGGAGCGCCCGCAGGACGCGCGGGGTGACGTCGAGAGGTGCCGTTCCGAGCAGGCCGATAACGATCGACCCGCGTGCGCCACCCGCCGTCTCCCGTACCTCGTCGACGGCGGCCTCGACCAACCCGAGGATCGCCGGCACCCGGGCGAGCAGCACGGACCCCGCCGGCGTCAGCTCGACCTTACGCGTCGTTCGGTGGAACAGCACGACGCCCAGCATCGACTCGAGCTGGCGTACCTGCGCGCTCAACGCCTGCTGGGCGATGTGCAGTCGCGCCGCGGCGCGGGTGAAGTTGAGCTCCTCGGCGAGCGCGAGGAACGACCGCAGGTGCCTCAGCTCCGGACTAACCATTCTGGGTTGTGGATCCTACACCGAGCCGGTGTTTCCCCTGCACGGATTCCGGGCGTACCGTCGGAGTCCTACCCGCAATCACCTTCGAAAGGAGCACACCGTGGCAACTCTCCCCTACGACAGCACAGCGAGCACGGTCTCGCCCGCCGCCGTCGACTGGCACCTCGGGACGCTGATGATCTGGCATCTCGTCGGCGGCCAGACCGACGACACTCTCTCACTCGGCGAAGTCGTCGTCCGCCCCGGCAGCGAGCCACCGATGCACATCCACGCCCGCGAAGACGAGACCTGGTTCGTCATCGACGGCGAGGTCGTCTTCCAGCGCGGGCTCGAGCGGCTGACGCTTCGCTCGGGCGACACGATCTTCCTGCCGCGCGGCATCGCACACGGCTTCGCAGTCCGCAGCGAGACGGCACGCATGCTCCACATCTACACACCGGCCGGCCTCGAGGACGCACACCGGGAGGCAAGCGTGCCGGCCGAACGCAGGGAGCTTCCACCGGCACCCGAGGGCCCGCCCACAGACGAGCAGATCGAGGCGGTCGAGCGAGCCTTCGCGGCACGCGGAGTCACCTTCGTCGGGCCCCCTCTCCCGGCGGTGCTCGAGTACCGGACGACCTACGACCCGGCACCGGCGCGCCAGGTTGCGCACCCGGCGATCTGAATCACGCCGTAGGGGGCCTCCGAGACGGGACAGCACGCAAATAGAGGCCGAAAAGGACGCCATCTGATCTACCCTGGGTCTGTTTGAGGCTCGACAGACCCAGGGTACGAACCAGATTCGATGGCCCACTCGTAATCGAAGAAGCGCCGGCTCTAGCCGGAGCGGATGCCGGCGACGCCGATCGCGACGAGCGCGATTCCGAGCGCCATGACGACGAGTGCCGCGACCGGGCCGGCGTAACGCAGGACCAGGCGCCGGGCGCGCGTCAGCATCTCGACCGCTCGCGGGCCTGCGAGCGCACGCAGCAGCGCGATCGCGACAACCGGCGCGAGGAAGATCAGGTTGAAGAGGACGACGAGGCCGACGAGTGCCGCCGTCTGCTGCTCCGAGCCGGCGAGTGCTGCGATCACCGCGAAGTAGGGGAGCGCCGTCGGCAGCTCGATCGCCGCGATCGTCGCGCCGGCGACCGGTGCGACCCGCGTCACGCGCGTCTCTGCGCTCGCGACGGCCGCTTCGACACCGTGCCGGCGGCGCCACATGACCCCCGAGGCCGCGATCGCGAGCAGGCCGACGACGACCTCGCCGATGTGCAGGTGCGCCTGACCCGGATGCGGCACACGATGCGCGAGCTCGTGCCCGAGGAGAAGCGCTGCGATGCCGACGAGCACGTTGAGGGTGAAGAAGCCGAGCGCGAAGCCGAGGACTGCGCGTACGGCGCGTGGTCCAGTTGCCAGGTAGAGCGCCGGCACGATCGTGCCGGGGTTGAGCGAGTCGACGAGTGCGACCGAGACGACGAGGGCGGCAAGGCCGGTCATCGCGGCGCAGTGGCGGCGACGCCCCGGTTGGTCTCTGTCCGCCGCTGTGTCATATGCTCACGTGACGTTGCCGCCCCGTGTCCTCATCTTGACGGCGACAGTCGGGGAAGGGCACGATGCGCCGGCGCGCACCCTGTCCGCGCAGCTCCGGCAGGAGTGCCCCGAGGTCGAGATCTCCGTCGTCGACGGCCTGTCCGTCATGGGCCGCAGCGTACGCGTCACGAGCGAGAGCGCGGCTCGAATCGTCTTCTTCCGGGGCGAGTGGTTGTGGGACCTCGGCTACGCCGTCTTCGCCCGCATCGGGCCGACGCGCCGGCTGTCACAGAAGGCGCTCGAGTGGGCGGGCTCGAGCCGGGCTCGGGCGCCTGGTGGAGGAGGAACGGCCCGACGTCGTCGTTTCGGTGTATCCCCAGACGACCGAGGTGCTCGGACGGATGCGTGCGAACGGCGAGCATCGCCGTCCCGGTCTGCGCCTGCATCACGGATCTCGGCGGGCTCTGGTACTGGGCGACGCCGGGAGCCGACGTCCATCTCGTCACGCATCCGGAGTCGATCACGGAGGTGAGGCGCATCGCCGGCGCCGATGCGGACGTCCGCTGCGTGCACGGCTTCACCGACCCGGCGTTTCTCGAGCCGCGGGCCGACGCGCCGGCCCGTACCTCGCTCGGGCTGCCCCTCTCGGGCAAGATCGTCGTCGTCTCGGGAGGGGGGTGGGGTGTCGGCAGGGTGGCCGAGGCGATCGACGTCGTGCTCGACCTCGCCGAGGTGGAGCTCGTCGTCGCGCTCTGCGGGAGGAACGAGAGCCTCCGCAGCGGGCTGCTCGCTCAGTACCACGGACAGCCGCGCACCCGAATCGAAGGCTTCACGGACCGGATGCCCGACTGGCTCGCCGCTGCCGACGTGCTCGTCCACTCGACGGGCGGGCTGACGATCCTCGAGGCACAGATGCGCAACTGCCCGGCGATCTCGTTCGGGTGGGGACGGGGCCACGTGCGCGATCACAACGAGGCGTTCCGCCGCTTCGGGCTCGCCCGTGTCGCGGATTCCGATGCGGAGCTCGGGGAAGCGCTTCGAGAGGCGCTCGCCGGGCTGCAGGTGAAGCGGTTCGACTTCGCATCGTTGCCGTCGGCGGCGTCCGTCGTGCTCGAGCTGGCAGGGCAGGCCGCTCCATCCGACGAAGCCGCGAAAGTGCTGCTTCATGAATGAGCTCCTGGTGCTCGCGATCGCGTCGGCGTTCTGGCCGATCCTTCTCGTTGTCGTGATCGTCTCGCTCCGGGCCTCTCATCCGATCCTGCTGCTCGTGAGCTTTCTCGCGGGCGGCCTCCTGACGACGATGGCCGTAGGCCTCGTTGTCATCTACGCCCTGCAGGGCTCGAGCCTGACCGGAGGGTCGCAGGCGACGTTCGACCCCGCGGTCCAGATCGTCGCGGGGGCGCTCGCCCTTCTCGCCGCAACCGTCCTCTGGCGCAGGTACGGCGTCCTCCCCGAGGCGCCCGCGGAGAAGCCCGCCGGTGCGGATCCCGGGCGGCTCGAGCGCATGCTCGATCGTGGGGCTCCGCTCGCGTTCGCGGCGGGCATCGTCTGCAACATCGTCCCGGGCGTCTTCCCGCTGGTGGCCCTCAAGGACATCGCGGAGATGGACATCGGCTTCGCTCAGACCTTCGTCGTACTGCTCGGTTTCTATCTGATCATGTTCGCGTTCATCGAGGTTCCGCTCGTCTCGTTTCTCGTGGCGCCCGAGCGAACGCAGCAGGCGACGCAGCGCTTCAACACGTGGCTCGACCGCAACACACGGCGCGTCGGGATCGGGGCGCTCGCCGGCGTCGGCGTGTACCTCGTCGTGAAGGGAATCTACGAGGCCGTCAGCTGAGGATTCGCCACCGCGGGTGGCGTGCGAGACTGGCCCCATGTCGGCGTGGAGGCTAGGGGCGACGGTGGCCGCCGGCGCGGCGGCCGTCTGGAGCGCTCCGGCGCCCGCACCTGTGGTTCCGAGGCTCTGCACGATGCTGGGCATCCGCCGGCGGCTCGACGGGCCGGGCATCGCGCTCACGTTCGACGACGGCCCGCACCCGCAGGGAACCCCGGCGGTGCTCGTAGAGCTGGCGAGGTACGGCGTTCATGCGACCTTCTTTCTGGTCGGGGAGCAGGTCGAGCGCGACCCCTCGCTCGCGGCCGAGATCGTCGCTGCGGGGCACGAGATCGCACTCCACGGCTATGCCCATACGCTGCTGCTGCGGCGAACGCCGGCGGCGCTCGAGCGCGACCTCGATCGAGCGCTCTCCGCAATCGAAGGCGCGACCGGAGTTTCGCCCACGGTCTACCGGCCGCCGTACGGCGTCTTCAGCGCGGCGGGTCTCGCTTCGTGTCGGCGCCGTTGTTGGGTTCCGACCCTGTGGTCGCGCTGGGGTCGTGACTGGGGTGCCCGCGAGACTCCGTCGGCCATCGCGAGGCGGGCTGCCGCCGGGGCCGTCGCCGGCGACATCATCCTCCTCCACGACGCCGACCACTACAGCTCCGCCGGGTCGTGGCGGCGAACGGCCGCCGCCCTCCCGGCGATCCTCGACTCTCTCCTCGCCACCGCGGCCCCCCTCGTCACCCTGAGCGCCGACCCTATTCCTCAGGCCGCGGCGGAGCCGTTCCCGTTCGTCAACCACTCCAGGTAGCCGCGGACACCCTCGTCGAACGAGGTCGTCGCCTTCCAGCCCAGCTCGCGCTCTGCGCGTTCGCCGGAGACCTCGGCGCCCTGGATGTCGCCGGGCCGTCCTTCGACATGGACGATCGGGACGGCGCGCACGACTCGTGACACCGTGTCCGCGATCTCACGCACCGTGGTGTTCTCCGCACCGACGAGGTTGTAGACGCGGCCGGACGCGACAGGATCGAGGGTCGCGACGACGCCTTCGGCAAGATCCTCGACGTAGACGAAGCGGCGTGACTGGGTACCGTCGCCCGCGATCGTGATCGGCTCGTCCGCGAGCGCTTTCGCGACGAAGGCTGCGAGCACCGTCGCCGGTCGGGCACGGGGACCGTACGGGATACCGAAGCGCGCGATCGTCGTCTCGAGCCCGTAGAGCTCACCGAATGAGGAGCAGTACATCTCGCCCGCGAGCTTCGTGGCGGTGTAGAAGTGGCCCGGGAGGGACAACGGCTCGTCCTCCAGGAGCGGCCCGTGGCCGTTCGAGTTGCCGTACACCCACACGGTGCTGGCGTAGACGACCCGTGGCACCCCTTCCAGTCGTGCCGCCTCGAGCACGGCGCGCGTGCCTCCGGCGTTGACGGCTTCAGCGAGCGTGGGGTCGGCGAGCACCTTGTTGACGTCCGAAACGGCGGCGAGGTGGAGAATCGCGTCGCAGCCGCGGACCGCCGCCCGCACAGAGTCCTGCTCGATGAGGTCACCTGCCAGGTACTCGATCTCGGTCGCCTCGTGATAGCGAGACGGCACGAGGTCGAAGATGCGCGGCTCGTGCCCGTGCGCGACCAGGCGATCGACGACATGGGATCCGATGAACCCGGAGCCCCCTGTGACGAGCACCTTCACGCCGACTCCTCGTCCGGCCGGTAGTAGAGCGGCACACACCAGTGATTCTCGGCGATCCAGTCTGTCACCGGCAGGTTCACCGCGTGACCCATCAGTCGATGGCAGGGCTCGTCATAGACCTTTCCGGTCGAGCGCTCTACCGGATCGAAGACGATGTACTTGTACAGCCCCGACACCATCCCGTCCGGTAGCTGCAGCCTCGAGGGGTGACAGGGCGTCGAGGTGCTCGCAGGCGGCAGTGTTCTTCCACGCCGCGATCTCGTCCATGCGCTCGGTCTGCACGAGCCCGATCGCTGCCGTGAACTCGCTCAAGCGGAAATTCAGGCCGAGCGCCTCGTAGGAGGGCTTGCCGTAGTTCCGGTACGAGCGCGCGTACGCGATCAGGTCGTCGTTGCCCGAGACGAGCATTCCGCCCTCACCCGTCGAGATCGTCTTCGTCGCCGCGAACGACCAGAGCCCGGCATCGCCCCAGGTCCCGGCCCGCCGGCCGTGCCAGGTCGCACCGTGGGCATGGGCACAGTCCTCGAGAAGGAAGATGCCGTGATCGCGGCAGTATCGCGCGATCTGCTCGATCTCGAACGCGATGTGGCCGCCGATGTGTACGACGAAGACGGCTCGAGGCCGGTGTCGTTCGGCCTTCACGACGAAGTCCTCGAACGACATGCAGAGGTCGTCTCGATTCGCGTCCACGAATTCGACACGGGCTCCCGCCGCGACAGCGGACAGTGGCGTCGCCATGAACGTATTGGACGGACAGAGAACGACCTCACCTTTCACGTCGGCGAAAGCCAGTGCCGCAAGCGCCGCCCCGGACCAACTGCCGAATGCCACCGCCGGCAGCCCGTTCGACGCGGCCCAGGCCGATTCGAACTCCTCCGTGAGCTTTCCTTCGGACCAGCGTTCCGATGCGATGGCCCGATCCCACAGCTCGTGCAGCCGCGGAAGGTCGCGCCGATCGAAGCCGATCGAGAATTGCTGGATGAGGGACGTCGGAAGGGAAGAAGCCACGTTCGAGACTCGAGCCTGCGATTGAGATCACGCCCGGTGGGCGCGGCGCCAGCCTATCGCGGCGGAGCCCGGGCACGCGCCGGCCGGCCCGTGAGCCGGCATGCTTTCAGGTGGCGTTCAGGTCGGGGTCAACGCATGATCCCGGTGTGGCCGAGCGAGTAGCGGCCCGGCTGAGGCCAGACCGCGAGGCCGTGGGGGCCTGCCCCCACCGTGATCCTCCGCGCGAGCCGTCCGGTGCGGGTGTCGATCGCATACACCTCGCCGTCGTAGCGGCCGGACGGCCAGAGTCCCTTGCCGTCGGCCGAAACGCCACCCATGTCCGGGCTGCCACCCGTGGCTCGACACCATCGTCGCCTGGCGGCCCGGCTCGTCGGCCCGTGTCGTCGCACACTTACCTTCGGCGCCGCGGTATGCCGCGGTCACGGCAGCCTCTCGCCTGGTCGACGCGCGCGATCTCGGCGTGCTGCCCGATACCGTCACCGCCTCCGAACAGGAAGATACCTCCGGGAAGCGTTACCGCTGTGGCGTCGTGGACGGCAGTTCGCAGCGCCCCGACCCGGCGTGCTCCCGCCGGCCCGACCCGGACGATCTCGCCGGTGGAGGCGTCAGCTGCCGTCAAGCCGCCAAGCAGGATCATCGCCCCGGTTGCCGACGCGGAGGCCGCCGCATCCTGCAGCGGGGCCGGGAGGCTGCCGGCCGGCCTTGCGACGAGCCTCATCCGGGTCAGCCGCGGACCGGAGGTGATCGCATCGGTCGATCCCGCAGGCGCTCCGGCGGACGCCGCCGCGGGCTCGGGAGGGGAACCACCTCCCGATCGGAGGCTCCAAGCGCCGATCCCGACCACGAGCCCGACAGCCACAATCGTTGCGACGGCGACACGCCGACGCCTCCGCCGGAGCGCCGCCTTCCTGATCCGGCGCTCCACCGAGGGTCCCGCGCCCGGCCCAGGCTCGCCCCCCCACGCCTCCATGAGGTGTCCGGCTCATCGGTTCACCCTGTCGGAAGCTGCCTGAACGCCGCCTGAACCAGGCCGAGGTCGAGGGCACTCGTTGTTCGCTACGCGTCGAGACGGGCGAGCTAGACCGACGCGAGCCCGACGTAGTTCTCGGCGAGCGTCGTCGCGGCCGCGTGCGAGCTCGTCACGTACCGCAGCTGCGACTCCTGCAGGCGTAGGTCGAACGGATCGCCCTCTTCTGGGCGATGGAGCATTGTCGTCATCCACCAGGAGAAGTGCTCGGCCCGCCAGATGCGCCGCAGGCAGTCGGCCGAATAGCTATCGAGCAGCTCCTCCCTGCCGCTCGCGTACCACTCGGAGAGAGCCTCGGCCAGCAGCCACACGTCGTGAATTGCGAGGTTCAGTCCCTTGGCACCGGTCGGGGGCACGATGTGGGCGGCGTCGCCGGCGAGGAAGAGTCTTCCGTGCCGCATCGGCTCGGTGACGAAGCTCCGCATCGGCGTGATTCCCTTCTCGAGGACGGGGCCTTCGTGCAACGTCCACCCGGGGAGGCCCAGTCGGATCTGCAGCTCCTCCCAGATGCGCTCGTCCGGCCACGCGGCGATGTCCTCGTCAGGGCGGCACTGCACGTACAGGCGGCCGAGCTCGGGCGAGCGCAGGCTGAGCAGGGCGAAGCCACGCTCGTGATGGGCGTAGACGAGCTCGTCGTTCGACGGCGCCACCGCTGTCAGTATCCCCAGCCAGCCGAACGGGTACTCGCGCGTGAACGTGCGCAGGACACCTGCCGGGATCGTCGGCCGACAGACGCCGTGGAACCCGTCACAGCCCGCAACGACGTCGCACTCGAGCGAGTGCCGCTTCCCCTCATGGGTGTAGAGGACACGCGGACGCTCCGATTCGATCTCTTCGACCCGGACGTCGTCGACGTCGAACGCGAGCGGCCGGCCGGTGCCGAGCCGCGCCTCGATCAGATCTTTCACGACCTCCGTCTGCCCGTAGACGGTGATCGTCTTGCCGCCCGTCAGGGCTTTCATGTCGATCCGATGCCGCTCCCCGGCGAACTGCAGCTCGACGCCGTCGTGAACGAGGCCGTCGCGCGCCATCCGCTCCCCCACACCGGCCTTGGTGAGGAGATCGACGACCCCCTGCTCGAGCACCCCCGCGCGGATACGGGCCTCGACGTACTCGCGGCTCCTGTTCTCCAGGATCACCGACTCGATGCCCCTCAGATGGAGAAGGTGTGCCAGCGTCAGGCCTGCAGGCCCCGCGCCGACGATCGCCACCTGCGTCCGCATCAGGCGCGACACCCCGACTCGAAGAGCACGGCCTGCCCCGAGTCGTGCCCCGGCCGGCGGGCTCTGCCGTCGCGCGGTGCACCGTGGATGAGAACGTCGCTGCTCATCGCCCGATGCCTTCGGACTCGACCGCCTCGAGCACCTCGCTAGCCCTCGCGAACGCCGAGTTCGCTGCCGGCACACCGCAGTAGACCGCACACTGGAGGATCACCTCACCGATCTCGTCGGGCGTGAGACCGTTGCGCAGCGCCGCTCGCACGTGCATCGCGAGCTCATCCTCATGTCCGAGAGCGATCAGCGCGGTCAGGGTAATGCAGCTGCGCGTCCGCCGGTCGAGCCCCGGTCGCGACCAGATCTCGCCCCAGGCGTACCGCGTGATCAGATCCTGGAAGTCCTCCGTGAAGCGAGTCGTGCGCTCGACTGCGCGGTCGACGTGGGCGTTGCCGAGCACCGCCCGCCGGGTCTCCATACCGCGCTCGTGCGTCTCGGAGCGTGTCTGGTCGCTCATGCGCCTCCTATCCGTTGTCCAGGTGAGCGAGCAGCGCCGCCGTGAAGGCGTCCGGTTGCCCGACGTTCGCGATATGCGCCGCGCCCGCGATCACGGCATGCGCTGCGCCCGGGATCGCACGAGCGAGCTCGTCACCGCTCTCCGGTGGCGCGACGGGGTCGGCCTCGCCCGTGACCACGAGAGTGGGTGCCGTGATCTCGCCAAGGCGACTGCGGAGGTCGAACGCCGCGAGCGCCTCGCAGCAGCCGGCGTAGCCCTCGGCCGGTGTCTCCAAGAGCATCGTCCTGAAGGCATCCACGACGTCCGGATGCTCGCCGCGGTACGGCTCCGTGAACCAACGGCGGAGCGCTGCGTCGGAGACTGCCGCCACGCCGCCCTCGCGTACGACTGCGGCCCGCTCCACCCACTGCTCGGGCGGTGGGAACGCCGGCCGTGTGCAGCAGAGCACGAGCCTGTCCAGGCGCTCAGGCGCCTCCAGAGCGAGCCACATCCCGACGGCACCACCGATCGAGAGGCCGCAGAACGAGATCCTGGCCAGACCGAGCTCGTCGAGGAGCGAGAGCGCGTCGGCGGCGAGGTCGTCGATCGAGTACGGGCCAGGTGGGGCGGGCGAGCGCCCGTGGCCACGCCGGTCGTAGCGCACGACGTGGAATCGCTCCGCAAGGGCGGGAATCTGCGGATCCCACATTGACAGCGTCGTACCGAGCGAGTTACAGAGCATCAGTGCCGGTGCGTCCGTCGGCCCGTCGAGAGCGCGGTGGAGTCTCACGCCGCGCCCCGTTCGGCGTCGTAGCGGGCCAGCGCGCGGTCGACCAGGACGCCGGCCGAGCCCAGATACGTCGAGGGATCGAGCGCCGCCTGGATCTCCGCTGCCGTCACACCCGTGTCGAGCTCCGCGACCTCGGCGGCGAGTGACCGGCCGCTTTTCGTGGCGCGGAACGACGCATCGCGCACGAGGCTGCGGGCGGCCGTGCGGCCGAGGCTGTCGGTGAGCACCAGGGCAAGTCGCTCGGTGACCAGCTGCCCGCCGGTGAGGTCGAGGTTGGCTCGCATTCGGGCAGCGTCGATCTCCAGCCCTTCCAGTGATCCCGCGAGCGCAGCAGCGGCTCCTCCCGCGTACTGGAGCGCGCCGGAGAGCGCCTCCCACTCTGCCTGCCAGGCCCCCGCGGCCCGCTCGTGCTCCTGGGCGAGCCCGCCCGTGAGCACCGACGCGTGCGCCCGTGTGAGCTCGAAAGCGGCGCGGGCCCTCATGGCACCGACGGCATTGCGCTTCTGGGGCATAGCACTCGAGCCTCCTCCCTCCCCACCCTCGCGCACCTCCGCGATCTCCGTCTGCGCGAGCAGGAGGACGTCCAGTCCGATCTTCGCGACCGCTCCCGCAGCGATCTGGAGAGCTGCACCGATCTCGGCCACCCGGATACGATTCGTGTGCCAGGAGAGTGCCGGCGCTACAAGGTCGAGCTCGCGGGCGTACAGGCGGGCGATCTCCGGCCCGCGCTCGCCCATCGCGGCGAGCGTTCCCACCGCACCGCCGAGCTGCGCCGCGAGCCCTCCATCCTGCAACTGTGTGAGGCGCGCTCGGGCGTCCAGCACCGCCACGAGCCAACCCGCCGCCTTGAGCCCGAACGTGGTCGGTACGGCCTGCTGGAGCATCGTGCGACCGGCCATCGGCGTGTCGCGGTGAGTCCGAGCAAGGCCTGCGCACGCGTCGGTGACACGGTCGAGCTCGCCGATCACGAGACCGAACGCGCGACGCGTGACGAGCATCGCAGCCGTGTCCATAACGTCCTGGGTCGTTGCCCCGAGGTGCACCCAGCGGCCAGACTCCTCCCCGACGCTCTGAACGAGAGCGCGCACCAGAGCCTCGACGGGAGCACCCACGCTCTGCCCCTCCTGAAGCAGCTCGTCCCAGTCGTAGCTGTCGCCCGAGCAGGACTCGGCGATTGTGGCCGCGGCGGCGGCAGGAACGACTCCCGCAAGCGCGCCAGCGCGAGCGAGGGCAGCCTCGGCTGACAGCATCGCCTGAAGCCACGCACGACCCGACACCGCCTCCCGCAGCTCGGCCGGGACGTAGAGAGGCGCGAACGTACTCACACGGCGAAGAACGTCGTGTGGCCCGGGCCCTGCAGCCTGATGTCGAAACGGAGACACGCGTCCTCGGCGCGGGCGACGAGCGTCGCGCGAGCCGCGTCGTCGAGGCGAGAGAGGACGGGGTCAGCGGCGTTCGCCTCGACCTCGTCCGGGAAGTACATGCGCGTGACCGCGCGCTTGAGCAAGCCACGGGCGAACACGCCCACTTCGAGGTGCGGGGCCTGCAGGCCCCCGCCGGGCCACGGTACGCAGCCGGGCTTGACGGTGACGAACTCGAACCTCCCCGCGTCAACGGTCCCCGAGCGTCCGAAGCCGAGGAAGCCCTCCTCGAGTGCCGCGTCGGCCCGATCGTCCGCGGGATGGTTGTAACGTCCGGCGGAATTCGCCTGCCAGATCTCGACCATGCCGTCGGGCACCGGCTCACCGGCGCCGTCGAGCAGCGTGCCCGAGATCCGGATTGCCCGAGGGTCTGCCGAGTCGACGATGAGCGGGGTGATCAGCTCGCGCGTCAGACCGATCGCGAGATACGGTCCGACGGTCTGCGAGGGAGAAACGCCCAGGATCTCAGTCATCGTGAGGTTCCTCCAGTGGCGTCGCATCGCGGCCGCCGAGCACGATGTCCCAGCGGTAGCCGAGCGCCCAGTCTGGCTTGGTCAGCTCGAGATCGAGACGGCTGATGAGCCGCTCGCGCGCGTTCGCGTCACGGATCGAGTTGAAGATGGGGTCGTACTCGAACAGCGGGTCTCCCGGAAAGTACATCTGCGTCACGAGCCGCTCCGTGAACGCGCGGCCGAAGACCGAGAAATGGATGTGATTCGGTCGCCACGCATTGAGGTGGTTTCCCCACGGATAGGCGCCGGGTTTCACGGTCGTGAACCGATACCAGCCGTCGTCGTTCGTCAGACAGCGCCCACCGCCCGAGAAGTTCGGGTCGAGTGGGGCATCGTGCGAATCGACCACATGCGCGTAGCGGCCGGCGGCGTTCGCCTGCCAGATCTCCACGAGCTGCCCGCGCAACGGCCTGCCCGCCTGGTCGACGACCCGACCGCTGACCACGATCCGTTCACCGAGCGGCTCCCCGGGATGCTGGCGCGTGAGGTCGTCGTCGAGAGGCCCGATCGCCGCCTCTCCGTACGCCGGCCCCGTCAGCTCCGTGAGCGTGGACGGGATGATCACGAGGGGCTCCTTGGGTGCGCGCAACCGCGTCCCGACGTAGTCCGGGAAGTCGAAGGGTGGGTCGGGCCCACCGCGGCCGACGTCGACGATTGTTGCGAACGATTGCGGCTCAGCGGACATTGCTCTCCTCGAGGCTGACGGTGAAGGGTGCTGTCGTGACGGCTTCGACGTCGTCGAGCGTGACGCCGTCGGCCAGCTCGGTCAGATGGAGCTCCCCGTCGCGCAGGCGGAAGACCGAGAGCTCGGTGACGATCACGTCCACGACGCCGACCGCAGTGAGCGGGTACGTGCACTCGTCCACGATCTTGGGCTGACCTCGGGACGAGGTGGCAGTCATCGTGACGATCACCCGGCGAGCCCCGACAACGAGATCCATCGCGCCACCGACGCCGAGCACGTCCTTGCCGGGGACGGCCCAGTTCGCGATGTCGCCGTGAGCGCTCACCTCGAGCGCCCCGAGGACCGCGACGTCGACGTGGCCACCGCGGATCATCGCAAAGCTCGCCGCGCTATCGAAGTACGACGCACCCGGGAGGGCCGTGATCGGCAGCTTCGCTGCATCGATCAGATCCGGTTCGATGTCGTCGGCCTCCGGTCGCGGGCCAACACCCAGCAGGCCGTTTTCGGTATGCAGGACGATCCCCGCGTCGGCTCCGAGAAAGCCCGGAATCAGGTTCGGGATCCCGATCCCGAGGTTGACGATCTCGCCGGGACGGAGGTCTCGGGCCGCTCGCTCCGCAATCCGCGCCTTGACGTCGACGCTCACGTCGTGGCCACCAGATAGTCGACATAGAGGTGCGGCGTCACAACCGACTCGGGCTCGAGGCAGCCGATTGGCCCGATCTCGCCGGCCTCGGCGATCGTGAGCGTCGCCGCAGTCGCCATCAAGGGATTGAAGTTCCGGGCCGTTTGCCGGTACCACAGGTTCCCGAGCATGTCCGCGCGCGCGGCGTAGACGAGCGCGACATCCGCATGAATCGGCTTCTCGAACACCTGGAGAACGCCTCCGATCACGCGCTCCTCCTTGCCCTCTGCGAGCAGTGTCCCGGCCCCGACCAGCGTGAAGAAGCCGCCTATGCCGGCTCCGC
>CAVWPE010000012.1:0-44184 GCA_963756835.1 uncultured Thermoleophilia bacterium
CGCCCGCCGGTACCAGATCATCCCGGAACGCCCGCCTCGCGCGCAGCCGCGACCATCACGCGACACGGCGCGTGCCGCAGCACATGGTCGACGGTCGGCCGAAGACCGCCCGCTGGACCGCCGTCAAGGACTTGCGGGGCGCCCCGATGACGATGATCTCGGTTCCGCGCTGTTCGGCCTCCTCGACGATCGCGGTACCAGCACTGCGCGCCCGGACGAGCCGGTCGAGGACCCGGACGCCGTAGGAGTCCCCGATCGCGACCGCCTCGTCGAGCTCGTCGTTGGCTGCCTCTTCGAGATCGTCCATTCGGATCCTCGAGCGGTCTCCCGAGGGGGACCTCGAGCACGCTGAGCGCGACGATCCGGGCGCCGCGCTCGGCAGCGAGACTGCAAGCGACGTCGAGTGCATCGTCGGACGACTGCCCGGGGACGACCGGAACGAGGAGCCGGCGGTACTCGAGCGCGAGAGCAGGGCCGAACGCGGGCGGAGCCTTGACGGTCTCCCGAAGGGATGCCTTCACGAAGCGGCGGCGATAGATGACATAGAAGACGAGCCCGGACACGATCCAACCGATGCCGACCCAGCGCGTTGTCGGGTTCTGCGCGACGATGACGAGCAACGAAGCCCCCGTCGCAAGGCCGCCGACGATCGCGAAGAGCGGCCACTCGACGCCACGGAACACGAGATTCGGCCTCGCACGATAGAACGTCTCCGCTCGAGCCGCGCTGCTTCGTCCTCAGGCGGACGAGCGAGAAGTGGGCGACGGTGAACGACAGCGTCGCTCCGAACGAGTACAGCGTCCCGACGAAGTTCACGTCGCCGGGAAGCAGGATCAGGATCGGCGCGATCCCCGCGAAGAGGACGAGCGGCAGGACACGGGGTCTTGAACCGCGGGTGCAGGCGGCGAAACGCCTCCGGAATCTGGCGATAGCTCGCCATCGAGTAGGTCACGCGCGAGGCCCCGATGACGCCGGCGTTCGTTGCGATGAACAGGATCGTGGCGGCAAGAATGCCGACATAGACCTCGAGGATGCGGAGGAGCCACCCCGAGACCCGAGATTCTCGACGAGGCCGAGAATCGGGTCGTTCGCGTAGCCGCCCTGATCGGGCGGGAGGGCGAGCAGCGTCGTCAGCTGGCCGTCGATCATCGTGACCGGCAACGCCGAGAGCGCGATGAGCGGCAGCGTCAGGTAGATCGCGAACACAGCCGCCGCTACGAGCTTGTAGGCGTCCGGCACGGTCCGCGACGGTTCCCGCGCCTCCTCGGCGAGGTTGGAGACCGTCTCGACGCCGGTGTAGGCGAGCATCGCAACCGGTACGGCGAGCGCGAGATTCGACCAGGTCGGCGCGACGCCCCAGTGGATGTTGTCGACGAGGATCGTCGGGCTGAACACGAGGAAGAAGCCGAGCAGGACGAGCAGCACCTGGGTCGCGAAGTCGAGCACCGCGAGCACGATCGAGAGCTTCGCCGCCTCCTGGACGCCGACGATGTTCAGGCTGACGAGCACGACGATCACCGCCGCGCCCGCGACGATGTCCCACGGGTTCGTCTTGAGCGGCTCCCAGAAGACGGAGAGGTAGTGCGGCACGAAGAAGGCCGACGTGGCGACCGTCACGACGTAGACGAGCATCTGCGCCCAGCGCGGCCCCGAAGCTGATGATCTCGTCGAACGCATGCCGAGCGAAGCTCGACGAGCCGCCTGCCTCGGGATAGAGGACCGTGCCCTCGGCGTAGGTGGCGGCGGTCATCGCGAACACGATCCCGGCGACGAGGAAGACGAGCGGTGTCAGGCCGAGGGCGTAGACCGCCGTGAGGCCGAGAGCGTAGTAGATCGACGAGCCGACGTTGCCGTATGCGGTTGCGAAAAGCGCGGGCGTTCCGAGGACCCGCTCGAGCTCGACCTCGCGTCGGCGACGGCTTGGCACCGCAAGAGTGTAGGGGACGATGCAGCCGGCGGCCGTGTGACGCGCGCGGAGACGACGAGGGCCGGCTCGCGGCCGGCCCTCATCGTTCATGCCCTGCGGAGGCGAGAGGCCGTCCGGCCCGACGAGGCGGGCGCGAACGCCCCCGTCCTATCCGTGAATCGAGGCGAGGAGCGGGATGATCAGGATCGCGACGATGTTGGCGATCTTGATCATCGGGTTGATCGCAGGACCGGCGGTGTCCTTGTACGGGTCACCGACCGTGTCGCCCGTGATCGACGCCGCGTGGGCCTCGGAGCCCTTGCCCCCGTAGGCGCCTTCCTCGATCAGCTTCTTCGCGTTGTCCCAGGCGCCGCCGCCGGAGGTCATCGAGATCGCGAGGAAGAGACCGGTCACGATCGTCCCGATCAGCAGTCCGCCGAGCATCTCGGGGCTGATGATGCCGACGACGATCGGCACGAGGACCGGGATCGCGGCAGGGAGCATCATCCCCTTGAGCGCCGACGCGGTGACGATCCCGACGGCGAGCGAGTAGTCGGGTCGCGACGTCCCCTCCATGATGCCCGGGTCGTCGCGGAACTGACGGCGCACCTCCTCGACGACCTCGCCGCCGACGCGCCCGACGGCCGTCATCGCGAGCGCCGCGAACAGGAACGGCATCATCCCGCCGATGAACAGGCCGGCGATCACGTACGGATCGTCGAGCGAGAAGACCGTGTCGATCCCGTGCTCCACGAGGCCACGTGTGTACTCGTCGAACAGGATCAGCGCGGCGAGGCCCGCGGAGCCGATCGCGTATCCCTTCGTGACGGCCTTCGTCGTGTTACCGACAGCGTCGAGCTGGTCGGTAATGGTGCGAACCGACTCGGGCATGTCTGCCATCTCGGCGATCCCGCCCGCGTTGTCGGTGACAGGGCCGAAGGCGTCGAGGGCGACGATCAGGCCGGCCATCGAGAGCTGGGCCATGACCGCGACGCCGATTCCGTAGATGCTGCCGCCGGCGATCTCGTAGGCCGCGATGACGCCTCCGGCGATTACGATCACGGGCAGGGTGGTCGCTTCCATGCCCTTGGCGAGGCCCGCGATGATGTTGGTCGCGTGACCGGTGGTCGAGGCGGCCGCGATCTTCTTCACCGGGCTCCAGCGGCTACCCGTGTAGAACTCGGTGATCGCGACCAGCAGGAACGTGATCGCGAGACCGACGAGCGCCGAGCCGTACAGCTGCCAGAACGAGAAGCGGCCGCCGTCGAATGCCTGCGTGACCGGGATGAAGCCGATCGCCGACAGCACCGTTGCGACGATGACGCTCATGTAGAGCGCATTGATGATCGCGTTCGGGCCGGAGCCGACGCGGGCGAAGAACGTGCCGATCACGGACGCGAGGATCGACATGCCTCCGAGCGCGAGCGGGTAGAGCCAGAGATCTCCGGCCGGGAAGGAGGTGCCGAGAAGCATCACGGCGACCGCGGTGACGGCGTAGGTCTCGAAGAGATCGGCTGCCATGCCGGCGCAGTCGCCGACGTTGTCGCCGACGTTGTCCGCGATGACGGCCGGGTTGCGCGGATCGTCCTCGGGGATGCCGGCTTCGATCTTGCCGACGAGGTCGGCCCCGACATCCGCGGCCTTCGTGAAGATACCGCCTCCGAGCCGTGCGAAGACGGAGATCAGCGAGCCGCCGAACGCGAGGCCGATGAGGTCGGTGACGGCCGACTCGGGCGTATTGCCGAGCGCGCCCGTGAGGAACCAGTAGTAGCCGGCGACGCCGAGCAGGCCGAGGCCGACGACGAGGAGTCCCGTCACCGATCCGGCCCTGAACGCGACCTTGAACGCAGGTGCGACTCCCTCTCGGGCGGCTTCGGCGGTGCGCAGGTTCGAGCGCACTGCCACGTTCATGCCGATGAAGCCTGCGGCGGCCGAGAGGACGGCCCCGATCACGAAGCCGAATGCCGCTCCCCAGCCGAGAGCGTTGTAGAAGCCGATGAGGAGGATCGGCAGAATCGCGACGACCGCGATCCAGGTGTACTGCTTTCGCAGGTATGCGGCAGCGCCTTCCTGCACGGCACCAGAGATCTCACGCATCCGCTCGTTGCCCTGCGGCTGCTGCAGCAGCCAGTAGGTCAGGTAGAGCCCAAACAGAACCGCAACGCTCGCGCACACGAGCGCGAACGCAACAGCATGGTCATTGAAGAAGTCCATCAACCCTCCGGAGGCACGTCACAAAGAAAGCGCCGAAACGGGATCGGCGCGCCAGATTATGCCGCACAAGCTCGGACGCTGCTCGGCGAACCGCCTCCGCCGGCCCGCGTGCGCCTCCTACCCCACCCGGGTTGGGTTCAGCGTGAGGTCACCGTAGATGCGGGGAAGGTCGTCGCCCTCCTCGAATCGAGCGATCTGACGCTCGGCCGCATTGGTCTCCGGTACCCGGAGCCACTCGGCGGCGCCGATCTCCGACGCGACGGGAAGCACCCACTCGATCAACCGTTCGATCCGCGCGCGCGCGGGGAGAACCTCGCGCCGCTCGAGGTCGATCAGCTCGCCCGAGAGGCCGTAGCGGATCGCCCGCCACATGTTCTCCTCGATGAGCCGGTGAGGCTGCTCCTCGATCGCCTCGCCCTCGTCGAGCGCCCGCGCGATCCTCGCGATGAGCGCGACGCAGAGGGCCGCGAGCGACTGCGATTCGGCGAGGGCGGGCTGGCCGTCGCAGATGCGGATCTCGACGGTCGGAAACGTGAGGTGGGGACGAACGCTCCACCAGAGCTGCGTGTGCTCGGTGATCGAGCCCGTGTCGTAGAGGAAGCGGACATACCGTTCGTACGCGTCCCACGTCTCGAACGCGTCCGGCACCCCGCAGCGGGGGAAGTACCGCG
This sequence comes from uncultured Thermoleophilia bacterium, assembly GCA_963756835.1. Taxonomy (GTDB): domain Bacteria; phylum Actinomycetota; class Thermoleophilia; order Gaiellales; family Gaiellaceae; genus Gaiella. The sequence goes on from CAVWPE010000012.1 coordinate 4,792, forward strand.
TGAAGATCTGCGTCCTCGCGGAGTGAAGCCCGGTGTTGACGTTCTCGGTGAACGGCGAGCTTGCGGAGAGCGCGAGAAGCTCGGGGAGCCAGTTTCGGAGTGCGCTCGTGACCCTGATCGCCCGATCGGCGCCTCTGATGCCAACATGGACGTGGAAGCCGAAGGTGTTGTTCTTCCAGACGACGTACCGGAGCAATTCGTCGTTCCGACGGTAGTGCGGCGTATCGATGATGCGCTGGTCCTTCCAGTTCGCCCAGGGGTGCGCGCCCGTGGCGCCGAGCTCGAGCCCGAGCGGGTCGACGACGGCTGCGAGCTCGACGCGGCGAGCGGCGATCGTCGCCGGGATCTCGGAGAACGACTCGAGCCTTCCCGTCTTGATCTCGACCTCGGAGGCGATGAGCTCACCAGCGAGGTGGTCCTCCGCGGGCGTGCCGGCGGCTGCGGCCTGAACATCCTCGAAGCGGTTGACGAGATCGAGTGAGTCGGGGTCGAGGAGCGCGAACTCCTCCTCGACGGCGATCGTCAAGTCGGTGGCCGCGTCGAAGCGCTCGCGCGCTTCGCGGAGGAGCTGATCACTCGGGACGCGCTGTTCGTCACCCACGGCGGGAAAAGCGTAGTCGATACTGCACTTTCGATAGCGACTGGCCGGTTAGGTCTGCGCGAACGGCTCGAGCAGGCGGCGCGACACGCCCGCCCAGCTCCAGTGGTCGACAACCGCCTCGCGCGCGGCTGCCCGAATCGCCCTCCTGTCCGCCTCGGGAAGCGCGAGAAGCTCGGAGAGGCGGTGTGCGAGGTCAGCGGCGTCGCCCGACTCGAACGCAGCGAGGTGACGGAGCCCGGGCGGGTACGACGCCTCCAGGCCGGCGGCAACCTCGGCGAGCCCTGAATGACGGGCAACGAGCGGCGGGCAGCCGGCCGACGCCGCCTCGGCGGCGACCATCCCGAAGGCTTCGGGGAAGGTCGACGGCACCACGCAGACATCCGCGAGTGCGAGAAGGTGGCGGAGGTGACGATGCTCGAGCGGCCCCGTGAACAGGGCATCCGCGCCGTGCGCGGCGGCCAGACGCTCGAGCGCGGCCCGTTCTGGCCCGAAACCCACGACGACGAGACGCGCGTCGATGCCGGATACCGCGTCGATGAGGACGTGCACGCCCTTCTGCTCGATCAGCTTCCCGAAGTAGACGACGACGGGCGGGCCGAGGGCGCGGAGACGCTCGAATCGCCGCCCATTGCCCTCGTCGGGCAGCCGCTCGTAGGCATTTCCCGGGTTCGGTGGGTCGTGGCGCGCCTCTTCGATCAGCGCCGCGACGGCGGCGTCGCGGGGCGCAGGCGCCCATTCGTCGATGTCGACACCCGGAGGAACCTCGATGACCTTCTCCGTGTGCCCGCAGACGTCGGCGAGGACCGCGCGAATGTGCTCCGAGCCGACGAACGTGGCCCGTGCGCCCGCGAGCACCTTCCTCCCCCACTGCGACAGCTCGTCGTTACCGCGCATCGAGTATTCGAGCTCCGATCCGTGAGCCTTGACCGCGAAAGGGGCGCCCGCCGCCGCGCCGACAGCGCCCCCGAGGAGGACGTGGTTGGCGAAGACAGCATCCGCGGGGAGCAGCGCGCGCACGGCCCGTGCGTTCGCGTCGACCCAGCGATCGAGCTCCTCGCGGGTGCAGTCCTGGAGACGACGCACGTCGTAGCCGTCGTAGCGGTCGAGGACGAAGACCGGCAGCAGGCCGCCGACGTCCGGGCGCACGGTGCGCGCCGCTCCGAGGTCGTAAGCGCCAGGGTTCGGCTCCTGCGAGAGCACGGTGACGTCGTGTCCCGCGTTGCTCCATTCCCGTGCCAGCATCCTGGTGTAGACGTTGGAACCGGTTCCGCCGAGGAGGTATCCGTGCCAGAGGAGGATGCGCATGCCAGCATCCTGCCCGAGCCACCGGTGACCATGTCCTACGTCAGGTGGAAGTACAGGGCGTAGAGCAACTCGACGGCCGGGTTCGAGGCGTGCACCTGGACGTCTGCGGGCGTTGTCAGCAGCGCCTGCGAGTAGTTGAAGATGATCTTGACGCCCGCCGCAACGAGTGCATCGGCAGCTGCCTGGGCCGCGTCGGCCGGTACGGCGAGGACACCGACGATGATGTTCCGCTCACTGACGAGCTCGTCGAGCATTTCGAGCGGGCTGACGGTCACTCCGCCGATGACGCGACCGGCCTTCGCCGGGTCGATGTCGAAGACAGCCGCGATCGTGATCCCGTGCTCTGCGAAGATCGGTGAGCTCGCGATCGCCCCTCCGAGCCGGCCGGCGCCGACGAGCGCGATATTGTGCTGGCCCTGCGTGCGGAGGATCTTGCGGATCTCACCGAGCAGCGAGTCGATGTTGTACCCGACGCCGCGCTTCCCGAAGCGGCCGAAATTGGAGAGGTCGCGACGGATCTGCGTCGCGTTGATATTTGTGTACTCGGCGATCTCCTGCGACGAGATCCGGGTCTTGCCCATCTTCTTGGCCTGTGTCAGCACCTGTAGGTACCGGCTGAGGCGCGCCGCGACACCGACTGTCAATCTCTCCGCCACGTAGCTCTCCTTCGCAACGACCTTGTGACAACTCGTCACATACTGCCTGCCGATGTCGGTCGACGCGCCGGTGAACCGTCCCGTCCGATTCGATCGATCAGCGCCTCGGCGGTGACGAAGTACGTGAACGCCCGGACGCCGTCGATCTCGATCACCGGGAGAAGCGTTCGGTATTCGGCTTCGAGCGCCTCGTCGCCCGTGATATCGACGACGTCGACCTCGAAACCACCGGTTACCTGCGCTTCGCGGACGACGTCGAGTGCTCGCTCGCAGAGATGACACCCGTCTGCCCCGAAGACGGTCACGCGGGGAAGCCGTTCTTCGGTCACGGCGCAGCGTTCGAGCTCACGGGTAGAGACCGCGGATCGTGGTGGCCTCCGCGACACGCTGCACGGCGATGCCGTACGCGGCCATGCGCATGCTGGTCGCGTATCGCTCGCGGGTCGACCACGTCTCCTCGAACGCCCGCACGACGATGTCGTTCAGCTTCGCGTGCACCTCGTATTCCTTCCAGAAATACTCCTGGAGGCCCTGGACCCACTCGAAGTAGGAGACGACGACGCCCCCCGCGTTCGCGAGAACGTCCGGAAGAACCAGAATGCCACGATCCTCGAGGATCTCGTCCGCCGCCGGCGTGGTCGGCCCGTTGGCGCCCTCGCAGATCATCTTCGCCCGCACGCGCGGGGCGTTCTCGGCGGTGATCGCCTGCTCGAGCGCACACGGGGTCAGGACGTCGCAGTCGACCTCGATCAGCTCGGCGTTCGTGATCGCGTCGGCTCCCGGGAAGCCCTCCAGCACGCCGTGCTCGGACTTGTACGCGATCGCAGCCGGCACGTCGAGGCCGTAGGGATTGTGGACACCTCCGCGCGAGTCGGAGACGGCGATCACGCGTACGCCCTCGTCCGAAAGCAGTCGCGCGAGGTTAGAGCCGACGTTCCCGAAACCCTGAATCGCGATGCGGGTGTCATGGAGGCGGGATCCCTGCTTCTGCAGCGCCGTGCGGATGCAGTAGAGCGAACCGCGCGCCGTGGCGCCGTCGCGTCCCACCGACCCGCCGACGGCGAGCGGCTTGCCCGTGACGACGCCGAGCACGGAATGCCCGACGTTCATCGAGTACGTATCGAAGATCCAGGCCATCACCTGCGCGTCGGTGCCCACATCGGGGGCAGGAATGTCCTTCTCGGGGCCAATCTCGTTGATGATCTCGCTCGTGTAGCGCCGCGTCAGCCGCTCCTTCTCCCCCATCGAGAGCAGCTTCGGATCGCAGATGACACCGCCCTTGGCACCACCGAACGGGAGGCCCATCAGGGCGCACTTCCATGTCATCCACATCGCGAGCGCCTTCACCTCGTCCTGCGTCACCGCCGGGTGGTAACGGATCCCGCCCTTCGCCGGGCCTCTCGTCATGTTGTGCACGACGCGGTAGCCCTGGAAGGCGATGACCGAGCCGTCGTCCATCTGCACGGGGACCGAGACCTCGACCCCTTTCTTGCACTCGGCGAGGACATGAATCAGGTTCGGATCGACGTCGAACGTCTCACCGACGCGTCGAAGTTGCGCCTGCGCGAGTGCGAACGGGTTCTCGTGGAGATGGGTCGGCAGCGGCGTGGCAGCGCTCATACGTGGGCACCGTCGCTCACAACGAAACGACTATACCGCCGCCGTCGGCAGGGCGATGCCGTCGTTCTCACTCGATCGAGAACGGGATCGTCTCCTCGTTCGGGAACCCGCCACCAACTGGTAGAGCGGTGACGCGCAGCTCGTAGGCGCCTCGTGGCAGCCGTTTGCCGTTGATCCCGCGTCCGGTGATCCCGAACGAGTACCGGCCGGGCAAGAGGTCACGCACGAGCGCAAGCCGACCGAGATTGCGATCGCCGCGATAGAGCTCGAGCGTGACCTCCTCGAGCGGCAATAGCTGCGGCCTCTCCGGGCTCCCGTCGACGCGGCCGAGTGTGAGCGACAGGACGGCCGGCTCCACGTCGGATGGCTCGAACGAGCGGCTCGACAGCTTCGCGTTTCGGATCAGATCGAGGCCGACGACCGGGACGGTGATCGTCCAGGGGATCTTCAGGCTACCACCGTCGCGCACCTTCACCGCCACGGCGCCGCGCAGCGCCGCCGGTGCGCGCGGGAGCAGTGGGACGCGAGCGGTGACGGCGACCTGCACCGTCGCACCCGGACGGAGCCGGGCTTTGGCAGGCACGACATCCATCTCGATATCGGCGCCGTCCGCCGTCCCCGGGCTGATGGTCACTTCCAGTGCCCGGCTGCTCGTGTTCCTCAGGGTGATCACTCGGCCCACCTGGGTATCCGCAGCGAACACGGCCCCGAGAGAGACGAGCGGAGGCTCCGAGACGACCTCGATGGCGGCCGCAGCGGATGGATCGACCGTCCCGACCACGGATCCCGGGACTCGCCGTGCGCTCGCGACGAGTGCCTGCTTGAGTCCCGCCGCGTCGAGGTCTGGCCGCGCCTGCGCGAGCAGGGCCGCAGCTCCCGCAGTCAGCGCCGCCGCCGCGCTCGAGCCGCTCAGAGTCCCGTATCGCGCTGCGCCGTCCTCGTTCCGCCCCGGGATCCGAGGTGGCGAGGCCGATGCCGGCCGCGGTTGACCTCAGGCTTCTGGGCGCCGTTGAACGCAAGGCCGTCGGAGGAGAACGGCGCCTGGCCACCCCTGTCCGGATTGGCGTCGAATGCGGGCGCGCCTACCGAGAAGCTGACCGGGACACCGGTGCGAAGCGCGCTGCGGACAGCTTCGGCCGAGCCGACCGAAACCCCGAGAATAGGAACCTCGATCGGGCCGTCGGTTCCGAGCGAGCCGGCGGGGAGCGCCCCGTCGACGAGCACGGCGGTGGCTCCTGCCGCCACGACCTCACGGACGGCCTCCGGCGACGACGTGCCGCGCGGCAGGAGAACCGCGGCCCCGCCGACACGGCTGTAGCCGTTGGCATCGAAGAGCCTCGCAAACCCACCCGGCGCACCGACGATCGCCTGCGCCGACCGCGCGAGAGCGACGACGGGGGCCGACACCGAAGTCCCCGGCGCAACGACCCCTCCGAGCGGCTGATTGCCCGAGACGAGAACGCGCAACCCGGCGAGCAGAAGCACATGACCAGTTGGGCTCCGACGTCTCGTGTCGAGCGCGCCCGCTGTCAGCGCGGCGGGTGCTCCGCCCGGCCCTCCGATGCTGCCGTACGTCGGGCCTGCCGGCCCATCGTTACCGGCCGGAGCAACGACGAGCGTGTCGAGCGTCGAGGCTCCTGCCGCCGCGAGCGCCAGTGGGCCGTCGACGAACGCGGCGAGCGGCTCGACGACCCCGACGAGCGCCACGCGCGCTGCATCGTGCGCGTCCCCGTCCTCGTTCGGGTCGACGGCCAATTCGATGCCCGCCAGAAGCTGGTCCGTTCTGTCCGTAGATCGAGACCCCGCCGGACGCATCGGGCTGCCAACCTGCGATACGGATCGGGAGCAACGACGCACCGGGCGCGGTGCCTTCCAGGTCGGCGGGGCCGTCGGAGCCCACGACGAGCCCTGCCATCTCCGTTCCGTGGCGCTCCGGTCTGTCCGGGCGCCGTCGGGTTCTGGCGCGCGCTCGCGTCCCCACCGGGGTCGAGGACGTCAAGGCCGTCGCAGGAGCGCCCGGCGGATGTAGGGGTGCACGAGATCGACGCCGGTGTCGAGCAGCGCAACGGTGACACCCGAACCGGAGAAACCCGGGAGCTGTACGTCGGGGCGCCGAGCCCCATCGCCCGCAAAGAGCTGATCGACGGTTCCCGGCGCGACGGCGGCCGGGAGGGCAGCTCGGACCGCATACACGCCCCGCACATCGGGCGATCTGACGACGATCGCGAGCGAGCGCGTGTCGAGCGGTGCTGCGAAGCCGTTGAACACGCGATAGAACGAATGCTCGGGCTCGATCGGCGCACCCTCCAGAGCGAGGCTGCCGAGGATCTCCTGCTGCGCTCGGCGCGCGCTCCGCGTCCAGCCCCGCTCCTGCTCCTCGGTCGCGACCCCACCGGCTGCGGCAACGCGGCTCGCGAGGGAGGGCCGGTCGAGAATGACGATCCACCGTCCTCCGAGCTGCGGCGTCGGCCTGTCCCCGAGCAGGCTCTCCCAGCCGGCCGCGCCTGTGGCAGGCTCGTCCGTGGCGGCCGACGGCGCCGCCTCCGAGCAGGGTGAGTGCGACGGCGAGGACGACCGCCGACGCGACCCAGTGCTCACGCTGCCGACGCATACGCATCCACGACGAGCGCCTCGGCAGGCGACAGAGGTTCGGTGTATCGGGCCGCAGACGCGATCATGGCGGCATTGTCGGTACAGAGCGAGAGCGCGGCGACGTGTGCGTCGGGAAGCGCGGCGCGGAGCTCGGAGTTCGCGGCGACGCCGCCGACGACCGCAATCCGTGCGAGATCCTCGGCCTCGGCGGCCTGACGCAGTCGCCGCGTCAGCGCGAGCACGATCGCCCGCTGGTAGGACGCCGCCAGGTCCGCGCGGCGCTCGTGTGCCGCCGCCTCGCCAAGGTCGCGCACCCTGTAGAGAAGCGCCGTCTTGAGGCCCGAGAACGAGAAGTCGAGCCCGGGAACGCGGGCGACCGGGAACGAGAACGCGTGTGGGTCGCCTCTCACGCGCGAGCGCATCGATCTCGGCGCCTCCCGGGTAGGGCAGGCCGAGGAGTCTCGCCCCCTTGTCGAACGCCTCACCCGCGGCGTCGTCGAGCGTCGTCCCGAGACGCTCGAACGAGCCCTGGGAGCGCACGGCGAGAACCTGCGTGTGGCCACCCGTTGCGAGCAGGCAGGCAAATGGCGGCTCGAGCGGGGTCGGGCCGAGATAGAGCGACGCGACATGACCGTGAAGGTGGTCGACCGCGACGAGCGGAAGACCGCGCGCCCAGGCGACCGCCTTCGCGGCCGAGAGGCCGACGAGCAGCGCACCGACGAGCCCCGGCCCGCGCGTGACCCCGATTCGCGTGATGTCGTCGAGCGTGACTCCTGCCTCTCGCAGCGCCTCACGAATGACAGGCCCGACCTGCTCGACGTGCCGTCGCGAGGCGACCTCGGGGACGACGCCGCCGTAGCGCGCGTGGAGCGTACTCTGGGAGGCCACGATCGACGAAAGGATCTCGCCGTCGCCGGTGACGACGGCTGCAGCCGTCTCGTCGCACGACGTCTCGATCCCGAGGATCACGCCCTACCCTCGTCCAGCTCGCCCTGCTCCATCTGTCCTCCGTTGTCGCTCGCCCGGTCCCGTTCCGGGCGTTCCGGGTCTCGCCACATGATCAACGCATCCTCTCTGTTGTCAGTGTAGTAACCGCGTCGGACGCCGCGCTGGACGAACCCGAACCGCTCGTAGAGCCTGATCGCAGCGAGGTTCGAGACTCGCACCTCGAGCGTGTAGCCGCGTTCGGCATCGTCGTTCGTGATGGCAAAGAGATTGCGCAACATCGTCGACGCGATCCCCAGACGACGGTGCTTCTCGGCGACGGCGACGTTCATCACGTGCCAGGCGTCGACGTAGCGCGAGAGGACGAGGTATCCGGCGAGGGCTGCCGTCGTCGAGCACGGCCGCGATGGAGAGCGAGCTGGGCTTCGCCAGTTCGCTGACGAACATCGAGCGCGACCACGGCGTCGGGTACGACGCGCGCTCGATCTCCTCGATAGCGTCGAGGTCGCCGAGCTCGAGGCGACGGATCGAAACGCTCACGCGGACCACACATCCGCGTCGGGGGGTCGGACGTACACCGGCTCGACCGTGTCGGCCGGCGCGAAGCTACGACGCGACCGACGCGTGCAGAGCGGCGCGTGGGAGATGAAGGATCGAGTCGTCAGGCGGCACGTCGGCTCCCCGGTCGACGAGCAGGTCGCGATACCTTCGTGCGCCGCTCCCGACACACAAGGCTCCCTCCGGTGGCCTGAGATGCTCGGGTCGAACGGCTGTCGGGCCCAACACGAACACCTCGCCGCGGCGGGCGTCGACCACCGGGTACGCGTCGGCGACGCCGGCCGCAAGAGCGTCGAGCGTGGAGACGCCTGCGACGGGGAGATCGAGCGCGAGACCGAGACCCCGCGCGACGGACAGCCCGATACGCATGCCCGTAAAGCTGCCCGGCCCGGTTCCCACGACGATCCCGGTCAGATCCGCGGCGTGGAGCCCGGCATCTCCCAACATCTCGTCGACGTCGGCGAGAAGGAGTTGCGGGCGACTCACGCGCTCGGCAAGGGTCTTGCCGTCGGCGACGATCGCACTCGTGGCGATGTCAGTCGCGGTATCGAACGCCAGGATCAGCACGGGCGAGGTCCTCGAGCACGGCTCCAGCGGCCGCCTCGACCGAGATCCGGCGCTCGTCGGGGCCGACATGCTCGAGCACGAGTGAGACGGTCGCCGGTGGGAGAGCTCCATGTCCAGCTTCCGGCCATTCGACGAAGGCAATCGTACCGTCGAAATACGACTCGACGTCCCCCCACTCGGCATCGCTCAGGCCGACGAAGCGGTAGAGGTCGAGATGTGCGACCGTCGCCGTCCCGTGGTACAGGTGCCCGATCGTGAACGTCGGGCTCGTGATCGGCTCGACGATGCCGAATGACCGGCACGCACCGCGCACGAGCGTCGTCTTTCCGGCCCCGATCTCGCCCCGGATGAGAACGACATCCCCTGGCCGCAGAAGCGCTGCGAGAGAGGACCCGAAGGCCTCCGTCTCGGCGGCCGATGCGGTCAGCCGCTCGATCACGGCTCAGAAGAGCCCGAGCTGTGCCGTCCCGACCGCGTCGACGACGCCGGCGACCGGGACGCGTGTCTCCGGCTGCGGAGCGAGCGCGGCCGGGGTCCGTTCTTCCCGACCGAGCAAGGCCGGAAGTCGGGCGACGTCGTCCTCGAGCGCCTGCAACATCGAAGGTGTGTAGAGAGCGGCAGCGGGATGGTAGAGCGGAAAGAGGAGCACCGTCATCGTGCCGAGCGAGACCTCGTGCTCTTGGCCGTGGACACGGGTTATCCCGTGCGGCCGGCCGGACAGCAGCTTCGTGGCGAAGTTGCCGAGCGTCGCGACGACCCTGGGCCGGATGAGCTCGACCTGGCGGAAGAGGTGCGGCTCGCAGGAGGCGATCTCCGATTCGAGTGGGTCGCGGTTCTGCGGCGGACGGCACTTCAGGACGTTCGCGACGTACACGTCGTCCCGGGCGAGCCCGATACCGGCGAGCAGCTGCTCGAGGAGCTCACCGGCCTGCCCCGCGAACCAGTCGCCGCCCTGATCTTCCTGGTAACCGGGCGCCTCACCGACGAGCATCAGCTCGGCGTCGGGATCGCCGGAGCCGAAGACGACGCGGCTCCGCGTCGCGGCGAGCGCGCAACGCTCGCACCCGGCCGTCTCGGCTGCGACCATCGATAGCGCGGCGGATCGCGCGAGGGCATCCATCAGTGGCCAGTCTAGGATCCTCGGCGGATGGCCGGAGCGTGGCAGACGACGTGCTGCCGCTCGGTCGAGAGCGCTCTTTCGTCGCGGCCGAGCTTCAGCTGCAGCCGCAGCCGCCGCCGCAGCAGCCACCCGCTCCGCCGCCGAACGACGGCTTCGCGGCAGCGCCGTGGACAGCAAAGGCGGAGAGCTGCTTGAGAACGTTGCCTGCGCCACACCCCGGACACGTGACCACCTGCTCGTCACTGCGGACGAGCTCGTCGAAATGATCCTCGCACTCCATGCAGGCGTACTCGTAGATAGGCATGACCCAAGTGTACTGTCCTGCCGGTATGGAGCGATGGACGACACCGATACTCGCCGGCACGATCGTGCGCCTGGAGCCGCTCGCCCTCCATCACGCCGACGGCCTCTACGAGGCGTCGCGCGACCCCCGTGTCTGGCGCTGGCTCCCGATCCTGCAGCCGCAGACGCGATCCGACTGGGATCGGTGGATGAGCGACGCGGTCGAACGGACGGCGATGGGCCACGATCTCGCGTTCGCGACGGTCTCGCAGTCGACCGGTGCCGCAATCGGGTCGACGCGCTATCTCGCGCTCCGGCCGGAGCACCGGAGCCTCGAGATCGGGTGGACGTGGCTCACGCCCGACGCCTGGGGCACCGGCGCGAACACGGAGGCGAAGCTCCTCCAGCTCGAGCACGCATTCGGGGCGCTCGGCTGCCGACGCGTCGAGTTCAAGACCGACGCCCTGAACGAGCGCGCCCGCCCCGCGCTCGCCGGACTGCCCGCGGCCTTCGAGGGCATCCACCGGAAGCACATGCTCGTCCGGGACGGCGTCAGCCGCGATTCCGCCTGGTACAGCGTCATCGACGACGAGTGGCCGGCCGTCCGCGAGGCGCTGCGACGCCGATGCCTAGCCGTCGAAGCGGCGCGTGTCCCCGACGAGCCCGAGGGCGATGCAGGCGACCCGCCCATCAGCCGATCCACCCCCACCGCACCCACTCGATGGTGGCCAGGGCGAGGATCGCGCTGCTGACGCCAATGATCGCTGCGTTGACCCGCGGACGCGCCCCGACGGCTGCGAGGGCGAGAAAGAACGGGAAGACGACGAGGCCGAATCGCGGCAGCGAGAGAAGCGGAGACGGTGTCGCCGGGAAGCTGAGCGGGAGCGCGAGGCTCAGCGCGGCGAAGAGGCCGTACGGTGCGCCCACGCGGCGCCAGGCAATGACTGTGAGGACGATGAACACGATGAGGAAGGCGGCATTCAGGAGCTCGCTCGGCCAGAGAAGATTCGGCCCGCCACGGTGGCCGAGCTCGAGCACGGTCGACCAGGCCTTGGCGAGGCCGTGGCAGATCCCACCGAGCGGGCCGGCCGGTGATAGATGCCGCTTCCAGAGCACCTGTGCGCCGATGAGATCGCCGAGACCACCGCGTACGCCGACGACGACGAGCAGGTGGATCGAGGCGATAAACGGGGCGACGGCGAGCGAGAGCAAGGCGCGGCGCCGGTCACCTGAGCGCCAGGCGATGAGAGCGAGCGCCGGCAGAAGCGCCACCCCCGCGACACGGGTGACGATGGCGAGGCCGCAGACGATCCCGGCCGGCAGAAACCGGCTGCGCTCGGCGAGAAGGAACGCCGCGACGGCCAGGAGAAGGTAGAGCGACTCGCTGTAGACGGCCCCGAGGAAGAAGGCGGTCGGAAAGAGCGCAAGGTAGAGAACGGCGCGCCGCGCCGCCCGAACGCCGAGGAGCTGTGTCCCGAGCCGCTCGAGCAGGATCATCGCGCCGAGGAGCGAGACGAGCGAGACGAGCACGCCGGCCGCGATCTGGTGCCCTCCGATTGCCGCACCGACCAGGGCGACGAGAGCGGGATAGAGCGGCCAGAAGGCGAGCGTCTCGGCAGCTCCGTGATATCCGTGCTCGGCAATCGTCAGGTACCAGACGCTGTCCCAGCGGGCCCAGAGGTCGATCGGCCAGCCGAGATCGTGAAGCAGAGGGCTTGCGCCCTCGCGCTCGAGCCGCTCGTGCGTCGGCAGCGTCGTGGCGAGCATCGCGACGGCGGTGATCGCGACCCGTGTCCAGAGGAACGTCACGACCGCGTACCACGACCGAACCGCACGCTCCTGTGCCGCCGCCGACGCTGCCGGGATCGGTTCGGCGGGGGCGCTCACGGGCTCGGGCCGCGCTCCCGTCGGCTCCCGTCGAGATGCTCGCCCGCAAGCAGGATCGTGAGAGCCGTCTGCCCCTCGGCGAATCCGCCTCGACGCGCCGTCTCCACCGCCTCGCGCAGCGGCATGCGAACGAGGGTCACGCGCTCGTCCTCGTCGGGGCTCGCTTTGCCGACAGTGACGTTCGTTGCGAGCCACGCATCGGACCGGAGGCTCAGGTGCCCACTCGACGAGAAGAACGTCGACAGGTGGTGCCAGTCGCGCGCCTCGCCGCCGACCTCTTCGCGCAACTCACGGCGCGCGGCCTCGAGTGGCGACTCTCCGTCGGCCACCGAGCCGGCGGGCACCTCCAGCGTCCAGTCCCGCACCGGGTGGCGGTATTGCCGGACGAGGAGCATCTCGTCGTCGTCGGTGACTGCAGCGACGAAGACCGCCCGCGGAGAGCCGAGATAGGAGTACGACGTCTCACGCCCGTCCCAGCGGAGCCGGTCGACGATGTGATCACGCCAGGGAGACGAGGAGAGAACCTCGCTCGAGATGAGCTCGAGAGGGGGTGGCTCTGGCAACGAAGGGCGGAGGCGAGCGAAGAACCGGGCCGACCGGGTTGAGCCCCCGAGCGCCGGATCACGTGCAGCGAGCGACAGGTCGACGAGCGTGTCGATGTCCCTCCACGCAGCGACGTCGACGACCCGCAACCCGGCGTCCTCACAACGAGCCCGCGTCACTGCGTAGACGGCGGGCGTCGACCACGGGATGTCCGCGAACGGGCGATCGTCCGCTTCGCGCATGGCGATGAGCCAGTAGCCACCGTCCATCGCCGGTCCCAGCACCACGTCGGCTCCGTCCGCGAGCGCCGAAAAAGCCGCGGTCAAGGCCCCGGGAGGCACGCCGGGAATGTCCGACGAGACGAGGGCGACGGGCCCTTCGCCGACGTGCCGGGCAACGCCGAGACGGAGTGCGTCTGCAAGCCCTTGCCCCTCCTGCTGGACGAGTCGAGCGCCGGGAAGCAATGTCTCGAGCGGCGCACGATCCAGCGCCGAGGCGTAGAGAACCCGCACGTCCGTCACCTCACGCGCGCACCCGTCGACGGTGTCGAGGAGGAGACACTCCTGCAACTCTGCGGCGTCGAAAGGCGTGAGCGGGGGAACGAGCCGCGTCTTCGAACGCCCCACCGCCGGTGCCTTCGCGACGACGATGACCACTCCGGGAACCTGCGTCACGAGACCCTCCACGGGACGCCGAGCGCCTGCTCACTCCAGCGGCTTCGGTGCCCTATCCCCTCCGGCCGGCTCGCCCCCTCCGCGCAGTACCAGTCGTAGGAGCGGATGAGCGCCTCCGCGCCACTCCGAGCGGGTCGCCAGCCGAGCAGTTCGTTCGTATTGGAGCAGTCGAAGACGATGTCCCTGTCGGCCGAGAGCCGGTGCCATTTCTGCAGCGGCGAGATGCGGGCGGCGGCGAGAACGGCCAGGACGGCCTTTGCCGGATTCGCGGGAACGCCGACGACCCCGCTCGGAGAGCCCGCATTCAGAATCAGCGCCTCGAGATCGGCACGGATCGTGCCGCTGATCCGCCCACCGACGTTTGCCACGCCGTCTCCCGGGCGCTCCGCGGCGAGCTCCACGGCGCGCACAAGATCGTCGACGTCGAGCAGCTGGTACCGATTTGCTCCGTCGCCGAGCACGTAGATCCGCCGTCCCTCCCGGATCCAGCGAAACAGGATGCCGAAGACGCCGAGCCGCTCCGGGCCGATGAAAGCCGACGGGCGGAGCACGAGCGGCGCGAGCGCCGATGCGAGCCACGCCCGTTCGGCCTCGAGCTTGGAGCGTCCGTACGGCTCGCAGGGGCTCGGAGTGGCCGTCTCGGAAACCGGCGGCGGTAGGATGCCGTAGACGACGCCGGGCGAGACGAAGATGCTGCGCTGTACGCCTGCCTGCCGTGCGAGGCGGGCGAGTCGGCCGGTGGCGCCGGCGTTCACCGCCTGGAGATTCCCGCCCGACGGGAGTGCGGCTGCGGCATGGACGAGCACGTCGACCCCACCGAGTAGGCGGCGCACGAGACGCTCGTCGCGGACATCGCCGACGATCGGCTCGACCCCGACGAACGCGCCGTCGAGAGGCTCTAGATCGAGCGACCGGGCTGCGATCCCGCGCTCTTCGAGGCGCCACAGAAGATGGACGCCGAGGAAACCCGTGCCCCCGGTGACGAGCCAGGTCATGCGAACCTCGCGAGGCGGTCAGTCATTCTTCGCCCCTGCCTCGATCCAGGCCGCGATCGTCTCCCGGTCGTCCCGGGTCAGCACGCCACGCAACGACGGATCGGGCGGGTGGATGAGGAGATACGAAAACTCGGGCTTCCCGGGAACGACGCGCTCGAAGGCGGGGCGTGTGGCGGCCGAGACACGAACGAGATCGTCGTAGGAGTGACCACGCCGTAGGTCGAGGTACGGATAGGCGACGGGATGACAGGAGACGCACTTATCGTCGAAGATCGGCTGGACGTCCGCAGAGAAGCGCGGAGCACGAGCCCCGCGCCCCCACTGCGACGACGGCTGCCGCGAGCGCGAAGCCCGCTGACGAGTGCAGCGACCGCGATCAGCCCTCGACGGTGAGGAAGTCGGAGACGTTGCATTGCTTGTCGACGGCGAGGAAGACCCATGGGCCGGGAAGCGTCTCTGCGCTCCTGCCCGTCCAGCGTCCGGGAGCGTTGTCGGCGTTGTGGAGCTCGACCGTGATGCCCGCCTTCGGAGTTGACGGCCAGCGTGTAGTTGCCGTCGAGGTTGGAGCCCGACACGCCCAGTGCCAGGCGGGTGCCCGAGACCGAGGGGCTCGAGATCGTCGGGTTCGGGACGATGCGGGTCGGCAACCCGAAGTTGACCGTCGCTGCCTCACCCTCGCCGAGGGCGACGATGCGGGAGACGTAGATCGACTCGGGTGCGTAGGCCTTGAGCAGGAATCTCCCTGCTGGGGCGTCGCCGAGCGTGTACTTCCCGTTCGCATCGGTCTCGGCGACCCGGTAGTGCTCCTCGCCGCCCTCGAGGGTCGCCCCCTGCAGGAGCAGGGTGACGAACGCGCCCGCGATCGGCTTGCGCGCCTGGTCGATCACGGTGCCCGTGATCGTTCCCGAGCCCTTCTGCTCCGTGGACGCCGCCGAGCCCTCGACGCTCGGTGGCGGGGTTCCAGGCGTCGTCACCTGCGGCCCGCCCGTCGTACCGTCGTCGCGCTTCGCTCCCTGCGCGATCCAGTCGTGGATGAGCTTCATGTCCTCCGCGGAGATCGGGGGCGCTCCGGGCGGCATGCGGGAGCCGACCCCGGGAATGTCGGCGATGACCGGATTCGCCGCCGATCTTGAGGTAGAGGAAGCTGTTGGCCGGGTCGCCTGCGACGACGCGATAGAGATCCGGGTCCTCGAGCGCCTTGATCCCGACGAGGTCGTCGTAGGCAGCGTCGTCCCGAAGGTTGAGCGACGGGTTGACGCCGGGGTGGCAGCCCTGGCAGCCGTTCGACTGGAACACCGACTGAACCTGCGAGAACGAGACGGGCTTGCCCGATCCCTCGTCGTCGTTCTGCGCCACCGCAGGAGGCCACGAGCAACACCGTCCCGGCGATGGCGACGACCACGGCGACGAGCGCGAGTGCTGGGCGGCGCCTCATCGCTCCCCAGTGTCCCTGCTGCATCCGGCGGGCGTCAAGGCTCGAGTTCTCAACAAGTTCTCACGCGTGCGATCGGCCCGACCGCCCTGGCGTCATCCGTAGCGTACGACCACGCGCAACATCATCGTCCCCGCCCGCAGCGACGGCCCGAGCTTGCCGGAGACCTTCGACTCGCCGCCCCTGCGGGCGCGCGACGGGACCGGTGATCTCGCACGATCGGTAGGCCGGCACGAGCGGTCTTGACGATCATCTCGGTCGGCCATCCGTACGTCATCTCCGACATCCCGAGCTGATCGAGGGTGTCGCGTCGGATCGCCCGCATCGGCGGGATGTCGTGGATCCGCGCGCCGTAGCAGATACGCACGAGGAGCGAGACGAGCGCGTTCCCGAGCCGCTGGTGCCCGTGCTGCGCCCCTCGCTCGGGGTCGGCACGGGCACCGAGCACGAGCACCGCCTCTCCGGACCGGATCGGCTCGACGAGCGACGCGATCGCCGCCGGATCGTCACTGCCGTCGCCGTCGAGGAAGACGATGATCTCGGCGTCCGTCGCGCGCGCCCCCTCGAGGCAGGCACGCCCGTACCCGCGACGCGGCTCGATGACGACGAGCGCTCCTGCGGCCCGCGCGAGCCCGACCGTGCCGTCCGTCGAGCCGCCGTCGACGACGACGATCGTCTCGACGGATCCCGCAGGGAACTCGGCCAGCACGAACGGCAGCGAGTCCGCCTCGTCGATCACGGGGATGACCGCGGTCACCCGGGACCCTGCCGGCAGCGAGCGGCGGCCGCTCGCTGCGGCTGCGGCGAGGAACGATCAGGCGCGCGAGCGCCAGAGCGACGAACGGGACGTAGACGACGACACGCACCCACCACGGCAGGCCGCCGTAGAGGGAGTAGACGTAGAGCAGCGGCAGCGTCCCGGTGAGCCACAGCCACGCGGGAGCGGCGGTGACGACGAGGTACGGCAGCAGCCAGAGCATGTACCAGGGCTGCAGGTGGGCACTCGCGAGGAGAAGGCCACCGAGCACGAGCAGGCAGGTACGCGCGACCTGATCGATCGACGCGTGCTCGCGGAGCCCGAGAAGGGCGACGACGACGAGCAACGCGACGAGCAGAACCCGGAGCGGCAAGCATCCAGCCGAGGTATGGATGCAACGCTGTCCAGGCGAGCGAGCCCAGCTCCTCGCGACGAAGGAAGCGGGGCAAGCTCCCCACGACACGCCTCCCCACGGACAGGTACGGGCAGGTACGCGAGCAGGCACGGGACGAGCGCTGCGAGCGCGAAGCGCCACCTTCCGCGTCGCACGAGCGCGGGGACGAGCAGGATCGGGCCGAGCTTGACGAGAGCGGCGAAGGCGACGGCGAGACCGGCGAGGGTGAATCGGCGTGCCTGCCATGCCGCCAGCAGGGCTGCACCGGCGAGCAGGGCGAGCGCGTCGACGTGCCCGTTCGCGGCGATCTCGCTGATCGCAATCGGATGCCACGCAACGAGCGCGATGCGCTCGAGCGGGGCGCGCATCCGCGCGAGCACGAGCACGAGCAGTCCGATCGCCGCAGCCTCGGCGAGGACGAAGAGCCAGGTCGTGGCGCGCACGCCGTTGCCGAACACCGTCCGCGCAGTCAGGAACGAGGCCTGCGCCGCGGGTGGGTAGACCGTGCGCCAGTCGCGCCGGTTGATGTTCGGCCAGATGATCGCGTCGCGGTACTTCGCTGAGCGCACGGTCGTTCGGGCGGGTATCGGTAAGGGTTGACCCCGGCCGCCTGCAGGCGCGCGTCCCACGCGTACCGGTAGGTGTCGGTCGTCAACGGCGGCGGCGTCCCGGGATCGAGGGCGAACGCCCTCATCACGATCGCGAGGGCGAGGACGAGGACGACGCCGCGAGCGTCCGATCCCGAGGCCCCGCCAGCAGAGCCAGGCGGCCGGAAGGAACAGCCCGAACGCGAGGAGCTGGCCGACGACCTGGGTGCGCACGTCCGTCTCTCCGCGCAATCGCAACTCGAGTAGGGCGATCGCCAACCCGAGCGCGCTGGCGATGGCAGCCCGCCTCACGGGCGACGTCTCGCGTCGAGCGACCAGCGACGGGCCTCCGGGACGAACGCAACGGCGAGCGCCACGACGGCCGGGAAGACGAGCGACCAGGCCCATTCGCCGGGCGTGCCGATCTCGCTGATCCACAGCCCGAGGAGAAATGCCCAGGCGAGCACGCCGACCGACCCGTAGCCAGAGCCCGAGCACGAGCAGGACACCGAGTGCGAGCTCCCCCACGAGCTGGAGGCGCGCGAATATCGCGGCGTGATCGGCGACGAAGCCCATGACATGCTTCCAGGCCGCGGGTGCGTCGCCGTGCGCCGCGTAGCCGCGGATCAGGCCCGGCGTAGTCGCTCGGGCCGTAGAGGCCCTTGTGCAGATTCGATCCCCAGACGCTGAGGAAGAGCACGCCGAGGAGGATCCGCAGGCCCGGAGAGGGTGATCTCGGCGCCCCGCGACCGCGGGGCCGGCGTCACGCTCACCTGATGTTGCGGGCGACGTCCGTCCCGACCGGCTGGTCCGACGACGAGCCGCAGGAACCGCTCGGCCGCCCGCTCGAGCGGCAGGACCTGCCGCGGAGACGAGGAGATCGAGATCGGTGACGCCGTGCCGTACCGTCGGCCCGAACGGATGCAGAAATGCGCCGTCGGCGGT
Source organism: uncultured Thermoleophilia bacterium (assembly GCA_963756835.1). Lineage (GTDB taxonomy): Bacteria > Actinomycetota > Thermoleophilia > Gaiellales > Gaiellaceae > Gaiella. The sequence goes on from CAVWPE010000012.1 coordinate 23,252, forward strand.
GATCGTGAGCTCGGGGAGGATGTCGGTCACGCCCGGGGATCACCCCCATCTCGAGGAGCTCCGCACGCCCACGGCGAACGACCCCACGAACGATGTGGTCCTCGTCGGGGATGCCCCAGCTGCGGTGCAGAACGCACAGCCGGGCGAGCTCGTCCTCCGTCTGCTCCTCGACCGTCGTCGCGATGCGGACGCTGATGCCGCGCTCGAGAAGGGCAGGGATCGCACGCTCGACCCTGGCGAAGTTCTCCGGGCCACGGAACGCGTCGTTGCGGTCGGGCTCGTCGGAGTCGAGGGAGATCTGCAGTGCGATGTCGAGGTCGGCGAGCGGCTCGATCCGCGTCGAGGATGCGCTCGGTGAAGAGCGTCGCGTTGGTCAACGCCACCGTCGGCAGGATCGAGGCGATCTCGCGCGAGGGTCTCGGCTGCGTCCCGCAGCATGAAGATCTCCCCGCCCGTCACACCGATCGCGCCGAATCCGAGCTCCCGCGCCTCCCGCGCCACGCGGATCATCGTCTCCGAGGGCAGCGTCCGCCGGTTCGCGATGGAGGGCATCGACTCCGTCAGGCAGTAGCCGCACGCGAGGTTGCAGTGGTAGGTCGCATAGAGCCAGAGCCGATCTCCGCAGCGACCTTCGGCGACAGCGGCCTCGAGCGTCTCGGCGGTGCTCATGCGGTCGGCGGCACGTCGAAGGCGGTGCAGTAGCGAGTTCAGCATCTGGGTGGCACCGATCAGGATCGCGAGCTCGACCATCTGGTCGTCACGGAGGTGGTCGAGGACACGTGCGACGAGGTCGTCCGTGATCGCTGCAGGGTCGAGGACGTAGCCGGTCGGCCCATTCGACGATCGTGCGCTCGCGCTCTGCGAGCGAGTCGAGCGGAAGCTCGTCACAGATCGCGGCGAGCTGCGTCCTCGCGAACGCCGAACTCGAGCGCGAGCGGCCGGTGCGCGGCGAGGCAGTAACGACAGCCCTTGAGCTGCGAGACGCGCACGACGACGAGCTCCTTCGTCGCGAGATCGACGGCGCCCTCGTCGTAGATCTGGCCGAGAAACGGCAGGAGCGTCTCGAGCAGGTCGGGCGCGTTCGCGAGCGAGCGCTTCAACGGCGAGGCAGAGCCGTCGGCTGCGTAGATCGAGCGCGCAGGGAGCGGCGCCTCGTCGCGTAGGAGGAGTCGGACGCGACTCACGGTCCGTCTCTTCTACCAGCCGTCACGCGGCGCGGGCAACGGTTTGTAAGACTTCGATAAGGATTGTCGCCGGCTAGCGACGGCGCATGGTGACGCGGAACAGCCGACGCGGAAGTGTCCCCTCCTCGAACTCGTCGACCTCGAGTAGCTCGAAGGCCACCTCCCCGGTTCCCGCGGCGAGTCGCGCCACGAGGTCGCGATCGAAGAAGTGCACCACGAAGTCGTCGAGCTCGTACATGTCGTCCCCGAGGGGCGTCCCGCGGCCGTAATCGCTGTCGTCCGTCGTCCGCGCCGTGTAGATGCACACGCCGCCGGGGCGGAGGACCCGCCAGATCTCCGCGGTGAGGGCCTGCAGCTCTGCCTCGCCGAGGGCCATGCAAAACAGCATGTGCGAGTAGCAGGCGTCGAAGGTCGCGGGCTCGAACGGGAGCGGTTTCCGAACGTCGCACTCGACCACGGCAACACGCTCGGCGACCCCTGCCGCCTCGGCCTTCTCGGCGACCGCCCGCACCGCGGCCCGGGCGAAGTCGACCGCCGTGACGACGCAGCCCTGCGCCCGCGAAGAGGATCGCGTCGCGCCCCTGACCACTGCCGAGCTCGACGAGATCGCGGTCGCCACGCTGCCGGAGCAGTTCCAGCGACGCGTGCGCCGGCTCGCTCGCCGCCGCGCCGTATCGATCGGGCCGCGTCTCGAGAGCGGCCTCCCAATGGGCCTGCTGGTCGACGCTCGGTCGACGTGGAGCGGGCCGCCCGAACGGCGCCCCCATGCCCGGAGTCTCGTTCGGGTCGGAGCCGTCGCGGGAGACCGTGGCGACGGGCAGGCCGCTCGCCCGCCACTCCTCGAAGCCGCCGATCACGTCGCCGGCTCCCTCGCGCCCGAGCTGAAGGAGCGTCGCGGCGGCGAGGCTCGACGACCAACCGTGGTCGCAGATCAGGATCACGGGCTGCGTCGGTGTCGACGAGATGCGGGTTCGCCCAGGCGCTCGAGGGGTCGAGCCGCCACTCGAGCACGGTGCGCGGGATGTGCACCGAGCCCGGGACGATGCCGTCTCGCTGTCGGGCCGAATCGGACCTGATGTCGACGATGATCGCTCCCCCAAGCTGCCGCTCGTGCGCCTCGACAGGGCTCAGTCGCACGATCTCGTGTCGCGCCTCCTCGAGAAGCTGGTTCGCCGTCCTCGGCCGCCTGTGCTTCGTCACGGAGACATCGAAGCACGAGGGTGGTCGCGCGTCCACGGGACGCGCGCCGATTCGCCCGCGCGGAGTATCGTCTCTCTCATGGCATCCCGCGTCTCGTTCCGCACCTGCCCGCTCTGCGAGGCGACGTGTGGCCTGCGCATCGAGACGGAAGGGGGGCGCGTGACGAGCATTCGCGGCGACAGCGACGATCCGTTCTCTCGCGGGTTCATCTGCCCGAAGGGATCGACGCTCGGTGCGCTGCACGACGATCCCGACCGGCTGCGAGGGCCGCTCGTACGCCGTAACGGCACGCATGTAGAGGTGAGCTGGGAGGAGGCGTTCGCCGAGGTCGAGCAGCGGTTGACCTCGATCCTGTCGGCCCAAAGCCCGGATGCGGTGGCCGTCTACGCAGGGAACCCGAACGCGCACAACTTCGCGAGCACGCTCGCGATCCGGCCGCTCGTGAAGGCGCTCGGAACGAAGAACATGTTCTCCGCCTCGACCGTCGACCAGATGCCGAAGCACGTCGCCTGCGGCCTGGTGTTCGGCCACCCGCTCGCGATCCCGGTTCCCGACATCGACCGCACCGACTTCCTCCTCATCCTCGGCGCGAACCCGCTCGAGTCGAACGGGAGCCTCGCGACCGCACCCGACTGGCCGGGACGCCTCCAGGCGATCAGGGACCGCGGCGGGCGGGTCGTCGTCGTCGATCCGCGGCGCACCCGGACGGCGACGCGTGCCGACCTCCATGTCCCGATCAGGCCGGGAACGGACGCCGCACTGCTCGCTGGGATCGCCCGGACGCTCTTGGCCGAAGGACTCGCCGCGCCCGGCCGGCTTGCCGACCTCGCGAACGGGATTTCCGAGGTCGGGCGCGCGGTGGCGGCCTTCACACCCGAGCGCGTGTCGTCGCTCACGGGCGTTCCTGCAGAGACGATCGCCTCGCTCGCGCGCGACCTGGTGGCCGCGCCGACAGCGGTCGTCTATGGCCGGATCGGGACGCACACGACCGCCTACGGCACGCTGGCGGCCTGGCTTGTCGACGTCGTCAACGTCCTGACCGGCAACCTCGACCGGCCCGGGGGTGCGATGTTCCCCCACCCTGCGCACGAGCGGCCGACCCGCCCGCGGCGGGCGTTCCGTACGGGACGCTGGCAGAGCCGCGCGCGGGGCCTCCCCGAGGCGATGGGAGAGCTGCCGGTCGCGACGCTGGCGGACGAGATCGAGACTCCCGGCGCAGGGCAAGTGCGTGCGCTGATCACGATCGCCGGCAACCCTGCGCTCACCACCCCGGACTCAGGCCGGCTCGCGGGACTGCTGGCGGATCTCGAACTGATGATCTCCGTGGATCCGTACCTCAACGCCACGACGCGGCACGCCCACGTGATCCTGCCGCCACCTTCCGTCCTGGAGAAGTCACACTACGATCTCGCGTTCACCGCACTGTCCGTCAGGGACATTGCCGACTTCTCGCCGCCCGTCTTCGATCGCCCCGCCGGCTCGCCCTCCGAGTTCGAGATCCTCGTCCGCCTCGCGGCGATCGCCGGCGGCCTCCGCTCTGACGCGGACGTCACCGCGCTCGCGGAGGGGACGATCGCGGCTCGCGTGGCGGCTTCGGTCGCCGACTCCGGCTCACCGATTCATGGGCGCAGCCCGAGCGAGATCGCGGCAGCGCTCGGCGACCGGCCACCCGAGGAGAAGCTCCTCGACCTCATGCTCCGCACCGGCCACCGCGGCGATGCCTTCGGCGCTCGGCCGGACGGCCTCTCCCTGTCTGCGCTCGCGGCCTGCCCGCACGGCATCGACTTTGGGCCACTCGCCCCGCGGCTGCCACACGCTCTCGCGACCGAGTCCGGCCGCATCGAGCTGGCGCCGCCGCAGCTCATTGCCGATCTGGCGCGACTCGACCGCGCTCTCGATGCCGCCGTACCCAGTGGCATGGTTCTCGTGGGACGTCGGCAGTTGCGGACCGCGAACTCGTGGACGCAGAACGTCCCCGTGCTCGTGCGCGGGAAGGACACTTGCCTCGCGCAACTCCACCCGGACGACGGCTCGAGGCTCGGCCTGCGCGACGGCTCGACGGCAGTCGTGCGGTCTGCTGCCGGGTCGATCGAGGTACCGATCGAGCTGACGGACACCGTCATGCCGGGGGTCGTCTGCATCCCGTACGGCTGGGGGCACGGGCTTCCCGGCACCCGACAGGCGGTGGCCGCCGCGGCCCCCGGCGTCAACGTCAACGTGCTCACCGATGCGTCCGTGGTCGATCCGCTCTCGGGCAATGCTGTCCTCAACGGCATCCCTGTGACCGTCACCCCGGTCTGACGGCTCCTCACGGCGACGCAGTGCCGGGACGAAATCGGCGCAGCCGTTCGTTAGACTCCTGCAAGGCCCGGTATCCGAAGGAACTGGAGCAGAGAGCAGTCATGATCGGAAGCGTGAATGTGATCGGCAGCGGCCGCGTCGGCTCCGCGGTCGCCGCGCGCCTCGACGAGCGCGGGCTCGCGCTCGCGAGCGACAATCCCGATCTCGTCCTCCTCTGCGTGCCCGACCGCGCGATCGCCGAGGTCGCGGCGTCGACCGCCCTCGGCCCGTGGGTCGCGCACGTCAGCGGCGCAACGCCCCTCGGTGCGCTCGAGCCTCACGTGAGGCGTTTTGGCGTTCATCCGCTGCAGACGTTCACGTTGCGCCGAGGTCCCGAGCAGCTCGACGGCGCCTGGGCCGCGGTGACGGCCGAGAGCGACGAGGCGCAGACGATCGGCCTGTGGCTCGCCGAGGCGCTCGGCCTGCGCCCGTTCACCCTTGCGGACGCGAATCGCGCCGTGTACCACGCCGGTGCTGCGATTGCGTCCAACTACCTCGTCACGCTCCGCCACGCTGCCGGCGCCTTGCTCGAATCGGCCGGGGCACCACCCGAGGCGCTCGACCCCCTCATGACCCGCACGATCGAGAACCACTTCGAGCTGACAGGGCCGATCGAGCGCGGGGACTGGGAGACGGTCGATCGTCACCTCGCGGCGATCGGAGCCACGCATCCCGATCTCGAGGCGATGTACCAGGCGCTCGCCGACGTCACGGTGGCCTTCGCGTGAGGGTTTGCCGCACGATCACGGAGGTTCGCACGGCGCTCGAGCCGTCGCGGAACGGCACCGTGGGTCTCGTTCCCACGATGGGAGCGCTGCACGCCGGGCACCTGTCACTGCTGGACGGCGCGAGAGCCGAGTGCTCGACGGTCGTCATGAGCCTCTTCGTCAATCCCGCGCAGTTCGGCGACCAGGGTGACCTGAATGGCTATCCGCGCGACGAGGCGCAAGACCTTGCGTCGGCAGCCGAGGCAGGCGTGGATCTCGTGTTCGCTCCGTCGCCCGACGAGATGTACCCACCGGGCTTTCAGACCTGGGTCGAGGTCGCCGAACTCGGATCCGTCCTCGAGGGAGAGCACCGCCCCGGTCACTTCCGCGGTGTGGCAACGGTCTGCCTCAAGCTCTTCACGATCGTGCGGCCCGACGTCGTCTACTTCGGCCAGAAAGACGCGCAGCAGGTTGCGGTGCTCCGGCGGATGATCGCCGACCTCTCGCTCGAGGTCGAGCTCCGGGCACTACCGACCATCCGCGATGCAGACGGGCTCGCTCTCTCGTCGCGCAATGCACGTCTGTCGCCGCCCGAGCGCGCGCTCGCCCTCGCGCTCCCCCGCGCACTCGCGACCCGCAATCTCGAGCGCGCACGCGCCCAGCTCGCCGATGTCGACGTCGACGTCGACTACGTCGCCATCTCCCCGTTCGAACCGCCTGTCCTCGCCGCCGCGGTTCGCGTCGGCTCAACGCGTCTGATCGACAACGTCCCTCTCGAGGAGGACTCATGAGCACCCGTCCGCGCACCCCCGGCCACGGCGCCCCGGCGCCCGGCAAGCTGCCGATCACCGACCTCGTAGGGATGAAGGAGAGCAGCTCCCCGATCGCGATGATCACCGCCTACGACGCCCCGTCCGGTCGCCTTGCCGACGCTGCCGGAGCGGACATGATCCTCGTCGGTGACTCCGCAGCCATGACCGTGCTCGGTCATGACTCGACGGTCCCGGCGACGATGGAGGAGATGCTCGTCCTCACGCGCGCCGTCACGCGCGGGGCCTGCCGCCCGCTCGTCGTGGCCGACATGCCGTTCGGCTCGTTCCAGGTCTCGGACGAGCTGGCGGTGACGAATGCGATTCGGTTCGTCAAGGACGCGGGCGCCGATGCGGTCAAGATCGAGGGAGCCGGGACCATGCTGTCCCGCGTGTGCGCGATCGTCGGCGCGGGTGTTCCCGTCATGGGGCACATCGGCCTGACGCCGCAGTCGGCGACTGCACTCGGCGGGTTCAAGGCGCAGGGGCGCACCGCTGAGAAGGCGGCGCAGCTCGTGCGCGATGCGCTCGACCTCGAGGACGCCGGCTGCTTCTCGCTCGTGCTCGAGGCCGTTCCCTCTCCTGTGGCCGCGAAGATCACCGAGCTTCTTGCGATCCCGACGATCGGGATCGGCGCCGGGCCGAAGGTCGACGGGCAGGTGCTCGTCTGGCACGACCTGCTCGGGCTGTACGACGGCCACGCACCCCGCTTCGTGAAGCGCTACGCCGACCTCGCAGTCGTGATTCAGGCCGCAGTCGAGGCCTACGTCGACGACGTGCGGGAGCACCGTTTCCCGGAGGACGTCCACACCTACGGCATGCCCGCGGACGAGCTCGCGGCGTTCGAAGACGAGCTATCCGCGCGCGATGCGGTGTTCACGGGGAAGTAGCGGCTCAGAGCACTGACGGCACGACGGCGATCGTCGCCACGATCACAGCGGCGAGCGCCATCGCGCCGATCGTACCGCGCCACGGGAGCGCAAACGTCGTCCGTAGGCCGAGCCCGAGGAGTGCGAGCGACCAGATCCCAAGGATGAGTCCGAGGCCCACGACGACGGCCCGTCCGGCACCTGCGTCCGAGCCGCCGGTGCGAAACCAGTCCGTCCCGAACCCCAGCACGATCGCGGGCACCGTGACGAGGATCGACAGTGCAAACGGGAGCGCCGCGAACGCCGCCACCTGCCGCGCCTTGCGGGCGGACGTCTCGACTCCGACACCGCGCAGGCCGAGCCAGACGACGAGACCGAGCAGGAAGTACCCGAATGCGCCGTAGAGGAGCCCGCCGACGAACGTGATCACGGCGAGGACCAGCGCGTCGAGCGACTCCTCGTCGAGCAGCCTCCCCCACGCCGGCGTCAACAACATGGCCGCCATGCCGGCGACGATCACGATCAGGAGAATCGGCTCGGAGCGCGCCTCGACGTCGGTCTCGTCGTCGTTCCGGAGGGCCACGAAGACGTCCCGAGGAGCCGTCAGGACGCGCGGGGTCAGTCGCCACCAGCGACGCACGTGGGCCTGTGCGAGATCGGAGCCGCTCAGCGCTTCTGCGTCGGCGACTTCACCGCGCTTCTGAGGGTTCTTGCTCACCCGGCGAGCCTAGCGCGTCCATCCCTGTGAGCCGTGCCCACGCAGTAGAGTTCAGCCCTCATGCGCTGCCGGGCCTGCTCTACCGAGAACGCCGAACGGGCGAGGTTCTCGGCCGAACGCGTCACGCAGCTCACGGACACCAGCGAGTACGCCCGCGCTTGATCCCGTTCACACCCGCACTCCGGGACCAGCTGGCCGGCAACCTCGCACGACACACCCGACGCGAGCACGCGCTCGACGGGCGACGCCGCGCAGCCGTTGCGATCGTCCTCGTCGACAGTGACGCGGAGCGCGACGGCCACGATCCCTTTCCTATCGAGCCAGATTACTTCTCCGATCTCGAGTGCGACGTGTCAGGCCTCGACGGGCGCATGTCAGGCGTCGCCGGGGGTGCGGCCTTCTTGCTGTGTCGTCGCGCTGCGAAGCTCAGCGCACACGCAGGGCAGTGGGCGCTACCGGGCGGACGCTGCGACGACGGTGAGACCGCGTCGCAGGCTGCGCTGCGCGAGCTCCACGAGGAGCTCGGGTTGCTCCTTGGCAAGGAGTCCGTCCTCGGCCTGCTCGACGACTACCCCACGCGCTCCGGCTACGTGATCACGCCGGTCGTGGTGTGGGGCGGCCGCGACGTCCACCTCTCCCCCGATCCGGCCGAGGTCGCGCACGCCTATCGCATCGGGTTGCACGAGCTCTGTCGAGCCGACTCTCCCCGCTTCGTGACGATCGCCGAGAGCGATCGCCCGGTGGTTGAGGTCCCGCTCGGTGGCGACCTGATCTTCGCGCCGACCGGCGCCATGCTCGTGCAGTTTCGCTGGGTTGCCATCGAGGGTCGGATCGACCTACGCGTCGACGCCTTCGAGCAGCCCGTCTTCGCGTGGGAGTAGGCGCGTACGCGGGCGCGGGTGGGTCGCGATCGGGCGGGACAGGTTCCGCACGTCACGCCACCGCGACGGCCACCCGCTCTCCGCCGAGCACGCCGCGCAGGAACTGACCCGTGTACGACCCGTCCACCACTGCGACCTCCTCGGGGGTTCCGGCCGCGATCAGCTCGCCACCGGCCTCCCCTCCCTCCGGCCCGAGGTCGACGACCCAGTCGGCCTGCTTGATCACGTCGAGGTTGTGCTCGATCACGAGCACGGTGTTGCCGGTGTCGACGAGCCGTTGCAGCACCTCGAGCAGCTTCTCGATGTCGGCGAAATGGAGCCCGGTCGTGGGCTCGTCGAGGATGTATAGCGTCCTTCCCGTCGCGACCTTCGAGAGCTCGGAGGCGAGCTTGACGCGCTGCGCCTCACCGCCGGAGAGCGTCGTCGCGGGCTGTCCGAGCCGGATGTAGTCGAGCCCGACGTCGTGGAGTGTCTGGAGGCGCCGCCGGATCTTCGGGATCCGCGCGAAGAATTCGAGCGCTTCCTCGACCGACATCTCGAGCACGTCGGAGATCGACTTCCCCTTGAAGCGCACCTCGAGCGTCTCCTTGTTGTAGCGCTTGCCGTGGCACGTCTCGCACGGCACATAGACGTCCGGCAGGAAGTGCATCTCGATCTTGATCTGGCCGTCGCCCTTACACGTCTCGCAGCGCCCGCCACGAACGTTGAAGGAGAAGCGGCCCGGCTTGTAGCCGCGCACCTTCGCTTCGGGGGTGAGCGAGTAGAGGTCGCGGACGTGGGTAAAGAGGTCGGTGTAGGTAGCAGGGTTCGAGCGCGGCGTGCGACCGATGGGCGTCTGGTCGATGTCGATCACCTTGTCGAAGACCTCGATCCCCTCCACGTCCTCGTGTGCACCGGGCTTGACCCGAACCTTGTTCAGCTGGTTCGCGAGCGCCTTGTAGACGATCTCGTTCACGAGCGTCGACTTGCCCGAGCCCGAGACGCCGGTGACGCAGACGAACTTGCCGACCGGGAAGTCGACGTCGATCTGCTTCAGGTTGTGCTGGGCGGCCCCACGGATCGTGAAGACCCCGCGATCGTCCTCCCGCCGGGGCGGAATCGCGATCGTACGCCGACCCGATAGGAAGTCACCCGTGACCGATCCCTTGGTGCGCATCACTTGCTTCGCCGTGCCCTCGGCGACGACGTGCCCGCCGTGCTCGCCGGCACCCGGTCCCATGTCGACGACCCAGTCGGCGACACGCATCATCTGCTCGTCGTGCTCGACGACGAGCACGGTATTACCGAGCGACTTCAGCCGCTGCAACGTCTGGATGAGGCGGTCGTTGTCGCGTTGGTGGAGCCCGATCGACGGTTCGTCGAGGATGTAGAGGACGCCGACGAGCTGCGAGCCGATCTGGGTCGCGAGCCGCAGGCGCTGCGCCTCGCCGCCAGACAGCGTCTTCGCGGCGCGATCGAGCTGGAGATAGCCCACGCCGACGTCCGAGAGGAAGGTGAGGCGCTCCCGGATCTCCTTCACGATGCGGTGGCCGATCAGCTCCTCGGTGGGCGTCAGACCGAGATCGTCCAGGAAGCGCAGCGCGCCCGTGACCGAGAGACAGGCGAACTCGTTGATCGAGCGTCCGCCGACGGTCACCGCCAGGACAGCCGGCCTGAGCCGGGCACCGTTGCAGTCCGGGCACGGCCGGAAGCTCATGTACTCCTCGATCCGCTCGCGCTGCTGGGTCGACTCCGTCTCGCGATAGCGCCGCTCCAGGTTGCGAAGGATTCCCTCGAACGCCATCGCGTACTGGCGCTTGCGGCCCATCCGGTTCTTGTACTGGACGAGGATGCGATCGCCGTTTGTGCCGTACAGGAACCAGCTTCGCTGCTCGTCCGTGAGCTCCCGCCACGGCAGGTCCACGTCGACCTCGTAGCGGTCGGCGATCGCCTGGATGACACCCTCGTAGAAGCTCGAACTGCCGACCGACCAGGGCACGAGCGCACCGTCGGCGATCGAGACCGATGTGTCGGGAACGAGCATGTCCGGATCGATCTCGAGCTGGGCGCCGAGCCCCGTACAGCGCGGGCAGGCACCGTGAGGCGCGTTGAAGGAGAAGATCCGCGGCTCGAGCTCGGGCAGAGAGACGCCGTGCTCGGGGCAGGCGAAGTTCTCGGAGTAGAGGAAGCTCTCGCCCTCGACGACGTCGATGCCGACAAGCCCCTCGGCGAGCGAGGTGGCGGTCTCGACCGACTGGGTCAGACGCTGCCGCATGTCGGGCTTGAGCACGAGGCGGTCGACGACGACCTCGATCGTGTGCTTGAACTTCTTGTCGAGGACGATCTCCTCCTCGAGCAGCCGCTGCTCCCCGTCGACCTTGACCCGCGTGAAGCCGTCGCGGCGCAACTCCTCGAGCACGTCCCTGAACTCGCCCTTGCGGTCGCGCACGATCGGCGCGTTGACCGTGAAGCGCGCGCCCTCGGGCAACGCGAGGATCTGCTCCACGATCTGATCGAGGCTCTGCCCGGCGATCGGTCGGCCGCAGACAGGGCAGTGAGGCCGCCCCACCCGCGCGTACAGCAGACGAAGGTAGTCGTAGATCTCGGTCACCGTTCCGACCGTCGAGCGCGGGTTGCGCGAGGTCGTCTTCTGGTCGATCGAGATCGCGGGCGAGAGCCCGTCGATCGAGTCGACGTCCGGCTTCTCCATCATCTGCAGGAACTGGCGCGCATAGGCGGAGAGCGACTCGACGTAGCGGCGCTGACCCTCGGCGTAGATCGTGTCGAACGCGAGCGAGGACTTGCCCGAACCGGACAGGCCTGTGATGCAGATCAGTGCGTTGCGCGGGAGACGAACGGTGACGTCCTTGAGGTTGTGCTCCCGGGCGCCGTGGACGACGAGCTCTTCGATCGGCATGAGGGCCAGCTTACCGCGTCCGTCTCGATCGAACAAGTGTTCGTCTATGAGCGGGGCGTCGCCTGACCTCGCAGACTCGGCCCGCCACTGCAGGCTGAGCCGCCGACCTCGTGAGGCCGGCTCTCATTGCTCCACCCCGCCTCGCCTGTACGAGGACGTTTCGCCGGGTCACGCGTTTTGGGACCCGGCGAGTCGTACCCAGCGCCGATCGTTGAGACGCTGCGTCACGACCCTAGCACCCCCGGGCGCCGGCCGATCTCGCGCCCAGGGAAACAGCTATTCTCCGCCGCGAGAGGAGCACAATGGGGCAGACGACATCCCGATCCTGCGCGTCCTGATCGCCAACGAGAGGCGCGATCGCCTGGAACTGCTCGCGCAGGTCGTGATCGGCCTCGGGCACGACGTGATCGCCCGCGAGATCTACGTCAAGGAAGTCGGCACCGCCACCGTCCGCGAGCGACCCGACGTTGCGCTCGTAGGGCTCGGGTCGAGCTCGGTACACGCACTGGACCTGATCTCGGAGATCGTGCGCGAGGCCGCCTGCCCGGTGATCGCGATCCTCCACGCAGACGACCCCGCCTACATCCACGAGGCGGCCAAGCGCGGCGTCTTCGCCTACATCGTCGACGGCTCCCCCGAAGATCTCCAGAGTGCCATCGACATCACCCTGCAGCGCTTCGCCGAATACCAGAGCCTCCAGGGAGCGTTCGGCCGCCGCGCCACGATCGAGCAGGCCAAGGGAATCCTGATGGCTCGCCATTCGATCTCGGCCGACGCCGCCTTCGAACGCCTCCGAGCCCACTCCCAGCACAACGGCCGAAAACTCAGCGACGTCGCCGCTGCCATCGTCGAAAGCCACCTCCTTCTCATCCCCGCGCCACAGGCCTCACTGCCGCCAGGGCCCTGATCAGCGGGCGGCCGAGCGTCCGCCGGCTGCCCGTAGCTCCTGCCTCTGCCCGGGGCGGGCGGGGCCACACGTTCGGACTGCCTCACCCACGCGCGCGAAAGGTGAGCTATCATCCGGGTGGGCGCCGAAACCCATTCGGTGCCGCAGGCGCACTTTCAGCGGGTGCCACATCGATCGGCTCCGCACGCGCTCCATCCCTAGCAACCGGGTGGTTCGGCTTCTCGTCGACCCAGACCCCGGGCGACGTCCACGAGCGGATGCCTGAGCGAAGGAGATGGCCATGTCGAGAGGGAAGCAACGGTTTCCCGTTCTGTTGGCGCACGTCCGCAAGGGCGGCAAACAGATCGGCGGCATCTCGGCCGCAGGCTGAATCGTTCCGCGTCGCGCGCGGATGAAGTCGTCCGAAGCAGGACGACGCCGGCCGCGACTACGGCCGGTGACCTGAATCAATCTCGACGAAGGGAAGATCATGATCGGTTCATTCAAGAAACGTTGGGCGCTCGGCGGCATCGTCGCCGTCATCGCGCTGGTCGCGCTTGTCGTCAGTCTCGGCGCCGGCGCAGGCACGACGGCCACCAAGGCCGCGCCGACGAACACCTCACCGCCGACAATCACGGGAACGGCCAAAGAGGGTCAGAAGCTCGTCGGCCATCGAGGCAAGTGGAGCGGCACGGTCGCCGACTATGACGATCAGTGGGTTCGCTGTGACAAGGACGGTGGTAGCTGCGCGAACATCAGCGGCGGCTCCGATCGCAACGGCTACGTGCTGAAGAACGTGGACGTCGGAAACACGATCCGGTTCAAGGTCAAGGCGAAGAACGCGGACGGCAACACGTGGGCGTCCTCGGTCCCAACGGCCGTTGTCACGGCCGCAACGACACCACCGCCGCCGGTCACGAACGGCTGCACGAAGAGCGGTGGCACTGTCCCGGTCGCCGGCATCACGTCACCAGGACGCCTGACAATCGACCAGACCCAGATCAGCCCGAGCACGATCACCTTCGGCACACGGTCGCTGACCGCCCGTTTCCACGTCAGCGCCTGCAAGGGTGATGTGGAGGGCGCACTCGTGTTGGTCACGGCAGTCCCATACGGCATGTTCGCGACCGCCAACGAGCAGGCCACGGGCTCCGACGGCTGGGCGACCCTGCAGTTCACCGCACTCGCAGGATTCCCGGTCAGCAGCAAGCAGCAGTTACTCGTCATGTTCGTCCGCGCCCGCAAGAGCGGCGAGAACATCCTCGGCGGCATCTCGAGCCGCCGACTGGTCTCGTTCCACGTCTCAAAATGAGCTGAAGACCGGACGGTGGGTGCCGGGCAGCCCGGCACCCACCGAAGGTCCGCAGCCGGCGCGCCGTCCCCCGAGGAGGTCTCGCCTAGCGGCTCCTATCGCGTCGCGCGGCGGCGCCCGAAGATCAGGCCGCCGAGCGTGAAGCCGAGGCCGAACGTCCCGAGAGCGAACGCACCGACTGCGATCACCTTGCGCCAGACCGAGAGCCGCTGCCAATGGCCGAGCGCGGCCGCTTCCTGCTCGGTCAGCTCCTCGCCGCGCCGCTGCTTGCGGAGGGCACCCCCGGCCTGAAGGCCGAGATAGAGGTCGTCGAAGATCTCCGGGGACTGTTCCGACATGCCTCGAGTGTATATAGCCTCGTTCCGCGATGGACAGCCAAAGCCGACCCGTAGTCGCAGCGTTCGACGTCGACCGGACGCTGACGACCCGCGACTGCGTAACGCCGTTCCTGTACCGTACCGTGCGCTACCAGGCCCTGAGGACGCTCCTGCGCCATCCCGGCCACGTCGTCGAGTCGATCGTGCGTCGCGATCGCGACACACTCAAGGAGCTCGTGTGCATGGCTTTTGCCGGCATGGATGCCCGGGCGGTCGATGCGGCAGGTGAAGCGTTCGCAGGGGAGATCGCAAGGCGTTGGCTGCGACCCGACACGCTGGCGCGACTTCGGTGGCACGGGAAGCTCGACCATCTCGTCCTCCTCGTCTCCGCGTCCCTCGAGCCGTATCTCGTGCCGCTCGGCCGCAACCTCGGCGCAAGCGGCGTGGTCTGCACGAGGCTCGAAAGCGATGAGCGAGGGTTTCTGACGGGCCGACTGGCCGGCCCGAACTGCCGTGGGCCCGAGAAAGTGCGCCGACTCGACGACTGGCTCGCCGCCAATGGGGTTGCGGACGCCGTGGTGTGGGCATACGGCGACTCGGCCGGTGACGACGCGCTGCTCCACCGTGCCGATCATCCAATCCGGGTCGGCCGCAAGACCGTCTCGCCGGAACCACTCTGACGTAGGCTCACGACATTCACCGAGAGGGCAACTGATGGACGAACGGCTCGACGAACTGAGAACGAGGCTCGGAGAGGTCGCCGACCTGCGCTCGGCCTCCGCTCTCCTCGGCTGGGATCAGATGGTGATGATGCCGCCCGCCGGAGCAGCTGTTCGCGCCCACCGGCAGGCAACCCTCGAGCGTGTTGCACACGAGCGATTCAGCGACGAGCGCATCGGCGAGCTCCTCGGAGACCTCGAAGAACTCGAAGCGTCGCTCCCCTACGACTCCGACGACGCAAGCCTGATCCGCGTGACGCGGCGAGAATGGGAGAAGGCACGCCGCGTCCCCGCGAGTCTCGCGGCGCGGCTGACGCAAACCGCGTCCGAGGCGATGGAGGCATGGGTCGCCGCCCGCGCCGGCAGCGACTACGCCGCTTTCCGCCCGTGGCTCGATCGGCAGCTCGAGCTCAAGCAGGAGTACATCGCGTGCTTCGAACCGACGGCCGACCCCTACGACCATCTCCTGGACGACTTCGAGCCGGGTAGGAGCGCCGCGGAGGTGACTGCCGTGTTCGCTCGCCTGAAGGAGGTGCTCGTCCCGCTGATCTCCGAGGTGAGCGCCGCCGGCGACGGTGGCGGTCTCGGCAGCGGCCCGTTTCCCGAGGAAGGCCAGCGCTCGATCGGGCTCGCCGCGATGACCGCCTTCGGCTTCGACCCCGAATCGTTCCGGCTCGATACGACGGTTCACCCGTTCTGCTCGTCGTTTGCGATCTCTGACATCCGGGTAACGACGCGCTACCAGGAGGACGATCTCGAGTCGCTTTTCAGCTGCATGCACGAGATCGGGCACGGGCTCTACGAGCGTGGCGTCAGTCCGTCGCTCGAGCGCACGCCGCTTGCCCACGGATGTCACTCCGGACTGCACGAGAGTCAGAGCAGGCTGTGGGAGAACATCGTCGGCCGCTCGCTCCCATTCTGCCGCTGGCTGCATCCGCAGCTCGTGTCGACGTTCCCGGAAGCGCTCGGGAGCTTCTCCGTGGAGCAGTTCCGCCGCGCCGTCAACCGCGTCGAGCCGTCGTTCATCCGTGTCGACGCCGACGAGGTGACCTACGGGATGCACATCATCCTCCGCTTCGAGCTCGAGCGTGAGCTCATAGCCGGAACGCTGTCCACAGCCGATCTGCCCGAGGCGTGGAACACGCGTTTCGCGGAGTACCTCGGGCTGGAGGTGCCCGAGGATCGCCTCGGCGTCCTCCAGGACGTCCACTGGTCGTGCGGCTACTTCGGCTACTTCCCGACCTACCAGCTCGGCAACGTGATGAGCGTGCAGATCTGGGAGGCCGCACAGGCTGCGCTGCCGAACCTCGAAGAGCAGTTCGAGCAGGGCGACTTCTCGGCGCTCGGAGCGTGGCTGCGCGAGAACCTCTACGCGCTCGGCCGCAAGCTGACGCCGAAGGAGACGCTCGAGCGCGTTGCCGGCGGCCCGCTCGACCCCGAGCCGTATCTCCGCTATCTGCGCGGCAAGCACGCGCCCGGCCAGGGCAGCCCCTGATCGCAGAGTCGTGCAGCACCTTCTCGCATCCGCCAGAAACGCCTTCGCGAGCTTCTGGCTGCTCCCGTTCCTGATCGCGGTCGGCTTCACCCTCGTCGCCACTCTCCTTCTCTGGATCGACCATCGTGAGAGCGTCGGCATCGGCTTCAGCGGGGGAGCGGCAGCGGCGCGGAGCATCCTCGCGGTCGTCGCGGGCTCCCTGATCACGGTCACGGGCCTGGCCTTCTCGCTCACCATCGTCACGCTGCAGCTCGTCTCGGGGCAGTTCACGCCTCGTGCCCTCCGCGGCCTTCTCTCGGATCGTGTGACGCAGGTGCTTGCAGGCACCTTCGTCGGGATCGTCGCGTACTCGCTCGTCGTCCTGCGCAGTGTTCGCGACCCCTCGGCAGACAACGTCGACGGCTTCGTTCCCGCGCTCGCGACGCTCGCGGCCATCGTGTTCGCCCTCACGGCGCTCGTGTTGCTCCTCTACTTCATCCACCACACGGGTACGAGGATCCAGGTCTCGTCCATCCTCGCCCGACTCCACGAACAGACTCTCGCCACGGCAGAACGGGTGTATTCCAACGAGTACGACCGCGGCATCCCGGACGAGCCGTCGAACCTGCTCACGCGGTGGCGACAGCAAGGCGCCGCATCGTCGTCCGGCCACGGCGCGCCGGGTATCTCCGTGAGATTGCGACCGAGGATCTCGTGAGCGCGCTCGGGGACACTGACGCACACGTCTACATCGGCGTTCGCTCGGGTGACCTCGTCAGCGAGCGGACGGTTGCGATCGAGATCTGGAACGCGCCCGACCCCGGCCGAGCCGAGACCAGCGCGGCCGCAGCGCTCCTCGTCGGCGCCGAGCGCGACCTCCGCTACGACGTCGACTTCGGGGTGCAGCAACTCGGCGACATCGCAATCCGAGCCCTGTCACCCGGCGTCAACGATCCGACGAGCGCGGAGACCGCAATCGGCTACCTCGGATCCGTGTTCGAGCACTGGTCACGCGCGAGCTTCCCGGCCCGGTGCAGCGCTACGACAACGTTACTGTGATCGCCGAGCAGCGAACCTTCGAGGAGATCGTCGCCCTTCACGCCGTCCAGATCGGCCGCCATGCAACCGCTGATGCCGACGTCGGACTGGCTTTGCTCGAAATGCTCCGACGCGTCGCGGAGGTGGCACATTCGGTCGGAGCCGACCGACGCGCCGAGGCGATCGGAGCAGTCGCCCATCGGGTCGCGGCTCCGATGATCGAGGATGCTAGAACCGTCGAGGACCGCGAGACGCGGCGCCGGTCGCTCGCGCACGCCGCGGCGATCGCTTAGGCGCCGCCGTCCGCCAAGGCAGCAGCCGCCCCGAACCGTCGTGCACTCCGCACGCGCGCCTTCGCCGCCTCGACCTCTCGATCCCGCGGCGGCGCGGTAGTGACGAGATCCTCGAGCAGGTGACGGGAGATATGCGCGACCTCCAGGACGGCGCGGTCGAAGACCGCTTCGTTCGCCTTCGACGGCTTCGTCGAGCCGCTGATCTTGCGGACGTACTGGAGCGCGGCCGCGTGCACCTCGTCGTCGGTCGCCGGCGGGTCGAAGTTGTGGAGCTGCTTGATGTTGCGGCACATGTGGTCGGATCTCCTCTCGTCAGCAACAGCCGGTCGCGTGCGCGAGCGCCCGGCACGCGGTCTTTCATGAAGTATGTCGAGAAGGCATCCGTTTGTCAGGCCCTTGGACGGCGAGCACGTGCACACTCGGCCCCGGCACGCGCCGAAAGTGTGCCTCGTCTGCGGGGCCGAGCAGAACGCGGAACCCAGGCCCGAGCGCGGTCGCCGCAACCTGGGCGTCGTTCCAGCGTATTTCGCACCAAGGCGTCAGGTACAGCGGGGCCGTCACGCGCCGGCGAGTGCCACGAGCTCGCGCCGCAGCGCCTTGATCTCGTCGCGTAGCTTGGCGGCGTACTCGAAGCGAAGCTCCTCCGCCGCGACGAACATCTCCTCCTCGAGCGTGACGACGAGCTTCTCGAGCTCGGCAGGCTCGAGGCCCTCCACCTTCTCCTTGCCACGACGCCGCCGTCCCGGGACCGTGGGTGCATCGAGCGAGAGGAACTCGGCGATGTCGGAGACGCCCTTGACGATGTTCTCCGGCTCGATCCCATGCTCCTCGTTGTACGCGAGCTGCTTGGCGCGGCGCCGGTCAGTCTCGTCGACCGCGAACTCGATCGCTTCGGTCACCTTGTCGCCGTAGAGCAGCACCCTGCCGTTGACGTTCCGGGCGGCGCGGCCGATCGTCTGCACGAGGGCGGTCTTGCCGCGGAGGAAGCCCTCCTTGTCGGCGTCGAGCACGGCGACGAGCGACACCTCGGGCAGGTCGAGGCCCTCCCGCAACAGGTTCACGCCGACGAGCACGTCGTACTCGCCGAGCCGGAGCTCCCGGATGATCTGGATCCGCTCGAGCGTGTCGATCTCGGAGTGGAGATAGCGCGTCTTCACTCCGGCCTCGAGGAGGTAGTCCGTCAGGTCCTCGGACATCTTCTTGGTCAGCGTGGTCACCAGCACCCTCTCCCCCACGGCGGACCGCGCTCGGATCTCGCCGAGCAGGTCGTCGATCTGGTTCTTCGTCGCCCGAAGCTCGACGACCGGATCGACGATGCCCGTCGGCCGGATGAGCTGTTCGCTGACGACGGCCGAGTTGCGAAGCTCGTAGGCGCCGGGGGTCGCCGAGACGAAGATCGTCTGGCCGACGCGCTGGAGGAACTCGTCGAAGCGCAGCGGCCTGTTGTCGAGCGCCGAGGGCAGGCGGAAGCCGAAGTCGACGAGCGTCTGCTTGCGCGACCGGTCGCCTTCGTACATGCCTCCGATCTGCGGTACCGACTGATGCGACTCGTCGATGAAGCAGAGGTAGTCCGAAGGGAAGTAGTCGAGCAGCGTGTGCGGCGGGGAGCCCGCCGGTCGTCCCTCGAGCACACGCGAGTAGTTCTCGATCCCGTTGCAGAACCCGAGCTCCTGCATCATCTCCATGTCGTACTCGGTGCGCTGACGGATCCGGTGCGCCTCGAGCAACTTGCCCTCGGCTTCGAACTGTCGGATCTGCGCTTCGAGCTCACCGCGAAGACCGCCCATTGCCGCCTCGATCGTCGGCTTCGAGGTCACGTACTGGGTCGCTGGGAAGATGGTCAGGTTGTCGAGCTTGGCGTAGACCTCGCCGGTGAGAGGATCGAAGTGCGTGATCTGCTCGACCTCGTCTCCGAAGAGCGAGATGCGGTACGCGGTCTCCGCCGACGCCGGCTGCACCTCGACCACATCGCCCTTGACCCGGAACCGGCCCCGTCCGAGAAGCGTGTCGTTGCGCACGTACTGGGTGTCGATCAGCTTGCGGAGCAACTCGTCGCGGTCGTGCTCCTCCCCGACTGCGAGGTTGACCAGCCGCTTCTCGTACTCCTCCGGCGAGCCGAGGCCGTAGATGCACGAGACGGACGCGACGATCACCGTGTCCCGACGCGTGAGTAGCGATGCCGTCGCCGCGTGCCGGAGCCGGTCGATGTCGTCGTTGCGCGACGAGTCCTTCTCGATGTAGAGGTCCGCCTGAGGGACGTACGCCTCCGGCTGGTAGTAGTCGTAGTAGGAGACGAAGTACTCGACCGCGTTCGCGGGGAAGAACTCGCGGAACTCGTTGCAGAGCTGTGCTGCGAGCGTCTTGTTGTGCGCGATCACGAGCGCGGGCCGCTGGAGCTTCTCGATCAGCCACGCCATCGTCGCCGTCTTGCCCGTACCGGTCGCACCGAGCAGCGTCTGGAACCGGTTGCCTGCCTCGAGCGAGGCCGTCAGCTCATCGATCGCGTGCGGCTGGTCGCCCATGGGCGAGTAGTCGGCGGTGACACGGAACTCGGACACGGCAACGAACGCTACCACGCGCACGAACAGTTGTTCGCCACAGCCCGGTGTCCGCGCGGCGCTTCCCTCCGTCGACGGTGCGCCGACGAGCAAACAGATCGATCATGTCCCTCGACTAGCGTAGAGGTGTGACGGATCGGATGAATCGCAGGCGCCTCATGGCGAGGGGAGTCGGCGCCCTGGCCGTGATCGGGCTCACGCCGAGCGCCGCGCTCGCGGGAGTGCGGCGTGCGCCGGCAGCCTTCACCCTGTCCGCACGGAACCTTGGTCGACGCTTCGCCGGCGATCGGCCGATGTTCGCGACGGTCTCGCCCGGCGTTCCCGGGCGCGACGTCGCGGCCATCACCTTCCAGCTCACGAGCCCTGCATCGGTCAGGGTCGAAGCTGTCCGCACGGCGAACCGCAACAGCCAGGTGATCTGGGAGACGAGTGCCGCCTTCGGCCGCGGGCAGCACACGGTCAAGTGGGCTCCTGTGCCGGAGACGGCAGTCGGCTCGTACGTCATGCGTCTCACGCTGGTCGACAGGGCGAAGCGAACGACCGTGCTCGGAGGCCGACGGCCCGCGTCGGTCGCACAGCAGAAGGCGCCCGTCGTCCGTGTCCTCGGGATCGAGGCCGCGTTCCTGCGCCGCTCGTACGTCCCGGGCGAGCCCATGCAGCTGCGGATCTCGGCCGACGTGGCCGCCATGACATTGCAGTTCATCCAGTGCGGCCCCGAGACGGTCGGCACGG
>CAVWPE010000013.1:0-107663 GCA_963756835.1 uncultured Thermoleophilia bacterium
GGCGCGCTCAGTCGGAGTGCGGCGGCGAAAAATCCTTACCGGGCACATCATTCCGAACTCCATCTCACCCGTGATCGTGGCGGGAACGCTCGCCCTCGCAACCGCGATCATCGATGTCGCAGGCCTTGGATTTCTCGGGCTCGGCCCCCAGGACCCGGCCACCCCCGAGTGGGGAACGATGCTGACGAACGCGAATCTGTACCTCTCGACGGCACCTTTCCTGGCCCTGTTCCCAGGACTCGCAATCGTGATCGTCGTCCTCGGTTTCAATCTCATAGGCGACGGGATGCGCGAGGCGCTCGACCCCAAGCTCCGTGGGCGGGTCTGAATGGGTTCCGAGGCCCTCCTCACCGTCGACGACCTGGACGTCGACTTTGGACCGACCGCGGCACGTACTGACGCCGTTAACGGGATCTCGTTCGAGATTTCTGCGGGGGAGACGCTCGGGATCGTCGGAGAGTCGGGCTGCGGCAAGAGCGTCACCTCGCTCGCCATCCTCGGCATCCTGCCCCGCGCCGGTCGGGTCACGCGCGGTTCCGCCCTGTTCGCGGGACTGGATCTATTCACCTTGCCCGATCGCGATCTCCGACAGATCCGGGGGGAAGGAGATCGCGATGATCTTCCAGGATCCAATGTCGAGCTTCTCTACCCAGTTCTCACGGTCGGAAAGCAGATCCGCGAGGTGCTCGAGAAGCATTTCGGCATGGATCGGAGTGCCGCGAATGCTCGCGCGAAGGAGCTCCTCGATCAGGTCGGGACCCAAGCGCGAAGGCACGGTTGAAGGATTATCCACACCAGTTCTCGGGTGGCATGCGCCAGAGAGCAATGATCGCCATGGCTCTCGCGTGTGAGCCAAAGCTGCTTATCGCCGACGAGCCGACGACGGCGCTCGACGTCACGATCCAGGCGCAGATCCTCGATCTCCTGAGGACGCTCGTCCGAGACCAGGGCACTGCACTGATCATGATTACCCACGACCTCGGGGTCGTTGCCGGCATGTGTGACCGCGTCAACGTGATGTATGCCGGCACGTTCGTCGAGACGGGAGACGCCGATCCGATCTTCGCCCGCCCGCGTCACCCGTATACGCTCGGCCTGCTGCAGAGCGTACCCCGACTCGATGTCGGACGCCTCCAGGCGTTGCGGCCGATCGCAGGGCAACCGCGGAACATGCTCAGTCCTCCGGCGTCCTGCCCCTTCGCCCCGCGTTGCGACTTCCGCACGGAGCGCTGCGCTACCGAGTTGCCCATGCTCGAGACGCGGGAGCCGGGGCACGACGCGGCATGCTTCAACCCGCCCGAGGCTAACCGATGGCAGGAGGAACGAATAGGGGCCTCCACATGACCGAGCAGGAGACCGGGCCGCTCGTCGCACTCGACGACGTCCGGGTCTGGTTCCCGGTCACGAGCGGCATTCTGCTCGACCGACACGTCGGCGACGTCAAGGCCGTCGATGGCGTCTCGCTGACGATCGAACGCGGCGAGACTCTGGGCCTCGTAGGTGAATCCGGTTGCGGCAAGTCGACCCTTGGCCGCGCGATCCTCCGGTTGTACGAGCCGACGTCAGGCCGGATCACCTTCGACGGCATCGACATCACAACAATGAGCGACAGCGAGCTCCGTCCGGTTCGGAGGCGGATGCAGATGGTCTTCCAGGACCCATACTCGTCGCTGAACCCGCGACACTCGATCGGACGGATCGTGGGCGAGCCGCTGCGCACGCATGAGGTCGCCTCCCGGCGAGAAGTCGGGAGCAGGGTGCAGGAGCTTCTCGCGGTGGTCGGGCTTCCGGGTGACGCCGCCGACCGGTACCCACACGAGTTTTCGGGCGGTCAGCGACAGCGGATCGGGCTTGCCAGAGCCCTCGCCTTGAACCCCCTGTTTCTCGTCTGCGACGAGCCGGTCTCGGCCCTCGACGTCTCCATCCAGGCCCAGATCGTGAACCTTCTCGAGGAGCTCCAGGACAAGCTGGACCTCACTTTCCTGTTCATCGCTCACGACCTCGCGGTTGTCCGTCACATCTCGGACCGTATCGTCGTCATGTACCTCGGGAAGATCGTCGAGGTAGCGCCCGCCGACGGGCTCTACGAGAATCCATTGCACCCGTACACGATCACGCTGTTGTCGGCGATTCCGATTCCAGATCCGGTCGTCGAGCGGACGCGACGGCCGATTCGCGTCCAGGGCGACCTTCCGAGCCCCGCCAATCCACCACCAGGTTGCCGGTTCCACACGCGCTGCCCATTCGTGCAGGAGTCGCGTTGCGCCGACGAGGAGCCTCAGCTCCGAAAAGTCGACGACCATGTCGTCGCATGCCACTTCGTCGAGGAGATCCGGACAGGCCGCATCACGCCGCGCGAGCGTGAGGTGACCTTCGATGCGGGCATCCCCCAGCCCGTCTTCGAGCCGCCACCCGACTGAGGGCTCCCCGGTCGGGAAGGGTCATGGCGCTATTGCAGATCAGACCAGGCCACCCACCCACCGGCAGGATCGCGGATCTCGGTCGTCCCGCACGCCGATCACCGAGCCGGTGTGTTTCGCCTCCTGAGCTAGGCGGATGGACGGGACTCGCCGAGCCAGGCGTCGGCGATGCTCGCGATGTGCCGGTGGTCCGTGCGACAACAGCCGCCGAGCACCACGAGGTCCGGCAAGCGCTCGCCGATCTCTGGATAGCGCTGGGCGAGGTCGATCGGGTCGCCGTCGTCGAGCGTCTCCGACTCGTCGAGTTCGGCATGGCTCAGGGTCGACGCGTTTGCGCGAATGCCGCGTACCTGATGCCATGGCCCGGGCTCGTCGAGCGTCGGAAGGAAATGGATCGGGTGAGCGCAGTTGACCATGAAGTAGACCGCGACCCCGCCCGTCTCCCGGTCGACCTGTCGATCGCGGCGGCGGAGCGACTGCCCGCTCGGCAGGCGACCGTCGGTCTCGACCGTGAACGAGATCACGACGGGCATCCCCACTGCGGTCGCCGCCCGGACGATGCCGATCGCCTCCTCGACGTAGGTGATCGTCATGGCGGTGATCATGTCCGCCGCCGTCCCGGCGATCACCTCCGCCTGCCAGGCATGGAACGCCTCCGCCTCATCGACCGCCAGGTGATCATCCGGGTCGTAGGCGTCTCCCTCGGGCCCGATCGGCGCGCTGACCACGATCGGCTGTCCCGGACGCTCCTCGGCGGCCCTGACCCCGTCGGCGAAGGCGACGCAGCGGCGATTGGCCTCGGCGAGATCGTCGAGCGAGTAGCCGAGCTGCCCTCCCCAGGCCGGATTCGCGCGCCAGGTGTTCGCCTCCAGCACGAAGCCCGTCCCGTGCCGCGTTGCCACATCGAGGTACGGCTGGAAGTAGCTGCGCATCAGTGCCCGCCCGTCGTCGCTCTCGAGAAGGGGGAACGTGGCAAAGCCCGGCAGGTCGACACCGTCGTGGAAGATCAACGACGTCTCCATGCCCCCGTCACACAGGAGCATCCGGCCGTCCAGTTGTGGCAGTGAATCGCGGTAGCGACTCATGGGTCGATGGTACGCGATTCCTCGGCCGGGCGTCCAACTGCCGAGCGGGTCGTACACTCGCACCATGCGTGAGCACGATCTCGAGCTGCTCGACTTGGGCGCCGTCCTCGCTCGCCTCGCCGCCCTGACCGCGAGCGAGCCTGGCGCGGTCCTGGCCGAGACGCTGCGCCCGACGGGGGACGCCGACGAGGTGCGAGCACGGCACGAGCGAGCGGGCGACGCGATCTCCCTGATCGAGGCCTCGGCCGAGCCGGACCTCGGGAGCGTGGTCGACGTGTCCGAGGCGGCCGAGCTCGCAGCACGCGGCAGCACGCTCGACACTCGAACGCTGATGCACGTCGGCCGCACGATCCGCGCCGGCGTGGCCGCATACCGGGCGCTCGAGGATCACGGCGAGATTCCGGCGCTGAGCGCGGTCGTGACCGATGTCGAGCCCTCGCTCCTGTCGATCGCCGACGAGATCGGCCGGACGGTCGAAGAAGACGGCTCCGACCTCCGGGACTCCGCGTCACCCGAGCTCAGGAAGCTCAGACGCGAGCTACGCGAGGGACGCGGGCGCATCGCCGAGCGCCTCCGCAAGATCGCCCGTGACCCAGCGCTCGCGGAGTACCTGCAGGACGACTTCGTCACCGAGCGCGCCGGCCGCCCGGTGCTCGCACTGCGGGCGTCCGCGCGCGGTCGGGTCCCCGGCATCGTCCACGACTCGTCGGGCTCGGGGCAGACACTGTTCGTGGAGCCGCTCGCCGCCGTCGACGACTCCAATCGCCTCAGAGAGGCGGAAGTCGCCGAGCGCGACGAGGTGACCCGGATCCTGCGGAATCTCTCCTCCCTCGTCGGCGCGCGCGACACGGAGATCGCGGCGCTCGTCTCCGCAGCGGCACGGCTCGACCTGGCACTCGGGTGCGCGCGGCTCTCGCGCGGTTGGCGCGGGGCATCCGTGACCGAGAGCAGCGCCGTCGTCCTCCGAGGCGCACGACACCCCCTCCTCGACCCGGCGGGCGCCGTCGCGATCGACCTCGAGCTCGGTGAGCTTCGCGCCCTCGTCATCAGCGGGCCGAACACCGGCGGCAAGACGGTTGCGCTGAAGACGCTCGGCCTCGCCGCCGCACTCAACCAGTGCGGAATCCGCCCGCCCGCACTCGAGGCGGCGCTTCCCGTCTTCGACGCGATCCTCGTCGACATCGGCGACGAGCAGTCGATCGCGATGAGCCTCTCGACGTTCTCCGCCCACGTCCGCAACCTGGTCGGGATCCTCGCCCACGCGACGACGGCGTCGCTCGTCCTCCTCGACGAGATCGCGGCAGGCACCGACCCGGTCGAGGGTGCTGCCCTCGCCGAGGCACTACTGGAATCCCTCGCGGATCGGGCCCGGCTGACAGTGACGACGAGTCACTTCGCCGAGCTCAAAGAATGGGCGAGCGCTACCGAGGGCGCCGCGAACGCGGCGACCGGGATCGACCCCGAGAGCCACGAGCCTCTCTACACGGTGTCTCTCGGGCGGCCGGGGACGTCCCACGCGCTGCAGACGGCTGAACGGCTCGGCCTCGACGGCTCGATCGTCGCAGCCGCCCGGGGCGGCGTCGCCCCCGAGCGCCTGCAGGTAGCCGAGCTCGTCCGGGAGGCCGAGGCCGCGGCGCGGGAGGCGGAGGACGATCTGGCGGCGGCCGCGGTCGAGCGTGCAGAAGCCGAGGCCGCCCGCAATATGGCACAGCGTGCCGCTGAGGGGCTTCAGGACGAGATCGAGCAGGTACGCGCCTCGGCGGCGGACAAACGCCGATGCGCTCTGGCGCAGGCGGAGGCGGAGCTCGCAGCCGTGCGGGCCGAGCTCGATGAGCTGCGCGCCGAGATCCGCTCGGCGCGGAAGCTCGAGCGCGAGCGCGGCCGAGCGACGACGCCGGCAGCGCAGAGGAAGGAAGCAGAACGCGACCGCAAGCTCGGCGCCGCGTCCGATCGCGCCGTTCGGGCGGCACGCTCGCTGTCGCGGCTCGACGAGCCGCTCGGCCTCACGGCGCCACTCGCGGTCGGCGATCCGGTCGTGGCGGCGGACATCGGCGTCCGTGGCACGATCGCCGAAATCGGCGGAGACGAAGCGACGGTGCTCGGCCGTGGCGGTCTTCGGGTACGCGTCCCCGTCGATCGCCTGCTTCCCGACCGCGATGCCGAGCTGATGGACGCCGCGACGGCACCTGCCGTCACCGTCCGCGCGATGGTGCAGAACGACCTTCCCGACGAGATCGACCTGCGCGGCCGCACAGCACAGGAGGCGCGTGAGGCCGTGCGCGACCTCATCGACCAGGCAGCGCTCGCCGGCCGCGTCGAGGTACGGGTGATCCACGGTCGCGGCACCGGAGCGGTACGGAAGGCCGTGCGCGACGAGCTGGCGAAGCACCCGCTCGTCGACGGGCAGGAACGGACTCCGCGGACGGCGCAACCGTCGTGCGGCTCGGCGGCAGCTAGTCCGCGGCCGCGCGGAGGAGGAGGGGCGCGAGAGCATCCCGCTCCTCGTCCGACCAGAGACGCCCGAGGGCGACCCCGGCGGCTTCCTCGGCGGTGGCGCCCGCCTCGTCGGCGAGCTCCGCGCCTCTCGGCGTCAGCACGACGCAGGGCGAGCCGGGCATCGCCCGGGTTCGACTCCCGCGTGACGAGGCCGATGCGCTCGAGCGGGGCGAGCTGGCGCGCGATGCCCGACGTCGTGATTGCGAGCCGGCGTGCGAGCTCGACCCGCCGGAGGGTGTGCGACGGCTCGGCCTTCAGCTCGAGGAGCACCGCCAGGTCGTTGAGCCCGAGACCGTGGTGCCCTCCGATGACGTTGTCGATGTCCCGCACGACGAGTGTCCGGGCGCGCGAGAGGCCAAGCGCGATGTCCAGATTTGTTGACATGTCATCATCATATCATTGATCTCTCAACGAATAGCTTGGGGAGCATCGGATCGAGACCGTCGCGACGAGGCGCATGCAGCATGCGCCGCATGACATCCAGTGCTGCCCCATCCTGAAAGGTTCGTGTCCGCAGCCGAGCCCCGCATCGTCCACACCGTTCCGGAGCGCGCAACGCTCGAAATCCTGTGGCAGCAGGACGTCAGCGCGACGGTGCTCGCCCGCGGGAGCGACGGATCGCTCTCGGCCGGCGATCTCACCGTCGGAATCCCTGCCGTGTCGGATCTGGCGGAGCTCGGTCACGGCGCGAGCGCGCGTCGCGTCGGCCTCGACGAGCTGATCACGCTCGCCGCCTCGCCCCCGGTCGACCTGGAGCTCGGCGGCTCCGCGCGCGCGACATTCGCGCTGATCGACCTGGCTGCGCGCTCGGTCGGCGAGGGCCTTCTCCATCCCCAGCTCCAGCACGGAGGTCGTACGTGGCTCGCGTACTGGGGCGCGACGATCGACGAGTCGGTGCAGGGAGCACTCGATGCGATCGCCACTGCGCTCCCCACCGTCTGCGCCGATGCGTTCGACGGCGACGCCGCTGCGCTCGTCCATGACCTCTACGCCTGCGCGGTCGATCAGATCGCCCGGGACAGGCTCGCGACCGCCGGCGCGCGGCTCGGAACCGTCTCATGCGGTCGCGTCCTTCCGCACCCGAGGTCTTCCTCGACGGTCTCACGTCGGCCGACCCCGAGCTCCCGCCACACGCCGGGCTCGGCGCCCTCGAGCGGCGGCTCACCGACTGGGTCGACGAGGGACTCGAGCGTCGCTCGAGCGCACCGTGGCTCCTCAGCCTCCACCTCGACGAGACGGGAGGTAGCGGCGCGGGCGACGCGCCGAGCTCGTCCTCGAGCTCTGGCTACAGGCGGCGGACGATCCGACGCTTGCGCTGCCGGTCTCGCTCCTCGACGACGGCGGCGACGCGATCTTCGGGTTCCTCCGCTCCGCCGACCCACGCATTGCGATGCAGCGGCAGCTCGGCTTGATCGAGCCGCGTGCTAGCGGCGGCGGGATCGCCTTCGACGCCGCGGCCCCGACACCGATCGAGCTGAGTGACGACGACGTGCGCTTCGTGCTCCGCACCGCCATCCCACGCCTCGAGGAGATAGGCGTCCCTGTCCTGCTGCCCCGCAACTGGATCACCTCACAGAGCAAGCTCCGGGTCAATCTCACGGCGACGAGCGTCGCGAACCGCCCGAGCGGGCTCCTCGGAACCGACACGCTGGCGCGGTTCGACTGGAAGCTGGCGATCGGCGACACCACGCTGACCGAGGAGGAGTTGATCGAGCTCGCGGCCGCGAAGGAACCTCTGATCCGTGTCCAGGGACGGTGGCATGCGCTCCGGCGCTCGGAGGTCGAGCGGGCGTTGTCATTCCTCGAGCGCCGCCGCGAGGGCTCCGTCGTCGACCTCGTGCGCGCGGTCTCGGGCATCGACGTCGAGGACGCCGGTCTCGAGCTCGGCGAGGTGGCCGTCGACGACCGGCTCGGCGCACTCCTCGCCGGCGACGACGAGCGCACCTTCGAGCCGCTCGACACTCCGGCCGCGATGACGCTCCCCCTGTTCCCGTTCCAGGCACGCGGCCACGGCTGGCTGCGCCTCCTCGCCGACCTCGGGATCGGCGCGATCCTCGCCGACGACATGGGCCTGGGCAAGACCGTGCAGGCCATAGCGATGCTGACCTCGGAGCGCGCGGAGTTCGGTGACGACGCGTTCGGCCCCACTCTCGTCGTCTGTCCGATGAGCGTCACACGGCAGTGGGCTCGCGAGATAGAGCGGTTCGTCCCCACGCTTCGCGTCCACCTGCACCACGGCGGAGAGCGGCTGAGCGGCGACGACCTCGCGCGGGTCGCGCTCGCGAGCGACGTCGTGATCACCTCGTACGACATCGCGACCCGCGACGTCGACGTGCTCGCCGGCGTCGCGTGGGACCGCCTGATCCTCGACGAGGCGCAGGACGTCAAGAACCCGGCGACGAAGCGGGCCCGGGCGATCCGACGGCTGGATGCCCGTCGGAAGCTCGCGATGACCGGTACCCCGATCGAGAACCGGCTCGACGAGCTGTGGGCGATCATGGACATCGTCAATCCTGGGTTGCTCGGCTCGCGCGAGCGCTTCCAGCGGACCTTTGCGCGACCGATCGAAGCGCGCCGCGATGCCCGCGCCCTCGAGCGCCTGCGGGCGATGGTGCAGCCGTTCATCCTTCGCCGCCCGAAGGACAGCCCCGAGGTCGAGCTCGAGCTGCCCTCGATCACCGTGACCAAGGAGTACTGCCGGCTCACGCTCGAGCAGGCGTCCCTCTACCGCGCCACGGTCGACCGGTGGATGCCGCGGATCGAGGAGCACGAGCGGAGCTTCGGGCGGCGCGGAGCGGTCCTCGCGATGTTGAGCCAGTTGAAGCAGGTCTGCAACCACCCGGAGATGGTGCTCTCCACCGGCCGGCCGCTCGCAGGTCGCTCGGGAAAGCTCGAACGACTCGTCGAGCTTCTCGAAGCGATGCCCGCCGACGACAAGGCGCTCGTCTTCACGCAGTACCCGGGCTTCGACCGCCTCGTGCCGCATCTCGCGCAGCGCCTCGACCGCAGAGTCGGCTTCTTCCACGGCGGTCTGCAGGCACGCCAGCGGGACGAGCTCGTCGCATCGTTCTCGGATCCGGCCGGGCCGTCGGTGCTCGTGATCTCGATCAGAGCCGGGGGACGCGGCCTCAACCTCCCCGCCGCGAACCACGTCTTCCATTTCGACCGCTGGTGGAATCCGGCCGTCGAGCAACAGGCCACCGACCGGGCCTACCGGTTCGGCCAGCACAAGGACGTCTTCGTGCACAGCCTGATCTGCACGGCAACGCTCGAGGAGCGGATCGACGAGCTGCTCGATTCGAAACGCGAGCTCGCGGAGCAGGTCGTGGCCGGGCGCGCCGACGACTGGCTCGGCGAGCTCGATCTCGATGCGATCCGCGCCGCCGTGGCACTCTCTCCCGCTGCGATCGAGGAGGCGGCGTGACGATCCTGAACGACGGCCGTCCCGTCTTCGTCGAGGCCGACGCGGAGCGAATCGGAAGCGGCCCGTGGGCGCGGTGGGTCGCGACCGCCGTCGTGCCCGACGAGGGCTCCTCACGGGCCGAACGCGGCCGGGTGATGGCACGAACCGGCCATGTTCATACCGTCGCCATCGCACGGGGCGAGATCACGGCGCGCGTGATCGGGTCGAGCGGAGGCGAGTACCAGGTGGGGCTGGCGGCCGATCCTGTGCCACCGCGTGTCTGGGCGGCGATCGTCCGCACCCCCCGCGCCAGGGAGCTGTTCGAGCCGGCCGCCGCCGGTCGGGAGCAATCACTGCAGCTGGAGCATGTGATGACGGTCGACTGGGACGAGCCGCTCATCCCACCGGGACGTTCGATCCGCCGCTCCTGCACCTGCCCCGACTTCGATCGGGCCGGAGCGTGCAAGCACGTCATCGCGCTTGCCTACGTCGTCGCCGACGCGATCGACCAGAGCCCGGCGGTGCTCCTCGAGTGGCGCGGCTGCACGGCTGCGGAGCCCGTGGAGGCCGAGCCGGCGCGGCAACGGCCGGAAGCGGACGCCTGGAGCGCCGGCCCTCTCCCGACGATCGGCCCTGCACGCCCGCTGCCCGTCGGATCCGTACTCAAGCGCCTCGGGCCGAGCGGGCTCGTCGTCGACGGCATCGATCTGCGCGACGCGCTCGAGCCGGCCTACAGGGCGTTCGCCCACCCGACCGCCTAGGACGCGCGGCGGAGGCGCGCCGGCGCCCCCGCTCTTTCCGCGTCCGTGTTGCCCGGCCCGGCTACGCGAGCGCGAGCGCGGCCGGTGCCGCGCCGTCCGAAGACCAGCCGTCGGCGGGCGGGAGATCGCCCGGAGGTGGGCCGAAGCCCACGCCACCGCCGTAACCGTGATGGCCCGGCCAACCGTGACCGCCGAGACCTCCTGCCCCGAATCCGAACGTGGCCGACGCGATCCGCTCTTTCATCTCCCCCGCCTGCGCGTCGGTGATCTTGCCGTCCTCGAGCGCCTGGTCGACCCGGGCGGTCGCCTGCGCCTTCGCGACCGAGCTGAACGCAGCGTCGAGCTTCGCCACCGTCGTCCCGAGCTCCTTCGAGACGCCTTCTGCCGTCGCGAGCCGCATGGCCGGGACACTGCCGTCGGCGAGGGCTGCGTTCAGGGTTGCAGCCTCGTCGGCAGTGATCTCGCCGGCCGCGAGGGCCGTCGCGATGTTGGCCTTCGCCGCCGCCTTCACGGCAACCTCGAGCTTTGCGGCCGTCGTCCCGAGATTCTTCGCGACCGCGGCGTCGAACGACGTCCGAGCGGAGATCTGGGCGGCGACCTGCTCGAGGTCCTTCCCGCCGCCGCTCGTCGCCGCGATCGCCGAGCCGACGCCGACGACGAGTGCGGTGGCCGCGATCGCGGCGAAGAGCATGCGTACCTTCGTGCGCTTCATGATCCGTTCTCCTTTCAGGAGATGTCGAGGTACGCACATGCAACAGCCGGGGACTGGGAGCACCCTGTGGTCGCGCAGCGAGCGACGTGGGAGTCTGCCGGCGTTCCGCTCGGCTACCGTCCAGCGGAGATGTCCGCTGCGAGTGGCTACTCGGGCACGCCGCTGCCCCGGAAGCTCGGCATCCGCGAAGGCGGGACGGTGTGCGTTCTCGGCGTCACGGTCGACGCCGAGGCTCTGATCGCGCCGCTTCCCGCCGCGGCGACATTCGTCGCCGCCCCGCGGGAAGCAGACGTCGTCGTTCTCTTCGTGAAGGAACGTGCGCGCCTCGTCGAAGACGTCCAGCGCCTCGGCGCGGCGATCTACCCCGATCGATCGCTGTGGGTCGCGTGGCCCAAGCGCAGCTCCGGCGTCGCGACCGACATGACCGAGAGCGCCGTCCGCGAGGCCGCGCTTCCGCTCGGTCTCGTCGACACCAAGGTGTGCGCTATCGACCCGACCTGGTCAGGTTTGCGGCTCGTATGGCGCAAGGAGCTGCGGGCCTAGCAGAGCTCAGTGCGCGCTCGACGTCGCCCAGATGTTCACGCTGCGCTCTGGGGCGACCCGATCGATTGCTTCGAGCTCGTCGTCGCTGAAGTCGAGGTTGTCGAGGGCGCCGATGTTCTGCTCGAGTTGGACGACGCTGCTCGCGCCGATGAGTGTCGAGGTGACGCGCGCGTCGCGCAACGTCCACGCGAGCGCCATCTGGGCGAGGCTCTGCTCCCGCCCCGCTGCGACGGCCTGCAGCGCCCGGACCTTCTCGAGCACCTCGCCGGTGATCGTGCTCGGCGCCAGAGAATCGTCGCGACTTGCGCGCGAGCCCTCCGGGATGCCGTCGAGATAGCGGTCGGTCAGGAGGCCCTGCGCGAGCGGCGAGAAGGTGATGCAGCCGACACCGAGCTCGCCGATCGCATCGAGCAGATCCGGCTCGATCCAGCGGTTCAGGATGGAGTAGGAGGGCTGGTGGATGAGCAGCGGCGTCCCGAGGTCCCGCAGGATCGCGGCCGCGTCGCGCGTCCTCTCCGCCGAATACGACGAGATCCCGACGTACAACGCCTTGCCCTGCCGCACTGCCGCATCGAGCGCGCCCATCGTCTCCTCGAGCGGCGTCGCAGCGTCCAGACGATGGGAGTAGAAGATGTCCACGTAGTCGAGACCGAGTCGCGCGAGGCTCTGGTCGAGGCTTGCGAGCAGGTACTTGCGTGAGCCTCCGTCGCCGTACGGCCCCGGCCACATGTCGTACCCCGCTTTGGTCGAGATGACGAGCTCGTCGCGATAGGAAGCGAGATCCTCGCGCAGCAACCGGCCGAAGTTCTCCTCGGCCGAGCCGTACGGCGGGCCGTAGTTGTTCGCGAGGTCGAAGTGCGTGACACCGAGATCGAACGCGCGACGGACGATCGCTCGCGCGGTTTCGATCGGACGGTCGCCGCCGAAGTTGTGCCAGAGCCCCAGAGAGATCGCCGGAAGCGCCAGCCCGCTCGTTCCACATCGTCTGTAGGGGAGCGCGTCATAGCGGTCATCGGCTGCGACGTACGGCATCGAACGAACACCTCCTCGCGGATTGGGTCTCGAACCTAGCGGATACGCCGCCGTCGCGGTTCGCAGAGACCTTCCCGTAGGATCGCTCCCATGGACGAGCGCCTTCTCGGTCGGAGCGGTGTCTCGATCACGCGAATCATCCTCGGGTGCGGGAACTTCGGGGGGATCGGGTCGTCGCCGGCCTTCTTCGGTCAGGGAACCTCGAAGGAGGATGCCTTCCGGTTGATGGACACGGCATGGGATCGGGGCATCACCACGTTCGACACGGCCGACGCGTACGGCGGCGGGCGCAGCGAGAGCTTCATCGGCGAGTGGCTTCGAACGAAGGGCGGCGCCGTCCGCGATCGCATCGTGATCGCGACGAAGACGTTCAACCCGATGGACGAGGGAGGGGACAGCGGCCTTGGACGGGCCCGCGTCCACCGGCAGCTCGACGAAAGCCTCACGCGGCTCGGCGTCGAGCGCGTCGCGTTGTACCTTGCCCATGACTTCGACCCGGATACCCCGCAGGAAGAGACGCTCCAGGCATTCGACGACGGGATTCGCTCGGGGAAGATCGGGGCCGTCGGCGCCTCCAACTTCGATGCGGAGCAGCTCGCGGAGGCGCTCGAGCTCTCGAAGCTCGAAGGGCTGCCCCGCTACGAGTGGGTGCAGAACGGCTTCTCGCTCCTCGACCAGCGGGACAACGAGACGATCTTCCCGCTCCTGCGCCAGCACGGGCTCGGCTATACGCCGTTCAGCCCTCTCGCCGGCGGGTGGCTCACCGGCAAGTACCGCCGTGACGAGCCGCCGCCGCCCGGGTCGCGGATGACGCTCAGGCCCGAGCCGTACGAGGGGTACACCTCGGACAGGGTCTTCGACGCACTGGACGAGCTGGAGCGCCTCGCCGGCGAACGGGGCACGACCATGGCCGGCCTCGCCCTGGCCTGGGCCCTCGCGATTCCCGAACTGACCGGCGTCGTGATCGGGCCCGGCCGTGCCGAGCACCTGGCCCCCGCGTTCGAGGCCCTCGCCCTCTCGCTCTCCGCTGCGGAGCGCGACCATCTGACGGAGGTGTTCTCGTGAGCGTTCTCATCCTGTCCGAACAGGACGTGCGCAAGGTCCTGGACATGGAGTCGTGCATCGCGGCGATGGAGGATGTCCTCGCACGCCTGGCGAGAGGAGAGCTCACGAACCCTCTCCGCTCGCTCATGGCGCCGCCCGGCCCCGCGGCGATGGGGTTGATGCCGGCGCACTCGGCGGGAGACGATCCGGTCTTCTCGCTGAAGGAGATCGTCGTCGTCCCCGACAACCCCGGGCGTGGCCTCGACCCGCACCAGGGGTCGGTCATCCTTCACGACGGAATGACCGGACAGCTCAGCGCCGTCCTCAACGCATCGCCGATCACGGAGATTCGAACGGCCGCGGTCTCGGGTGTCGCGACGAAGCTCCTGGCCCGCCCCGGGTCGCGCACGGTCGCGGTGATCGGCTCGGGCGTCCAGGGACGGTCGCACGTCGACGCCATGCAAACCGTTCTCGACGACCCGATCATCCGCATCTGGAGCCGCAACCCGGCGCACGCGGAGGCCCTCGCGCTCGAAACCCATTCGCTCGTCGCCTCGTCTGTGGAAGAGGCCCTGGCGGGAGCTGACATCGTATGCACCGCGACATCCGCGAGCGAGCCGGTCGTCCAGCGCTCCTGGCTCGCACCCGGCGCGCACGTCAACGCCGCCGGTGCCTTCCCGAACGGAAAGGCCCGCGAGCTCAGCTCGGACACGGTCGGGGCTGCGCGGTTCTTCGTCGACCGACGCGAATCGACGATGAGCGAATCCGGAGACTTCCTCGTCGCCGCAGCCGAGCTCGGGCTCGGCCCCGAGCACATCGTCGCCGAGCTCGGCGAGCTCTTGAACGGGACGGCGGTGGGTCGCCGCAGTGAGCATGACCTGACCGTGTTCAAGTCGATGGGGATCGCAGCCGAGGACCTCGCTGCGGCCCGGCTCTGCGTCACGCGAGCCCGCGAGCGTGGGCTCGGCGTCGAGGTCGAGTTCTGATCCCGCTCGCCGAGATCGAGGAAGCGCGGGCGCGCATCGCAGACGCCGCGATCCGCACGCCCGTCGTTCGCCTCCACCTGCCCGAGTCCCCGGCCGAGATCTGGCTCAAGCTCGAATGCCTCCAGCCCATCGGCTCGTTCAAGATCCGCGGCGCCGCGAATGCGATCCGCTGCGCCCCCGAGGCCGCGATCGCCGACGGCGTCCTGACGACGAGCGCCGGGAACATGGCCCAGGGTGTCGCCTGGATCGCGCGCGAAGAAGGTGTGCCCGCCACCGTGGTTGCGCCCGACCATGCGCCGCAAACGAAGCTCGACGCGATCACGCGCCTCGGCGGCACCGTGATCAAGGTCCCGTTCGAGACCTGGTGGAAGACGATGGAGGAGGGTGCGTACCCGGGCGTGGAGGGCTACTTCGTTCATCCTGTGCTCGACGATGCCGTCATGGCGGGGAACGGCACGATCGGCCTCGAGTTGGTGGAAGACCTCGATGGGATCGACACGGTGCTCGTTCCCTGGGGTGGCGGCGGGCTGACGACCGGAATCGCGAGCAGCCTGGCCAACCTCAGCCCCGGCACGCGCGTTGTCGCCTGCGAGCCCGAGACGGGGGCGCCGTTTGCCGCCTCCCTCGCCGCCGGAAGACCGACCGCTGTCGACTACACCCCCTCGTTCGTCGACGGAGCGGGCAGCAAGGCGCTCCTGCCCGCGATGTGGGAGCGCGCGCGTCCACTCGTCTCCGATGCCGTCACGCTCACACTCGACGAGACGGCGGCGGCGGTACGACTTCTCGCCGACCGGGCGTCCGTCGTCGCCGAGGGCGCGGGAGCGCTCTCGGTCGCGGCTGCGCTGTCGGGGCGGGCGGGAGCCGGCCGAATCGTGTGCATCGTGTCCGGCGGCAACATCGACGCCACCCGACTCGCCGCCATCCTCGAGCGTCGCGAGATCCCCTAGGCGGTGAGACAGGCTGTGAGGCGGCAGCGCGCTCGAGGTTCTGTGCGCGAGAATCGGACGATGCGGTCGATTTCGCTCGTCGCGCTCAGGCGCCTCACCATCGGCGCCCAGGCGTACGCCACGCGCTCCCGCACGGGAACGACACGCGAGGTCGAGGCCACCGTGCGGAAGCTCGCCTGCGTGCAGCTCGACTCCATCTCGGCGGTCGAGCGCAGCCACCGCATCGCACTGTCGTCGCGGGTCGGCACCTATCGACCCGGCACGATCGACCGGCTGCTCGGGCAGGGGCGCCTGTTCGAGTACTGGGCGCACGAGGCGTGCCTGCTGCCGATCGAGGACTGGCCGCTCTTCGTGGCGCAGATGCGCCAGGGTGGGCGCGGCTGGTACGGCGCCGTCGGTGAGACACACCCCCACCTCGCGGAGGAGATCCTGGCCGAGATCCGCGCACGCGGACCTCTCGGCTCGCGTCACTTCGAAGGGACGAGTGAAGCCGGGATGTGGAACTGGAAGCCTGCGAAGGCGATGCTCGACCGGCTCTGGAACCACGGCGACCTGGTGATCGCGGGCCGCCAGGGTTTTCAACGTCTCTACGATCTCCCGGAGCGAGTGATCCCGAAGCGGATCCTCGAGGCACCGATCCCCGGCGAGAGCGAGCGGCTGCGCGCCCTGGCACTGAAGGCCGTCACCGCGCGCGGCGCCCTGACGGAGGCCGGGATCGTCGAGCACTGGCGGCTACGGGGCGGTGTGGCCCGGATTCGCCCAGTCGCCGATGCGCTCGTCGCCGACGGCCTCGTCGAGCGTCTCGCGGTCGAGGACGGCGGCACCCACGTCCTCGTCTCGGCAGGCGCCGACCTCGAGCCGCCCGCACCGACCGCCGCCGTCCTGCTCTCGCCGTTCGACAACCTCCTCTGGGATCGTCCCTTCGCGCGGCGGGTCTTCGGCTTCGACCACCTGATCGAGGTCTACAAGAAGCAACACGAGCGGCAATACGGCTACTACGTCCTGCCGTTCCTCCGCGGCGACAGGATCGTCGGCCGGGCCGATCTGAAATCCGAGCGAGGCGAGGGCACGCTCGTCCTGAAAGCGTTCCACCGCGAGAGTCGCGTGCGGGCGTCGGGAGCTCTCGACGAGGCACTCGATCGTGCGCTCGACCGCCTGCGGCGTGCCTGCGGCCTCGAGATCGTGCGGCGCTGATCGTCGCACGACTACCATCAGGCAGATGGACTTCGAGACGCGCGCGATCCATGTGGGTCAGGAGCCCGACCCGGCGACGGGCGCGGTAACGACTCCGATCTACCAGACCTCGACCTACGCGCAGGAGGCGGTCGGAGTCCACAAGGGCTACGACTACGCGCGCGTCGCGAACCCCACCCGAACCGCGCTCGAGGAGTGCCTCGCGTCGCTCGAGGGGGCCGACTACGGGCACGCGTTCTCGTCGGGGCTCGGCGCGGCGACCACGATCATGCACCTCGTCAACCCGGGCGAGCGACTCGTCTGCGTGAACGACGTCTACGGCGGCATGTACCGGATGTTCTCCCAGGTCTACGAGCCGAAGGGCTATCTCTTCGACTACCTCACCCCGGACGAGGTCTCGACCAACCTCGGCGCGCACCTCGACGAGCGAACGCGCATCGTCTGGATCGAGTCACCGACGAATCCTCTCCTCAACATCGTCGACATCCGCGCCGCGGCGGACGCGGCGCACGCGGCGGGGGCGCTCCTCGTCGTCGACAACACGTTCGCGACGCCGTACCTGCAGCAGCCGCTCGAGCTCGGGGCCGACATCGTCGTGCACTCGACGACGAAGTACCTCGGCGGGCACTCCGACGTCGTCGGCGGCTTTGCCGGGACGAACGACCCGACCATCTCCGAGCGGCTGCGATTCCTGCAGAAATCGCTCGGCGCCGTGCCGGGACCGTTCGACGCGTGGCTCGTGCTGCGCGGGCTGAAGACGCTCGCAGTGCGGATGCGCCAGCATTGCGAGAACGCCCGCGCGGTCGTCGCCTTCCTGCAGGAGCACCCGGCCGTCACGGACGTGCTCTATCCAGGCCTGCCCAGCCATCCGGGGCACGAGCTCGCCGCACGGCAGATGCGCGACTTCGGAGGCATGATCTCGTTCCTGCTCGAGTCCGAGGAGGAGGCGGTCGCGATGGTCGCCCGAACGAAGGTCTGGACGCTCGCCGAGAGCCTCGGCGGCGTCGAGAGCCTGATCGAGCATCCGTTCCGGATGACCCACGCGGCGACGGCAGACGGCCCGTTCGCGTCACCGCGGAACCTCGTGCGGCTCTCGGCCGGGATCGAGGCGGCCGACGACCTCGTCGAGGATCTCGCACAGGCGCTCGCGCCCGTCCTGACCGCGTAGGCCCGTGCTCAGCGCACCCGCTCGATCCGCGCCGCCGTGCCGTACGCGCAGATCTCGGTCCACGTCCGTCCGAGCTCGGAGGTGTCGAACCGGAAGGCAAGGATGGCATTCGCTCCTCGTCCTTCGGCCTCTGCCACCACCCGACGGATCGCCTCCTCGCGACCCTCCGCAAGCATCTTCGTCATTCCCGCGAGCTCGCCGCCGAAGAGCGACTTGAGGCTTGCGCCGATCTGAGAACCGAGGTGGCGTGAGCGGACGGTGAGCCCGAACACCTCTCCCAGCACCTCCTTCACCTCGTGACCGGCAACGTCGTTCGTGGTAGCGATCAGCATCTCTCTCCCGTGGTCGGATAGGTCCAGAGTATGGCAGCCGGACCGCGATCGATCTCCACTACGAGGGTATTCCGACGTCATCGGCGGCTCCGCGGAATCGTGGCCGTCCTGCCGCACCACCTCGGCTACCCGCAGATCGCGGACGGAGCTCGCGGCCGTCGCGACTGCATTCGCAGCCGCTGCCTCCCAGGAGTCGCTGCTCGTCCCGATCACCTCGGTCACTCGATACACGCTGTCGGACACTGGTCCCCCTCTCGGTTTGGGAACAGACAATCGCGACACGATCGCCGCTCTTTGTCACGCGTCCCCGCGGGCAACCTGCTGCTTGCAATCGGGTACGTTGCGGCGGATGAGCCGTGAGCCGATCGATCTCCAGCACCGCGGTTTCCCCGGAATCGTCGGGTGCTACCTCGTCGAGACCGACGACGGGCTCGCTCTCTTCGACTGCGGGCCGGCGACGGCAATGACCGCGCTCGAGGCCGGTCTCGAGGCGCGGGGCCACGCGCTCGGCGAGATCCGTCATCTCCTCCTCTCGCACATCCATTTCGACCACGCCGGCGCGGCTGGCGCTCTCGTCCGCGCGTTCCCGAGCCTGCAGGTTCACGTCTCCGCGGTCGGTGCGCCGCACCTGATCGAGCCGTCGAGGCTCGAGGCGAGCGCACGCCGCCTCTACGGCGATTCCTTCGACGCCCTCTGGGGCGAGATCGTCCCGATCCCCGAGGCGAACATCACGATCGTCGGCGACACCGTCCTCGGGCTCGCGTGCTTCCCGAGCCCCGGGCACGCAAGCCACCACGTCTCGATGCTGCACGCGGATGGCACGCTCTACGCTGGAGACTCGCTCGGTGTCCGGGTCGCCGATGCCAGGTTCGTCCTGCCGCCGACCCCGCCGCCCGACATCGACGTGGAGGCGTGGGAGGCGACCATCACCGAGACCGAGCGCCGCGCCCCCGCGCGCCTCGCGCTGACGCACTTCGGCGTCTTCGAGGATGTTCCCGAGCACCTCGAGCGGCTCAGGGAGACGCTCCGCGTGTGGAGCGAGCGGGTCGGTCACGGCATGGACGCCGCGACGTTCGTCGCCGTCGCCCGCGCGGACTGCCTCGCGTCCGATCCGGATCTCACCGCCGACTACGACCGAGCCGCACCGTTCTCCGAGTGCTTCCCCGGCCTCGAGCGCTACTGGCGCAAGCGGCGCGAGGCTGCTTGACCACAACGCTCGCTCCGCTCCGAGCTCGAGGACTGCGACGGCAAGGGCGACGGGTGCCATCGCCGAGCCCGCGAACGAGACGACTCGGCCCAGGAACAGGAGGCGAAAGGGCTCGCCGGTGCTGATCCCCGCCTCCTACGCGATCGTCGGCCCGCTGGCCGACGTGATCGGGATCGAGAAGACGCTCTGGATCTGCTCCGGTATCGCGTTCGTCGCGATCTCTGCACAGCTTCTCTCGCGCGAGGTGCGCGACCTTCCACGACTGCCGTAGGATCCACGGCGAGATGGAGCGGGAAGACCGGGTCTCGGTGCAGGCGTACAGGTGCCTGTACGCGAACGCCGTCGAGTTCGACGGCGTGTCCGTTCTTCGCTCGGACGACGCGCCGCTGACGCCGATGCTGAACCAGATCGTCGGCCTCGGGGTCGACGAGCCCGCGACAGAGCGGATCCTGGATGCGGCGCTCCAGGCGATGGGGGACGACGTCTCGTGCTACGTCGCCGTCGCGCCGAGCGCACGGCCGGCTCGGCTCGCCGACTGGCTCTCGCGGCGCGGACTCGAGCCGGGCTGGGGGTGGATGACCTTCCGACGGGGACTCGAGGACCTGCCGGAGCCCGAAACCTCGCTCACGGTGCAACGGGTCGGTCGGAACGAGGCCGAAGCGTTCGGGCAGATCGTGGCGACGGGGTACGGGTTGCCCGAAGCCGCGGCAGGATGGGCCGCCGGGGCACACGACCTCGGCTGGGACTGCTGGCTGGCGCTGGCCGACGACGTGCCGGCCGCGGCCGCCGGCCTGTACGTCGCCGAGGGCGTCGGCTACGTCGGGTTCGCGGCGACGCTACCCGAGCATCGAGGCAAAGGGGGCCAGAGCGCGCTCCTCGCGGAGCGGATCCGCCATGCACGCGCGCGCGGCTGCGACGTCCTCGTCACGGAGACGGGTGAGTTGCGCGACGGGCTCCCCTCCAACTCGTACCGCAACATCCTGCGTGCCGGCTTCACCGAGGTCGCGGTGAGGGCGAACTGGCTGCGGCCCGCGCGCGACGTAGCCCCCTGACGAGCCACCACCGGTTGGCCCGGCGTCGGGGAGAGACCGACGTCCCTCCCCGACGCCGAGCGCCGCCACGCGCTATTCGGATATCTCGACGCTGTCGAGCGTCACCGGGGTCAGCGGCTTGTCGCGCCCGTCCCGTTCGACGAGCGAGATGCGGTCGACGACATCCTGCCCGGAGGTGAGCTGACCGAAGACCGTGTGCTTGCCGTCGAGCCACGGCGTCGCCTCGGCGGTGACGATGAAGAACTGCGAGCCGTTCGTGTTCGGGCCCGCGTTCGCCATCGCGAGCGCACCCCTGACGACCTTGTGGTCGTTGAACTCGTCCTCGAACGTGTACCCGGGGCCACCCGTGCCGATCCCCTGCGGGCATCCACCCTGGATCATGAAGTCGGGAATCACCCGGTGGAAGACGAGCCCGTCGTAGAAGCCCTCGCCGGCGAGCTTCGTGAAGTTCTCGACGGTCTTGGGTGCATCTTCCGGAAAGAGCTCGATCTCGATCGAGCCCTCGCTTGTATGGAGCGTTGCCTGTGTCATGGCGCGACGCTAGCAGGCGACGCCTGCGCTTAACGACGGTTGAACATGCGCGCGGCGGGAACGTCCTACACTTTTGCCGTGACGACGGTTCCCGTGACGAGCCTGCCCTCCGGCGAAGCCTCCGAGGAGCTCGCGCGCTCATGGCGCCGGCTCACCCGCGTCGCCACAGTCGTCGCCGCGATGACGGCGCCCGCGTTGTTCGTCTGGTTCTCGCAGCAGAACGGCTGGAGCTGGTGGGTGTCGCTGCTCGCTGCCCTCGCAGTCGTCATCGTCTTCCGCGGATTCGCCGATCTCGTCTTCCGGAGGCTGATCCCGTGGCCAAGCCTCTTCGGCGTCGAGAGCGCCGCGTTGCGCGAGGCAGACGTCGTCGGTCGCCGTCGCGCGTGGTTCTGGCGCTTCTGGTTCAAGGTCGCGCTTCTCTTCGTCATTGCCGTCACGATCACCTGGCTCTTCGTCGGCGGCACGTGGTTCGACGCGATCGGGACGATGTGGGGCGCGATCGGGAGCCTGCTGACCAACCCGACGTTGTGGGTGCAGGCCGTCTTCGTGTTCTTCCTCTTCTTCGCAAACTTCGCGATCATGTTCGGCCCCCTGTTGATGATGAACCTGTCGCAGATGCAGTCGTTCGAGCCGGGCGATGCCGAATGGGGGGTCAAGCTCGAGGACGTCCGTGGCCAGACGGAGGCCAAGGAGGAGGTGCGTCGCGTCGTCGACATCTGGCAGTCGGGCGACCACTTCGAACGCGCCGGCGGGAAGCGCGAGCGAGGGCTCCTGCTGTTCGGCGCCCCCGGAACGGGCAAGACGATGCTCGCCAAGGCGATCGCCACGGGGTTCAACTCGCCCTTCATCTCGATGCCGGGGTCGGGTTTCGCGGCGACGTTCATCGGCATCGACGCGATCGTCGTTCGCGTGCTCGCCCGTCGCGCCAAGAAACTCGCGCGCAAGTGGGGCGGCCAGTGCATCGTCTTCATCGACGAGATCGACGCCGTCGGCATGCGGCGGCAGTCGCTCGGGGGCACGCGCGCCCAGAGCTTCGAGCCACTGCAGTCCGGCAACGCCGAAGAGCTCCTCTTCTTCGGCCCGCTCGGCGCACGTGACCCGTCAGGGGACCTGATCGTCGAGACACGCGCCTGGCGCGACCGGCTCTTCGATTCGCGCGCCCCGCAGCCGATGGGCGTCTCCGGTTTCCAGCTGCGAATGGCGAGCG
This sequence comes from uncultured Thermoleophilia bacterium, assembly GCA_963756835.1. Classification (GTDB taxonomy): domain Bacteria; phylum Actinomycetota; class Thermoleophilia; order Gaiellales; family Gaiellaceae; genus Gaiella. The sequence goes on from CAVWPE010000013.1 coordinate 22,121, forward strand.
TCTTCAACTTCATGTTCCCCGGGGGCATGGGAGGGATGGGCGGGGGGATGGCCCTCAACCAGCTGCTCGTCGTCATGGACGGGATCGACAACCCGCCGTTCATGCGGCGCTTCTCGACGAGCAAGCTCAACACGTTGCTCGACGCGTCCTTCATCGTGCCTCGGTCGATCGGGAAGGTGAAGCTCCGGCTACCGGCGGCGCGCCCGCGCAACGACCAGATCTACTTCATCGGCGCGACGAACGTGCCGATCGATCGGCTCGACCCGGCCCTGATCCGCCCGGGCCGGATGGGACGCCACGTCTGGTTCCGCACGCCGAGCAAGCAGGACCGGCTCGACATCCTCGACCTCTATATCGGCAAGGTCTCGCACGACGACGAGCTCGACTCCCCCACCCGCCGCGACGAGATCGCGCGGATCATGAGCGGCTACTCGCCGGCGATGATCGAGCAGGCGATCTCGATGGCGCTGACGATCGCCCACCACACCGGCAGCCAGGGCTTCGGCTGGGACGACCTCGTCGAGGCCGTCACGACGCTCGACGCAGGCACCGCGAGCGGGTCGGAGTACATCCCGATGGAGCGGCGCGCGGTTGCGATCCACGAGGCCGGGCACGCGGTCGCCGGTCACGTCTACCTCACCGGCCGCGAGTCGACGCGCCTGACGATCAAGAAGCGCGGCGACCAGGGTGTCGGCGGCCACCACTGGATGATCGAGAAGGAAGAGCGGCTGTTCTCCTTCCAGCACGAGATGTTCCACGACATCGTCTGGGGCCTCGGTGCCATGGCGGCAGAGCGCGTGATCTACGGCGAGAACTCGAACGGGGTCGGCGGCGACGTCGCCGGCGTCACCGCGCGCGCCGCACTGATGGTGGGACGCGCCGCGATGGGGCCGCAACCGTTCTACGTGTCGCCGAGGAACGGCGAAGGGGAGGAGCAGGCGCGCAAGGACGTGCTCGATCGATTCGAGAAGATCGGCCTGCAGATCATGGCGCGCGCGGGCGGCGGCGGAGCCTTCGACGCCGATCCGATCGCGGGTGTGCTCGGCGATCCAGCGAAGCGCACGGTCGCGGCGCAGATCCTGGGGCAGGCGTACGTGACCGCGCACAATCTCGCGATCGCGAACCGGGCCGGGATCGAGGCGATCGCCGACGCGCTCGAGAGCAAGCTGGAGATCATGGGGGACGAGTTGCTCCTCCTCCTCGAATCGGCCAAGATCACGATCCCCGAGCTCGACTTCGCCGACGAGGCCGTCTGGCCGCCCCTCGAGTTCTCGGCCGCCGTCGGTCGCAGCCCGCAGGTGCTTCCGGCCGGACCCGCCATGGATTCACGATCATGAGCGAGGCACGACGGGCCACCGCGGACGGGGCCACGGATTTCATCGACGCGGAGCCGGCCCAGCCGGTCGGCCGCCCACCCGTGTCACGAAGCGACCGCGCGCGCGGCGCGGCGTACCGCATGCGCTTCACCGTCGTCTACATCGCACTGGCGCTCGTCGCCGGCATCGGCGTCGGCGCGTTCGTCGTGGAATCGACGCGACCCGAACCGGCCGCGCCCACGAAGTGGTCGGCCTGGGAGCCGACGGGGAGCGACATTGCGCAGGCCCGTCAGATCGCCGATCAGGTTGCGAAGCGCTATCGGCTTCCCGACGGTCAACAGGCGGTTGCCGCGATCGTGAGCCCGCCCAAGATCAGCGGAGCGGACGGCGACGTTCCCGTGAGCACGATCGCCGTCCGACCCGATACGTCGACCGGGAAGAAGGAGGAGAGCGCCGTCGACATCATCTCGGCCGGCTCGAGCCTCCAGTACGTCCTCTGCGGGCTCGGGGCCGGCTGCTCGATCGCATCCGGTGAGGCGTCCGACGCGCGCCATGCTCTTCTCCGGCGGGAGGCGCTCGAGCTGGCGCTCTACACGTTCAAGTACGTCGACGGCATCGACTCGGTCTCGGTGTTCCTGCCGCCACGACCCGACGACCCGTCGGCGGCCCCGACCTCGGTGTTCCTGAGGAAGAGCGATCTGAGCTCCCAGCTCCACGAGCCCCTCACGATGTCGATCTCGCCGAAGACGCCGACGGTCGGGACGATGTCCAGGAAGGAGAGCCAGCTCGTCGATCGGCTCACGCTGCCGCGGCTCTACTCGTTCGACGTCCAGCAGGCACAGGACGGCAGCGCGGTCATCATCTACGACCCGATTGTCCTCGGCACCTGACCCGAGGCTCGTCGCCGCGAAGGCGCGACTCGACCGACTCGACTGGTGGCCGCGGCCCGTCCGGATCGACCGGGTGCGACTCGTCGTCGCACCGTGGTTCTTCAGGATCCCGGGCCTGCGTCGCTTCGACGGGTACGCGTTCCACCATCTGATCCTCCTACGCTCGGCGGACGTGTCGGACGACCTCGTCACGCACGAGCTCTGCCACGTCTGGCAGATGCAGCATCGGCCGATCCGGATGCCTTTCAGCTACCTCGGCACGGGGTACGCCGCGAACCACTACGAGCGGCAGGCGCGTGCAGCCGCCGCGGCGACCGTCTCAGCCGGTGGTGAGCACGACCCTGTTCCCTGACGGATCGGTGAGCTCGGTGGATCCGCCCCCGACCCCGGAAGCAGCGAGCGCGGCCGCGACCGACGAGAGGGCGTCGTCGTCCGGCAGCACCACGGTGAACCGGCGCAGCCCGAGGGAGCCCGGAGGCGGCGCGGGGGCTCCAACGCCTGCCCACGTGTTGAGCCCGATGTGATGGTGGTAGCCGCCTGCCGAGACGAACAGCGCGCCCGGATAGCCGCGCACGACCGGGTCGAACCCGAGCGTGCGGACGTAGAACTTCTCGGCCGCCGGGATGTCCGACACCTGGAGGTGGACGTGGCCGACCCGCGTCCCCGCGACCATTCCCTCCCCGGCATCATCGGGCGCGACGCCCGCGAGGACATCGGCGAGGTCGAGCGGGAGCGTCGCCATCCTCAGCTCGCCGCCGACGCGCTCCCATTCGTCCCGCGGCCGGTCTCGGTAGATCTCGACCCCGTTCCCCTCCGGGTCGTCGAGGTAGAGCGCTTCCGAGACGAGGTGGTCGGACGCTCCCGTGAACCGGTGCCCGGCGGCGGCGACCCGGTGGACTGCACGCGCGAGCTCGTCCCGGGTCGGCACGAGCAGCGCGAGATGGAACAGCCCCGTCGTTCGCGGCGGGCGTGGCGGCGCTCCCCATTCATGGACGAGGGTCACGAGCGGCACGTCGTCGCCCGGCGCACCGAGCTCGACCGCGTCGGAAGTACGCGCCAGCTCCTTCAGCCCTATCGCGTCGCGGTAGAACGCGGCCTGGACATCGAGGTCGGCGACGACCAGCTCGACGGTCCCGATCGCCGTTCGAGGATCGATGGTCAGAGGGGCTCCACGGGATCGCCGACGCGGACGAGACCGGGGCGCTCGACACGGCCCCAGACGCCCATCGGCAACGGCTCGCCGCTCCCGGGCGGCCGGTAACCGCCGAGGATCCGGAGCGTGTCGAGATCGGGCACGCCCGTCTCGGGATCGTGCGTCGTCACGGCGCAGCGACCGACGACCTCGGTCACGGCGACGACCGCCTGCCCGAGCGCGACGGAGCGACCGAGCCACGCGTCCTCCTCGTGGGCGTCGACACCCGTGATCGTGAAGAGCATCCGGAAGCGGCGCCCGTCGACCCTGGCGACGCCTGCCTCCCGTGCGAGGCGGTCGAGCGACTCCGTCGAGACGAGGGAGACGCTGCCGTCCCTGCCACGATCCGAGCCGGCGCCGGGCTCGTCGGCGCGCACCAGCCGGAGCGGTCGCCCGGCGACATCGGAGAGCGCCTCCGAGAACGCGCCGGCGACCAGCCGACCGGCAGCCGGACGCCCGAAGAAGTTCGTCTCGACCGCGTCCCCGAGCACGACGTCCTCCTCGAGGACGCTGCCGTCCGAAAACCGAAGGGCGAGCACGGAGCCTTCGCGATCGCTCGTCGCCGCGACCTGGACGAGCTGCCCCGCTACCTTGCCGTTGACGAGCCGTCCGTCGGAGCCGATCAGATGGAAGCGGCGGTTGTCGCTGACCCCGTTCGCTTCGAGCTCGACCTCGTCGTGAAACGCGAGCGCAAGGCCTTTCACCGGGGAGTACGCGATCGCGGTGACGGTGATCATCGGCGAATTGTAGGGCCGAGCCCCGCTCGACCCCGGCCCGGCGCGGCTAGCCCATCTCGATCTCGGGAGGCAACCCGAGTCGGCCCATCTCGCGCAGATGCAGGAAGTGCGACCGGAGCGCGCGCCGAAGCGACGGGTGGAAGGAGTAGCGGACGCCGTGCTTGAGGCAGTTGCGGCGCACGATCTCGGCGATCTTGGGGTAGTGCGTGTGAGGCACCTTCGGGAACAGGTGGTGCTCGATCTGGAAGTTGAGGCCACCGAGCATCCAGGTGACGACCGGGTTCCGCGGGCAGAAGTCGACCGTCGTCTCGACCTCGTGGACCGCCCAGATCCGTCGCTCCGCGCGAAGCTCGGCCGCGGACGCGAACGACGCCTCCTCGACACAGTGCGCGAGTTGGAACGTCGTCGCCATGATCAGGCTGGTGACCATCGTGAAGATGAGGTAGGCGGCGATCACAGCCCACCACGGGTAGACGAGCATCGGGATCACGAGCGCCCAGGTGATGAAGAACGCCTTGCCGGCGACGATCCCGACGAGCGTCCAGCCGCGCGGCCGCCGCAACGTGCTGGTGCCGATCGAGCCGCGCTGAAAGGCCGCGAGGTCTCCGACGATCTGCCAGCGGAGCCCCATGAGCGTGTACATGGGCCAGATGTAGTACTGCTGAAACCGGTACCACGGTCGCGCCGGCTGAGACGGTGCAAAACGCGCGAGGGGTACCTGCGTCGCGTCGTCGTCGAATCCGTCGACGTTCGTGTAGGTGTGGTGCGCCACGTTGTGCTTGACGCGCCAGGCATAGCTCGAGAAGCCGAGCAGCGAATCCGACGACCAGCCGACCAGATGGTTCCAGCGCCGCCGCTTGAAGTACGCGCCGTGATTCGCGTCGTGCTGAACGCAGAACGCGGTCAGCATCGCCCCGACGACGAGACCGAGCAGGCCGAGCGCCATCACGAGGATGCCGGGGCTCGCGAAGATCAGCGCCGCCCACGACACCGCCGTCAGCGCCAGCGCCACCGGCGCCTTCGCGTAAAGCGAAACGGCGCCTCTCAGGCGCGTGCTTCCCCGCGCGAGATACTGCTCGACCTCTCGCCTGGTCTCTTCGATGAACGCCCCGCCGTTGTCGAAGCTGAGCTTCGTTGCGGCTGCCGCCATGATCGCCTCCCTCTGCGAACGGATAGGGAGAGCGCGGAGGGCGCCGCCGAAGTCCGGTCCTCGTGTGCCACCAGGGTAGCGGACGCACTCGAGGCTGCCATCCGGATTCCCGGTTCAGCCGCCGAGGCCGGCACGCATCAACGCCCCGAGATCCCGTACGACGCGATCGGCGCCTGCCGCGAGCATGGCTGCCTCGCGCCCGCTTCGCTCCACGCCGACGATGAAGCCGAATCCGGCCGAGCACCCGGCGCGCACACCGACGAGGTCGTGTACGAAGGCGACCGTCGTCTCGGGTTCCGCCCCGAGAAGGCGCGCGGCGGCGAGGAACGTGTCCGGCTCCGGAAGGCGCCGAAGGTGCTCCGCACGCATCGACTCGCCGTCGACGATTGCGTCGAGCAGCAGAGCGAGCCCCGACAACTCGAGCATCGCAGTCGTGTTCTCGCTGACCGACACGACGGCACTCCGGAGGCCGGCGTGGCGCGCAGCAGCGAGGTACTGTCGCGCGCCGCCGAAGGCAGACACCCCCTGGCGCATCAGGAGCGTCGAGAGCGCCTCCTTCTTTCGGTTGGCGAGCCCGTGAACCGTCTCGGTCCCGGGCGGGTCGCCTGCGTCACCGGCTGCGAGGCTGATCCCCCGGCTGCCGAGGAACTCCCGCACTCCCTCCAGACGCGGGCGCCCGTCGATGTACGTCTCGTAGTCGCTCCGCGGGTCGAACGGGATGACCTCGTGACTCGTGAGCGACGATCGTCGCAGCAGGAAGGGATCGAACGTCTCCGACCAGGCGGCGCGGTGCATCGCGGCGCTGTTGGCAAGGACTCCGTCGAGCTCGAACACACACGATTGCAGCGCCGACGGTAAGCCGAGCATGGCCGGGTTGATCGGGCCGAAGAAGAGGTGTGGCGGGGGCGTCACGAGATGCTCGGAGGCAAAACGCCGGAGCAGTGTGAGCGTCCGGCCCTCCTCGGCGACGAGGGCCTGACGTCTGCGGCCGAGCTCGTCGGACGGGAGATCGGGCGCGGCGGCCCGGAGCGCCGTGTCGGCCGCGTCGAAGGCCGCCTGCCAGTAGAGGGTCAGGCGTCCGAGGCCGAAGTCGGACCCGAGCCGGGCCGGCCGGAGCCCTGAATCGTCCGCGTACATCCGACGGCAAGCGTAGCGAGGGGCCGTCGGGGTCGTGGGTCGCCGCGAGGAGGCCGAATGGTTGACATGTGACTTTTTAGTCACCTATTATGGGACCATGGACGACGTCTTCCGAGCGCTCGCCGACCGGACGCGACGGCGTCTGCTCGACGAGCTCTTCCACGAGGACGGCCAGTCGCTCACTGCGCTGACCGCGCGCTTCTCGATGACCCGCTTCGGCGTCATGAAGCACCTCAAGGTTCTCGAGGAGGCCGGACTCGTCGTGACGCGAAAGCACGGCCGGGAGAAGCAGCATTTCCTGAACCCGGTCCCGATTCGGCTCGTCCACGACCGCTGGGTGAGCAAATACGCGGAGCCCTGGGCAGCAGGGCTCGCCGACCTGAAGCACCGATTGGAGCTGACGATGGAGAAGGTGTTCGAGATCTACATCCGCACGACCCCGGAGCGCCTCTGGGAGGCGATCACCGACCCCGCGCAGCGGAGCAGATACACGTTCGGGGCCACGGTCGACTCCGAGATGACGCCCGGCTCGCACTACCGCATGAGCGCCCGCGAAGGTAGCGTCCTGCTCGGCGAGGGCGAGAACCTCGAGGTCGACCCGCCGAGGCGCCTGGTGCAGTCGATGACGGCGCTCTGGAGCGACGACGTGAGGAGCGAGGGCACGTCGCGGATCACGTGGGAGATCGAGCCGGTCGGCGACGACTCCTGCAGGCTCACGGTGACGCACGACCAGTTGCGCGAGGGCGCGAACGCCGAGCTCTACGGCGGCTGGCCGATGATCCTCTCCGGGCTCAAGACGTGGCTCGAGACGGGAGAGCTGCTGACGACGCCGGGTTCCCTGCGCTACACGTGACAGGGGGTGGAGGGCGCGCGACGCGCGCCCTCCACCCCCTGGCGGATCAGGCGACGATCGCGATCGCCTCCGTGTACGACGCGGGAATCGCGACCGCACCGCCGGTTCCGAGCCGGTCGTATCTCCGCGCGAGCGCGACGAGATCGTTCTCGAGCGCTCGGCGGGCGTCCCGCCCGTCGAGCGCCGTGAACGCCTTCAGTGTCGGCCCGTACCACGTGCGGAAGAAGTCGACGAACTCCTCCGCCGAGCGGAACCTGAACGTGAAGTCCCGCTCGGTCACCTGCAGCGAGGTGATCCGGTTGCTGAAGAGCTCGCGGAGATGCGCCTCGGTGCCCCACAGCATGGGCGAGCTGACGCCGGCGGGCGGTGGCACGTGCCGCGCGATCGTCCGAAACAGCTCGCCGACGAACCCGTCGGGCGTCCAGCTCGCGAGGGCGATCGTGCCGCCCGGCTTGCTGACCCGCAGGAGCTCCGACGCCGCCTTCGCGTGGTCGGGGGCGAACATCACCCCGTACACGGAGATGACGGCGTCGAACGACTTGTCGGTGAACGGGAGCGCCTCTGCGTCGCCGTCCAGCAGAGCGACGTCGAGCCCCTCGGCCGCCGCTCGCTCGCGGCCGCGCTCGAGCAAGCTCGGGACGTAGTCGACTCCGATCGCCTCGCAGCCGAGGCGGGCGGCGGCGATCGCCGCGTTCCCGCTCCCGGTCGCGACGTCCAGCACCTGCCAGCCCGCCTGTAGGTCGGCGGTGTCGCAGAGGTGCTCCGCAGCGAGCACGATCCGGGCCGCGACGACGTGGAAGTCGCCGCTCGCCCAGGCCTGCTGCTGCTTCTGCTTGACGGCCGCCAGATCGGGGGCGGGCGCCTGCGCAAGACTCGTCATGGTGGTTCCTTTCGTTTCAGGAGGCCGGGTGACCGCCGGCCCGGTTCACGAGGATGCGAGCGCTTCACTCACGATCGACGCTCACGCTGGTCACCGTCGTGACGGTACGGCGGCAGGCGTGCCTCCGAAACCGCTGATACCCCTGGACTTTTGGCCCTACGACCCTGGGTTTTCGGGCGCGGGAGATCGCCACCCCAGGGCATGCGAGAGCTCAGCCCGCGACCGGATCCCCAGCTTCGCATAGGTGCGCGAGAGGTGGAATTCGACCGTCTTGACGCTGACGACGAGCTCCGTTGCGATCTCCTTGTTCGCCCGGCCGCGGGCGGCGAGCTCGGCGACACGCCTCTCCGTCGGGGTCAGCCTGCCCTCCGGGGTGGGGCGCCGGGCGCCCACGCGGGAGAGCTCGGATCGGGCCAGGTCGGCCCAGCCCGGCGAGCCGAGCTCGTCGTACGCGGCAGCGGCCTCTTCCAGCGTCTCGCGGGCTGCCCCCCACTTCCTGAACCGGCGCTGGGCGCGGCCGAGGGCGAGCAGCGTCCGCGCGCGCTCGGGAGCAAGGCCGAGGCTCGCGTAGTCGCTCGCCGCCTGCTCGAGCGCGGCGACCGCCGCGTCGTCGTAGTCCCCGGCGAGAGTCACGACCGCTCCGCACCGGCCGGCCGTGGCGATGCCCCAGGGGTGCCGCTGCTCCTCCGCGCGCTCCCTCACGAGCGCCGTGATCTGTCGTGCCTCGTCCACGTCCCCGAGCTCGGTGAGCGCTTCGACGAGATCGGCTGCGACCGGGAACGCGCCCGGGTCGCGGACGCCCTCGCGCTCGGTGTGCTCCCAGACCGGCCGGAGGTGCTCGACTGCCTCCGCGGGCTCCCGGGCGAGGAGCTCCAACGACCCGAGCGCCCGGCGGCTCTCGAGCAGGTCCCAGCGCACCCCCGTCTCCTCCGCGCGGGCCAGCGCCTCGGTCGCCCAGCGCCGCGCCTCACGCGCGCGCCCTCGACCCACGGCGACGAGCGCCCGGCAACGCTCGTACATCGGCCAGAGAAGCAGCTCCCGATCGGACGATCCGGCCCATTCGTCGAGTCGCCGCTCGGCAGAATCCCATTCACCTGCCCGCAGCTCCAGCTCGCAGACGTGGAGGCGAATGAGTGCGTACGAGGATGGCTCACCACGTTCGTCTGCCGCGGCGAGCATGTCCAGCAGGGCGTGTCGCGCTTCGCGCAACTCGCCACGCCAGGTGAGCCGCTGACCGGCGACGCGATCGGGTGAGACGGCGAGGTACGGCTGGACGATCGACGGCGCGTGGAAGCGGTCGCAGACGTCGTCGATCGGGCGCCCGCCGAGGCTGCGCGCCCACGCGAGCGCGTACAACGCGGCGCGGCCCACGTCCCACGCGGCGCTGTCGGCAACGGCGAGCGCTTCGAGGGCCGTCGCCTCGGCCTCGACGACGCGCTCGACCCGCACGCCCGTGTCGTTCGCCGCCATCCGGGCGAGCACCGCGGCTCTCGCGGTCGCGTCGTCACCCGTCTCCTCGAGCGCCTGCTCGAGGAACCGCCGGATCTCGCTGTTGCCGGTCACGTGGCCGCTCGTCAGGAGAAGGCACGCGCGCACGCGGAGGATGCCCGGTGGGAGCGAGCCGAGCGCCGGGAGGAGCAGGTCGGTGAGACGCTGCTTCTCCCCCGCCACCTCGAGGTATGCGGCGAGCTCGAGAATGCGCTCGGCACGATCCGGATCGTTGCGGGGCGTGAGATGCAACGCCCGGTCGGCGAGCTCGACCGCGGTCTCGGGTGCGCCGCGCCCGGCAGCCGACCTCGCTGCAACCGACACCCGTGACGCAAGGTCGGAGTCCGGCCGAGCGGCCGCGAGCGCGAGGTGCCGCGTGCCGAGCTCGCCGTCGCCGACGGCCGCGGCGAGCCGGCGGTGGAGCTCCCGACACTCGGCCGCAGGCGCCCGCCCGACGACGGCGGCAGCAAGCAGCGGATGCGCCGCGCGCACGTGATCGCCCGTGATGACGAGGACGCCGCGTTCGACGGCGAGCTCGAGGGCTGCCGGGTCTGCAAGGGACGCGAGCTGACCCACCCGCAGGTCGGGGCTCAGCGCAACCGCGAGCAACAGGGCGCGCGCCTCGGCCGGAAGTCGATCGACCCGCAGCCCGAGGAGATCCTCGACGGCGTCCGGCACCGGGAGGTCCTCCCCGATTCCTGGCGGCCCCTCGTCGACGAGCTTGCGGCCGACCTCGAGCGCGAAGAGGGGGTTCCCGAGGGTCGCGTCGTAGATCCGGCGGAGTAGCTGTCGTGAGACGCTCAGCCCGAGCCGGTCGCGCAGGAGGCGGCTCGTCGCACCGAAGCTCAGAGGGGTGAGCTCGAGACGCTCGAGCCCACGCGGCTCGAGCGCCTGCTCGAGTGGCCCGGCGGGACCCGGCCTCCGGGCGAGGAGAAACCCGACCCGGTCGGCGTCGAGCCGCCGCGCGGCGAACGTGAGAGCCGACGCCGAGGACGCGTCGAGCCACTGGATGTCGTCGAGCGCGACGATGACCGTCGCTCGGCCGGCCAGGCTGCGAAGCGCGTTGAGCAGCCCGACGCCGACCGCATGGGGCTCCGGCCCGCTCCCGTCGGAGGCCGTCCGCAGGAGCGCGACGTCGAGCGCCTGCCGCTGGGGCGCCGGAAGGGCCGCGAACTCCTCCGATTCGACCCCGTCGAACAGGTCGATCAGCGACGAGAACGCGAGCCGCGCCTCGGCATCGCTCGGCCTGGCCACGAGCACCCGCGCGTCTCCTTCGCGTGCGGCGTCGAGCCCGCGTTCCCAGAGGGTCGTCTTGCCGATGCCGGGTCCGCCGGCCACGACGAGGGCGCCACGAAGCGGATCCGCGTCGAGGAACGCGAAGAGATCCGCGAGCTCCGGCTCGCGGCCGACGACCTCGGACCCGAGGTCGGGCGTCGCCCTCGCCACACCTGTCATTCGATCGTGCCTCCGCGTCGCCTCCTCAATACCACACCCAGGGGCGGCTCGCCCAGCCGGTTCGCCGGAAGTCGCGAGCGTGGCTCCGACTACGATTGCGGCATGAGCCTGATCCCGCGAGGCCCGGGTTCGGGCGACGACCATGGCGTGCCCGCCGCCTCGTACGCACGCCAGCGGGCCGGCGGATGCCAGCCGATCCGGACGCCGGCATGAAGACGATCCTGATCGTCGGCGCCGGGAACTACCAGATGGCAGTGATCCGGCGGGCAAAGGAACTCGGGCTCCGGGTCGTCGCCGCCGACCGGAACGCGGAGGCAACCGCGTTCCCCTTCGCCGACGTCACACGAGTGGTCGACTTCGTCGACGCGGACGTCCTCCTCGAGGGAGTGCGCGACCTCGGGCTCGACGGGATCACAACCGTGCAGGCCGAGAGAGCCGTGCCGATCATCGCTCGCGTGGCCGAGGCGCTTGGCCTGCCGGGAATCGGCGTCGAGACCGCGGAGAGAATGACGAACAAGGTGAAGATGCGCGAGCGGCTGGCAGAAGCGTCGCTGCCGCAGCCGCGATTCGCTCACCTCCGGACGACGGAGGAAAGCGCGGGCGCGTTGGAAGAGATCGGGCTGCCCGCTGTCCTCAAGCCCGCGGACGCGAGCGGCCAGAGCGGTGTGTACCGGATCGGGTCGGAGGCCGAGCTCAACGCCCATCTGCCGGAGACGATCGCCGCCTCGCCGTCGGGCGTCGCGATCCTCGAGGAGTACGTCGAAGGCACCGAGATGAACGGGATCGTGATCATGGTCGACGGCGAGGCACGGTCGGTCATGCTCTGCGACCGCCTGCGACCCCCCGGATCGAGCTTCGGCGTCAGCTGGATCCACCTCTATCCGCCGAGCGTGGAAGGGGCACAGCTCGAGGAGGCGAAGCGCGTCGCGGCAGAGGCGGCGAAGGCTCTCGGGCTCCGCACCGGTATCGCTTTCCCGCAGTTGCTCGCGACGCCGGACGGTCGCATCGTGGTGGTCGAATGCGCTGCACGGATCGGCGGCCTGATGGGCGAGCACCTTCGCCACGCCCTCGGGGTCGACATCCTCGAGGTCCAGCTTCGCATGGCGCTCGGCGAGCCCGTGCCGGACGCGCTGCTCGAGCAGCGACACGACCGCCCGACGGCCGTCCGCTTCCTGACGGCCGAGCCCGGCATTCTCCCCACCGGCCGCGTCACCCGAGTGGGATCGCTCGAACCGGTGCTGGCGTCTCCGGGTGTCGTCGAGGCGGCGGCGTACGTCAAGGAGGGCGACGTTCTACGACCGGTGATGCGCATCTCGGACCGGCGAGGCTGGGTGATCGCGGTCGGAGTGAACGTCACAGATGCGCTCGAGCGAGCCGACGCCGGCGCGGCGCTCTTCGACGTCGCCGTCGACCCGGCGGCGGGCTAGTGACGGTGGAGCGCAACGCCGCCACTGGCGGCTGCTCGTTCTCGCTCGACCACTACCGGGAGATACTCGAGGCGGCGAAGGCCGGCGGCTATACGTTCGCAGGCTTCGATCGGCCGCCGGCGGAGGGTGACCTGATCATCCGTCACGACGTCGACCTCTCGCTCCAGGCAGCCTTGCAGATGGCGGAAGTGGAGGCGGAGGTAGGAGCCTGGTCGACGTGGTTCCTGATGACGCGTTCGGTCTTCTACAACCTCGCCTCGATCGAGGGCAAGGACGCCATCGCCCGCCTGCGCGAGCTCGGTGGGCGGATCGGCCACCATGCGATCTTTCCGCAGATCGATCTCGACGAGAGGTTCGATCCGGTCGTCGCGTGGCACAACCCCGATCTCGAGTACATGTCGGATCCCGTCGAGGGCGTGGTCAACGCCATGAGCGCACCGTGGTTCGACCGGGAGCACTTTCGGTCGGACTCCAACCATCGCTGGGGTTTCCGGGGGCACCAGCATGGATGCCCGCACGGCGAGCTCGCGCGCGCGGAGCTCGACTGGCTCCATCTCATCATCCATCCGGCGATCTGGGTGTACGAGGGAACGACGATGCGCGAGACGATGGAGTCGTTCGTCGAGGCGGAGAGCGCTCACCGGTACGGCTTTCTGGGGCTCGACAGGATCGACCTCTCCTGAGCTCTCCCCCGACCGCGTGTCCCCGGACGAAGAACTAGAGGAAACCGTCGCGATAGCGCCACGGCCCCGGCTCGAACCGGATTCCGCGCTTCCGGCAGAACTCACGGACCGACGCGAGCGCGACGCCGCCCTCGCCGTGGATGCGGCGACCGAGGAGATCGAGAACCGCGCAGCCCGCCGGCGGATCGCCGTCGGCGGCGAGCGTCAGCACGACGGTCTCTCCGCCACCCGCCTGAACCGACGTGGCATCGAGCCGCTCGGAGAAGAGGATGCGGGCCGGCCCTTCGGCGCCCGTGACCGCAAAGCCCTCCAGTCCCTGGTCGTCCAGGTCCTCCGTCTCGACCCCGCGAAGCACGATGAACTGCCGCAGCTCCCTCATCATCTCGCGCGCGAGCGCGGCCTGCCGGGAGCGCTCGGGGGCACGGCTCGCAGCCCCTGTGACACGGGCCGGCACACCGATCGCGAGAGAACGCGGCTTGATGTCGGAGACGACGTAGGAGTTCGAGGCGATGATCGACTCGAACCCGACCCGGCAGCCCGCGTAGACGACGGCTCCCACCCCGATCTGTGCCCTGTCCTCGAGCACGATCCCGGCAAAGCGGTTCTCGAACCCCTCGAGCAGCGAATGGCCGACGTTGTGGGTGAGCAGTACAGACCGCATCGTCACGAACGCCTCCCGGCCGATCAGGACGGGACGGCAGACGTTGATGAATGCCTCGTCGCCGATGAAGCCGAGGTCGCCGATCACGAACGTCGCCCACGGATCACCCGCACCGCCGCCGCCGATGAGGATGCGGTCGCCGGTCCACGTCCCGGCACCGATGAAGGCACGGCGACACGTCAGCCGGAACGACGCCCCGAGCAGGGCGAGCTCGCCCGCGGCGAAGATCTCATGGCACCGAATGCTGCTGCCGTCTCCGATCGTGACGCCGTTGCCCAGAACGATCCGGGGCGCGACGATGACGGCGCCCGCGCCGAGGGTCACGTCATTGCCGACGCTCGCTCCGTGCGTGCGATACGCATCGAGCTTCTGCTCGGAGGGCAACGCCCCGAACGCTGCAGGGTCAGCCGCGAGCGTGGAGAGAAATGTCGGATCGACGACGCCCTCCTGCTCGTCGACGGCGAATACGGCGGGCAGCGTCACGTTCTCGGTCGACAGGCCGGCAAGGACGACGTCATCGTCACCTGAGGTGTCCTGGGCGGCGGCGCGGAACGCTTCGATGTCGTCGACCGTGATGAAGCCCGACTTCTCGATCAGGTCGAGGTCGATGCCGTATCGCTCGGCGAGCTCGGCCGCCTTCCGGGTGACCGAGCGCTCGCCCGCCGGCGTGGGTGCGGACGTGGCGACCGCGGGCACGATCGACTCCGCCGTCGCAGCCACGTCCGCGAGCTCGGCGTCGCTCTCCGCGACGAGCGCGACAGACGCGCCGATCTCCACCTCGTCTCCGGCGCGAGCGAGCCAGATGAGAGTTCCGTCGCCGGGAGCCTCCAGGTCGAACGATGCCTTGGATGTCTCCACCGCGCAGACCGCCTGCCCCTTCCGCACGACCTCTCGATCGGCGGCGAGCCACTCGACGAGGAGCGCCGAGTCGCTGTTCGCGTCGTCGCGGGTGAGGACGATCTCGAGCATTCCCTCAGTTCCTCACGCCGGCCGACTCGATCACCGCGGCGATCACGTCGCGACGGCTGGGCAGCATGTCGTCTTCGAGCGCACGCGCGGTGGGCACGATGCCGTCTCTGGCGGCGACCCGCCGGATCGGCCCGCGGAGGTCGCGCCAGACACGCTCCTGGACGCACGCGGCGATCTCGGCACCGATGCCGCCGGTCAGCGTCCCCTCCTCGACGGTCACGAGCGAACCGGTTCGCGCGATCGACTCGAACACCGGCTCGAGGTCGAGTGGCAGGAGCTGCGCCAGCACCACGATCTCGGTGAAGATCTCGTGCTCGAGGATGAGCTCCCTCGCCGCATCGAGCGTCGGCGGCAGCATGCCTCCGTAGGTGACGATCGTCGCCTCTCCACCGTCGAAGTTGTTGCCCGAAAAGGTCAGAGCCGGATAGCGACCGCCGCTCTCGACGCAGCTGAACTCGTCCACCCTGCCGTTCACGGGGCGGCGGTTCGTGCGCCCGTAGAGAAGCTTGTTCTCGATGAAGAAGACCGGTTCGTCGTCGGCCACCGCCTCGCCGAGCATGTCTCCGAGAGCGTGACACTCGCTCGGTGCGACGACGGTGATACCGGGCACGCCGAGGAGGAGCTTCTCGAGCGACTGACTGTGCGTCGGCCCGTACCCCCTGCCGCCGCCCATCGGTGTCCTGACGACGAGGGGAACGCTCGCCTTGCCGTCGAACATCTCGGGGAACTTGGCGATGCCGTTGACGATCTGGTCGAAGCCGAGCGTGATGAAGTCCCCGAACATGACCTCGAGAATCGGCCGGTACCCGCGCAACGCGAGACCGCCGGCGATGCCGAACAGTGCCGGCTCGCTGATCGGGGTGGTGAGCACCCGCTCGGGCCAGCGCGTGCTGAGCCCCGCTGCGATCTTGAACGCGCCTCCGTACGGGTCGAGCACGTCCTCACCGAGGAGGTACACGTCGTCGCGCTCCTCGAAGATCCCGTGCAGGGACTCGTTCAACACCTGGGCGCAGCGGGAGCTCACGGGGTCTCCTGCTCCGGCGCGGCGGCGGGAGCGTCGAGCGCCTCCGCGACAGCGGCCGCGAGTCGCGCCTCGCACGACTCCTCGATCGCGCTGCGGGCCGCCGGATCGAGGCGTGCACCGGCGATCGTCAGCGGGTCGCGTGCCCGTCGCGCGGTGATCTCCTCCGGATCGCGGAAGTCGTCCCCCTTGCTGTGAGGGCTGAACCGGTAGGTGTCGATAACGAGGAAGAACGGGCCCCCCGTGCTGCGAACGTGCGCGACGGCAGCCTCGGCCGCCCCTCGGATCTCGGTCACATCCGTCGAGTCGAGGCGCTCGGTGGGGATGCCGAAGGCGGCCGCGCGCGCCTCGACGTCCCCGGCGATCTGTAGCTCCGAGGGAGTCGTCTGCGCGTAACCGTTGTGCTCGACGACGATCAGCAGCGGCAGTCGCCACAGGGAGGCGATGTTGAGGCTCTCGTACAGGACCCCCTGTCCGAGCGTGCCGTCGCCGACGAAGACCGTCGTCACTGCTCCGGCACCGCGCTCCCGCTCGGCGAGCGCGATCCCGGTCGCGAGCGGCACCGTGCTGCCGAGGATCCCGTTGGAGTAGAAGTTGTCGGTGCAGAGGTGCTGACTGCCACCCTTGCCGCCGCAGACGCCGCCTTCGCGCCCGAGTATCTCGCGCAGGAGGCCGTCGACGTCACCGGTGAACGCCAGGTAGTGGCCATGACAGCGGTGATTGCTGACGATCACGTCGCGGTCCGCGTCGAGACAGGAGACGACGCCGACCGCGTCGGCCTCCTGGCCGATGCAGGTGTGCGTCGTGCCTGAGATCTTCCCGGCGCCGAAGAGATCGATGAGCGTCTCCTCGAAACGTCGGATCAGGAACATGTCCGCGAACTGGCCATCGAGAGCCGGAGCCGACCCGGTTTCATGCTCGGTGATCAATTGACCTCGGATTCCGATGGTGGCCCACCTCACTCGCCGTCATGTCCCGGCTCCGACCAGCCGTCCGGGTGTGCACTTCGTCTTCGCGTCGACACTCCCCGGGCAGATCAGAACCCCACCTCGCGTCCGGCACGTGCGTCGAAAAGCCTAAAGATATCCGAGGTCGGCGAGGCGCGACTCGACAACGGCCGCTTCCTCGTCGGTGACCTCGACGTGATCGATCCGTTCGATCTCCGCGTAGAGGCGCTCTCGGAGCTCTGACGGCACCTCGTCCGGCCTGCTGTGCCGCTCCCGCGGGTCGAGGTCGAGCCGGTAGGCCTCCTCCTCCCCCGACTCGAGGTGGACGACCATCTTCCACGGCGGTGCGCGAAGAGCGAGCTGCGAGACGCGCCCCGCATCGGTTCCCACGATCCAGACAGGCCTCCCCTCGCCGCCACCTGTCTCCAGGAACGGCCGTAACGACGACCCGTCGACGCCGTCGAGCGGGGCACCGGCGAAGTCGAGCAGGGTCGGAGTGAGGTCGACGAGGCTCACCTGGGCGTCGACGACGCCCGGATCGAGGTGCCCGGGTGCCGAGACGATCAGCGGAACCTCCGCGATCTCGTCGTAGAGGGCGGCGCCGTGCATGTGGAACGTGCCCTTGACCGCCGCCTTGTCGACGAAGCGCTCCCCCCACGACTCGCCGTGGTCACTGAGGAACGCGAGCATGGTGTCGTCTCTCAGGCCGAGCGCATCGAGCTCCTCGAGAAAGCCGGCGAAGACGACCTCGGAGGAGCGCTCGACGGCCTGCGCGTACATCTCCCGCAGCGCTTCGAGCTTGCTCGCGCTGTCCGACTGGATGCCCTGAACGATCTCCTCCTTCGCCGCGAGCCATTCCTTGCGGAGGGCGTGGTCGATGTCGTACGGCATGTGGGTCGCCCACGAATGGAACCAGAGGACGAAGGGCTCGTTCCGATGCGTTCGCAGCCAGTCGACGACGGCGTCGAGCGTGTCGCTCGAGCCGGAGACGTTGGCGTCCTGGAATCCCTTGAAGAGGTAGTTGTCGTCGAACACGAAGCTCCCCGTCGTGTAGCCGTTGGCAGCGGCGACGGAGAACAGCGTCGGCATTCCCGGATCGAGCGGGGCGTCCCAATGCAGGTAGCCGTGATGGTGCGGGTAGAGGCCGGTGACCATCGACGCCGTCGAGGGGCAGGTCCATGGAGCGGGTGTGATCGCCTGGTCGAAGCGCACCCCGCCGGCAGCGAGCTCGTCGATCGTCGGCGTAGTGATACGGCGTGCCCCGTAGCACCCGACGTGGTCGGTTCGCAGCGCGTCCGAGACGTACACGACGAAGTTCACGCGGCGACTCCGAGCTCGTTGCCGAGGCTCGAGCCCCTCATGTCGCCCGGGACTGCGATCCCGAGCAGCTCGAGCACCGTCGGCGCGATGTCGAGAAGATGCGCGTCCAGCGTACCGCGGGCCGTCACTCCGGCGCCCGACGCGATCCAGAGCCCATCCTGTGCGTGATTCGCGTCGTCGGGGCCGGTGTCGTTCTCGAACGTGTGCACGCCTTCGTCGCCGCCGACCGTCCCCACCGAGCGCCAGAGCAGGTCGCCGAAGATCACGATCAGGTCGGGCGCCACGCCCCCAACGTGGTCGTAGAGCTGTTCGGGCTTGTAGACGTGGGTGTCCATCGGGCGGCCCTGGTCGTCCGGTATCGCCGCCAGTCGCTCGGCGAGCTCGTCGCGCACGCGGTCGTAGTCCTCCGGTGTAACGGTGCCGTTCGGCTCCCGCCCCGCCACGTTGAGATAGACCCGCGCGTAGTAGCCGCCCTCCCCCCACGCCGTCGTCTGTCCCCAGTCGATCCCGACGGCCCGCGGCGAGGTGACTCCGTCGGGCTCGCCCGCGAGCGTCAGCAGGCCTTCACGACGCAGCCACTCGTTGATCCGGATGCCCCCGTCCAGCCGCTTTGCGCCGTGGTCGGAGACGACGAGGACCAGCGTCTCGTCGTCTGCGTGGCGGAGGAGGCGCCCGATCAGCGTGTCCAGGTGCTTGTGGTAGGCGAGGATCGCATCCTCGTACGGGCTTCCGGCCTCGTGCTTGCGATGCTCGTCGTCCATGTACTTCCAGAAGCCGTGGTGAATGCGGTCGGTACCCATCTCGACCATCGCGAACAGCTCCCACGGTCGCGTCTCGAGCAGATGCTCGGCGAGCTGGAAGCGCCGGTCGGTCATCTCGTAGATCTGGCTGAGCAGGCCTTCCTTGTCCTCGGTGCGGAAGTCCGTGCAGTCGAACAGGTACTCGCCCACCGTGTCGGCGACCTCCTCGCGCAGGGCGGGCGGGTACGTGAACCGGCTCGCGACCGACGGGGTGAGGAAGCAGCTGACGAGGACGCCGCGAAGCGGCCTCGGGGGGTAGGTGCCGGGGACGCCGATCACGATCGAGCTGCGGCCGGCGCGACCGAGGAGATCCCACAGGCGATCTGCCTTGATCGACGAGCCGTCCGCGATGAAGTTCCCGTCGTAGGTGTGGTCGCTCCGGTTGCGGAAACCGTAGATCCCGAGGTCGCCGGGAGTGCGGCTCGACATCATGCAGGACCATGCAGGCATCGTGATCGGCGGCACGACGGAGGTGAGTCGTCCGGAGACCCCGGCGTCCATCAGGCCCGAGAGGTTCGGGAGCTCGTCACGCCAGCGATCGAGAACGAGTGACGGCTCCGCACAGTCGAGGCCGATCACCATCACCCGGCTTGCCGCCGCTTCCACCATCCGGCGAAGATCCTAGCCGACGTCCGCGAACGCGGCATTCCCGTGCGTGTCTACGCAGCGCGAAGCCGCGGCGGAGCTGCGGATGCGACGGGCCGATCGCTCACTGCGCCACCGCTCGCCGACGCGCGCGCGCTCGAGCAGGACGTGATCGTGCCCCCATCCGCGAGGAACCGGCTCGGCGCGAGCCGGGCCGGCACTGACGACAACGGTGTCCGTCTGCCTCGTGCGGCGTCATCGCAGCACCGCCTCCTGACCGAGGGACGCGCTCGCGAGGTACTCGTAGGCCCGATTCGTCCCGAGCGGGTGCATGAACGCACCGGCACGAACATCCCGAACGGCGCGTGCCAGCGGGCTCCCGTTCAGGTAGCCGGCGCCGCCCGAAAGCAGCAGCGCGCGATCGACGATGCGCGAAGCGCTCTCGTTGACGAATGTCTTTGCAGCCTGAGCCTCGGCGAAGAGTGATGCGATCTCGCTCGCCGTACCGTCGTCGGTCGCGTGCGCGTCGTAGTGGGCGTCGATCAGGGCCGCGGCCCGCGCGAGGAACGCCCGGGCCGCTGCGAGCTCGACGGCGTTCTCCGCCACGAGCGAGCGCGAGCGTCCGTCTGCGTGGCCGTTTCGGGAGGCGATCGCCTCGTTGGCGATCTGGCTGGCCCCTTCCGCGATACCGAGCGACGACGAGGCGTGGAACAGGCCGGCAGTGAGGTTCCGCTCCAGATAGGGGGCTGTCCGCCCGACCGGGAAGCCGCCGCGGAGTGCCTCGGGAGGAAGTTCGACGGAGTCGAGGGTGACGGAGTGGCTGCCCGATGCGCGCATGCCGAGAGCGTCCCAGTCGCCGTTCACGGTCACGCCTCGGGCTTGGATGGGGATCATCGCGTAGCCGTAGCGCTCGTTGCCACCGTCGTCGACATACGACACCGCGGTGTAGAGCGTCGTCGCCGCCGGCGACATCGTGCAGAAGATCTTCCGCCCGGTCACGATCCAGCCGGTTTCGGTTCGGGTCGCGACGGTCGCCGGCTTCGTCAGACTTTGTCCCGGCTCGCTGATCGCGGCCGCGAGCACCGTCCCTCTGCGAGAGACGTCCTCGAGCATCGCGGCGAATGCGCCCGCCCGACGGGCGTTGCCCGACGCGACCGCGGTCTTGTGTCGGCGGACGGCATTGAGGACGGCGACGAGGTGCATGTTGATGCCGATCGCGACCGACGCGTCGCCACGCGCGAGCCGACTCGACGCGATCACGAGATCGTGGACGGAGTCGACGCCGAGACCGCCGAGAGCTTCGGGAACCGGAGCGGCGAAGTACCGATGGGCCGCGAGCACGGCGATCGCATCGTGCGGGAACGTTCCGTCTCGATCGTGGCGTGCCGCCGTCCTCGTGAGCACAGCGGCAAGCGTCTCGGCGAGCGCGACGAGCCTCTTGCCCTGGTGTGTGGTTGCCTGTAGCTCGATCATCATCTCTCCTTCCGGCCCGGAAGGGGCGGGCGCCACCCGGCGACCGCCCCCAGCCGGGGCCTCAGCCCGTGACGGCCTCCACCGACACTGGGACGCCGTTTGTGACCATGTCGAAGACCGCCGAGCGCTGCTGTGCGCGCGCCACGACCTCCTGCAGCTTCTCCGGGGATGCTTCGCCCTCGACCTTGAACGTGACGCGAATCCGCTCGAAGCCGTTCCGGACGTCGTCGCTGAGCCCGAGAGCGCCGCGGACGTCCATATCGCCCTCGACGGTCGACTCGACCTTCGTCAGGTTTACACCGCGGGCCGCGGCGACGTAGACGACCGAGGTCGTCAGGCAGGCCGACAGGGCGGCGAGCATGAGCTCCGCCGGGTTGGGGCCTGTGTCGCTCCCGAGCAGGATCGCCGGCTCGCCGGCGTGAACGGTGAACGGGTGGGAACGAGAGGCGTCCTCCTGGCCGGCCCCGTAGAAGTCGCGAATCGTGACCCGATTGTGCGACCCGTCGACCCAGTGGTTTCGGGCGCGGAACTGAAAACGCCCGAGCGGCGGGTCGGCCTTGATCGCGTCGAGGGTTGCGAACATCGTCGCGGTGTCGACTCCGTTCCGGATCGATTCGCTGACGCTCATGGTGGTCATGCCCTGCTCCTTTCCGGGGTCTCGAGCCCGGTTGGTTGATGATTGCCTCGGCATCACAACGGAGGGCGGGAACGCGCCGGTAGTGCGCGGGTAAATCCAGAGCTACAGCGAGGGGGCGCAGGGTTCCCGCCGACGCACCGAGGAGAGACGGCAGGGCGAGGTTGACGCTCGTCATGTCGAGCACGACCTGGAACTGGCCGCTGCAGAAGGGAGCCAGGAGCAGCCGCGGATCAGTCGGGGCGGTCACGCCGCCGCGACGCCCGCCAACGTTGCGTTGGGCCGCGGCGCCCTGAGCTGCCGCCGCTCGCTCCCCTTCGGCAAGGCACTCCCGCGAGCGAGACGGCTGTCGCTGTCAGGCTATCGCGGCGCGGATGGCCAGCTCCGGCCCGTCGAAGCGGACGTCGAGCTTGCGCGTGATTCGGCGAAGGAGCGCCACGGCCGCCGGGTTGTCGCTCGCGACGAGGGCGGTTATCTCGGTGACTCCCGCCGCACGGGCGTCCACGATCAGTTCCGCCGCGAGCGCCGAGCCGATGCCGCGCTGCTGATACTCGTCGACGACCGCGAACGCAATTTCCGCCGTGTCGCCGTCGCGGACGAGCCGGGCGATCGCGATCGCCTGGGCGTCGTGCGAGACGTGCGCGACGAGGACGTGGTGGGTTGCGTCGACCGTCGCGAGCACGCGCAGCTCGCGCGCATTGAGGCACGGCTTCGGCCCGTTGAACCGAGCGCGTCGGGAGCTCTCGCCCAGGCGCTCGAAGACGCTCATAACGGTGCGAACGTCGCCGTGCCGCAGGGGGCGGACATGAAGCAGAGGAGCATGTCGTGGCTTGAGGACTCGAGTGTGCATGGCAACGACACAGTGTTCACGTCCGGGACGGAAATACTGTTCGGATAACCGTACGCTCGAAGACAGGTAAACCGTCCTTTCCCCGGGGTGCCCGGCATGCGATATTTCCCTCCGACTCCGCCGGTCGATGGCTGACCGCCGGCGAATCAACGCGTGTGGATTCACGACAACCGAGAAGGGATTCGAATGACGTCATCAGGGAACAGCTACGAGGGAGCCTGCTACTGCGGCGCCGTGAAGCTCGTCGTCACGGGCGAGGCCGCAGGAGCGGGCTACTGCCATTGCAGGGCCTGCAGGAGCTGGTCTGCCGGGCCGGTCAACGCGTTCACGCTCTGGCCCAACGACGCGGTCGAGATAACGCAGGGCGAGGAGCTCATCGGCGAGTACAACGCGAACGAGCGAAGCTACCGTCAATGGTGCACGAAGTGCGGTGGGCACCTGCTCACGCGGCATCCCCTCTGGGGCCTCGTAGACGTGTACGCCGCAACGATCCCGTCGTTCCCCTTCGAGCCCGGGGTGCACGTGAACTACGAGTCGACCGTGCTGCCGATGAAGGACGGCCTGCCGAAGCTCAAGGACTTCCCGTCCGAGCTCGGCGGCTCGGGTGAGGCGCTTCCCGAGTAGGGCAACCCCGTACCGGAGATGTCGCGTGACGTAGGTATGCCGTCGCCACGGTGGTCTCGACCGATGACGTGTCCCGAGTCGGTGTCGAGACCGCCCTAGGCGTGGCTGGGACGCACCGCAGCGGCGGCCGGCGCGCGATGTTCGCGCGAGGCGGAACGGGAGGATAATGCCCGGATGGAGGCCTGATGAAGTTCCGGATTCTTGGACCACTCGAGGTGCTCGCCGACGGCGCTCCCCTCTACGTCGTCGCGGGAAAGCAACGGGCGCTGCTCGCCGACCTCCTCCTCAACCCAAACCGTGCCATCCCAGTCACCAAGCTCGTGGACGACCTCTGGGGCGACCGCGCACCCGAGAGCGCCGTGAAAGCGGTCCAGGTGAACATCTCCAGGCTCCGCAAGGTGCTCCCCGCCGGACGCCTGCGGACCCACGGCCCCGGCTACGTCCTCGAAGTCGGCGATGACGAGCTCGACCTGGCCGAGTTCACACGCCTCGGTGAAGCCGGGCGTCAAGCACTGGCCGGCGGCAACCCCGAAACGGCAGCCGACCTGCTCTCCCAGGCGCTCTCGCTCTGGCGCGGCCCCGCACTCGCCGAGATCGACGAACCGTTCGCAGAGATCGAGGCGCCACGCCTCGAAGAGCTTCGACTCGGCTGCCTCGAGGACCGTTTCGATGCCGAGCTGGAACTGGGGCGCCACGCCGAGATCGTCGGCGAGCTGGACGCCGAGGTCGGCCGCCACCCGCACCGCGAGCGGCTGCGCGCGCAGCAGATGCTCGCGCTCTACCGGTCGGGTCGGCACGCCGAGGGGCTCGAGAGCTATCGGTCGTTCCGGCGGATGCTCGCCGACGAGCTGGGGATCGACCCGCCTCAGCGGCTTCGGAGCCTCGAGCGGCGAATCCTCACGCAGGACCCCGAGCTCGACGGCGGAGCCGTGAATCGAGGCCGGGTCGTGCCGCCGGAGACATCGCAGATGCCCGCTTTTGTCGGCCCTGGCTCGAACCGGACGGCCCTGCTCGTGGCTCGCGACGGCGAGCTGGACCGCCTGCGCCAATTGCTGGAGGAGGCGCGTGGCGGCCGTCGCGGGATCGCGTTCGTCTCGGGTCGGCCGGGAATCGGCAAGACGACGCTTGTCCGGTCATTCGTCCACGAGGCGGTAGAGGAGGGCGCGGTACTGGTCGCCCACGGCCAGTGTTTCGAGCAGTACGGGCAGGGAGAGGCATACATGCCGGTGCTCGAAGCGCTCGGACGACTGTGCCGTGGCTCCGAGGGCGATCGGGTCGTTCGACTGCTCGCCGACCGCGCCCCGAGCTGGCTCGCTCAGCTGCCCGGGCTCGCGGAGCTCCCGGGTGTCGACGCGCGCTCGTACGCGGTGGGAGCAGCTCGAGAGCCGATGCTGCGGGAGCTGGTCGAAGCGGTCGAGGCGATCGCGGAGATCTGCCCGTTCGTGCTCCTGCTCGAAGACCTCCACTGGAGCGACCCCTCCACGGTCGACGTGCTTGCCGCCATCGCGCGCCGCGGCGACCCGGCTCGCCTGCTCGTGCTCGCGACATACCGGCCCCAGGACGCTCGCGCGACGGCGCATCCGATCTGGGAGACGGCGCAGGAGCTCGAGCAACGAGGGCTGGCGGCCGAGCTGCGCCTGCACACGCTCGAGCTTCGATCGGTCGCGGACTATCTCTTGCTGCGCTTCCCCGGGAGCACGTTTCCCGCCGATCTGGTCGAGCTCCTGTACGGGCGAACGGACGGGAACCCACTCTTCCTCGAGAAGGCCGTCGACTCGTGGCTCGAGAGCGGGTCGATTGCGGAGCGAGACGGCATCTTTTCGCTGGGCACAAGCGTGGCCGAGCTGTCGAGTGTCGTCCCCGCCACGCTGCGCCAACTGCTCGAGCGCCAGCTGGGCGAGCTTGGCGCCGACGACCGGGAGCTCGTCGACGCCGCGAGCGTGGCCGGCACCGAGTTCGTCGCCGCCGCCGTTGCGTCCGCTTGCGAACGGCCGGACGAGGAGGTCGAGCTCCGCCTCACCGAGCTCGCGCGCCAGGGGTGGTTCGTGGTCCTCGGGGAAGCATTGTGGCCCGACGGAACGGTCTCGACGCGCCTCAGGTTCGTGCACGACCTCTACGCCGAGATCTCGTACGCGCAGCTTCCGCCGGGGCGGCGCACGCGCCTCCACAGGAGCCTGGCAGCGCGCCTCGAGTCCGCGTTCGGCAGGCACGCCGGGGAGATCGCGGGTGAGCTCGCACACCACCTCGTTCGCGGACGCGAGCCTGCGAAGGCGATCACGTACCTGAACACGGCCGCGCAGCATGCGCTCGCGCGGGGCGGCCATCGGGAGGCGATCGAGCAGCTCGCAGCCGCGCTCGAGACGCTTGGAGACCTCGCCGACAGCCGCGAGCGCGCCGAACGCGAGCTGTCGCTAAGGATCACGCTCGGGAACGCACTGCTTGCGGAGCGTGGCTACGCGGCACCCGAGACGACGGAAACCTACGCGCGCGCCCGCGAGCTCTGCACGGAGCTCGGCGAGAATGCGCCGGCGTTCCTGCCCGTCCTGTACGGGCTCTGGGGCGGCGAGGCGATCGCGGGCCGACATCGCTCCGCACGGGAGCTCGTCGATGCGTTCGTGAAGCTCGCCGAGGATCGTGACGACGACGCCGTCGTCGTCGCCCACCGGGCGCTCGCCTGGTCGCTCATCGTTGACGGTGACCTCGAAGCTGCCCGGGATCACCTCGGGGAGGCGCTCCGTCGGTTCGACCCGCACCGACACGGAGCACTCGTGGCGCTGTACGGCGAAGATCCTGCGGTCGCGGCCAATGCGACCCTGTCCCTCCCTCTGATGCTCCTCGGATTCCCCGATCAGGCGGCGAAGGCGAGCTCGGCAGCCGTCGCCCGAGCGCAGGCACTGAACCACCCGCTGAGCCTTGCCTACGCTCATTTCAACGACGCCGTCGTGCATCAGCTCCGGCTCGAGCACGGTGCGGCCGCTGACGCCGCGGAAGCGGCGCGCGCCGTCGCGGGAGAATTCGGGATCATGCTGTGGGGTGCCTGGGCGGAAACCCTCGCGGGTTGGGCGGCGAGCGCCGTCGGAGCGAAGGACGAGGGGCTCGCCCTGATCAGCGCCGGGATCGCCGGCGCCCGCGCAACCGGCGCGGTGGCGTTTCTCCCGCACACGCTCTCCCTCGCGGCAGAGGCCGACGCACTTGCCGGCGACCCCGAATCCGGCCTCGCCACACTCGGGGACGCGCTCGCCCTCTGCGAGCAGAACGACGAGCGGTACTACGAGGCCGAGATCCACCGCCTGCGCGGCGAGCTGCTGCTCGCGCTCGAGCCGCCGGACGCGGTCGGCGCCGAGCAGGCGCTGCAGCGTGCGGTCGAGCTTGCCCGCGCCCAGGGTGCGCGGCTGCTCGAGCTCCGCGCAGCCGTCAGTCTCGGTCGCCTCTGGCGCGACACCCGACGCGGCGATCAGGCGCGCGAGATTCTCGAGCCGCTCTACGGCTGGTTCACGGAAGGTCTCGACACGACCGACCTCCGCAACGCCGCAGCGCTCCTCGCCGAGCTCGGGGACGCACACGATCTCTCCCCCGAGATCGCACCACAGCCACCTCTCTGACGGTTCCCGGCCCCCGTTCAGGCCAAGCTCGCCCACCCGGGGCATAGGTACGATCGCGAGCGCCGCCCCCATCGACTAGCGGCCTAGGTCACCACCCTTTCAAGGTGGCAGCACGGGTTCGAATCCCGTTGGGGGCATGCGGAGCCGGCCGCCGAGCAGCCGACCGGGGAGCCGGATCACTGCGACAGGATCGGCTAGAAGTCCCGGTGCCGCGTTGCGCGCACCTGGCTGCAGCGGCGGACGACCAGAGACGCGATCTTCGGTGGGACGAGGTTGCTGAAGCCGACTCCGGTGGAGTAGTCGTCTTCGAGCCCGAGCACCGTGTCGCGACCCATCGGGAGGACGCCCGCGAGCAGCCGCTGAACGGCGAAGTGGGAGGCGCAGCCACCACTCCTTGTGCGTCGACATGAGCACGTGGGGGTGTTGGAGGACACCGTCCTCTTCGGCCCCGATGCTCCAAACACCGCGAGCCCTCGCCACTTCGACGGCGCCGAGACCGCAGCGGCCGGCGACGCGACGACGACGTCCGACCCTTCGTCTACCTGCCTGTTCGCGAGGCGCTCGCACGCGGTCGGGTCCTGGAGCTCGTGTGAGTAGTCCACACGAATGGTCGCTCCGGGGCTCGTCTCGCCGAGGCCGCGCCTGAACGCGGCGAGAAGCCGCCTGGTGTCGCGATCGGGCGCAGCCGCAACCACAGAGACCCTGTCGACGCGTTCCGTCGAGTTCGCCATCGCGGGCATCAGACCGGCGAGGTACCCACCGAGGAAGAGGACGTCCTCCTCGGCGAACCGGATCGCCGCTGCGTTCGGCACGCCTTCGAGCGAGAGCTCGCGCAATGACGCGTCGATGAAGAGAAAGCGCGTCTCGGGCAGGCTCCGGACGATGCCGGCGAGTGCCCTGGCGCCAGGTCCCTGGCCGAGCGCGACGACGAGGCCTACGCCTTCGTTGCGGACGCGCGCGGCAACGCCGTTCGCTCCCTCGCGCGGGGATCGCGAATCGATGTATGCCACCTGGGTCACGATGTCATCGGTGATCTCCACGCTCTTCACGGCCGTCGAGAGATCGAGCGCTGCGCGCCCGAGAACTCGACGACTCGGGCAGGACGAGCGTGAGCCGACCAGATGTCGGCGCCACCAGGTCGGGAACCGCCGCACCACCCGTCGCCGCAAGGGCGAGCGTCGACCCGACGATGGCGGCCGCGGCGACCAGGGCTGCCGCGGGTCGACGTCTCGTGGGCACGGTTGAGCGCGTCACGACCGTGGCATTCGCGATGGGGCGCTCGAGCAAGGGATCCTGCCGGACGATTCTTCCGGACAGCTGCTGCAAGTCCGCACTCGGCTGGAGCCCGAGGTCGTCGTCCAGACGTCGACGCGTCCGCTCGTACGCGTCGAGCGCGTCGGCGTGCCTGCCCGAGCGGTAGAGGGCGAGCATGAGTTGGGCGACGAACCTCTCGCGATACGGGTTCTGCGCGACGAGCGCCTGCAGCTCCCCGATAGCCCGTTCGTGATGCCCGAGTGCGAGCTCCGCGTCGAAGCGCAGCTCGTACGTGCTCAGCCGGAGTTCTTCCAGTCGCTCCGCTTCCGCCCGGCCGGCTGACGCGAGGGCGACGTCCGCGAGGGCCGGCCCACGCCACATGACGAGAGCAGCGGACGTCCACTCGAGAACGTTCGCGTGCTCGTCGAGCGCAGCCGCCACCGCGGCGCTTTCGTGGAGACCGACGAACGTGAGCGCGTCGACCTGCGCCCCGTGGAGATCGATTGCGTATCCGGCCCCACGACGCGACAAGACCGGCCCGAGCCCATTGAGCAAATGCCGCAGCCGCGAGACGTACGACTCGAGGGTGTGGGCCGCCGACCGTGGTGGATTCTCGCCCCAGACCTCGTCGATCAGGCGCTCGAGCGGTACGACTTCTCCTGACCGGAGCAGGAGAGCGGCCAGCACGGCCCTTTGCTTTGCTCCCCCGAGCGCGAGACACTCGCCGCCGCACGCAACCTCGAGCGGCCCGAGGACACGGAACTCGACTTCGTGGCTTGCCACAGGTGTAGCAAAGCAGCTTCGCCGCGTTGTGAGAAGGGCGTTCGAGCTAGGTGCGAGCGCGCTGCAAGCCCTTTCGAGCCGCCCGCGAGTGCCCTGCAAGGCCGATGACGGACGGTGACCCGCGTCAGGTCAACGACAAACGATGGAAAGGAGCTCTCATGCGGAGCCACAGGCGCGGCGCGATCGCGTTGCTCGCCGGGACGGCGGCACTGGCGGTGGTCGGCCTCGCGTCGGCGACATGGTCGTCGGCGGAGAAGATCGACACGATCGGGGGCAACAGCGCCGAGCTGAACACTGCGTCGCAGGACGGCTGCCCGATTCAGTCGCCCGACGGGCTGAGCCTCTACCTCGCGTCCAACCGTCCCGGAGGGAAGGGCGGGCTCGACATCTGGGTCTCGACGCGGGCAACCACAGGTGCACCGTGGGGAGCGCCACAGAACATCGGCGAGCCGGTGAACTCTGCCGCAGACGACTTCTGCCCGACGCCGGTCGGCGAGCGCGGCCTGTTCTTCGTGAGCAGGGAGGCGCTTCCCGGAGCCTGCGGACAGGGCGACATCTACTTCACGCACCGCGATCGAGCCGGCGCCTGGACGGAGCCCGAGAGGCTCCTGTGCTCCCCGGCAGGCCCGAACTCGGCGCTCGACGAGCAGGGACCGTCCTGGGTGGACGTCAGCGGAAAGCTGCGCGGGCCGAAGCACCTCTACTTCTCGCGGAGCTCCGCCGCCCCGAACGTACCCGGCGAGATCTTCATGAGCGTGAGGCAAGAAGGGGCCCGATTCGGGCCCGCGACCGCAGTTGCCGAGCTGAACGACCCGGCCGCGAACGACATCCAGCCAAACGTGCGTGCAGACGGGCTCGAGGTCGTCCTGAGCTCGAACCGCCCCGGGACGCTGGGCGCTCAGGACATCTGGGTCGCGACGCGCGGATCGATCAGCGCCCCGTGGTCGGCGCCGGTCAACCTCGGCCCGACCGTCAACACGACGGCGGCCGAGTCCCGCCCCTCCCTGTCGCGCGACGGCAAGCAGCTCCTCTTCGGCCGCTCGCCCGGGCCGGAGGGAGGCAGCGACGTCTACGTGACGACGAGGCCGTAGGACGTACCCCTCGGCGTGGCGGCGCGACGGCCCGGCGCCGCCACATGTCGAGGGCTCGAGGGGCCGCTCTCACGGGAAGCGGCCGGCGCGGGCGACCATTCCCGGCGGCTCGATCCCGAGCGCGTCGGAGATCCAGCGCGCGCTCTCGATCGCGAGGTCGAGGTCGAACCCCGTGTCGTAGCCCATGCGGCCGAGCGTGTAGACGAGATCCTCGGTCGCGACGTTCCCCGTCGCGGCCGGGGCGAACGGGCACCCACCGATGCCCGCGAGTGAGGCATCGAGGATCGTCACTCCGGCCCGCACCGCGGCGACGGCGTTCGCGACGGCGGTATTCCGCGTGTTGTGGAAGTGCATCCGCAACGGCACCGCGCCGTCGGCATCTCGCACGAGGGCGATCCTCTCCTCTACGTCACTCGGCACGGCAACCCCGACCGTGTCGGCGAGAGCGAGCTCGTCGGGCTCGAGCGCAAGGCAGCGCGCGGCGACGTCACGGAGCACGCCCGCCGGCACCTCGCCCTCGAAGGGGCAGCCGTACGCCACGGAGATCGTCACGGCAATCCGCAGGCCATCGGACGCGGTCCGCTCGCGGAGCCGGCTCACGACCGCGAGCGTCTCTGCCACCGACATCCCCTGATTCCGCTGACCGAACGTCTCGGTCGCGGTCACGACGGTGTTGATCTCCCCGACCCCTGCGGCAAGCGCGCGCTCGTAGCCGCGCTCGTTGAGCACGAGCGCGGTGTAGGCGACGTCCTCGTGTGCGGTGAGGCCGGCGACGACGCGTTCGGCGTCGGCCATCTGCGGCACGCGCTCCGGGTGCACGAAAGACGTCACCTCGATCCGCCTCGCGCCCGCACGGTACGAGCGCTCGACGAGCTCGAGCTTGGCGTCCGTCGCCAGGAGCGCCGACTCGTTCTGGAGCCCGTCCCGGGGCGAGACCTCGACGATCTCGACGCGAGTCATGACGCGAGCATAGACCGGCCCCACCGCTCGCCGTCGTCGCTTCCCGCTATCCCTTCGGCGGCAGGGTCTCGACGAACGCCGCCGCCTTCTCGACCCAGCGCCGCAATGCAACGCCACGCAGGCCATCAGGCGCGACGTAGACCATTCCCTTCATCGGCGTGCCCGTGAAGTCCATCGGCCGCACGTGAGGGCGCGCGAGCGCGGCCTCCGCTCCCTCGGCGCCAAGGCGCAGCATCAGGTCGCTCCCCGCGATCCCGCACGCCATGTGACCGTGCACCATGAACGCGAGGCCGCCGAACATCTTCCGCTCGGTCACCCCGTCCCGGACGTCGAGAACGTCGCGGACGCGGTTCGCGAGCTTCTCGTCGAATGCCATCTACACCTCCAGCCGGTCGGACAGACCGAGTGCGGGGAAGAGTTCAGGATATCCCGCGAACCCCGTCAAGCCCACGATCTTCTCCCCCGCGAGCGCGAACACGAGCACGCAATACGCACGGTAGGGGCGGGCCACCCTCGTCGTCTGCGAGATACGCGGCGAGGGTCGGCTGGCGGTTCGCGGCCGCGGGTACGAGCTTGATCCGGCCAAGGTTCCCCTGGGCGGGCACGGTCGCGAAGAACGCGCCGATCTCCTCCGTGCCGACGATCCTGAGCGGCTCGGGCGGCATGGTCAGAAGCGCGTCGTCGGCCAGGAGCGAGACGATCCTCGGGACGTCCACCGCCTCCCAGGCGTCGACGAAGGCATCCATCACGCGCGCCTCGACCGCGGCGCCGGGGGAGCGGTGGAGCCGCACGAGACCGCCGTCCTCCCGCTCGCGCGCGGCACGAAAACTCATCGGCCTCGGTCTCGGCCGACGGCACCGCCTGCGATTTGCGACAGTGACGGGGTGAGCGTCGCCGACCCCCATCCAGCGTCGGCCCACCTCGCGTCGGCGACCGCGGCGGACATGGCGTGCGATCTCGACGCCGGCAGAACGACTTCCGTCGAGCTCGTGCACACGCTCCTCGATCGCATCGAAGCGATCGACGGTCCCGGGGACACCGGGCTCGGTGCCGTTCTCGCAGTCGCGCCCGATGCCCCCGACCACGCCGCGCGACTCGATGAAGAGCGCGGAGCTGGACGTCTGCGAGGGCCATTGCACGGCGTTCCCGTGCTCGTCAAGGACAACATCGAGGCCGTCGGTCTTCCGGGCAGCGCCGGCTCGCTCGCGCTCGCCGATCGGCCCGTGGCGGAGGACGCGCCTCTCGTCGCGCGCCTGCGCGACGCCGGTCTGATCGTCCTCGGCGCCACCAACCTCTCGGAGTGGGCCAACATCCGTTCGACGCACTCGACGAGCGGCTGGTCGGCGGTCGGGGGCCTGACCGGCAATCCGTGGGCGCTCGACCGCAGTCCAGGCGGTTCGTCCTCGGGATCCGGGGCTGCGGTTGCGGGAGGGCTCGCACCGCTCGCGATCGGCACCGAGACGGACGGTTCGATCACGTGCCCGAGCTCGCTCAACGGTTGTGTCGGCCTCAAGCCCACGGTCGGCCTCCTTCCGACGACCGGCATCGTCCCGATCAGCGGCAGCCAGGACGCCCCCGGCCCGATGGCGCGCTCGGTCCGCGACTCGGCGCTCCTCCTGGACGCCCTTGCCGGGGAGACGAAGTACGCCGACGCATGCGGGAGTGCGGCGCTCCGAGACGTCCGCCTTGGCGTGGCCGAGGCGTGGCTGAGCGGGCACGCCAGGACCGATGCGCTGTTCTCCTCGATCCTCGACACCCTCGGGGCAGGAGGGGCGACGCTGACGATCTCGAAGGTGCCGGCGCCCGAGACGTTCGGCCCTGACGAGCTCGTCGTCCTTCTCGCGGAGTTGAAATCCGACCTCGACGCATACCTGGCGGCACGCGCGGGTGACGGCCCTTCGTCCCTCGCCGAGGTCGTCGCGTTCAACCGCGATCACGCGGCCGTCGAGCTCGCACATTTCGGTCAGGAGCACTTCGAGCACGCTCTGACGTCCGGTGGTCGCACTGCTCCCGAGTACGCCGCCGCCCGGGCACGTAACGTCCGCCAGGCAGTGCACGAATGTCTCGAGCCCGCCCTGTGCGCCGGGGACGCGCCCGATGTCCTGATCGCACCCGCGTACGCGCCCGCCTGGAAGTCCGATCTCGTCAACGGCGACGGTTCGATCGGCGGCGGCCTCGCGAGTGCTGCGCCGTCGATCGCCGGCTGGCCCGTGCTCTGTCTCCCGATGGGGCTCGTCGAGGACCTCCCCGTCGGCCTCGTCCTGGTCGGCAAGGCCTATTCGGAGGGGAGGTTGCTCGCGGTCGGCCACGCGATCGAGGAAGCCCTCGGTCTCCGCGCGTCAGGGACACTCATGCCACGATGGTCGAGACCGTCGCGTGGTTGAGGCGCGACAGAATGCCTGCGACACACCGTCGCTTGTCGAACGACGGAGGCAGCCGGGTGAGCGCCGCCCTTTCGGCAGCCCCTATTCTTCCGGCCGAAGGGCGGTTAGCTCAGCTGGTAGAGCACCTCGTTTACACCGAGGGGGTCGGCGGTTCGAGCCCGTCACCGCCCATGTGCGTGTGCTGCGACGACGTTCCGGGCCGTATCCCCGCACGGAGACCTCCTACGCGTCCAGCCGCGAGACCTCGAGATCGAGATCCCGCTCCACCTTGCGCATGACCGCATCGCTGATCTCTCCCGTGTTGCGCAGCTCGACGACGGTCTGTCGCTCGACTTCGAGCAGCTCACGGCGCAGTCGCTGGTACTTCATCGACTGACGCTCCAGCCTGCCGTCGGCGTCCGGGTCGGTTCGAGCAGCGAAGCGGCCGATGCGGAAGAGATACTGGCCACGGGTCCGCTCGGCTGTGTCCGGCAGCACCCACTTCTCGCCCTCGAGCTCGTCGAGTCGTGCGAGCGCCGCCTCGGCGGCTCGGATGCGGGCACGAGCCTCCTCTGCATCTGACTCCCCTTCGTCCGCCTCGAGCCGCAGCATCCTGATCACGACGGGGAGGGTCAGCCCCTGGACGACGAGAGTGGAGAGCACGACGGCGAACGCGAAGAAGACGATGAGCTCCCGGCCCGGAAGTGGGGTACCGGCATCCGTGTCGAGCGGGACGAGCAGGGCCGCGGCGATCGTGACGGCCCCACGCATGCCGTTCCACGAGACGAACGCGGCATGTGTCCACGGTGGCGCAGGATCTCGCTCGCGGACGCTGCGGAACAGCCTGCGAGGAAGGTAGGTCGCCGTGAAGACCCAGAGGATCCGCAGCACGACCACCGCGGCGACGATCGCGGCCGCTTCGGCGAGGATCGACCAGCGCTCGCCCGAGAGCTCGTCGAGGATCGGGCGCAGCTGCAGCCCGACGAGCCCGAACAGGAGCACGTTGAAGAGGAAGGTCAGCACCTCCCAGAATCCGCGACCCTGGAGGCGCGTCTCGACGGTCGTCAGCTCGGGCGTGTACCAACCGATGTATACGCCGGCGGTGACGACCGCGAGGACCCCGGAGACTCCGATCACGGACGCCGGCAGGAACGCGAAATACCCTGTCAGGAATGCGATCGTCACTTCGAGCGGTGGGTTGTCGAGCACGCGGCGGACGCGCCGGACGGCGTATCCGACCAAGAGCCCGACACCGATTCCTCCCACGATCGTGACGACGAGCTCCAGCCCCGCGGCCCAGGGCGAGAACGTCCCGGCGACGGCCGCGACGATCGCCGTCCGCAGCAGTACGAGGGCCGTGCCGTCGTTCAACAGGCTCTCGCCCTCGATCACGTCGAGGAGCCGGCGCGGCACCCCGAGCCGCTGGCCGATCGCAGTCGCCGCGATCGGATCCGTCGGCGAGACGACGGCTCCGAGGATGAACGCTTCCGCCCACGGAAGATCCGCGACCCGGTGCGCGACCACGGCCACACCGACGGTCGTCATTGCCACGAGCCCGACGGCGAGAAGGGAGATCGGTCGGATGTTCTGTCGAAGCTCGCGCAGCCCGGTGAAGTACGCCGCCACGTAGAGCAGCGGAGGCAGGATCCCTACGAGCACGACTTCGGGTGGCATCGTCACCCTCGGGACGCCCGGCCCGAAACCGAGCAGCAGGCCGCCGAGAACGAGCAGGATCGGATACGGAATCCGCAACGGCCCTGCCATGATCAGCAGAGCGGCGGCCGCGACGAGGAGGACGAACAGCTGCAGCTCCTGCTCGGTGCCGAACGCGAGAATCATCCTCGGCACCGGGGATCAGGGTGGAAGAGCAGCATCGCAGCCGCAGACACGCGCCTCTCTGTCCTCGCGATCCTCATGGCGATCTTCGTGATACCAGAGGCGTTACCCGACGGCCTCGCACAGGGTGCGGTACGCACGATTGGCGTAGAGTGGCTGCTTCGTGCTCGATCGCCAGGAATTTCTGCGCCGGGCGGGCGGTCTCGTCCTGGCAGGGGGCGCAATCGGCTCCCTCCCGCAGACCGCCCGGGCGGCAACGCCACCGCTCTCCGCACTGCGGAAGGAGCTTGCGGGCGACGTCATCCAGCAGGGGAGCTCCGGCTACTCGCAGGCGAAGCTCGTCTACGACACGCGGTTCAACGGCACGAAACCCCTCGCGATCGCCTATTGCCAGGGGTCTTCCGACGTCGCGAAGTGCCTACGATGGGCGCAGCAGTACGCGGTTCCATTCGCCGCTCGTAGCGGCGGACACAGCTACGCCGGCTATTCGACGACGAGCGGGCTCATCATCGACGTCTCGCGCCTGAAGGGTGTGCACCTGTCCGGGACGACCGCGACGGTGGGTGCCGGCGCGCAACTGATCGACATCTACTCGTCGCTCTGGAATCACCGGCGCACGATTCCCGGCGGCTCGTGCCCGACGGTCGGGATCGCCGGGCTCGCGCTCGGCGGCGGCGTCGGCTACAGCTCTCGCCTCCACGGAACCACGTCCGACAACATCGTGGCGCTCACCATCGTGGACGCCTCCGGCAAGGTGTTGACGTGCAGCAAGAGCGAGAACGCCGACCTCTACTGGGCCTGCCGTGGGGGCGGGGGCGGGAACTTCGGCATCGTCACGACCTTCAAGTTCCGGACCTACCCGGTCGGCAACGTCGCGACATTCTTCGTCGAGTGGCCGTGGAGCGAGGCACAAACCGTGGTCGACGCCTGGCAGCGATGGGCGCCGGACGCGCCCGACGGCCTCTACTCCGTCTGCAAGTTGGGGACGGAAGGGGGTGCTCTGCAGCTCCAGGCGTCGGGACAGTTCTTCGGCTCGAAGGCTCAGCTCGAGACGCTGCTGCAGCCGTTGCTCGTGGGCGCGCCGACGCAGGTGGACCTGGTCGAGCGCTCGTACATGAACGCTGTCATGTACTGGGCGGGCTGCACCGGGAGCGTGAAGGAGTGCCACCTTTCGCCGCAGGGGGACCTTGCGCGCGAGACGTTCAAGGCGACGTCCGACTATGCCCTCAAGCCGCTTTCGAAGGGAGCGATCAACACCATGACGCAGTGGATCGTGCAACGTCGGAAGCAGGGCAACGCCAAGGGCGTCGTGTTGCTCGACTCCTACGGCGGGGCGATCAATCGTATCGAGCCGACGGCGACCGCCTTTGTGCACAGGAACATGCTGTTCGGCTTCCAGTACGGGGCGTACTGGAGCGGGAACGACGGGGGAACCGGGACTCGGTGGGTCGAGAACTTCCGCCAGGCGATGCAGCCCTACGTGTCGGGGGCTGCCTACGTGAACTACATCGATCCGGCGCTCCCGAACTGGTCGCGCGCGTACTACGGCTCAAACTACAAGCGTCTGCAGTCGGTGAAGAAGGCGGTCGATCCGAAGAACGTGTTCCGCTTCCCCCAGAGCATCCGCCTGCCCGGGTGAAGCTGACTGGTTCTCCGCGGACGGGAATGTCCCGTCACCGACCTTCCGTGTCGAGCGTCTCGGCAATGCCGGCAGCCCAACCCTCGATCCGCTCCCAGTCCCGGAAGTCACCCTCCGCTGCGCGCACGGCGTGCACGACCGCACGCTCACCGAAGCCGAGCCGTCTCGTGTCGAGCTTCCCGGCGAAGAGAAGATGGCCGCGTGCGTGCGTCGACGAGACGATCTCGTCGATCGCGACGGCATGCTCCTCGTCCGGTTTCAACGGATCACCGAGTGGACCGCTCGAGAACAACCACACGGGACGGGCCGAAAGCGCATCGCGATGCTCCTCGACGAACCGGCGGGCCGGCGCCAGCCATCGGCCGACGTACACGGCACTTCCGACAATGACCGCCTGGTAGGGCCGACGTCGGTCACGGCTTCTGTGGCTCGCACGTCGGTGTCCAGGCCACGGGCGGACAACTCGGCGCCGATCGCCTCGGCGATCTCCCGCGTCGCCCCGTGCTTGCTCGCGAAAACCACGAGAACTCTCACACGGCAATCTTCCCCTGCACGAGCCGCACCGCCGTCCGTAACAAGCCACCGTCGCAGCGCAAGGATCTACGGAATCTGCTCGCCGCCGCTAGGCGGTGACGACCTTCTTGATCAGCAGCTTGTGGAGTCGCGAGAACGCCGGCGCGACCTTCTTCTCGGTGCCGTACCACCAGAGCACGAGGTTGGGGCCGTACTGCTTCTTGGCGAGCCAGAACGTGCCTCCCGTGAGGTACCGGCCTCGTTCCCAGTAGATGCGCGAGGCAGCGGGGGTCCCGAGCACCCCCGTATGGCCGTCGGCGAGGAGTTGCTCGACGTCGTCGCTCGTCTCGGCAGGGCCGACGACGTACAGAACGAAACGACCGAAGCGCGCCTGGTTCGTGATCGAGGGCGGCAACGCAAGCGCTGAATAGTGCCCAGGGTATGTGGACGCCCTGTCGACGACGAGCTTCGACTTCGTCGCTGCCTTGAAACGGACGACCACCTGCGACGTCGTCAGCGTGGGCGAGCCGGACGCTCGCGCGCCTGCCGCGGCGAGGGCCAGCAGCGCGATGCAAACGGCGATCGAGAGAGGCGCGCTTCGCATGACCGAAGCATGGGCGGCGCCGACAGGGGTAGGCAATCCCTCGTTCGAGTTAACCGACTGGCGCGGCTGAAGGACGGCGGCGCGCCACGTCTCAGTCTCGAACGAGCAGGTCGCCGACGCCGATCCCGGCGCGCGCGGCCTCACCCGCAGCGAGCTCGAGCGCAGCCTTCGCTCCCCGCTGCTTCACGGCACGCCAGGCCGGGACGGACTCGCGTACGGCGAGCACCGCGAGCTCCGAGTCGAGAAAGACGACGTCGATCGGGAAGCGCATGAACATGGTGTGGATCGATGCCGTACCCGGGAAGAGCATCCCCTCACCCGGTTCGAGGCCGGAGCGCCCGAGCAGGCCTCGCAACCGCGTCCACGGGCGATCGGCAACCGCGCAGCGCGCGCATGCGACGCGACCGTCAGCGGTTCGGAGCGACATGACCTTCACCGCACGATATTCGCCCTCTGCGCCCCTCGACCCTGCCGACTCCCCTCGACGGGGGAGCGAATCCCTTGATCGAGGGATGTCGGACGCGGAAAAGATCACCTTAAGTGTGACCTGAATTCAGGGGAGGACGACGATGGGCCGAAGCGATCAACGTAACGCGAGGGACGAGTCCGGGCAGGTGCTCGTGTTCGCCGTGGTCGTGATGGCGGTCCTCATCGCCATGGCAGGGTTCGCTCTCGACGTCGGCCATGCCTACCTCGTCCAGCGCCAACTGCAGTCTGCGACCGATGCGGCGGCACTCGCGGGTGCGCTGGATCTACCCGTCAGCTCGCAGGCCATTCAGACCGCTAAGAGCTACGGCCCCGAACCCGGCAGCCGAAATGCACCGGCAGCGAACGACAACGCAACGATCGAGGTAGAGACGAAGTGTGTGACCGCAATCGTCACCGGCTGCACGCCGTCGAACGGCCAGGTGAACTCGATCAGCGTCAAGTCCACATCGAAAGTGAACACGCTCTTCGCCCGAGTGATCGGGGTCGACTCCTTCACGGTCCACGCGACCGCAACGGCCTGCTCGCCGTGCTCGGTGAAGCCTCTCGACATCATGCTCGTGCTCGACCGCACCGGATCGATGTGCCAGTTCTCGGGCGGCGGCAACGACCCCGCGTGCACCGATCTGAGGAACGCCCGCGAGGGGATCAAGACATTCCTGCGGGCGATGAACCCGCAGTTCCACCACGTCGGACTGGCGGTCCTGCCGCCGTCCACCGGGACGACGAGGAACGCCCAGTGCTCGCCGCCGTCCGTTCCCGACCAGGCGAACTACGACTCTCCGACCGCGAGCTACCTCATGGTCCCGCTGTCGTCGGACTTCGCATCGCCGCCCGGAACTCTCAACGCCGGCTCCGCGCTCGTCGACCGTGTCGAATGCCAGCAGATGGGAGGGGGCAGGACCGGCTACGCGAACGCACTCGACGCAGCACAAGGCGAGCTTCGGAGCAACGGGCGCCCCGGGGTGCAGAAGGTCATCGTGTTCCTCTCCGACGGTGCGGCGAACTACGGCCCGAACTCGAGCCCCGCGATCTACCGTAACCAGCCGTGCCAGGCGGGCGTCAATTCGGCGAATATTGCCAAGGCGCAGGGAACTACGGTTTACGGAATCGGATATGACCTCGACGGTGTCAATGGCACGTATGAACGCTGCCAAACGCGAGCGGGTGGAATCGAAACACCGAACATGAACGCGCTAGAGGCAATGCAGAGAATTTCATCCTCCGCAGCAACGTTCTACAACAAGCCGACGCCCGGTCAGTTGAACACGATCTTTGCGAGTATCGCCGCGGACATCTTCCGCACTGCACAGCTGATCGACGACTCGCTCACCTAGATCTCGAGACGCCTCCTCGAGGCAACCGGCGCCCTCAGCGTCGCTTTCGGGCGAAGTCCGGCCGGATCTGCGCCGACGCACGCCATGAACATAGAGGAAACGAATAAATATCGTATTTGCAGGGAGAACTGCGAATCACTCGTTCGGGGGAACGTTGTCGATAATCCCTCGTTCGGGGGAGTCTATGCCCTTGCTTTCTACCCCTTTTGGACGA
This sequence comes from uncultured Thermoleophilia bacterium, assembly GCA_963756835.1. Taxonomy (GTDB): domain Bacteria; phylum Actinomycetota; class Thermoleophilia; order Gaiellales; family Gaiellaceae; genus Gaiella. Next base: position 61,895 of record CAVWPE010000013.1, read on the forward strand.
ACATGCGACCAGTTGCTCTTGTCCATTCGTGGACTTCTTCAAATAAGAGGAGGTGAAATCACATGAATGCATTTCTCGCGAACCTCTACCTCCGCGCCATCACGGTGCGTGACCGGGAGGAGGGCCAGGCGATGGCGGAGTACGGCATCATCCTCGCCCTCATCGCCGTGATCTGCGTCGGCGTCGTCGCTACGGTCGGCGATCGCGTCTTCGCCGCGTTCGACGGAATCGGCAAAGCGTTCTAGGCACAAAGCACTCGTGGTGGGCCCCAGCCATGGGGCCCACCACGGTCACTTCACTCAGGACATACGAAGAAACGAGAAATTTGATGATTTCGATTCACCGAAATACACGTGACGAGAGAGGGCAGGCCATGGTCGAATTCGCGATCGTTGCGCCGATCCTTCTCGTTCTCGTCTTCGGAATCATCCAGTTCGGGATCGCGTTCAACCACTCTCTGACGCTCACCGATGCCGTACGGGCAGGGGCGCGGCAGGGTGCTGTCAGCCGGACGCTCCCGGGAGGCCCGGCGTCGGCGCTTGCGGCGACCGAGGCACGCGTGCGCTCGGCGGCACAGGGCTCACTGAGCGACGCCGGCGATCCCTCGGCCCTGGTCGTGACCGTCACCTCCACGTTCCAGCAGGGCAGTGACGTCACGGTCAAAGCGACCTACCCGTACACCATCAGCCTACTCGGCCTTCCCGTCAAACAAGGACGGTTCACCAGCGAGACAACGGAGCGTGTGGAATGACGATCGACTATCGAATCAGGAACATCGTGATCGCTTCGGTGCTTGCGGCTGCCGCGGTCCTGCTGACGGTCATCTACGTGACCTCGGCCAGGAGCGACGTCGCCACCGGCAACGAGAACGTCACGGTGTACGTGCCAGCCAAGGACTATGCGGTCGGCACCGCCGGCAGCACGATCTCGGCGAACCTCGAGAAGCAGACGGTGGCACGCAAGAACGCCGCGCCGGAGGCGATCTCGAACCCCTCGCAGCTGAAGGGTCTCTATCTCACCCAGCCCGTCTACAAGGGTGAGCAGCTGAGCCTGAACCGGTTTGCGTTGCCCAAGCAGCAGGGCATCCGGGCAGAGCTGGCCGGGAAGCAGCGGGCTCTTCAGGTGCCTGGAACGCCGGACCAGGTGCTCGCCGGCACGCTCGTGCTCGGCGATCGCGTCGACGTCGTCGCGAACCTGAAAGATCCGAAGGACAACTCGGTCGTCAAGTCGGCGGTCGTGCTCAGGAACCTGCGTGTCCTCGAGACCCAGGAGGCGGACAGTGGCAGCAAGCTCTCCGGCCAGGCCGAAGATACAGTGATCCTGGCGGTGACCGACAGCCAGGCGCAGCGCTTGTACTACGTGATGAAGAACGGTGATTGGGCCCTGCAGCTTCGCCCGGTCAAGAAGCCTTCCGACAGCGCACAGTCGACCGACACCTTCCAGACCGTGCTCGCCGGAGCCACGAAGTGACGACCCTTGCGACAGAGAGCCGCAAGGAGACGCTGCGGATCGTCGTCGTCGGGACGTTCGAGTCCGAGCTGCACGGGGCCCTCGAGGCCCCGGGCAGCGGGCTCGAGGTCGTGTCCTGGGCGGCTCACGTATCGGACGCATTGCCGCACATCGGCTCGGATGACGTGCACGCGATCCTGCTCGGAGGGGGTCACGACGGCGACACTGCGGGCGCAATGCTCGAGATGGACGTCGCCGTGATCCGGCTGCATACGCAGGCGCCCGTGGTACTGCTCGTGCCGGCCGCCCATCCGGAGCTCGTCGAGACCGCCTTCGCAGCCGGCATCGACGACGTTCTGGTGCTGCCACAACTCCCCGAGACGATCTCGTTCGCGATCCGCAAGGCCCGCGAGACCGGCGGTCGTATCGGGACACACGTGCCCGTCGATCCACTCGCCAAGAGAGGACGTGTCGTCACCGTCTTCTCGCCCAAGGGAGGAACGGGCAAGACCGTCCTCTCGACCAATCTTGCAGCCGTCCTGGCGCAGAGGTCGGGCCAGCGCGTGCTGCTGATCGACCTCGACCTCCAGTTCGGCGACGCCGCGATCATGCTCGGCCTCGATCCAGAGCGGACGCTGCACGAGCTCGTGCAGGCTCCCGGAGCGCTCGACGCCGGCAAGCTCGCCGGCTACACGACCCGCCACCGCTCCGGCCTCGACGTGCTCGCGGCGCCCATGCGCCCCGAGGACGCAGAGCTCGTCAGCGAAGCGAAGGTCCTGCAGCTGCTCGAGGTGGCTCGCGAGGCATACGACGTCGTGGTCGTCGACACCTCACCGTTCTTCTACGGGCCGATGCTCGCCGTGCTGCGTCAGACCGATTTGGTGCTGATGCTGTGCGGGCTCGACGTGCCGACGCTGAAGAACGTGAAGCTGAGCTTGCGAACGCTCGAGATGCTCGGGTTTCCTGCCGCGAACACACGCCTCGTCCTCAACCGCGTCAGCCCCAAGGTGGGTCTCACGAAGGCAGATGTCGAGGGCGTGCTGCATCTCGACGTCAGCTTCGAGATTCCCAACGATCCCGTCGTCGCACCGGCCGTGAACAGTGGCTCCGTCGCGGCTCTCGCGCACAGCGATTCGGAGTTCGCAGGGGCTCTCGCGCACCTGGCGGAAGCACTTCAGCCGTCTACCGGCGTGCCCAGCCCGGGCGTCGTCGAAACCCCCAAGCGGCGCTGGCTCACACCTCGCCGTGTCCTCGAAGGGAGGGCAACGTGAATCTCGAAGACCAACTCCGAGGCGATCAGAGCGGCGCAGGGAGCGCCCGACTCACCGAGCGCATCCAGGTGGAGGAGACCGAGGCAACCCCGCTCCTCGAGGACGGACGCCGCTCCTCGGGCGTCTCCGACCCGTATGCCGTACTTAAGACACAGGTTCAGGACTCCGTGGTCCCGAAGCTCGGACCCTGGCTGTTCTCGAACCAGGAATCCCCTGATCTGCCACGCGAGGTCAAGGACGCCGTCACGCGAGCCCTCGACGAGTCGGGAACACCGCTCGCAGCGGTCGATCGCGAGCGCCTGATCGAGGAGATCTCTGCCGACATCCTCGGCTACGGGCCTCTCGAGCGGTTCCTCGCTGACGACACCGTCACCGAGGTCATGGTCAACGGGTTCGATCGGGTCTACATCGAGCGTGCCGGCGTGATCGAGGCAACGGACGCCAGCTTCGTCGACGACGTCCACCTCCAGCGGATCATCGACAAGATCGTCTCGCGCGTGGGTCGACGGGTGGACGAGCGCTCGCCGATGGTCGACGCGCGCCTTCCCGACGGAAGTCGCGTCAATGCGATCGTGCCACCGCTCTCGCTCGGCGGCCCGACACTGACGATCCGGAAGTTCGCCCGTGACCCGTATACGATCGAGAACCTGATCGAGTTCGGGTCGTTGACGCCGAAGGCGGCACACTTCCTGCAGTCGTGTGTCGAGGGCAAGCTGAACGTCCTCATCTCGGGCGGAACCGGAACGGGGAAGACGACCCTGCTCAACGCCCTCTCCGCTTCCATCCCGGCCGTCGAGCGTATCGTCACGATCGAGGACGCGGCCGAGCTCCAGCTCCAGCAGGAGCACGTGATTCGGCTGGAATCCCGGCCCGCAAACATCGAGGGCGAGGGCGAAGTCCGAATTCGCGAGCTCGTCCGGAACGCGTTGCGCATGCGGCCCGACCGGATCGTCGTCGGCGAGGTTCGCGGCGCCGAGACCCTGGACATGCTCCAGGCGATGAACACCGGCCACGAAGGCTCGTTGACGACGATCCATGCGAACTCGCCCCGTGATGCCCTCAATCGGCTCGAGACGCTCGTGTTGATGTCCGGGCTCGAGATCCCGCTCCACGCGATCCGCGAGCAGATCTCCAGCGCCCTGGACGTCGTCGTGCACATCACGCGCCTCGTCGACGGGCAACGCCGGATCTCGCACGTGACCGAGGTCCTTCGCATGGAATCGGATGTCATAACGCTCCAGGACATCTTCGTGGCACGCCCGGTCAGCGACCGAGCCGCGTCGCACGGTACGACGAGCTTCCTGCGTCCGCTCGTGTGCACGGGGCTCCAGCCGCACTTCCAGTACAAGCTTGCGGGGCACGGCGTGATCCTCCCGGAGGACTTCTACCTGCCGGAGTCACCGCTCCAGGCTGTCGCTGCGAACGGAGGCCCGGAATGAGATCCGTCTTCTTCGACACGGCGGTCGGCCCGATCGTCGTCGGTCTCGCCGTCGGTTGCCTGATGCTTCTTGCGGCACTCGTCGCGCTCGCGAAGCCACGCGGGGCCTGGCTCCGGAGTCGGCTCGAGCCGTACGGCGCCACCGCCGGCGGAGCGCTCCCCGATGTCGGAGACGATCCGGCCGGGGAAGGTTCGGGAGCGTCCCTGCGGGTGCATGCCGACCGTCTCTACGGCGCCACCGAGCGAGGGCTCGAGCACACACGGGCCGGGGCGTCCCTCAGGCTCATGCTCGACCGGGCCGCGCTCGACGTGCGGCCGGCGCAGCTCCTCTTCTGGAGTGCTGCGGCCGGAGTGGGTCTCGCAGTGCTCGTGAGCTTCCTGGTCGCCTCGCCGATCCTGCTCCTCGCCGCTTTCGCGTCGGGGATCGTGGCCCCACTCTGGTGGGTCGCTTCGCGTGGCCGGAAGAGAATGCAGGCGTTCGACGACCAGTTGCCCGACGTCCTGATGACGATGGCCGGCTCGCTGAAGGTTGGCCAGAGCTTCGACCACAGCATGCGCGCGATCGTCGACGAGGGGCTTGCGCCGGCGAGCGACGAGTTCGCACGAGTCCTCAACGAGACGCGTCTCGGACGGCCACTCGACAGCGCACTCGACGCGATGGTCGAGCGGATTCGCTCGGAGGATCTTCGATTCGTGGTCATGTCGGTGACGATCCAGCGAGAGGTCGGAGGGAGTCTCGCGACCCTCTTCCAGACCGTCTCGGACACGATTCGAGCACGGCAGCAGTTCCGCCGTAAGGTGCGAGCACTCACCGCGATGGGGCGTGCCTCGGCCTATGTCCTCGTTGCACTACCGCTCGTCACGGCGGGGTTGATCGCACTGATCAACCCGGGCTATCTGGCGCCGCTCGTGCAAGAGCCGGCCGGTCAGTTCATGCTCGTCGCCGTCGTCGTGATGACGATCATCGGGTCGCTCATCCTCAAGAAGATCGTCTCGATCAAGGGGTGATGCCAGATGCTTCTGTTGCTCGCATTCGTTTGTCTCGCCGGCGCGCTCGTCCTTGTCGGCCAGCTCGTCACGAAAGGCTCGCGCGATCGCCAAGCGTCGCTACGGCGCGCAGGCGCGTACTCGGACCCCGGGCATGAGACGACCGACCCGCTGCTCGAGCGGCTCAACGGACGGTACGCGAGCGGGCTCGCCCGGTTCGCCGGCCGTCTCGACCCACGCGCCACCGAAGAGAGGATCGGCCTGAGGCTGGTTTCAGCAGGACTTGCGAGGAATATCTCACCGGTCGGCTTCCTCGCGCTCAAGGTCGTGCTCGGTACCGTTCTTGCGGCTGTCGGAATGCTCGTCGGGGCAACGACGGGAAACCTGTTGAAGGCGCTCCTGGTTGCCGCCGCAGGTGCTGCACTCGGCTTTCTCGGGCCGGATGCGGTCGTCACCTCGAGAACCCGCCGGCGCCGCGACGAGATGCGACGAGAGCTGCCGAATGCCCTGGACGTCCTCGCAGTCAGCGTCGAAGGCGGCCTCGGGTTCAACGCAGCGCTGGCTCGTCTCGGCCAGTACCTGGAAGGACCGCTCGTGGAGGAGTTCCTGCTCGTCCTCGCCGAGCTTCGTGTCGGTGAAAGCCTTCCCAACGCGCTTCGCAAGATGGCCGTCCGTGTCGATATCCCTGAGCTGACCGCGGTCGTCAACTCGCTCATCCAGGCAGAACAGCTCGGCAGCCCTCTCGGCAAGATGCTGAAGATCCAGGCGGAGGAGTCGCGCAACCGTCGACAGGTCGCATCCGAGGAGCGCGCAATGAAGGCACCGGTCAAGATGCTCGTGCCGACGGCGATCTTCATCTTCCCGGCGATGTTCGTCGTGATCCTCGGGCCGGCGATGTTGAAGATCAACGAGGTCCTGTGATCAGGAGCCAGTCGGAGTGAGGGACGCCGCGGTGTCCCTCACTCCAAGGGGCTCTAGGACTCGTGCGGCTCGAGGTCGAGCGCGCAGGAGTTGATGCAGTAGCGCTGGCCGGTCGGCCCCGGCCCGTCCGGGAAGACGTGCCCGAGATGGCCGCCACACGCGGCGCACGTGACCTCGGTCCGCATCATTCCGTAGCTCGTGTCGACGTGGGTCTCCACGCTCTCGAGCGATGTCGGCTCGACGAAGCTCGGCCAGCCCGAGCCGGAGTCGAACTTTGCATCTGAGCGGAAGAGCTCCGCCCCGCATCCGGCGCAGCGGTACATGCCCGGGGTCTTCTCATCGGTGTAGGCGCCGGTGAACGCCCTCTCGGTTCCCTTCTCGCGCAGCACTGCGTACTGCTCGGGGGTGAGGCGGGCACGCCACTCGGCGTCGGACAGCTGTGTCTTTTCCATGCTCATGACCGTACAGTCCCGGCAGCGGGCCGCGCGTTACAGGACGACGAGCGAGACGGCCACGAACTGGGTCGTCGCCGCGGCGACGACGAGCGCGTGGAAGACCTCGTGGAACCCGAACGTGGCCGGAAAGGGGTTCGGCCAGTGAAACGCGTAGGTCAGCGCCCCGAGCGTGTAGAGGACCCCGCCGACCATCACGAGGACGGATCCCGGGAGGCCGACGCCCGAGAGCATCTGCGGGATCGTGATCACGCCGACCCAGCCGACCGCGAAGTAGGCGAGCACCGACACCCACTTGGGGGCGTCGAGCCAGAGAAAGTTGAGCACGAGGCCGAGCGCGGCACCGAACCAGACGGTCGCGAGGACGATCCAGGTGATCGAGCCGTCGAAGGCGAGCAGCGCGAAGGGCGTGTACGTCCCGGCGATGAAGAGGAAGATCGTCGAGTGGTCGAGCCGGCGCGCCCAGACGCGCCTGGCGGCAGTCTTGAACGGATAGCGGTGGTAGAGCGCGCTCGCGCCGAACATGGCTGCGAGCGCCATCCCGTAGATCCAGGCTGCAAAGCGGGGCAGCGCCCCGTCGGCGAGGACGACGAGCACGAGGCCCGCTACGACGGCGACGAAGAACGCCCAGAGGTGGAACATCCCGCGCAGGCGGGGCTTCTCCAACATCGCCACACGACAAGTGTGCCTGATCGGCGCCGGTGCCCCTCCGACCCTCCCGGGCGAGCGGAGCGCGATGCGGGATCTGCGTTGCCTAGACTCCGGCGCAGGGCCGTTAGCTCAGTTGGTAGAGCAGGGGACTTTTAATCCCAAGGTCGCTGGTTCGATCCCAGCACGGCCCACTCGGACATCTCCCGCAATCGTGATCGTGTCTCGCGGCTGAGATCGCCCGCCGCCCTCAAGCTCGGTGTGCGAAGAGATAGAGGCCCGACATGAAGGCAACCCAGGCAACGAACGCGACGAGGAAGCGTACGAGCATAGGCTGGCGGAACGTCCACGCGGCTACTCTCCGCGCACCGGGAGTCGCGTAGCGCGGCTGCGCGTCCAGGCAATAGCCGTAGAGGAGAGCCAGTATCAACAGGTCGAGACCGAGGATCGCCTTCACACTGCGAGTATGTCACGGCTCGGGTCGAGGATTCGCGCTCCGGTCGTGCGGTCCCGGACCATGCGGGCACCAGAGGGGGATACGCTACAGGCCGGAGACGGCACGTGACGTGGCGCCAGAGGGCACTGAAAGCGGGGGTTCTACTGCCGCCGCCACGGGGCCGTACTGGGGCGCCACTGCGGTCGGCGCGTGGGCCGAATCCCGACCGGCATCGGGGGAAGGGCTTCGTGATCGTCGCTCGAAACGTCAGCCGCGGTCGCGTCGGATTGATCATCCATCGACAGAGTTCGCCACGCGGGCGCTCGCCCGACGGCCGCTTCGAGTGCGTCGCAAGCGTCGGAGCACAGCTTCGTCCCGGCGTCGGTCCGGATGACCGCCAGCGCCCCCTCGGGCGACATCGGCGCGCGGTAGGGGCGTTGGGCTGTCAGGGCCTCGTAGATGTCGGCGACCGCGAGGACACGCGACGCCGACGAGAGGTCCGCACCTCGGCGGCCGCGGTGGTAGCCCGAGCCGTCGAGCTTCTCGTGGTGAGAGGCAGCCACCTCGGCAATGTCCCTGAAGGCCGGCACGCGCGTGAGGATCTCTTCCGTCAGAGCCGGGTGCCTGTTGACCGCAGCCCGTTCGTCCGACGACAGAGGGCCGTCCTTGTCGAGGATCAGGTTCGAGACACCGAGCTTGCCGATGTCGTGAAGGAGGGCAGCGCGGCGGATGTCGCGCTGGGCTGATGCGCTGTGGTGGAGCTCGTCCGCGATGGCGACGGCGATCTCGGAGACGCGCTCGGAATGGCGGAGTGTGTACGGGGACTTGGCGTCGATCACGAGGGCGAACGCCTCCGCTACCCGATCGAGGCGCGCGTGGTCGGCGGTCATCAGAAGATCGGGCGGCTCGAGACCGGCCACGTAACTGGCGAGGTCGGCCTCATGGAGCGACTGCCAGAACGCCTCGTCCTTCTCGATCTCGACCAGTGAGCGGACGAGTACCGGGTCGAACCATTTGTTGCTTCGCGTCCGGGCAACGTCCATCGCAGCCGTCCGCCCTCGCGCCGTGTTGAAGACCTCGACGACCTGCGCCAGCCCCAGAATGCGTCCGAGCAGTGGAATCGCCGTCCCGCGCAGGCCGAGCGGCTGGCCCTTGCCATCCCAGTGCTCGTCGAGCGAGCGGATGGCGTCGGCGACCTCTATCGGAAGGTCGAGCATGAGCGCGATGTCAGCGCCACGCTCGCACCGGATCGCAGTGTTCTCCTTCGCCGTCCTCGACCCGAGTCGTGCCGCTCGGAACGCCAGCGCTGCGCGCTCCCGCCGCGAGTCGGAGCCGACGCTCGTCCAGATGTAACGTAGTGCCTCCGGGACGCTGTTGTGATTGACGAGCTTGACGCGGCGCTTCAGCTCGAGATCATCGGCCTCGAACAGGGCGGTCACGCGAGCCGCGTTGGACGAGCACCCCGCGTCCTTCAGCAGGAGCCCATAGAAGAGGGACGAGCGCCCCTGTATGTCGAGGCCGATCTCGTCGGCCAGACGCATTCCGATCAGGCAGCTGCGGACGGAGTGGCCGAGCGCATTGCCGTCGGCGACGTCGAGTGCGTACGAGAGAGACGCGATGATCTCCGAGAGTCGGAGTGTCCCCGGTTGCTCCATGAAACCGTGATCGGCAACCTGCCGCTCATTGATGAGCACCTCCGCAAGAACGCCTCGCTCGATCGCGTCTACCAGGCTGGAGTCGGTTGACGCACGGCGGTGCTGCGTCACGTAGCATCGTGGCGCCAACCCCGACGGACCGAAGCGAGCTCTTCATGACCAGGCAGGCGACCGCTCACGACCACGTCGGCATCTCGCGCTTCGTGACCGTTCTGCAGGGGATCAGGCCGTTCGACAAGTCGATGCTCTCGAAGGACGTCGTCGCCGGCGTCACGCTCGCGGCGCTCGCGATCCCGGAGGTCATGGGGTACACGAAGATCGCGGGCACACCGGTCATCACGGGCCTCTACACGATCTTGCTGCCCGCGATCGTGTTCGCCATCCTCGGGTCGTCCCGGCACCTCGTCGTCGGGGGCGACTCCGCGACGGCCGCGATCCTCTACGCGGGCATCGCCGGGCTCAGCATCTCCGGCCTCCAGCCGGGGACGAACGAGTGGCTCGCCTACGCAAGCCTCGCGGCGCTGATCACCGGCGGGCTACTCATCCTCGCCCGCGTCGCGCGACTCGGCTTCCTCGCGGACTTCATCTCGCGCACCGTGCTCGTCGGCTTCCTCACCGGCGTCGGGATCCAGGTCGCCCTCGGCCAGTTCGCCGGCATGCTCGGCGTGCCTTCGCCGAATGTCTCGCTCGATCGGCTCGGCGGTACCGTGATCAAATTCTGGGACACGCTGAAGGAGATCCCGGACCTCTCCGGCGCGACGCTCGCCGTCTCGGTGTCGGTGATCGTCATCCTCGTCGTCTTCGAGAAGTGGATCCCCATGATTCCCGGTGGCCTCGTCGCGGTCGTGGGGATGATCGCGATCAGCTGGGGCTTCGACCTTCAGTCGCACGGGGTCTCGACCCTCGGGGTCGTCCCGAGCGGACTGCCCTCGATCGGCTTCCCGAGCGGCATCGGCTGGGGCGAGGTCGGACCGCTCCTCGCGACATCCGTGTCGATGTTCCTCGTGATCATCGCCCAGAGCGCCGCGACATCCCGGGCGTACGCGGTCAAGTACAAGGAGACGTTCGAGGAGAACAACGACCTCGTCGGACTGAGCGTCGCCAACATCGCGGCCGGTCTCTCGAGCACGTTCGTCGTCAACGGCAGCCCCACGAAGACGAAGATGGCGGAAGAGTCGAAGGCCACGAGCCAGGTCGCGATGCTCGCGATGGCCGCGATGGTGGCGATCGTCCTCCTGTTCCTGACGAAGCCGCTGCAGTACATGCCGAACGCCGTCCTCGCAGCCGTCGTCTTCGTGATCGGCGTCAAGCTCATCGACATCGACCACATGAAGGAGATCTACCAGCTGCGCCGCGACGAGTTCTGGATCGCCGCGATCACCGCCGCGGTCGTCGTCGGCGTCGGCGTCGAGCAGGGGGTCATCCTCGCAATCGTGCTGTCGCTGCTCGACCACGTCAGGCGTCACTACGACCCGCATGATTCGGTCGTCACCCGGGACGACGGAGGCGAGCTGACGATGGCACCGTCGACGACCGGGGCTGCGTTGAAGGACGGGCTCGTCGTCTACCGATTCGGCGTCGGCCTCTTCTACGCGAACGCGTCGCGGTTCTCCGAGGAGATCCTCGCGCTCGTCGACGTGCCCGAGCCGCCGCGGTGGCTCGTCCTTCTCGCGGATGCGATCGACGACGTCGATTTCACGGGCGGGCAGACGATCGTCGAGGTCGCGACCGCCCTGGAGGAGCGGAACGTCGCGTTCGCCGTCGCGGCAGCCCAGGATTCGGTGCGTCCGGAGCTCGACCGCTTCGGGCTGACCGCGAAGATCGGCGAGGACCGCATCTTCCCGACGCTCGAGGATGCCGTCGCGGCATTCGAACGCGGCACGCGAACGCACTAGCGCCGCTCAGCGGCCCCGGACGATGGGCCACGTGTCGACGACGGCGCCACCGGAGACGACGGTGAAGTGGTCGAACAGGTTCGAGACCACGCACGCGTGGTTCGGGACGACGTGAACTTCCGCGCCGAGCTCGAGCACCCCCGAGTCACCGGTCGCCACGTAGCCGTGCTCTTCGTTCACCTGCGTCAGAACCGCGTCGGGTGCTTCGAGAATCTCGCCGAAGCGCTCGTCGGGGCCGGGATCGGACGTCAGCGCCTTCCTGCCCGCATCCAGGATCGCCCGCCCCTCGCCGACGCGGCTGATCACCGTCGCGCGAACGGTCATGGCGACATCGTCGAGCGTGGCCGAACCGGCCGCGACAGTTGCGCGGTCGTGGAACGCGTACGTGCCGACGCGATATTCAGTCACCGTCGGTCGCAGCGCCTCGCAGTCCCACATACCCGGCGTGCCACCGGTCGAGACGACCCTCGCATCGAGACCGTGACCGGTCGCGCGCGCGACGGCCTCGCGCAGAAACGCGGTCGCCCCGGGCGGGGTCGGGTAGGTGCAGAACCCCTCGAAGCGGAGGCCGGGCTGTGCGTCGACCGCGCGCGCGAGGTCCGCGGCAGCGCTCGGCGTCGAGACACCCGTGCGACCGAGACCCGTGTCGCAGTCGACGAGCACGCCGAGCCGGCCGGCGCCTGCAGCTTCCGCGAGCCCGGTTAGCAGGCGGACGTCGTCGACGGTCACCGTCACGAGCGCCCGCGCGTGCAGCCGAGCGAGGCGTTCGAGCTTCGGCTTGCCGAGGATGTTGACTGGGATGAGCACGTCGTCGATGCCGGCGTTCACCATCGTCTCCGCCTCGAACAGCGTCTGGCAGGTGACGCCGACTGCGCCGAGCGCGACCTGACGACGCGCAATTTCGACGCACTTGTGCGTCTTGATGTGCGGGCGGTTCTGGAGGCCGAGTCGGTCACACTCGGCCTGCCACCGGGAGAGGTTCCGTTCCAGGCGATCGAGGTCGACGATCGCTGCCGGCGTCTCGATCACGGGGTCAGGGCCGTGACCTCGATCTCCACCAGCAAGCCGGGAGGCAGCATCGCACCGACGGTCGTGCGGGCCGGATACGGCTCCGCGAAGAACTCCGCATACACCTCGTTGTAGACGCCGAAGTCCGCGAGGTCGGCGAGAAAGGCCGTCACCTTGACGACGTCGTCCATCGTGCAGCCCGCCGCGGCGAGACAGGCACGCACGTTCTCGAGGGTCCGCCGGGTCTGCTCCCCGATCCCCCCGTCCACGAGGTCGCCGCGCTCGTCGAAGGCGACCTGCCCGGCCGTGAAGACCGTGTGACCGCTCACGACCACGGGAGAGTACGGTGCCTTCGGCGGCGCGAGCCCCTCGGGTCGTGGCGCGGTGCGCCCCATCAGCGGGCCAGCGTCACCTTGCTCAGCCCTGCCGGGCTGTCCGCGTCCAGTCCCTTTGCCTGCGCCAGCGCGGCCGCGAACAGCTGGCCGGGGACGACCGAGAGGAGCGGTGCGAGCAGCGGCAGCGGGGCGACGGGCACCGGCAGAGAGTACGTGGCGCCGAGAATCGCCGCCGCAGCGTTGCCACTCGCGATGAGGAGCGCGCCCGCCTCGTGCGCACGCGCCGCCGCCTCGACCGTGCCCTGCAGCGTCTCGTCGTGCGAGGCGATCGTCCAGATCGGGAAACGCGGATCAACAGCCGCGATCGGGCCGTGAGCGAGGTCGGTCGCCGTGAGAGGCCCGGCCGTGACGCGGCACGTCTCGGTGAGCTTCAGCGCCACCTCGCGTGCCGTCGCGTATTCGATCCCGCGACCGATCACGAACATCCGCTCGACGTAGGCGAAGTGCAGGGCTGCGGCGGCAGCGGGCTCGGCCACGTTGTCGACCGTCACCTGGAGGAGGTCCGCTGTCGCGCGGAGTCCTTCCGAAACGACGGTCGCATCGCCGAGGAGGTGGCCGGCCAGCAGGAGGAGGGCGCCGAGCTGGTTCACGTAGGTCTTCGTCGCCGCGATCGCATTCTCTGGGCCGGCCGCGAGCGGGAGGGTCAGCTCGGCCGCGCTCGCGAGGTCCGATCTCGGATCGTTCGTGATCGCAACCGTGAGCGCCCGGGCATGTCGCGCGCGCTCGACGTACTCGACGACGTCGGGGGTGCGACCCGACTGGGAAAGCGCCAGCACGACGGACCCGGAGAGATCGAGCCTGGCGCCGTAGTACACGGAGAGCGTGATCGAGTCGCGCATCGCCGTCCAGCCCGGGAGCAGGCCAAGGGCGTACACGCCGAACGATGCCGCGTTGTCCGACGAGCCGTGCGCCGCCAGGCGCACGAGAGCTCGCCCGTCCGCGCCGAGGGCACGCGCGACCGAGGCGTATTCGTGCTCGTGCTCGAGCAGCCGGCGCAGCGCTGCCGGCTGCTCGCGAATCTCGTGTGCGAAGACGTCGCCGGGATGCCTGTCGTCCGCCGCCATCTAGCCGAGCCGGTCCCCCGTGACGGGATGGAACAGCAGGGCCTCGCTCACGCGTGGCCGCAGCGCGACGCGTGCTCCCCGCTCGGGACGCTCCGCCGAGTCGACCCGTGCCACGAGCTTGGCCTCGCCGCTCGGGAGATCCGCGACACAGAACACGTAGGCGTCGGCGCCGAGCTCCTCGACGACCTCGACGCGGGCGCCGATGCCCTCGCTCGCGAGATCGAAGGCCTCGGGCCGGATGCCGACCACCACGTCGGACAGCCCGGAACCGAGTGCCGCCGCACTCGCCGCGCTCGACACCGGGATGGTGGCGCCGCCGAGCGAGACCGTTCCGTTGCTGCCGCACGCGCAGCTGCAGAGATTCATCGCGGGTGAGCCGATGAACCCCGCCACGAACGTATTCGCGGGACGGTCGTACAGGACACGTGGAGCGTCGCACTGCTGGAGCCGCCCGTCGCGCAGCACTGCGACTCGATGGCCGAGGGTCATCGCCTCGGCCTGGTCATGCGTGACGTAGACCGTCGTCGTCCCGAGGCTCGCCTGCAACTCAGCGATGTCAGCACGCATCTGCACGCGCAGCTTGGCATCGAGGTTGGAGAGCGGCTCGTCCATGAGAAAAACGCTTGGATGGCGGACGATCGCCCGGCCCATGGCGACGCGCTGCCGCTGACCGCCCGACAGCTGCCCCGGCTTGCGCTCGAGATACTCGGTCAGGCCGAGGAGCTCGGCGACGATCGCGACGCGCTTCTCTCGCTCGGCCTTCGGGACCTTGGCGATCTTCAGCGGAAAGCCGATGTTCGCGGCAACCGAGAGATACGGGTAGAGGGCGTAGTTCTGGAACACCATCGCGATGTCCCGCTTCTTGGGAGGCATGTCCGTGACGTCACGCTCTCCGATTAGGATCGCCCCGGCGTCGACCTCCTCGAGGCCCGCGAGCATCCTCAGCGCGGTGGTCTTGCCCGAGCCGGACGGCCCGACGAGCACGACGAACTCACCGTCCGCGATGTGCAGATCGAGCGCGTCGACCGCGGGCGCGTCCGTGCCCGGGTAGATCCGTGTCGCCTGCATGAATCGCACGCCCGCCATCACTCGACCTCCATGTAGGCCCCGGCCGGAATGCCGGCGTTGCCGTCCGCGACGGAGCCGGGCTCGAAACGCTCGACGGCTCTGCTCAGCTCGGAGCCGATACGCGTCCGGGCATCGTCGTCGCCACCGACGGCGTCGATGCCGAGGAGGGCCGCCCCCACGATCGGCGGCGAGTCCGTCACCCGGGCCGACAGGTTGGGGCCGACCCCGCGCAGCCCTCGCTCGATCGCGTCGAGCAACGGGCGGTCGCGCGAGCGGAACATGCCGCCGCCGAGCATGACCTCGACGGGCTCGTCCGTGAGACCGAGCCGCTCGAGCGCGACCCGTGCGAGCGTGACGATCTCGGCCGCAAGGCGATCGACGATCTCGGCCGCGACCGGGTCGTCGGCGGCCGCCTCGAAGACGACCGGTGCGAGCTCCAGCACCGAGCGGATCGGGATCTCCCGCCTGTGGATCGCCTCGGCCAGCTCGGCCGGGCTCGTCAGCCCGAAATGCGACGGAATCGCCTGCTCGAGGGAGGTTCGCGGGCCGCGCCCGTCCTCGCTTCGCGCGGCGGCGCTCACCGCCGCGAGCCCAACGTCGTACCCGCCACCCCAGTCACCGGTGATCGCACCGAGCGCCGGGAACCTGACCTGGCGTCCGTCGCGTGCGACGCCGACGCAGTTGATCCCCGCGCCGCAGACGACGGCCACACCCCAGCCATGGGCGGTCCCGGCGCGAAGGACGGCGAACGTGTCGTTGCCGACGATGGTGCGCGCTGCCCATCCGCGTAAGGAGAGCGCGCGCGCCACCTCCTGCTCCTCCGTCGGGTAGTCGACGCCCGCGAGCAGGAAGACGCCCACCTCGGGCAGCGGGTCGGCGGCGGTGAGCCCCGCGCTCCGTTGCGCCTCGCCGAGCAGCCCGTCGAGCACCGTCAGGCACCCTTCGACGCCCAGGTGATGAGGGGAGCTCTGCTCCCCCCGGACGAGGGCGAGAAGCGACCCGTCGGCCCGATGGAGCGCGAGGTACGTCTTCGAGTTGCCACCGTCGACGGAGAGGAGGAGTGCGTCCCTCACGAGGCCGCTCCCCGGGGTGCCGCGAGCCCGGTCGCGTGCCCGGCTTCCGCGGCGAGGATCCGGCCGACGAGATCGTCGGTGACCTCCCACTGCCCAACCAGGGGATGAGCGAGAAGCGCCTTCCGGACGTCCACGGGATCGCCGCTCAGAGCGGCGGCGAGCGCGAGCCGCTCGTAGGCCGCAACGTGCTGTGCGAGCCCGAGGAGCTCGGGCGCGAGAGGCGCCTGGGGCAGCGGCACGGGCACGCCACCGACGATCGTGGCGGGCACCTCGACGACGTCGTCGTCCGCGAGACCGGCGAGGGTGCCGTTGTTCCGGATGTCGACCTCGTGGACGTCCGTCGACCCCGAGACGAGGGCTGCAACGAGCCCCGTGGCAGCCTCGCTGTAGAACGCCCCTCCGCGCTGCTCGAGCAGGGCGGGCTTCTCGTCGACCGTCGGATCCCGGTAGAGGTCGAGCAGATCCCGCTCGATCTCGGCGACGGCGGCGGCACGGGGAGTCCCAGCGCGCTGCTCCTGCAACACGAGGTCGTGCGCGTAGAAGTAGCGGAGGTAGTAGGACGGGATCGCTCCCAGCTCCCGGAGGAGCTGGGCCGGCAGGTCGACCTCGGCGCCGAGGAGCTCGCCCTGCTCGTCGAGCAGGCCCGGCAGCACGTCGGCACCGCGGACGCGCACGGCGCGGATCCAGGTGAGGTGGTTGAGCCCGACCTGGTCGACGACGACTGCTGCCGGCGCGACGTCGAGCAGTGCGGCGAGCCGGCGCTGAAAGCCGATCGCGACGTTGCAGAGACCGACGGCGCGATGACCGGCGTCGAGCAGCGCCCGCGTGACGATCCCGACCGGGTTGGTGAAGTCGATGATCCACGCTCCCGGTGCCGACAACTCACGCACGCGCTCGGCGATATCCAGCACGACCGGCACCGTCCTCAACGCCTTCGCGAGCCCTCCGGCGCCTGTCGTCTCCTGGCCGATGCAGCCGCAGGCAAGCGGAATCGTCTCGTCCGAGAGCCGGGCCGCCTGCCCGCCGACGCGGATCTGGACGAGCACGAAATCGGCGCCGTCGAGCGCGCGGTCGAGATCGCCCGTGACCTCGAGCGTGCCGTCGAACTCCTGCCGGGCGAGCATCCGTGCCGCCATCCCGCCGACGACCTCGCGCCGCTCGGGATCGATGTCGTGCAGCACGAGCTCCGTCACGTCGATCCTGTCGCGCTCGCGCGAGAGCCCGGAGACGAGCTCGGGCGTGTAGGTCGACCCGCCGCCGACGACCGCGATCCTCACCCCTTCACCCCCGTCAGCGTGATGCCCTCGACGAACGCCTTCTGCGCGACGAAGAAGAGGACGATCACGGGGAGCATGACGAGCAGCGTCGCGGCCATCGTCAGGTTCCACTGCACCTGGTGGAGCCCCCGGAACTGCGCGAGCCCGATCGACGCAACCCAGTGATCCGGGTTCTCGCCCACGTAGAGAAGGGGCAGGAAGAAGTCGTTCCACGTGTAGAGCACCGAGAAGAGCGCGACCGCGGCGATCGCCGGCTTCGCGAGGCGCAGGACGACCGTCGTCAGGATCCGGATCTCGCCGCAGCCGTCGACCCGCGCAGCATCGAGGTACTCCTCCGGAATCGTGAGGAAGAACTGACGCAGGAGGAAGATCGCGAACGCGTCGCCGAGCCAGTTCGGAAGGATCAAGGGCCAGAGCGTGCCGACGAGGTGGAGCTTCGCCCACATCACGTACAGCGGCACCACGGTCACCTGGGGTGGAAGCATCAACGCGACGAGGACGACGAGGAATGCCGCCTCGCGGCCCCGCCAGCGAAGGCGCGCGAGCGCGTAGGCGACCGGGACGCTCGAGATCAGGAGCCCGAGCGTCGCGAGTCCCGAGTAGATGAACGAGTTCAGCGCCCAGCGCCAGAGCGGCGCGCTACTGAACACCTCCCGGTAGTTCCCCCACTGAAACGGGTCCGGCCAGAGCTTCGGCGACAGCGCCTGCTGACTCGTCATCAGCGACGTCAGCACGATGAACACGACGGGCAGCAGGAAGATGATCGCGGTCGCGATCAGCAGGCTGTGATCCGCGATCGCGACGAGGAGGCGGCGCCGGCGAACTGCCGGTGGGGGCGTTCGCCGCAGGAGCGGGAGCTCGTCGAGGCCGACGTCGGCGACGGTCACCGGGCGGCTCCCTGATAGTGCACCCAGCGACGCGAGTTGCGCAGGATCAGAAGCGTCGCCGTGAACGCGACGGCGAGAAGCAGGATCGCCATCGCGGACGCGTAGCCCATGTTGAAGAAGCGGAACCCCTGGTAGTAGAGGAGGACCGGGTAGAACAGCGTCGAGCCCTGGGGATAGCCGAGCTCGAGGTTGCTCTGCGTCCCTGCAGCCGAGGCCGAGCCGCCGGCGACGCTCGCAGCGACGTACGCCTGGGTGAAGTACTGCAGCGCCTGGATCACCCCGAGCACGACGGCGAACAGGATCACGGGACTGATGATCGGGAGCGTCACCCAGCGCAACCGCTGCAGCGGGCCGGCGCCGTCCAGCTCGGCCGACTCGTACAGGTGTCGGGGCACGTCGAGAACGGCTGCGAGGAAGATGATCATGATGTTCCCGATCCCCCACAGGGAGAGGAGGACGAGCGACGGCTTCGCCCACGACGGGTCGTTGAACCACAGCGGCCCGTCGATCCCGACCTTGCCGAGCAGCGTGTTCACAGGCCCGGTGGACGGGTTCAGGAGGTAGACGAAGCCGAGCGTGGCGGCCACGGGCGGAATCAGGGCCGGCAGGTAGAAGACGGTGCGGAAGACGCCGACCCCACGCTTTGCGCGGGTGAGCATGACCGCCACGCCGAAGGCGAACAGCACCTGGAGCGGCACCATCACCACGATCAGCCAGAGCGTGTTCTTGATCGCGGGCCACACCTGCGCGTCGGTCCCGAGCAGGTAGCGGTAGTTGGCGAGGCCGACCCAGCGGGGCGGATTGAGGAGGTCGTAGTGGGTGAACGAGAGGTAGATGCTCATCACGAGCGGATAGCCGAAGAAGATCGAGAACCCGACGAGCCACGGACTCATGAACAGCAGCACCGTGCCTCTGCGGCGCCAGGCCGCCCGTCGCTTCGCCCGCCGACGATCGACGGACGGTGCGACCGGGGCCGGGGCGCTCGTCGGCGCCCCGGCTACCGGCGCAACGGTCACGGCACGCCGCCACCGGTCTGCTTCAGCTTCGCGTCGATCTGTTTGTCGACCGCCGCGAGACCACCCTGGAGATCCTTCGCCTGACCCGACTGCCACTTCGCCAGGAAGCTCTGGAACGTATCGAGATACGCCGCACCCGCGGACGTGATCGGGGTTGTCGCCGAGTGGGGGTTGACGAAGATCTTCGAGAAGACCGCGAATCGAGGATCGGGCTTCAGCTCCTTCGAGACCGCCGAGGACCGTGTCGAGGGGACGTTCCTGATCCCGTTCGAGAACTTCGCGAGTGCGTGATCGTTCGTCGTCAGGTACTTCACGAGATCCCACGCCGCGTCGCGGTTATTGCCGTTCTTCGGGATCCCGATGATGGTCCCGTTGATATAGCCGCCGCCGTAGAGGCCTCGCTTCGCGGCGTCGACGGGCATCGGCGCCGTCCCGTACTGAAGCGTCGGGTGCTCCGCGCTGATGAACGAGACACGCCACTCGCCGTCCATCATCATCGCGAGCTTTCCGGTCTCGAATGCGTGCGACGCCGAGAACTCGTCTCCGGCCGCCGTCTGCCACTTGACCAGGTTGTCGTGCCCGTAGAAGTCGACGAGGTTCTTCTGCCAGGTGAGAAGGCGTTTCCAGCCCGGGCTCGACGAGAGGCTCGACTTGCCCTTCGTGTCGAACCAGGTCGCCCCGAACGACGGCTGATAGGCGCCGGCCGTGTTCTGGTAGAAGCCGAACTCCGGGTCGTAGCCGACGACCTTGAGCGAGCCGTCCGCGTTCTTCACCGTCAGCTTCTTCGCGTACTGCGTGAGTTGCTGCATCGTCTTCGGTGGTCCCTTGAGCCCGGCTTTCTTGAACAGGGCCTTGTTGTAGTAGAACCCGTACACGTCGGCAAGGAGGGGGAGCGCGCAGCGCGTGCCCTTGTACTGCGTGTAGTAGCGGGTCGAGGCGGGGAACTGGCCCATGTCGATCTTGCTCTTCTTCAGGTACGGCGCGAGGTCGATCCAGCCGCCCGACGAGCAGTACAGGCCGACGTTCGACGAGGTGAACGAGCTGACGACGTCGGGGCCGTTCCCCGACCGCAGCGCCGCGATGATCTTGTCGTCGTTGATGCCGCCGACGACCTTGACGGTGACATCCGGGTTCTTGGCGTCGTACTCGGCGACGACCTTCTTGAACTCGTTGAGCTCGCGGGCGCTCCAGCCGACCCACACCGTCAGATTCGTCGCTGCGCCCTGCCCCACCTTCGTGGTTCCTGCACTGGCCGTGCCCCGGGTGGAGCCTCCTACGAAAGCGGCGAGCAGGACGAGCGCCGCGACCAGCAAGACCGTCGTCGTTCGGCGTTTCATGAATCCTCCTGGGGGAAGCGTGGTGATGGCCCTCTCTCTGGCGCGGGTGGCCGCACGCATCGTGCCTCGGACCCCCTCTGGACGCCAGTTAGTTAACTTTACGAACAGGAGTGAATCAGATCTGCCCCTGCCCGTCAAGAGTCTGGTTCCGGCGGCCTGTTTCGGTTAATATTCCTCACCAGATGCCAGAACCGCCGGGACGTCGCGCCACGCCGCCGCTTCTCAAGGATCTGAACGAGCGCACCGTGCTCGAGACCCTGAGAGCCGATCCCCCGATCTCGCGCGCCGAGATCTCGCGACGGGTCGGGATCTCGAAGCCGACGGTCTCGCTGGCGCTCCAGTCTCTGGTCGACGCGGGCCTCGTGCGGCAAGCCGAGCACGATCCCGCCGGTCCGAACTTCGGCGCGGTCTTCTTCGAGCCCGTCCCCGACGCGGCGCTCGTCCTCGGCCTCGACCTCGGCGCGCGATTTGCCCGCGGCGCGGTGTGCGATCTCGCCGGCTCGGTCCGGGCCAGGCAGGACGTCGAGCTGGCCGGCCCCGACGCCGAGTCGGCGATTGCCGCCATCGCGACGGTCAGCGCCTCCCTGATCGACGGGGTCGACGCAGGACGCGATCTGATCCGGCGCGCCGTGGTCGGCGTCCCCGGCGTCGTCGATGCCGACGGTCACGTCAACCTGAGCCATTTCCGGAGCTTCGAAGCCACTGACCTCGGTCGTGATCTGAGCGAGCGCCTCGGGCTCGCCGTCACCCTCGTCAACGACATCAACCTGGCAGCGCTCGGCGAGGCCTGGCAGGGTGTCGCTCGGGGCGTCGACGACTTCGCCTTCCTCTCGGTGGGTACCGGGCTCGGCATGGGGATCGTGCTCGGGGGCGAGCTCCACACGGGGAGTCACGGTGCGGCGGGTGAGATCGACTATGCGCTCATCGGCCTCGGCGACGGCTTCGACCCGTCCGCGGTCGGAGTCAGCAAGCATGCCGAAGTGCTCGCACGAAGGGCGACGGGGAGCGACCGGCTGGCACCGCCGTTCGAGCCACGCGACATCTTCGCGGCGGCACGGCGCGGTAACAGCCTCGCCGGTGAGGTCGTCGACGAGGTCGCTCGACGCGTCGCGCTGCATATCGCCCCAGTCGCGGCTGTGGTCGACGTCGGCCTCGTCGTGCTCGGCGGCGGCATCGGCGCCAACGGTGACCTGTTGCTCGAGCCGATCCGCGAGATGCTCGCAGCCTGGCTGCCGTACCCTCCGAGGCTCGAGATCTCGAGTCTCGGAGAGGCCGCCGTGCTCTCCGGCGCGCTCGCGGTAGGACTGCGGACGGCCCTCGACGAGGTATTCGTGAACAGGACGCGGACCGCGCGCTGACGGCGGCCGTCACGGCGTGTCGCCCGGGTGGTGACGCTCAGCCGGGCGTCGGAAAGCGGACGTGCATGTGGTTCTCGTGGTTCGGGTACGGGACGACGACACCGCTCGGGCCACGGAGCCCGGTCGAGTAGCCGACGAAGACGACCTGCGCGCCCGCCGCGAGGAACCGGTCGAGGAGATCCTGCGCGAGCGCCCGGTCGACCTGGCTCGGCGCGATGGGGGCGCTGAGATGCCGGTCGAGGCGTGGGTAGTAGACGTCGACGTCGAGCCCGTTCTGGTGCGAGACGTGCTGGTCCATCCGGCCGCCGCCCTCGAGGGAGATGTCGCCGACGACGACGCGGGGCGCGGCCGGGTGGGCGGCACGGTACCCGCCGATCACCGACACGATCGCGCGAATCGTCCGTTCGTTGCCGTAGAGCCGGTGACGCAGGTTCGGGACGCTGTCGGTGTTCGGGTTCCAGGTGACCCAGTCCACGCCCTCCACCGGCAGCTGCGTCCCGTCCACGAGCCGGCCGCCGTAGGGCAGGCCGACCGAAGTGGCCCTGTGCCACTCGACCGACGCGAACCGGGGCGGGAGCTCCACGTGCCGGGGCGTCGGGACGACCGGTGCGGCCGGTACGTCCGAGACCTCCAACCCGGCGAGGCCGAACCGGAACGTCTGGCTCGGAGGATCCTCCTGCAGTGCCCTGGCGCCCTGCCCGCCGCTCGCAGGGCGAAGCGCGGAGAAGGAGAGCATCGAGGCCGATCCGAGCACGAGCGCGACGGCCGGAACCGTTCGGGTCGTCAGGCGGCGGCGTCGTGCGGCCTGCGCCTCGAGGCGGCGGCGCCTGGACCAGTCGAGCCCGGTCTCGGCCGGAGTCGAGAACGACGGCAGCGCGGGCAGCTCGATGACCGCGGCGGCGAACGGCTGCCGCGCCTGCTCGCGAAACCAGAGCACGTCGATGTCGAACCAGACCTCGTCACGGCTCCACCCCATGAGCAGGACTCCTTCGGCGGGCACTGCCCGTGTCCTGCCGCCGCGACGATCCGGCCGGCCGAAGCCGGGCCGCTTGCTAGATCGAGATGCTCACCGGGAAGGTGAGGATCCAGACAACGGTCAGCACGAACACGAGGTAGCCGAGGGCGAGAATCGCTGCGCGACTGCGGGCGGCGACGAGCTTCGTCGAGATGCCTGCGAAGAAGAGCGAGGTGGCGAAGAGGACGACGCAGAGGACGTAGTTGTCCGAGCGCTGGTTGTCGGTCTTCGCGATCTCGGTCTGCGCCTCGGCCTGCGCAACGAGGCGATCGGCGTCCGCCTGCGCCGCGAGCTTGTACTCGGGCATGACGAACGGCGTCAGCGGCGCATCCGGGTTCTCGAGCGGCTTCGTCGCGATCCACGCGTCGACAGCCGGCTTGAACTCCGCCCTGAAGCGTTTGAAGTAGAAGTCGCGCAGCACCTTCTCGTTGCGCGCGTACGCATCGGCCCACTGCGTGAAGACGGCGACGTCGATCTGCACCTGCTGGCCCGCGAGCGTCGACGCCTTGCCCGACTCGACCCGGGCAGCGCTCGCCGCACTGAATGCGATCGCCTGCTCGCCGCTCCACCGCGTCGCCTGATACCCGCTCCACGCCGTGGCGACCGTCGCGATCGCGAGCAGGACCGTCGAGAAGATCTCGGTCCAATCGTGTCGCCGCAGTCCGGCGACGATCCCCTCGTCGTGTTGCTCGGCCATACGCGCTCCCGCCGCCCGTCGATATCCGGGTCATCCTACGTGCCGCCGGCGGCGTGTCGGGCAGGGAGCGAACTCAGCGCGAGCGGTCGGCAAGCGCGGCGTTGAGCGCGGCCGCCGTCCTGCGGCCGACCACCCCGTCCGCCACGAGACCGTGTTGCCGCTGGAACGCGATCACGGCAGCCTGTGTCTTTCGACCGAACGCCCCATCGGGCGGGCCGGGATCGAGGCGGAGCGCGGCGAGCGCGCGCTGGAGTCGCGTCACGCTGCCGCCCCGGGTGCCCATACCGATCCTGCCCTGCTCCGGCAGCGTCACCCTCGGGGACGACGCGACCGGCGCGGTCGACGTCGCACTCGCCTCGGGGACGGACGCCGAAGCCGGAGGCTCGGTCGTCGACGCGGCACCGTCGCCTCCTCGCCCGAACACGAGGATCAGAACGACGGCCGATGCGGCAATCGCGAGCAGAGCCGCGACGAGGACCGTGAGCTGGGCGGTCGGGAGCGCCCCGCCGGTGCGCCGGCGGCTGTCCGCCGCGCGGGAGTCGAGGTCGAGCTCCGCCCGGTCATCCGGTGCTCGCGACGAGACGATGCTGCCTTCGCGTCCGACACTCAGTCGCGTCATGGTTCCACCTTTCATCGGGCGCCGGTCTGGATCCGACTGTCTCATCACCATAGGGCGCATGCGGTGAGCAACGCCACCAGCCCCGCGAGCGCCTGATCAGGATCCTGTGAGTGTTCGCTCAAGCCGATCGACACGGCCGGAGGCGCCGACGTCAGCCGCTGATATGGAGCTCGACCGTCCCGTCCTCACCGACGCGCGGGGTGAAGTCCACGACGTCGACGTCCACGACCACGGTGCGCGCCTTCGGGGAGACGCTCGTGACGTGCTCGAGCGGGATGTAAAAGTGGAGGAGCGACGAGCGCCCGCCGATCACGAGCAGCTCCACGGCGGCGCCCGAAACGCCCTCGGGGTGATCGAGAGGGGCGACGAATCCGAGACTCGCGATCGTACCCCGCACCTCGAAGCCGACGACTGCCGCCACCGTCTCGCGCTGATCGGGGGTGGAGCCGGTGACGTCTGGCCCACCGAGGGCAGCGCACAACATCTCCACACGGTACGACCCGACCCGTGAGTGACGACACCACGCGGACGAGGGTTGCCCGAAGATCGTGCAAGATTCCGCTCACGCCCGCCCGGTCGGAATCGCCGGACGTACGCTCGAGGCCGCCCGCATACTGTGACGATGCGCCTCGGGTCGATCAGCATGCGCGTCTGGTTGGCCGTCGTCGTGGCCGTCATCGTCACGGTGGCCGCCGTCGCCGTGGCGGAGGTCCTGACGGTGCGGAGCGAGAGTGCGTTCCGGGAGCGGGCCCAGGAGCTCGCGGCCGGCTCGGCCGTCACCGCGGCGGCCGTCGTCTCGTCGAAGTCCACCGCCGCCGAGGCTCGCGCGGCCGCAGCGGCGGCAGCGAAGCGACGGGGCATCTCACTGTTCCTGTTCGACGAGAACGGCGTCCGGATCTCGGGGAGCACATCGAACGGTGTCAGCGTCGAGTCAGTGGACGGCATGACGGACGCGGTCACGGCCGCGCTCTCCGGCAACCGCGTCGTGAAAGCACAGGACGGGGGACGCCGGATCGTCGTAGCCCTTCCGCTCCAGACCGGTCCCGCTTCGGCGGTCGTCGCGGTCGCCTCGCGACCCGATCTCGCCGCAGCGGGTGACATCGTCCGCGGCCAGCTCCTCCTGACGGTGCTGATCGCAATCGTCGCCGGCGCGGCGCTCGGGACGGCGGTCGCCGTTCCCATCACGTCCCGCGTTCGACGCGTGACCCAAGCCGCGACGGAGATCGAGCGGGGAAACTTCGACGAGCCGCTCTCGTTGACGTTCAACGACGAGCTCGGCCAGCTCGGCGGCGCCGTCGACGGCATGCGCGTCCACCTGCGCGATTCGTTTGCCGCGCTCGAGGCCGAGCGCGATCATTTCCGCAGCTTCCTCGAGCAGCTCCAGGAGGGTGTCGTCGCCGTCGACCGGAACCTCGACGTCGTCTTTGCCAACTCCCGCGCCCGATTGCAGATCGGCCGGCGCGTCCTCACAACGGGCGCGCCGCTCCCCGAGCCGTGGCCGGGGTTCGGGCTTCGCGACCTCGCTGCGTCGCTCTTCGAGCCCGGCGCCGGCGGGAGGAGTGAACGCGTCCACACCGAGGCCGGCCAGACGTTCTCCGTCGCCGGCGTTCCCGTGCGCACCGCGAGCCAGGCCGTCCTGCTCGTGATCACGGATGTGACCATCACCGACCGGCGCGAGCGGGCCGAGCGCGAGTTCGTGACGAATGCGGCCCACGAGCTCAGAACGCCGATCGCAGCGATCGTGAGCGCGATGGAGGTTCTGAACGACGGAGCGAAGGACGACACTGCGAGCCGCGAGCGCTTCCTTGCCGTCATCGGCCGCCAGTCCGATCGACTGGAGCGGCTGAGCCGCGCGCTCCTCACGCTCGCTCGTGCGCAGACCCAGGCCGAGCAACCCGAGCTGGAGCCGGTCGACGTGGCGGAGTTGCTCGACGAGACAGCGAGCGTCTTCCGGGAGCGCGGGGACGTCGCCGTCGAGGTCGAATGCGAGGAGGGGCTCGTCGCCTCGTCGCACTATGATCTCCTCTATCAGGCAGTCGGAAATCTGGCAGAGAACGCCGTGAAGCATGCCAACGGGAGTCCCGTGACGCTCGCGGGGTCGGCGACGGGGGACGGTCGGATCAGGATCGAGGTCCGCGACCGCGGTTTCGGAATCGCTTCGGCGGACCGCGAACGCCTCTTCGATCGTTTCTACCGCGGTGGCTCGCGAACCGGCGAGGGTTTCGGCCTCGGACTGTCGATCGTGGGTGGAGTCGTGTCGATTCTCGGTGGCGAGGTCGAGATCGAGCCCGGGGACGGGGGCGGCACGACGGCGTCCATCCTCGTCGCACGGGACGAGCCGCACTGATGGCGAGGATCCTCGTCGCCGACGATGAACCGGACATCCTCGAGTCGGTCGTCTACGCCCTCGAACGGGAGGGATTCGACGTCGAGACGGTCGTCACGGGTGCCGAGGCACTCGACGCCGCGCGAACGACGAGCTACGACATCATTCTGCTCGACGTGATGATGCCCGAGATGTCCGGCCTCGACGTCTGTCGCATCGTTCGCGCCGAGAGCGACGTGCCGATCATCCTGCTCACCGCCAAGGACGCCGAGATCGACCGCGTGCTCGGGCTCGAACTGGGGGCGGACGACTACGTCACCAAGCCGTTCTCCCTGGCGGAGCTGGTCAGCCGCGTCCGCGCGCTCCAGCGCCGTCGCGAGCTCGACAAGCACGGCGCCACTCCGGCCACGACGGTCGCGCATCGTGGTATCACGATCGACCTCGCGCGACACAGCGTCCTCGTCGACGAGCAACCCGTGCACGTCACCCGCTCGGAGTTCAAGGTGCTCGCGCTCCTTGCGAGCCGCCCCGGTGAGGTGTTCTCGCGCCGCGAGATCATGGAGCACCTCTGGGACAGCACGTACGTGGGTGACGCGCGCGCCTGCGACGTCCACATCGCCAACCTGCGGCGGAAGATCGAGCCCGATCCGTCGCACCCGACGCGAATCGTGACCGTACGTGAAGCGGGCTATCGCCTCGCCGGCGACTGAACCCCGCAGACGTCACGGGTCATCGGATGAACATCTGTGAGCGGATGCTCACAGGATCCGCCCCTGAGCCTCACTCCGCTGGTAGCGCCGCTCACGAGCGGCCGCCTACGGTGGTTCGGATGCACGAATACCACAAGGCCAGCAAGGGAGCCGCGATGGCGAACGCCACATATCTGGATCGAACGAGCGCCGTGCGCGTCCAGGAAATGCGAGGGGCATGCCGCATCGACGTCCCATCCGGCGCGCTCGATACCGCCGAGGTCGTCGACACCCGCGTTGCCTGCCTGCAGGCGCTCGAGCGAGGTGCCAGCCAGATCTTCGTCGACCTCACCGGCGTCAACGCCATCTGTCGGGAGGCGATAGACCTTCTCGAAGCAGTGGGTGAGGAACTGCTGGCCAAGCACGGGACGCTCTGGCTCGCGAACCGCGAGGTCGACTCGGACTGGCGTCCCGTCCTCACCGAAGGCATCGCCGGACTCGCAGGGATGAGCACGGCACTCGACGGCGCGCTCGCCGCCGACCGGGGAAGGGTTAGCTCGCCGCCGACCGGGGAAAGCCATGCCTGAGCATCAACACCGAGAAAAGGGGCGAGAGATGACCAGCGAGAGGAAGCTCGACTACGACGAGAGATACCTCCGATCGAGGTTCGACAGCGTCGCGTCGTTCACGGTCGGGGCCGAGGAAGAGCTTCTCCTTCTCGACCCGGCAACCGGAGTGCCGCGCGCCGACGCGGACTTCGCTCTCGAGCTCTTCGGAGGCGACAGCCGCGTCGTCGGGGAGTTCCGTTCGTCACAGATCGAGATCGTCAGCCCCGTCTGCGTCGCCGTCGCAGACGTCGCGCGCGAGCTCTCGGCGTCGAGAAGAGCTCTCGCATCGGGACTTGCTCCGGACGCCAACCCGGTCGCCACGGGGACGCATCCGCTCGCGGTCGACCCGGGCCCACTCTCTGCCGCACCCCGCTACGAGGCGCTCGCGCGGGAGGAACCCTGGGCGGCAAGGCACATGCTCACGTGTGGCCTACACGTTCACGTGGCGGTTGGTGGCGCCGACCGGGCACTCGCCGTGCACAACGCTATCCGGAGCTACCTCCCCCAGGTCGTCGCGCTCGCCGCGAACGCACCGTTCCACGCGGGAGCCGACACAGGCATGGCAACTGCGCGACCTCTCGTGAACCGCTCTCTCTCCCGTTTCGGCGTTCCGCCGGCGTTCTCGAGCTGGTGCGAGCTGTCGGACTTCCTGGCGTGGGGTGAGCGGAGCTCGACCGTTCTCGACGCGAGTCGACTCTGGTGGGACGTTCGCCTCCACCCCGAGAACGCCACGCTCGAGATCCGTGCCGCCGACGTCCAAACACGTGTCGTCGATGCCGCCGCGATCATCGCTCTGACGCAGTGCCTCGTGTTCGACCTCGCCCAACGGCACGACGCCGGCGAGGCGCTCGCGGTTCACGATCGCGATCGGATCACCGAGGCGATGTTCGTCGCTGCACGCGACGGCCTCGCCGGCAGCCTTCCCGATCTCGCAAGCGGCCAGTTGACGTCGGCCTCGGAGCTTCTCCACCTGCTGGTCGACCGGCTCGGCGACGCGGCCCTCGAGCTGGGCTGTGCCTCGGAACTCGAGCATGTCCACCGCCTCGTGGCAGACGGCGGCGGCGCCGCCCGGCAACGAGAGATCGAGAGCTACGACGGCGTGGAGGGCCTCGTGCGGCAGCTCGCGCGCGAGACGGCAGAACCTCTCGACGGTGAGCGCACGTCCACCTGGACCGGTCTGCTGCGCGCCTGAGCGCGCGCCGTCCCGGTCGCGATCCTCTTCCCCGACCACGACACCGAAACACCACATTCCACCGACAACAAGGAGACCAAGCGCATGAGACGACAGCATCGGCCCAGAAGGACGACTTCCAGTACCGACAACAACGATCGCGGAAGGAACACCATGTCATCACCACTCCGTTCGAAGCTCGCCACACGACGCAACGCTGCAGTCCTCGCCCTGGCGGCCATGGCCGTCGCCGTCTTCGCGACGATCGGCTCCGCGTCTTCGGTGACTGCCTCGCAGGCGCAGTACGCACCGGTCAACACCGCACCTCCCACAACAGCCGGACAGTGGACCGAGAACCAGACCCTGACGGTGACCAACGGCACGTGGCAGACGCCTCCGAGCTCCTTCGCGTACCAGTGGCTCCGGTGCGACACGGGCGGCAACGCATGCGCCGCCATCGCCAATGCGACCGCGAACTCCTACAAGCTCCAGGCAGCGGACGTCGGCAAGACGATCCGGGCTCGCGTCACGGCCACGAATACCGACGGTGCGACGTCCGCCACGACCGCTCAGACCGGTGTGATCAAGGGAGCAGGGCCTGCGGGAGCGATCAAGCTGCCGAACGGGGAGACGTCCGTCCCGGTCACGAGCGTGAACCTCGCCGACGGGCAGCGACTCGTCGTCACCGACGTGAAGTTCAGCCCGAACCCGGTCAAGGTCTTCTCGAACGCCCCGATCACCGTTCGCGTCAAGGTCAAGGACAGTCGGGGCTTCGTCGTCCGCGGCGCCCTCGTGTTCGTGCGGTCGACGCCGGAGGTGTCGAGCACGCCTCCCGAGCAGCTGACCGCGCAGGACGGTTGGGTGACGCTGACGACCGTCCCCCAGGTGGACTTCCCGAAGAACCCCGCCTACAACGTCCAGTTCTTCGTCCGGGCACGGAAGAACGGCGAAGACATCCTCGGCGGCGTCTCGTCACGCGCGCTCGTGCAGGTCGGCCTCACGCGATAGCACGAGAACACGCTAGCGACCATCTCCTCGGGGGTCGAGCTGCTTCAGGCGCGCAAGCGCCAGCCGCAGCTCGGCCCCCGAGCTGACTCGCGTCAGAGCACGCCACAGGACGGGATCACCGGGGTCGCGCTCGACCCCGCGCCGGAAGGTCTCGCGCGCCAGGTCCGCCCGGCCACCCGCCCGGAACGCCTCTCCGCGGAGATACGAGATCTCCGCCGACCACGGCGCGAAGATGCGAGCACGGTTCGCGTCACGCAGTGCCCTTTCCCACCTGCCCGCCCGCAGGTCATCCGCCGAAGCGGTCGTGAAATGCCCGCCGGCCCAGGCAACGGCGCCGGCGGCCACCAGCACGCCCGCAACGGGGATGACGGCGCTTCGACGAACGCGCCGGTCGTCAGGATCCCCGTCCGCTCGCGCCATCCCGAGCAAGCCTGCGCCGAGCAGCATCGCCATGAGCGGTACGGCACTGAGCTGCCAGTCCCAGTCGATCCCGAGATGGAGGAGGAGAGCGGCGTACCCTGCGGCGACCGCGGTCGCGTACGGCTTCCGACGCGCCCGAACCGCTGCGAGAAGCGGAACGAGCAGAGCGACGAGGATGAGCGTCAGACCGACGGGTCCGAGCTCGGACCACACCTCGAGATAGAAGCTGTGGGCATTCTGTGCCGTGAGATCGACCGGGCGATGCTCGAGCCAGACCCTCCGCCACGTGCCGGCGCCCGACCCGAGTGCCGGATGCCGGGCGATCGCGTCCAGCGTGACATCCCAGTAGGAGGAGCGCGGCGCGCTCTCCCGCGCCGCAAGCACTCCGATCGCGACCCCCGACAGAGCGAGAAGGCCGAAGGTTGCAAGCACCGGACGCCGCGTGCGGAGCGCGAGGCCGACCGCCGCCCCGCCGGCCAGCGCGAGCCAGGCCCCTCGACTGTCCGACTTCACCATCACGACCAGGAAGAGCGCGACGACCGGCAACATCGCGAGCGCGGGGCCGCCTCTTCGCTCGATCGCCCAACCGGCGCCGAGCAGAGTGCCGACGACGCACAGGAGCGCGAGCGCGTTCGCGTATCCGAGTGGAGCATCGACACCGCTTCGCAATGCGCCGGCCGCCACGAGCAAGGCAAACGAGAAGACGGCCAGCGGCGGCGTCAGAGGCGACGAGACGCGCGACGCCGCAACGGCCGCCATGAAGCAGGCGAGCACGAACACCGCGCGCTCGACCTCGACAGCCGACAGCGGCATGCTCGACGTCCATACGAGCGAGAGTGCGACCCAGGCTGCAGAGAGCGCGAACGCCGAGGCGGCAAGGAGCTCGAGACGGCTGATCGATACCTCGCGCGACAGGACGACGGCGAGCGCGAACGCAGAGAGCATCACGGTCGCGGCGCCGAGCGAAACGGGCGTGTAGCCGCCATCCGCACGAGCCGGCCCGATGAGAGCGATCACCAGCACCAGCCAGGTCACGAGCTGCCCTGTGTCTCGACGCATGGTCCACATCTACGCAGATCCGCGCCCACTGGCTTACACCTACCGTCCGGTTCACACGGAACAGGCGACCGCAACCCTCAGCTGTCGGGTCAGTTCTCGACCTCGGCACGTTCCAGATATGCGCAGGGCCGACGGTCGAGCGGGAGCGGCGAGACGCCGTAGCGCGTAACGACGAGAGGGCCGTCGCAGCACTCCACCTCGATCGTCGATCCGACATCCGCCGGAGCGCCCGGCAGCTCGATCAGGCGGTATCCCTCAGAGGTCGGCGCGAAGGCGACGCACCCCTCGAGCGGCAAGGCCGGGATCTGATCCGCCATGCGGGCATCGGCTTCGACCACGGCCGCCCCGAGTCGCTCGATCGCTCGGCGGAACGTGTTGCCCGCTTCGACGTACGCCGACTCCGATTCGACGAGGCGTTCCCCGAGCGACGCCAGCCCTTTGCGAAGAGCACGCTCGGTCGCCTTCGCCTGCGTCTCTCCGACGGCGACGTACCCTTCGAGTCGTCGTTCGATGTCTCCCACGGCAGAGCGAAGGGTCGACACGTCGTCGGCTGCGAGGGACTCCTCGATCTTCTCGAGGCGCCATCCCATCGACGCTGCGAGCCGCTCGGTTTCTTCCCGCAGCTCGTTCCTCGCCTCGACGCGCGCCTCGTCCATCGCCTCGTACCTCGATGCGAGCGCGTCGAGGCGCCCCGCCAGCTCCACCGCGGCGGCACTCGCGGTCGCCGCGTTCTCTTCATGCGCTCGCTCGAACTGCTCGAGCCTCGCCTCGAGTCGCTCGACAGGAGCGTGCGCTTCCGACACATGCCGGCGCAACGCTTCCCATTCGTCGGCCATCCGATCGCCGAGCTCCGCGATCGCGGCCCGCGAGGCGTCGACGTGATCCTCGTGCGCTGCTCCGATCGCCTCGAGTTGCTCGTCCAGCCGTTCGGCGGCGGCTCGAGAAGCCCGAGTGTCCGCGTCGCGAAGGGCGAGAATCTCGTCCACTCGTGCTCCGAGTGACGTCGCCTCGCCACGAACCTCGGCCACGCCCTCCCCGGCGGAGCGGCCGACCGCCGACAGCTCCTCTGCGAAGCGATCGGAGAGCGCGCTGAGCCCGTCGGCCAGCATCCGTTCGACTCGAGCCAATGTCGCCGCGGTCGCAGCGTGCTCCTCGTCGAGTCTCTCGAGCGTCGTGCGCTGCTCCTCCCGTGCCGCATCCTGCGCGGCCAGGAGCGATCGAAACTCTTCGCGCTCCTCCCGAACCTCTGAACGAACCGCGCCGAGTGAATCGTCGAGCCCCGCCCTGACACCGTCCAGGGCCGCCTCGATGCGGTGCTCGACGTCTCTGATCGCCGCCTCGGCCGACAATGCGCTTGCATCGTCCGCGTCGCGCAACGCGGATAGCTCGGATTGGATCCACCGCACGTTGTCGGCGGTGGCTGCCTCCAACTCGTCGCGGGCGACGAGGTCACCGATGCGACGGGCGGTGTCGTCGATTCGAGTGCCGAGCTCCTCCCCCTGGCTGCCGATCCTGGCTTCGAGCTCTTCGAGGCGCCCGTCGATCCCGGGCACCGCTTCGGACGCGATCCGGCCATAGTGCTCCTCGACGGCCGAGATTCGCCGACCGAGGTCGTCCACCAACGTGGTCTCGGCCAGAGCATCCATCCGGTCGCGCAGGTCGTGGAGCGCGGCAAGCGCGTCGTCACCCGACCGGCTCTCGAGCTCGGCGGCGAGAGCCGACAGGCGGCCATCGAAGCCCTCCACCAGCTCCAAACGAGACTCCGCAGCCCCCAGACGCTCGACAACCGACGCCAGACCACCATCCTCCAACGCCCGCGACATCTCCTCGCGGAGGCTCGACTCCATCGCGGTCAACGACTCGAGCGAGCGCTCGACGCCGTCGAGACGCTCCCCGACAACACCGGCATCCACACCACGCGCCTCGTCGAACCTCGCAACCATCTCGCGAAGACCCTCGACGGACGCCCCGAGACCACCGAGCTCGTCGAGTCGCGCCACAAGCGCCTCGACCCGCTCACCCAACGCCACATCCTCCGACGGCACTGCAGCAAGCTCGGCCATCTGCGAACGGATGCTCGCCAGCTCATCCTCGATCGTCCCACGAGACGCGACCAGCTCGGCAAACGACGCCCGTTCCGCATCAACGCTCTCCCGAGCACGATCCAACTCCTCACGCAACGCCGCCATCTCGACCCGCACCACATCACCCTCAGGACGGCTCTCGAGCTCGGCGGCGAGAGCCGACAGGCGGCCATCGAAGCCCTCCACCAGCTCCAAACGAGACTCCGCAGCCCCCAGACGCTCGACAACCGACGCCAGACCACCATCCTCCAACGCCCGCGACATCTCCTCGCGGAGGCTCGACTCCATCGCGGTCAACGACTCGAGCGAGCGCTCGACGCCGTCGAGACGCTCCCCGACAACACCGGCATCCACACCACGCGCCTCGTCGAACCTCGCAACCATCTCGCGAAGACCCTCGACGGACGCCCCGAGACCACCGAGCTCGTCGAGTCGCGCCACAAGCGCCTCGACCCGCTCACCCAACGCCACATCCTCCGACGGCACTGCAGCAAGCTCGGCCATCTGCGAACGGATGCTCGCCAGCTCATCCTCGATCGTCCCACGAGACGCGACCAGCTCGGCAAACGACGCCCGTTCCGCATCAACGCTCTCCCGAGCACGATCCAACTCCTCACGCAACGCCGCCATCTCGACCCGCACCACATCACCCTCAGGACGGCTCTCGAGCTCGGCGGCGAGAGCCGACAGGCGGCCATCGAAGCCCTCCACCAGCTCCAAACGAGACTCCGCAGCCCCCAGACGCTCGACAACCGACGCCAGACCACCATCCTCCAACGCCCGCGCCTCGACCGAGGCAGAGATCTCCTGGACGCGAGCGCGCAGATCGTCCACGACCTCCACATCGACCCGCCGCTCGACCACACGCGCGAGCTCGTCGAGCCGGGCGTGCACGACGTCGAGCGCAGGGGACACGTCGTCGGGCGACTCGAGCGTGGCGGAGAGTCGGGCGAGGCGCTCGTGCTCGTCCTCGAGCTCCCGGAGCCGCGCGACGATGGCATCGGCGTCGATCCGGTCGGCTGCCGGCTCGGTCTCGGCGAGTCGGGCCTCGAGCGCGGAGAGGGGCTCGAGCTGCTTCGACAGTTCCAGGATTCCCTGTTGCACCGCATCCGTCTGCGCTGCCGCTGCGTCGACGCGATCGCGCAGCTCGCCGAGGTCAGCGAGCGTGTCGAGCCGCTCCTTCAGGGCGTCGATCTCGCCGCTCAGTGCCTCTGCCGCCTCGGCGCCCGCCCCACGCTGCTCGAGACGGGACACGGCATCGGCCAACTCCGAGATCCGGTGGGGCTCGACGAGCTGGGCTCGCAGGGTCTCGACCGTCTCGCGGAGCGCCGCGAGCTCTCGCTCGACGGGCGCGTCCTCGAGTGCATCGACACGAGCGAGCACGGGGCGAAGCGCGTCGGCGACATTCTGCGTCCCGGCCGCCCCGAGCGAGGCGGCCATCCGCGCCTCGAGCTCTCCGATCGCGGTGCGAAGCTCGCTCAGCTCACCGCCGGGATCGTCCGACGGGGCTCCGGGCATGCTGCCGCGGGCACTCCCTCGCCGGAGGGGTACGACGCCGTCGGGAAGCTCGGCATCCCGGGAGCCGGTCGACTCCGGGGAGCGGATCGTCCGCAGCGCCGACCACTGCTCGACGAGGGCGCTGGCGAGGTCGAGGCGGCTCAAGCTCCCTTGCTCGACGAGGATCTCACCGATTCTCGCGCCCGACTGAGCCTGCTGCGCGAGCGCCGACTCGAGCTGCTCGGCGGTGACGAATCCGAGCTCGACGAAGATCTCGCCGATCGGACGCCGGATCTGCACCTGATCGGGTGTCAGTGGCTCGAACGCATCCACCGGCGGCGATCCTTTCGAAGGAGCTTCTTGCGCCACCTCGAGACCCGACCACTGCTCGGCAAGCACCCCGGCGAGGTCGAGGCGCGAAACACCGAACTCCGAGACGACGATCTCGCCCAGCCGTTCACCGGTCGTTTCCTGGAGCGCGAGGGCTGCGTCGAGCTGTTCCCGCGTGATCAGCCCCTTCTCGAAGAGAACCGCACCGATCAATCGGGATTTCGTGGCGGAGCTCGCCTCCATGTCTGTCCTATCGGCAGACACTCGTTCGAGGTATAGAGACACTTTCGATCGGCACTTTCTCCGGCTGCCTCCCGACCGTGTGGCGGCCGTCCGATCCGAGCCAGCGTGACCTCGATCGTCTGCTCGGGACGCGTCTAGGCGCGTGCAAATCGCACGAGCGCGTCGACAACCGCTCTGAGGCGCTGTCCCTCGGCCGTCAGCGTGTACTCGACACGCGGTGGCCGTGCATCGACGACCCGACGTTCGAGAAGGCCCGCTTCCTCGAGCTCAACGAGACGAAGGGCCAGGGTCCGCGGCGGAATCTCGCCGACGGACTGCTTGAACTCGTTGAAGCGCGAGGCTCCCTCGTACGACGCCCAGAGGATCGAGACGGTCCAACGGCGCTCGAGGAGGCCCGCCGCCTGGCGAACCTCCTCGGGCACCGGCTGACAGTGTCTACACCGCGACATCGAGCGGCTGCGCGGTCGGCTCGAGCGCGAGCTCGAGCACCTCGGACAGCGCCATCACCGGGTGAAAGGTCATCTCCTCGCGGACGTGCTCCGGCACGTCGTCGATGTCGGCGCGGTTCCGCTCGGGAATGATCACGTCGGTGAGCCCGGCGGCGTGTGCGGCGAGGACCTTCTGCTTGAGGCCGCCGATCGGAAGCACGCGGCCCTGAAGCGTGACCTCGCCGGTCATCCCGACGGTGTGCCGGACGGGACGTCCGGTGAGAAGCGAGGCGAACGCCGTAGCCATCGTGATTCCCGCACTCGGCCCGTCCTTCGGCGTCGCGCCCGCAGGGACGTGCACGTGGAACGACCGGTTCTCGAAGATCTCGTCCTCGAGCCCGTAGTCCGTCGCCCGCGCCCGCACGGCCGAGAGGGCGATCTGCGCCGACTCCTTCATGACGTCTCCGAGCTGCCCCGTGAGCACGAGCTTCTCGCCGCTCGGAACGCTCGTCGCCTCGACGAACAGGACGTCACCGCCGACACCGGTCACCGCAAGCCCGGTTGCGACTCCGGGAACGGCGGTTCGCTCGGCCGCCTCGCGGAAGAAGCGCTGCCGGCCGAGTGCGTCTCGCACGACGTCGATGTCGACCGAGACCGGGGTCTCGACGTCGTCCGACGCGATCCGTGTTGCGGTCTTCCGCAGCACCTTCCCGAGCTCGCGCTCGAGCTGGCGCACCCCCGCCTCCCGCGTGTACTCGGCGACGATCGACTCGAGCACACCGTCCGCAGGTACGACCTCTTCCTCACGCAGACCGTTGCGCTCCCGCTGGCGCGGCCAGAGATAGCCGGTCGCGATCGCCACCTTCTCGTCGGTGGTGTAGCCGTCGAAGCGAATGACCTCCATTCGATCGAGGAGCGGACCGGGGATCGTGTCGGCCTGATTCGCGGTCGCGATGAAGATCACGTCCGAGAGATCGACCTCGACGTCGAGGTAGTGGTCGCGGAAGGTGGAGTTCTGAGCCGGATCGAGCACCTCGAGAAGGGCCGCCGACGGGTCGCCGCGCCAGTCGGCGCCGACCTTGTCGACCTCGTCGAGCAGGATTACCGGGTTCATCGTCTTCGCGTCGCGAAGTGCTCGAACGAGGCGGCCGGGAAGCGCGCCGATGTACGTGCGGCGGTGGCCGCGGATCTCCGCCTCGTCGCGGATGCCACCGAGGGACATCCGGACGAACTCCCGGTTCAGCGAGCGCGCGATCGACTCCCCGATCGACGTCTTGCCCGTGCCGGGAGGCCCGACGA
This sequence comes from uncultured Thermoleophilia bacterium, assembly GCA_963756835.1. Classification (GTDB taxonomy): domain Bacteria; phylum Actinomycetota; class Thermoleophilia; order Gaiellales; family Gaiellaceae; genus Gaiella. The sequence goes on from CAVWPE010000013.1 coordinate 99,023, forward strand.
GGGTCAGGATCGCCCCGGAGCGCTTGTCGACCTCGATACCCCGCTCCTCGCGGAGCTTGCGGACGGCGATGTACTCGACGATGCGGTCCTTCACGTCCTCGAGGCCCGCGTGATCTGCGTCGAGCACCTCGCGACTCGCGCGCGGATCGAGCCGCTCCTCCGAGCGGACTCCCCACGGCACCGCGAGCAGCCAGTCGATGTAGCTGCGGATCGTCTGCGACTCGGGCGAGCTCTCGCCCATTCGCTCGAAGCGGGCGAGCTCGCGCTCCGCCTGTTCGCGCACGGGGTCAGGCATCGCCGACTCGGCGATCTTGAGGCGGAACTCTTCCGCGACCGACGTCTCGTCCTCCCCGAGCTCCTTGCGGATCGAGTCGAGCTGCTTGCGGAGGATGAACTCACGCTGCTGCTTCTCCATCCCGGTGTTGACGTCGTCGCGGATGCGGCGGCGAATCTGCATCAGGGCGAGCCGCTCGCGCTGGAACGCGAGCGCCAGTTCGAGCCGCTCGGTCACGTCGACGGCCTCGAGGATCTGTAGCTTCTGCTCGAAGGTGAGATCGGGCGAGTAGCCGGATGTGTCCGCGAGAGCGCCGGGATCCGAGATCGAGCGAACGAACGACGCGATGCGCCCATCGTCTCCGCGAAGCTCGAGGATCTCCTCGACGACGGCCCGGTACTCCGTCTCGAGCGTGCGGGCGGTTTCGCCCGCAGGAGGATCGTCTTCGCGCTCGTCGACCTCGACGAAGAGCCGGCCGCGCGCGTCGGTCTCGGCCGCACCGGCAACCGCGCGATGGAGGCCGCTCAGCGCCACGGCAGTGTCACCGCCGGGCAGCCGAACACGGTCTGTCACCTCGGCCACCGTGCCGACCTTCGCGTACTCGCCCTCGTGCTTGGGCACGAGCAGCACGCGCTCTTCGTCCCCGACGTCGATCGTCAGGGTCACATTCATGTTCGGGAAGACAACGATGTCGTCCAGGGGTACGAGCAACAGCTTGCTCACGATGGGTTCACGCTCCTTGGCGTCCGTGTTCCGAGTCATACAGGTAGTAACTACAAAAAGTGTACCGGTATTCCCGCAGAGGCCTTCGCGGACGCTTACGGAAAGCCAACAAACCGATCGGGAGCTCCGAGAGTCTCAGTACGTGGAGCCCGGTTCCCGAATATCGCCTCCCGGGAACCGGACACCGCCCTGCAGTTGCGCACTCCGAGGGCGTGACCGCGAGCAAGGGCGCCCGCCTCGCGGGCGCCCTTGCTACTTGCGCGGCGATCAGCCGCGGAAGCGCCGCAACGCAACCGCGGCGACACGACCGGCGAGGACGTCGGACGAGACCCCTGCGCCGGCCGGGCGGTAGGTCATCACCGTGACGACGAACGCGCCGCCGTGCCAGAAGACGATCCCGTTGTCATGGCGCGCGCCGTCGATCCAGCCGGCTTTGTGGAGCACGTGCACGCCGCGCACCCGGGCAACCTCACGATCGAGCTTGCCCGGGTCGCGAACGTGTGCGAGCAGGTAGAGCAAGTACCGCGCGTCCGTGGCGCTGAACCCGGGCTGGGCCGCTCGCAGCGGGCCTCTTCCTCCACCCGCGAGCCAGACCGCACGAAGCAGGCCGGAGAGATCGTGTGCGCTCGTCCTCTTGCCGCGACCCCACTGGGGCTGACTCTCGACCCGGAGCGGGATTCGCCCGGCGAGGCCTCGTGGCGCGCCTGCGCCGGATTCGATCGTGTAGCCGCCGTACATCTCCGTGTCGACGAGCCCGAGGGAGAGCATCATCGAGTTCACGAGAGCCGAGCCGCCCGACGTCGACCCTCCGAAGTACCGCTCCGTCGCGTTCGCCGCCGCGTTGTCCGAGTACATCAGCATCTGACGCAGGAGCCTGTCGAGCGTGGAGCCGACCTCCGGCGTGGCGTCGCTACGCGCGAGGGCCGCCACCGCGATCGCGAGCTTGAGTGACGACGCCGCCGGGAACGTCGCTCTCGCGTTCCAGGACGCGCCCTCGCCCGTGACGAGGTTCTCGACGTAGACGGCGCTCGTACCGTCGTACGATCGGACGAGCCGCTGGATCTCACGCGAGAGCAGCGGGTCGTTGCGAGCCGCGTGCCGGCGCGGGACGGTAGTTCCGGCTGCGACGACGTTCGCGACCGACGCTCCGCTGCGCCGTCCGGCACGCGAGACCGTGACGACCCTGACGGTCGCCGCGCCCGGAGGAAAGGCTACGCGGAGCTGGAAGTGCCGCCCCCGGAGGGGTCGGTCGGCGAGGGTGCGCCCGCCCACGCGGACGATCACGCGCTTCGTTCCTGCAGCCGCCGTTCCGGAGACGACGCCGAACGAGACCTGATTCGGGGCGGGCTGCTCGATCACGGGTGGAGGTGCCGGCGCGGCGTTCACGGCCGAACCGTAGCGTTCGGGGAATGCCGATCCTGGCCCATCTGGATCTCGACGCGTTCTTCGCGGCCGTCGAGGAGCTGGAGGATCCGTCGCTTCGAGCCGTGCCTCTCGTCGTCGGCGGCGATCCTCGGGGTCGCGGCGTCGTCGCGACCGCCAACTACGCCGCACGGGCGTTCGGCATCCGCTCCGCGATGAGCTCTGCCGAGGCACTGCGCCGCTGCCCGGAGGTCGTGTTCGTCCGCCCGAGGCACGCGCTGTACCGGCAGTACTCGCAGGCGGTCTGGAGCTCGATCCGCGAGGTCGTGCCGCGGGTCGAGCAGGTCGGGATCGACGAGGGTTACCTGGATCTCGGGACCGTCGTCCCGACGTTCCAGGGCGCACGCGCTACCGCCGAGGCCGTGCAGACGTCGGTCCGTGCCGCGACCTCGCTCTCGTGCTCGCTCGGGGTGTCGACCTCGAAGGTCGTGTGCAAGGTCGCATCGGACCGGCGCAAGCCCGGCGGTATCACGGTGGTGCCCCCGGGAACCGAGGCGCGCTTCCTCGCCCCGTTTCCGGTGCGCGCGCTTCCGGGCGTCGGCCCGAGGGCCGAGCAGCGCCTCGCGGCCGCCGGTGTCAACACCATCGGCGATCTCGCGGCTCTCGGCGATGCCGAGCTGCGAGTCGTCCTACCGGGAACGATCGGCCCGCTGCTGCGTGACCGCTCGCGGGGCGTCGACCCTCGCGATCTCGAGCTCGAGACGGAGCGCATCTCGATCTCGGTCGAGGAGACGTTCGAACGCGACATCTCCGAGCGAGGCCTGCTGCACGCAGAGATCAGGCGGATGGCGGCTGAGGTGGCCGCCGGCCTCGTCAAGCGTGGGCTGTCGGCGCGGACCGTGACCGCCAAGCTGCGTTATTCGGACTTCTCGATCAGGAGCCGCTCGACGACCCTCCCCGCGCCGATCGACGAGGCAGACCGGATCGGCGACCTCGCGTGCGCCCTGCTCGACCGTGGGCTTCGCGATCGTCCGGGTGCGCTACGGCTCGCAGGCGTCGGCGTATCCGGGCTCTCGGGGCACCGCCAGCTGACGCTCGACGACCCGTAGGGGATCCTCGTTCGCCTACCGCTCCGGCGCGCGGGAGAGCGGTCTGGTCAGGCAGGTGGGGCCGCCGTCGCCCAGCCGCGAGATGTGGTCGCCGCGGTAGGTGACGACATCGACGCCGGCCCGCTCGAGGCGCTCGCGCGTGACGTCGTTCCCCTCCAGGGCGATCGCCCGCCTCGGCCCGAGCGCGAGGACGTTCGACCCCATCGTCTCGAACTCCTCGTCCGGGACCTCGACGACCTCGATGGCACGCTCGGCGAGCAGCTCCATCAGGCGCACCGGAGCGATCCGCGGGTAGACGAGCGCCAGATCGCGATCGAGGGGCGAGATGAGCGACATGAGGTGCATGACCTCGGACGGGCCTACCCAGTGGGGAAGGTCGAGCGCGATCACCTCGACGCCCGGGAAGGCGGCCCGGAGCGCCGCGATCCCTACTGTGCCCGTGCGATATCCGTGGCCGACGAGCAACGTGTCGTGGTCGAGCCAGACGGTGTCCCCTCCCTCGACCGTGGCCGGTGCGTCCATCATGGAGCTGGTCGGGACACCGGCGACTTCGAGGCTCCTACCGATCGAGGCCGGCTCGCCGAGTCGGCCTTCCTTGCCCGGACGCAGAAGCGCGGCGCCGCGGTCACCGACGAGAACCGGGTCGTACACGTAGATGGCGTCGGGATTGCCGGGATCGTGCTCGGAGACGATCACCTCGGCGCCCGCAGCGGCGAGCAGACCACGGAACGCCTCGTGCTCCGCCGCGGCGGCGGCGACGTCGGGCGGGGCATGCCAGCCGTAGCGCTCGACGTGGCCCGTGTCGGCCGGGAGCGGCGGTCGGACGAGCACGCGCTCGAGCGCTCCCCACATCGCCTGGCAGCCGTAGTCCCCCATGACGGAGGAAAGGCTAGACGACGGCGTTGCCCGGCGTGCGCCCCTCGAGCAGGACCGCCCGGAGTGCATCCACGCAGAGCATGCCCATCGCCACGCGCGTGTCGCGCGTGGCGCTCCCGAGATGCGGCGCGAGCACGACGTTCTCCATGCCGAGAAGCTCCTCCGTCACCTCCGGCTCTCGCTCGTAGACGTCGAGCCCGGCCCCGGCGATCGCGCCCGAGGCGAGGGCGTCGGCAAGAGCACGCTCGTCGACGACGGGTCCGCGAGCGGTGTTGATCAGCACCGCGCTCTCCTTCATCGCGGCCAGGCGGCGAGCATCGATCAGGTGCTGCGTCTCCGCCGTCAACGGCACGTGAAGCGAGACGATGTCCGCGTCGGGCAGGAGCGAGTCGAGGTCGGCGTCCCGCCCTGCGAGAACGGGAACCGCGCCGAAGGCGCCGACCAGCCGCGCCGTCTCCTTGCCGATCCGCCCGCTGCCGACGACGAGGACGGTCTTCCCGGCGAGTCGCTCGCCGAGCATGAACTCGAGCGAGAACTGCCATGGCTCCTGCCGGCGGACGAAACGATCTCCCTCGGTGACCCGGCGGAGCAGGGACAACATCAGCGTCACCGCGAGCTCGGCAGTCGCGCCCGTGAGCACGTCGGGCGTGTTCGAGACGACGATTCCCCGGCGCCGTGCGGCGTCGAGGTCGATGTTGTTCACCCCGACGGCGTAGTTCGCGACGATCCTGAGCTGCGGGCCGGCCGCCTCGAGGTAGGCATCGTCGACGGTGACGGTGAGCATCGTCACCACGCCGTCTGCCTCGCCGGGAGTCGCGACGAGCTCGAACGCGGCGGCGAGCGCGTTCTCGACCTCGACCGGCACGTGCTCGCTCAGATGGACGCGGGGTCTCACCGGCGCATCATCGCAGGCGACGATCGTCCTCGCGGCATTGACAACCATCGATATCGTCGCGTAGAGTGATATCGAAATCTATCGATGGGAGGGACGAATGGCAGACCAGCCGACCCGGCCCGCGGGGGCCCTCAGGGAAGAGGTTCGTTCCCGCTACGCGGAGGCTGCGCTCGCGGTGACGCACGATGCTCGCGGTAGCTGCGGCAGCGGCTCGTGCTGCGCGACACCGGACGGGAGCGCGCTCTTCGGTGAGGAGCTGTACGACGCCGGGCAACGCGCCGCTCTTCCGGGAGGGGCGACGGACGCAAGCCTGGGCTGCGGCAATCCGACGGCCGTGGCGGAGCTGCGGGAGGGAGAGACGGTGCTCGACCTCGGCTCGGGCGGCGGGATCGACGTGTTGCTCTCCGCGCAGCGAGTCGGGCCCACGGGGGTCGTCTACGGCCTGGACATGACCGACGAGATGCTGGCCCTCGCCCAGCAGAACAAGGCGGAGGCGGGAGTCGCGAACGCTCACTTCCTCAGGGGCGAGATCGAGCACGTACCGCTGCCTGCCGAGTCTGTCGACGTCGTGATCTCGAATTGCGTCATCAACCTCTCGACCGACAAGGCGCGGGTGCTCGCCGAGATCGCCCGCGTGCTGCGCCCGGGTGGACGTGTCGGCTTCAGCGACGTCGTCGCCGAGGACCGGCTGACCGTCGAGGAGCGGGGCGAGCGGGGCGCATGGGTCGGCTGCATCGCCGGTGCGCTCAGCCGCTCGGAGATGATCGCCGGGCTCGAGGGTGCCGGGCTCGTCGACGTCGACGTCGCGTTCACGCACGAGGTGGCCGACGGGCTCCACGGCGCCATCGTGAGGGCCGTCAAGCCCGAATCTGCCCGGAGGGAGCTCCCGCTCGTCGGATCGGCTGCCGGAAGCGGGTGCTGCTAGCCCTCGAGCAGAGCCGACGCCGCGACGTACGCGAGCCGCGCTCGCTCGAGCGGAGGCAGTCCGGCGAAGAGCGCCTCGTTCGGCACCTCGGCGGCGAACCGCGTGCCGGCGGGCAGTGCCGCGACGAGATCGGACAGCGGCAGCTCCCCGCTTCCGGGTAGGAGCCGCCGGCCGCGCGCCTCGCTCGCTAGCTCGTCGCGCGGCGGTGCCGCGAGCAGGGCGTCGCACAGCTGGCAGACGTCGATCCGGCCTGGTGCGGCCGCCAGGTCGACGATCGCGCCTCCCGACCGGAAGAGGTGGAGCGCATCGACCATGATCCTGGCGTTCGGGCGGCCGACGCGCTCGACGAGGTCGAGCGCCTGCTGCCATGTGGCAAGCGGTCGGAACGGCATGAACTCGAGGTCGACGCTCAGGCCCAGGTCGGCCGCGACGTCGCAGAGCGTTGCGAGCCGGTCCGCGAGGACGGATGGGTCCGGATCGTCCCCGCACGCGACCACCCGCTCGGCGCCGAGGGCGGCGCCCCCTTCGAGCGAAGGGCGATAGCGGTCGATCGCGACGTCACGGGCGAGCGAGACGAGCTCGATCTGGAGGATCGCGACGCCGGCGGCGTCCAGGCGCGCTCGTGTCTCCCGGGCGACCCGGTCTCCGTCGAGCAGCGGGTACTCCGGTCCTCCCGGGACGGCCGCCCACGCGCGCAGCGACACCGACGAGAATCCGGACGCGTGCGCGACGTCGACCAGAGAGGGCGGCTCGAGCTCGAGAAAGCCGAGCGCCGCGAGGCCGAGCCCAGGCGACCGGGTCACGGCAGCAGCTCGGCGACGTCGACCGCGCGCCCTTCCGCGACCGCGAGCGCGACCGCGAGGGTCGCCGCGAGCGTCAGCGCTCCTTCCCGGCCACTCACCACCGGCTCCGCGCCGCCCCGGACGACGCCGACGAGATTGGCGAGCTGCGCCTCGTAGCAGCTCGCCACCTCGGCGACGAGACGGCGACAGACCAGAGGATCGCGCCAGTCGCCCCCATCGCCGTGGTGCCAGAGATCCATGCTCGGCACCGCGAGGGACGCCGTCTGCCCGAAGACGGTGTAGCAATCCGCCGCCTCGTGAGGGAACGTGAGCGACTGCCCGGCGGCGATCTCCCAGAAGAACGGCGAAGGGGACGCGTCGGTGAGCAGGTAGCTCCCGATCGCGCCACTCTGGAACCGCATGGACACCGCGACCGTGTCCTCGACGTCGTAGCCGCGCACGGCGCTGCCGCCGATCGCCTGGACGCGCTCGATCTCGCCGCACAGATACCGGAAGCAGTCGATGTCGTGGATCGCGTTGATCAGCAGCGGGCCGCCGCCCGGGGACCGCCGCCACGCCACGTCGAAGTAGGAGTCGTGCTTCGCGACCGCGGCGATGCCGTTGATCGCCACGACGCGGCCGAGGTCGCCCCTGACGATCGCACGGCGCGCCGCCTGGATGTCGGTGCCGTGGCGTCGGTGGTGTCCGACGAGGACCGGGACTCCCTCGTCCTCTCCCGCTTCGACGAGGCGCATCGCAGCGCCGACCGTGTCGGCGATCGGCTTCTCGACGAGCACGGGGATCCTCCGCTCGATGCAGGCGAGGCCCGCCTCGACGTGGAGGGTGTTCGGCAGGGCGACGATCGCGGCGTCCGGCGCGACCTCGATCAGCATCCGCTCGTAGCTCTCGAACCATGGGGCCTCGAGCCGCGTCGCGAGCGCTGCCGCCTCCGGCGCCGGATCGGCGATCCCGACGAGAAGCGTGTCGGCGTACGCGGCGACGAGCGCGGCATGCTCCCGGCCGATCAAACCCGCTCCCATCAGTGCGATCCGCACCGGCTGCACGGCCTAGACCGCCGCTCCGAGAAGCACGGGCAGTCGCTCGACCACCACGGCCCAGGCGTCGCTCTCGGGATCGATCAGGTCGAAGTGGTCCGCGTCGGCAACGACGATCGTCTCGACGACGTCGCCGAAACCATGCGCGGCTGCGGCATACCCGCGGCTCTGCGAGACCGGCACGACGTCGTCTCGCGCCCCGTGGACGAGGAGCAGGGGCACACCGATCGGCAGCAGCGCCACCGGCGAGGCGACCGCGTAGCGCTCTGGCACCGAGACCGGACCTCCTCCGAGAAACGCGGCACAGGCACCGTCGCCGAGGTTGTCGCCCGCTGCGAGAACGAGATCGAGGACACCTGCCTGCGCGACCGCGGCACGTGGGAGAACGCAGGGCCCCGCACCCGGCGCCGTCCGGGAGAGCCGCCCGCGCCCGGCGGCCCAAGCGGCGAGCTGCCCGCCGGCGGAGTGGCCGAGAGTGACGACGTGGGCGGCGTCCACCTCGGCGAGGTCGGCGATCCTGTCGATCGCGGCTCCGACGTCCTCCAGGGTTCCCGGCCAGCCGCCGCCAGTCTGACCCACGCGACGGTACTCGATGTTCCAGGCGGCGAATCCGCGCCGCGCGAGATCGTGTGCGAGCGGG
>CAVWPE010000014.1:0-15578 GCA_963756835.1 uncultured Thermoleophilia bacterium
TAGGGCACAGCCTCGTGGGCGCGCTGGCAGTACCGTCGAAACGGCCAACGAGCCGACGCGGTCCGAGTTCGCCCGGGCAATCGCAGACGAGCAGCTCGGCGTTCCCCTCGACCGCGCCCGGCGCCGCCGTGCGGATGCAGAACCGGGACCTCGACCAGGTCGCGCTCGTCGCCCGACTCCAGCGCGACGCCGGCACGAACGCGGCCGAGGTGATCGACCAGGTCTCCGAGAACGTGCGCGGCCGGATGGATCTCGAGCGCCTCGTCCGCACCCTCACCGCGCAGGGCCGGATGGCGAGGTGGATCGTCTCGGCCATCCCGTTCTTCCTGTTCGGCGCCATGTTCCTGCTGAACCGCGAGTACCTGCAGCCGCTCTGGCAGACACCCCTCGGCAAGGCCGGCATGGTGCTCGGCCTGATCATGATCCTCACCGGCTCCTTCGTCATCAAGAAGATCGTGGAGATCGAGGTCTAGGTGTCGACGTCGTCATCGCGGTCGTGATCGGCCTCGTCGCGCTGGCGCTGCTCGCCATCGTCCGGCTCCTGCTCACGCGGTCGGCCAACGCGCAGACGATCGGCCAGATCGGCGCCTACGGCTATGGCGATCCCGCCAGCGGGGAGCGCCCGGGCGACCACGGACGCTCGCGGAGGCCGCAACCGCGCTCGGCGACGCGCTGGCGCGCCGGCAGGGCGCCGACCGCGAGAGGGACACGCGGCAGCGGCTCATCGCGGCAGGCCTGTACACCCAGACGCCGCGGGCCTTCTTCGTTGCCCAGGCGCTGACCGCGGGCCTATGCTCCTCCTGTGGATCGTGACCGGGGGGCTCGTCAACGTCGGCGGCGTGGTCTACATCCTCGGGATGCCGGGGGTCGCGTCGGCGGCTGGATCCTGCCGACCTATGTGCTCTCGCGGCAGATCACGCAGCGCTACAAGGAGATCGACAAGGTCCTGCCCAACCTGATCGACCTCCTCGTCGTCACGGTCGAGGCCGGCGTCGGGTTCGTGGGCTCGATGAGGCTTGCCGCGGAGCAGCTCGAAGGGCCGCTCGGCGACGAGCTGCGGCTGACCCTGCAGGATCAGAACATGGGCGCCAGCATCGAGGAGGCTCTCAAGGGGATGGCCCGGCGCGCCGAGACCCCCGGCATGCGTGCGTTCGTTCGAGCCATCGTGCAGGGAGAGCTGCTCGGCGTCTCGATCGCGCAGATCCTGCGCAACCTCGCGATCGACATGCGGAAGAAGCGAAAGGCGAGGGCCGAGGAGCAGGCGCAGAAAGCGCCGATCAAGATGCTCTTCCCGCTCGTGCTCCTGATCTTCCCTGCCATGTTCATCGTGCTGCTGCTGCCCGCGCTGATCAAGATCAAAGACACCCTCGGCAACGGCTGAGATGCGTGGCCCCCACGGTACTCAGACGCTCCGCCGCGAGGACGGCCAGGTCGTCTGCGAGCGGGTGAGAGTCGCGGACACCTGGTTGCGGCGCCTGCGGGGCGTACTGTTCCGGAGCACGCTGCCCGCGGACCAGGGTTGCGTCCTCCGCCCGTCGTTCTCGATCCACACGGCGTTCATGCAGTTCCCGATCGACGTCGTGTTTCTCGACCAGGATCTCAACGTGCTCAAGATCTCCGCCGGCGTGAAGCCGTTCCACGCCGTCTCGTGCCGCGGCGCGCGCGAAGTGGTCGAGCTCCGGGCCGGGGAATGCGAACGTCGTGGCCTCACCGTCGGCGACCGAGTCGCCTGGGCGTCCTACCAGAAACCATCGCCGGCGATACCCGGCGCAGGAGTCGGCTACAGCGGGGCCTCGTCTCCCGCCGACCGTGGTTGTCGCGAGCAGTGATGAGCGATTCGTCAAGCTCCTTCGCCTTCTGCTCGACGCACGTGACGTCAACAGCCATGTCGCCGTCAACCCTCGAGCGTTTCCACACGAGCTCGAATCGAGTGACACGCCGAGGGCTGTCGTGCTCGACGTCGCAGACAGCGCTGCCGACGGCCTCGCTGCCGAGAACGCCTTCCGGGCCCTCAACCCCGACGTCCCGATCTTCCTCGTCGCAGAGCCGGAAACTGCCGCACGCGCACCGATCGGCACTCGCATCTACGGCAAGTGGGCCGAACCCGAGGCACTCGTCGAAGCCGTCATCCGCACATTCGCCGAAGCCCCACCCGCCTGAAGACGGGTACCCCTTGCGGAGCCGGACAAAATCAGCCACTGTGTCGGGACAGGGTGTTCGGCGGCGCCGTTCACCCTAAGGGGATTCGGGCCATGCCCGAAAGGAGTACGTGTCAAACCGGCCGGCAGACCTCGCAGCATCCGCTCCGAAAGAGCAGCCTCGGCGTACCGCGGCGCAGATCGACGAAGAGTCGATCCGACGCCTCGAGTCGGTGCTCTTCGCGCACGCCTCCCAACAGGTCGCACGCCGGCTGCACGCTGCGAAAGCACGATCCGACCTCATGCTCGCCGGTGCTGCGAACGACCCGGCGGTCGGGCACGCACGAGCCTATGCGCTCGCCTCCGACGCGATAGTCGCCCGCAGCGCCGAGGGCGAACTGGCAACCGATGACGTAGAGATCGCCATCGCGGCCCTCACGGATGTCACCGGCTCCAGCTCCGAGGCCACCACATTCATGCTCTACCAGGGCGTGGTCGCCGCGCCGCAGCTGTCCGAGCTCCCACCGCTGACCGCGATTGGCCTGCAGCTTCGCTTGCTCGTCGACCTCGGCATCTTCCACGAGGTCTCGCTCTGGCGGGATACGACCGGCGGTACAGAGTGTCTCGTCGACCTGGGCTCGGGTCAGGTGAGTCGCCAGACCCGCCGAGAGGTGGCGGCCACGCTTCGCGGTCGCAAGACACTGCATATCGCAGGAACGTCGTCCTACCGATCTGAACCCGTTCATCGATTCCAGCAGCTCGTCGGCGCTCTCGTCGGGCGAGCCGCGGTCAACGAGAAAAATCGAGCATCCGCATATCTCGCAACGGCCGCACAGGCGCTCGCACCCGTTCTCGAACGCGAGTTTCTCCTCGACCGCAGCAAGCAGCGCGAGCACGTACTCGTCGCGGCCTCCGAGCGGCGACTCACTCGACTCGCGTTCGACCTCCACGACGGCCCTGTTCAGGACGTTCTGGCCCTCGCCGGCGAGGTGCGGGAGCTGAAACGAGATCTCGACCCCTTCATCATGGAAAGCCATCGGGATCTCGCACAAGGCCGTTTCGACGACGCTCTCTCCCGGCTCACGGAGCTCGACCGAACGCTCCGGGCGGCAGCGCACTCTCTCGAGACGTCGAGCGTCGTCTCGCGACCGCTCGGTGAGATCGTCCACGGGGTCGCGGACACCTTCGCCGCTCGCACCGGGGTCGAATGCGGCGTGGTGATCCAGGGGGAGGTCGATGCACTCAGCGACTCGCAGCGAATCGTCATCTTTCGCGCCATCCAGGAGGCGCTTGCGAACGCGCACGAACACGGCCACGCGTCGTCGGTATCGGTGGATGTCCACACGCACCGCTCGGCCACGGACGTCAGCATCACCGACGACGGTCGCGGATTCGAGGTCGTGAGCGACCTCGCGAAGGCAGTGCAGCGAGGGCGCCTCGGCATCGTCGGGATCAGCGAGCGCGTCCGACTGCTGGGAGGAAGTCTTCATATCGACAGTGCGCCGGGCGGGCCGACAACGCTCCAGTTCAGCCTCCCGCGGTGGGAACCGCTCGCCCCCGTACAGCGCCCTCTCCCGTCCTGATTCCCGCGGCCTAGAGCCGCACCGCGGTATCGGAGGCATCCCCGTCAGCAGTGCTCCGCTCCGATCGAAGCGGAGCGGGTCCGACGCGGAGACGAGCCCGGCCGGCGCCGGCGGCGGTCATCGCGAGATGAGCCGAAGGCTCAGCCGGCCACGCTCCCGCCGCCGCATCACTTGACTCAACCGGCGGCAGCCAGCACCATGCTGATCGACGCGTCGCGATCCGAGACGGCGACGGCCGCGTCGACGCAACGCGCGCAGAACTGCGTTCCTGCTCCACGGCGGAGCTCCGCGAGTGCGTCTTCCAGCGTACGTCCGGGGCGATACACACGCTCGTTCATCATCGCGTCGAGCGCATCGGCGACACGAATGATCCGAGCACCGAGCGGAATCTCCACACCGGCGAGCCCGTCCGGATAGCCGGCTCCGTCCCAGTCCTCGTGATGATGCCGGATCGTCGGCACCGCGTCGGCGAGGAAGCCGAGCCGCTTCACGATCTCGGCCCCTTCCTCCGGGTGGATCTGCATCACGGCCCGCTCCGACGCGGTCAGCGCCCCGGGCTTCATCAGGACCGAATCCGGTACGGCGATCTTCCCGATGTCGTGGAACAGCGCCGCGTGCCCGAGCATCTCGCGCTCGCCGTAGGAGAGGCCGAGCTCGTCGCCGATGTGCAGCGCGATCTCGCGGACGCGCCTCGAGTGGCCGGCGGTGTACGCGTCCCGCGCGTCGACAGTCGCGGACAGACCCTCGAGCGCCTCCGTCGAGCGGAGGCGGAGCAGCCGGTTCGCCTCCTCGAGCGACACGTTCTGCCGGTGGATCGTCTGCGACGCCTCGCGCAACTGCTCCGAGCTCTCACGCGAGGAGCGCAACTGCCCCTCCTGCGTCGCCCGCATCAGCACGAGCGGAACGAGGAACACCGCCAACGCGTAGATGTGCACCTCGTTGTACGCAATAGCGACGACGGCGCCGACAGCAGCCGTAGGCGAGATAGTGCGGGAAGAGCCACGCGTAGCTCTGCCGCCAGACCCCGATGCGCGATCGGCCCTCCTCTGCGCCGATCGCGATGCTGAGCAGGCTCGTGTTGACGAGGAAGTACATGCCTCCCGCGGCCACGCCGTACACGAGAGCGGCGAACATCGGGACGCTCCCTGGCCCGAGGCCGAACACGAACGCCGCGCCGAGCGCCGATGCGGTGAGCACGCCGAGGTTGTAGATCGATGTGTAGACGGGCGGCCGACGGAGCGCGGCGTCGGTGACCACGGCAGCGAGTGCGAGGATCACCGCTGCGCTCCCCCCGAGCAGGGCCACACCCGCGAGTGCCCCGACCGCGCCGACCGAGATCGACCCGGACTCGGCCTGCAGTGCGAGCGCCTGGCCGCCCACGACGAGCGCCGCCAGCGTGAGGAGGGCAACGACGTCACCGGGTGGGTCGAGCAGCGTCACAACGGCCCCCAACGCCGTCAGCGCCATCCCAGCGGTGATCGCCCCGAACGCGATCCGGCGCCTCCTGGAGGCTCCTGCGGCCTCCTGGGCCACCTCGAACGGTCGAGCGACGGAGATTGGCACCTCGGTCTCGGTCCTTCGCTCGCCGGCTGGCGTGCCGGTGGCGACATCCGGCACGACAGCGGGCAAGGGCAGGTTGCGAATCGTGTTCGGCAGCATGTCCGAAAGGGGATCGGCGGCGCCGTCGACGACCCGGTTGCGCCCCTGGATCTTCGCGCGGTAGACGGCAGTGTCAGCGCGATGGATGAGCGCGCTCGAGTCGGTCCCGTCGCGCGGGCACATCGCGACGCCGATCGACACGGTGGCCGACAGTGTCTCGTTGATCGCGGCAACCCGAATGCGCTCCCGGCCGATCGCACCGCGCACGCGCTCGGCGAGCGCGAGCGCGTGCTCGAGATCCGTGTCGGGAAGCAGCAACACGAACTCCTCGCCTCCGAATCGGGCCGCGATGTCGTCCGAACGAAGATCGCGGTGGAACACCGCCGCGATCCGTTCGAGAACGGCGTCGCCCGCGAGGTGGCCGTAGGTGTTGTTTATCTCCCGGAGCAGGTCGAGGTCGATCATCAGGAGAGCAAGCGGGCGCCCCGTCCTGAGTGCCTGCTCGAGCCGATCGTTGAAGATCTCGCTGAAGTACCGGACGTTGAGGAGGCCCGTCTTCGGGTCGAGCCGCGCCTCCTCCTCGAGCTGCGGTACGGCGAGCGACCGCTGGATCAGGAACAACGGTGCAAGCGCGAGCGGTATCAGCGCCGGGCTGATCGTCCATGCGGACGCGACGAGCACACCGAGCGACGCGAGCACGAGATCGGTTGTCAGGCTCTCGAACGAGAAGAGCCCCGACTCCCGGAGGGAGTGACCGCGCGCCAGCCGCAACATCCCCGACAGAATGAGATGGTTGAGGAGCACGAGCACCGCGGCGGCCGCAACGCCCGCGACCGCGAACCGCAGCTCGTCGTTGCGGATCAGCCGATCCTGCCCGAGCAGGAGCTGAGCCACGGCGGCGGCGGCGAACAAATCGACGAGGTAGTTGCCTGCGTTGAAGAGCTGGATGTACCACGGGTAGCGCACCTTCAGCCACTCGGGCACGTGTTGCGCCACGACGACGGCCGGCAGCAGCCAGAAGGGCAGGAGGAGGGCCGCGGGGACGAGAACGACCATCGTCGTGTGGTACGACTGGTTGCGCGGCGAGACGGCCGGGAACATCTGGGCGACCGCCGCACCGACTGCAATCAGTGCGAACGCAAGCCACTCTTTCGGTCCGAGAGGCTCGACGCCCGCGAGGGAAGCCCAGCCGAGCGCGCCGGCGAGCGCCGCGACGGCGACCAGATAGATCAGAGCAGCACCGTGCAGCCCGCCGGGCGAGTGCGCCCGTTCCGATGTTGCCTCGATCTGGTATCCGTCCGCTGTCATCTGCCGCTCGCCTTCTGGTTCATCGGCGCCTACTCGGCACCGAACATGTTCGCCCATGAGGCCGAGGACCAGCTCGCCGACGACCAGGACGCGGACGACCAGGAGCGGACGACCATAGGCGCTCGACCACGAGGCCGACGACCAGCTCGCGCTCGACCACGAGGCGGCGTTCCAGGTCGGGTCGCTCATCGCGGTCGCCGACCAACTCGACGCGTCGAAGCGATTGAGACCCGTCGCGCGATCGACGCCGACAAAGCGGTTCAACGCCGCGTTCGGGTTTGCGCTTCCGTCCGCGTCATTCGCCGCAGCGTCGACGTTGACGGTGCCAACACCGAGCGCGCCGAGCGACTTGTAGCCATCCGGGACGTTCGCCGTCGCCATGAGAGCGCCCTTGACCTGGTCGGGCGTCCAGTCGGGGTGCCGGGCGAGCACCGATGCCGCCGCCCCGGCAACGATCGGGGCTGCAAAGGACGTCCCCGACATCCACATGTAGGTGTCGCCACCCTTGCGGCCGCGCTTCTTCTCCTCGACGCGCCGGCTCGGGTTCGAGGTGTACATCAACGAGTCCTTCGGGGCAGGCCCGTTGAGGAACCGGCCGGGAGCCGAGATCTCGGGCTTGCGGAACCCGTCCGCGGTCGAGCCCCAGCTCGACCACGGCGCCGCGAAGTCGTCGCCGGGGTCTGTTGTGCCGTGCGTGTCGGCCGCGCCGACCGTGATCACGAACGGGTCGTCGGCCGGGGCGTAGTGAACGCCGCTCTCTGCGCCGGCGACCGCGTCGTTGCCGGCCGCAGCGACGACGACGATGCCGTTCAGCCACAGCTTCTCGACCGCCTGGTTGAGCGGGTTCGTCTCGATGCTGTCCCCGGCGTCGCCCTGCAACGAGAAGTTCGCGACCCGGATCCTGTACTTGTCCTTGTTCTCGAGAATCCAGTCGCACGCCGCGATCACGTCGCTGACGCGCCCGGCGCCCGAGTCGTCGAGCACGTCGAGCGAGACGACGCCCGCGCGCGGCTCGGCGCCCGTGAAATCCTCCTGACCGCCGACGGCGAGCCCTGCGACCATCGTGCCGTGGCCGAAGCCGTCGCCGTTAGTCGTGTTGGGACCGGTCGACGTGAAGTCGACCTGCTTCGCGAGCCGCCTACCGAAGTCTCCACGGCCCTCCACGCCAGAGTCCACGACCGCGATCGTCGGGTACTTCGTTCCCTTCGGCGCCGGGCCCCACTGGGCGCCGACCGACGCGACCCAATCCTGCCGGTTGCCGTAACCCGTCGCCGCTACGGGAGCGTCCTCGGTGACCGACACGACCCCTGCTGCGGTGGCGACGTTCTCGAGTTGCTCGCCCGTGAGCTCGAGCGACGCATAGGCGATCAGCTTGAACTTCTTCTTGACGCCCTTTGCCTTGCCGGGGTGCTTCTTCTGCGCCCTGTCGACCGTGCTCTCGATCTGGTCGATCTGCTCCGGGTCGGAGGTCTGCACGATCACCTGGAATGTCTCGGTGGGGTTCTTCTCGGCCTTGGCCTCGAGCTCCGGAGAGACGATGCCCCTCTCCGGCGCCGCCGTCACCGGCGCCGACGAGGTCGCCGCAACGGCTGCAGCCGTCGACGACGGCGACCGCGAGAAGAAGGTTCGTGTGGCGCTTGCTCTTTCCCCAGAGCGCGTTACCGCGCGCCCCGGAAGACGCGCCGCCGACGTCACTCGACCCCCCGATGTCGAAGCCCTGCCGCATGTGAAGTTCCCCTTTCGCGCCCCGCAAGGCGCGTGCCGCTTGTAGATCGGACAGTAGGCGGGGGCTTCGTATTCTTGACCCCTACAAAGGGTGATTTGATGCCTCGATCGAGGGATCTTCGGCCGGCGGAAGCCTGGGGAGACTGTGGGAGGCCGGTTCAGCGAAGCGCTACGCGGCGGGAATCAGGACGCGCGTGGTCCCGCTGCCGACGCGGCGGGGAACGGGGGCCCGCTTCTTCCGATCGAGCTTCATACTGGTTCCTGCCTTTCGAGGGTCGAGAGAACGAGGTCAGACGAGGAGCCGCCTGGTGTTACCGGTAGATGTGCTCGGGCTGGAGGCACGAGCACGCTTGAGCCGCTCTCCGGGGTTCGACAGGTTCGCGCGTGCACTCTAGTGACAACTGACACGAGTTTCGGGGAGGATGCTGCCAGAGTGCGGGGTCGCGCCGATGGCCTGCCAGACGGACAAGACCGACGCCCGGGAGGGCGTTGCGTCCCGCTCGGCGAACCGGATCTCACCTCCTCGCTGCATCGGATCTCGACGCCGCGCGCCTCGGCCGCGGTGTGTCACGCTCGTGCCGGTCACGAGATCGGTCGATCCCGCTCTAGGCACGCCGAGGAGCGAGTAGGCCCTGCACGTAGCCGATCGCGTGGAGGCGGCCGAGCGTCGGGTAGCCTGCCACGTCGGCCGCGTCGCCCGCGAGCGTCGGCGAGTGGTCCGTCCGCAGGGGCGCGTCGACCCCGGCGTCGACGTACGCGCGGATACACGCCGCCATGTCGGTCGGGCCATCGTCGACGAACGTCTCCTCGAATTTCGCCGGTGTCCCCCGCACATCGCGGAAGTGGACGAAGTGGATCCGGCCCGCCGCGCCAAAGTGGCGGATCGCGGCCGGGAGATCGCCGGTCATCAGCGCGACGTTGCCCTGGCACATCGTCATCCCGTTCGCCGCGCTCGGCTGGAGCGCGAAGACGCGGTCGTAGGCCTCGAGCGAGCGGATGATCCTCCCGACGCCGCGCACCGGCGAGAGCGGCGGATCGTCCGGGTGGAGCGCGAGCTTCACGCCTGCCTCCTCGGCGACGGGGACGGCTCGCTCGAGGAACCAGGCGAGGGTCTCCCAGAGGAGCTCCTCCGACACGGGGGCTCCGGGCGCTGGCGCGTCGTCCCAGACGGTCGCGTCGAAACCGCTCACCGTGGCGCCGCCGCGGCCGCGGAGCGCGGTGGACGTGCGCGACCAGGAGACGAGCGGCATCCAGTTGTAACACCACACCTCGATGCCGAGCCTGCCCATGGTTCGCAGGAGCTCGACCACTGTCTCGAGCTCCTCCTCGCGGCCGGGCAGGCCGAGGCGAAGGCGGTCCATCGGAGGGTTGTCCTCGAGGACGGTGAGCCGGAAGCCGGCGTCCTCGACGAGCTGCCGGTAGAGGGTCAGCGGGCCGAGCTGCCACGGCTGCTCGGGGGCGTGCGCGCGCCAGTCGATCGCGGCCCGGGGTAGGACGCCCGTCGCCTCGGTGATCCCGAGCTGGCGCAGCTGCGCCCAGGCGTCCGTGGGGCGCGGCTCGAGCAGGATCTCGGCGAGGCGGAGCATTGCGCGACGGTATCGGAAGGAGCGCGACAACTGCCGCCCTCTCCACCGTCCTCCACCACGCCTCGGCTGCCCGCCGCTCCCGGAGACGCACCACCGCCGCTTCGACGAACTCCCGATATTGCGCGCGCGCCGGCATCGAGGTAGTGTTGCCTCTACAGACGACAAAGGCAAGATGGCTTCTCGAGCCGTGCCCCAGGCAGACAGCGCCGGCGACCGGCTAAAGCCGGCCACCCCGGCAACCGGCGACGACGCCGACGAGCCGCTCCAGCTCTTCCTCGACGTTGTAGTAGTGCACCGAGGCGCGGACGACCGCGGCGATTCCGCGGGCGCCGAGATCGAGGCGGCTGTACGACGCGGGCGTCAGCGAGACGTTGACGCCCTCCGCTGAGAGTGACGCGGACGACGTCCGCGGCCGCCACGCCGTCGAGCGTGAACGTGACGATGGCGCACTTCTCCACACCCAGGTCGCGCACCTCGACGCCCGGCAGCGCCTGCAACCGCTCGCGGAGCGACGCTGCGAGCCCCTGCACGCGCTCGGCGATCGGCTCGAGGCCCCACCCGAGCGCGTAGTCGACGGCGGCGCCGAGGCCGAGCTTCGTCGCGTAGCTCGTCTCCCAGTTCTCGAAGCGGCGCGCATCGGGCCGAATGGTGTAGCTGTCGCGGTCCGTCCACACCGCCGCATGGAGGTCGAGGAACGGCGGCTCGAGCTCCTCGATCAGCTCCTCGCGGACATAGAGGAAGCCCGTCCCGCGCGGTCCGCGAAGGAACTTGCGGCCCGTCGCCGAGAGCATGTCGCAGCCGAGCTTCTCGACGTCGGTCGGCAACTGGCCGACCGACTGGCACGCGTCGAGGAGGAGCGGCACGCCCGCTGCCCGGCAGAGGCGACCGACCTCGGCCGCAGGTTGCACGAGACCACCCTGCGACGGCACGTGTACGAGCGAGACGAGGCGCGCACCCCGGGCAAGAGACGCCTCGAGGGCTACGAGGGAGATCTGGCCGCTCTCGTCGTCGGGGACGACCTCGACGACGGCCCCCGTGCGCTTCGCCACCTGCAACAGTGCGATGTAGTTGGACGCGTACTCGGCGCCGCAGGTGAGGATCCTGTCGCCCGGGCGGAAGCCGACGGAGTAAAAGGCCATGTCCCAGGCGCGGGTTGCGTTCTCGACGATCGCCACCTCGTCGCGCGAGCAACAGAGCAGACGGGCGACGGAGTCGTACACGGCCTCGACGCGACCCTGCTCCGTCGCAGCGGCCTCGTATCCGCCGATCCGCGCCTCGAGCTCGAGGTGCTCGATCACGGTGCGGAGCACGACCTCGGGCATCAGGCTCGCCCCCGCGTTGTTCAGGTGGACGACGGACTTGCAGCCCGGGGTCTCGGCGCGGGCTCGCTCCCACCCCGACGACCGGCTGATGCCGGCCACCGCGCTCACACCTCGCCCGCGGGGGCCGGCTCCTCGTCCTCTGCCAGGCGCCGTTGCAGGACGCTCCGCGAGAGGACTCCGACCAGGCGGCCGCGCTCGACGACGGGCACACGCTCGGCGTCGTGCTCCTCGAGGAAGTGAAACGCGTCGTCGAGAGGCGTGTCGGCGTCGATCGTGTAGTACGGCTGCTCCGCGAGGTCTCCGATCGTCGTCCGACTTGGATCGAGGCCGGTTGCGACGACCTTCGTCACGAGCGTCTTGCGGGTCAAAACCCCCGTCAGGGCGCCGTCGCCGTCGACGACGTAGACCGCACGAACTTCCGGCGGGGTGAGCACCTGCCCCGCCTCCTGCGCGGACGCCGTGCCCGGCAGGGCACGCGGCTCGGAGATCATCGCGTCGCGGACGCGGTCGGCGTTCACGGGTAGAGCCCGCGCGCCTCGAGCGCCGCCCCGACGTCCTTGATCCCGGCGACGAGCGCCGACGTCCGCAGCGTCAGGTTCTTCTCGACCGAGATCTCCCACACGCGATCGAACGCGTCGTTGAGCTTCTCCGAGAGCTTGGCGCGGATCTCGTCGCGCCCCCAGAAGAGGCGCCCGAGATCCTGCACCCACTCGAAGTAGGAGACGGTGACGCCGCCGGCATTCGTGAGCACGTCGGGCAGGATCGGAATCCCGCGCTCGCTGAGGATCGCATCGGCCGTGAGCGAGATCGGCCCGTTGGCGCCCTCCGCGATCAGCTTGCACTGCAGCCGCGCCGCATTGTCGATCGTCACCTGGTTTTCGCGCGCGGCCAGCACGAGGATGTCGCACTCCAGCTCGAGCAGCGCCTCGTTCGTGATCCGCACGCCCGTCGCCCAGCCTTCGAGCGACCCGTGCTCGCGTGCGTACGCGCTCATCGTCGCGATGTCGAGCCCTGCCGGGTCGTAGACCCCTCCCGACACGTCCGAGACGGCCATCACCGTCGCGCCCCGCTCGACGAGCTCGAGCGACGCTATCCCGCCGACGTTGCCGAAGCCCTGCACAACGCAGCGCTGCTCGTTGAGCTTCCAGCCGAGCCGCTCGCAGGCGCGCGCGACCGTCATCACGACGCCCGCGCCCGTTGCCTCGTGCCGGAAGACCGAGCCGCCGACCGAGATCGGCTTGCCGGTCACGATCTCCGGCACCGCATGGCCGACCTGCATCGAGTACGTATCCATCATCCAGGCCATCGTCTGCTCGTTCGTCGCCATGTCGGGCGCCGGGATGTCCTCCTTGGGCCCGATGATGGGCAGGAGCTCCGAGGTGAAGCGCCGTGTCAGGCGCTCGAGCTCGCCCTGGGACATGAACCGCGGATTGCATCGCACGCCGCCCTTCGCGCCGCCGTAGGGCAGGCGCAGAAGCGCGCACTTCCACGTCATCCAGACGGCGAGCGCGGCGCACTCGCCGAGCGTCACCTCCGGGTCGTAGCGAATGCCGCCCTTCGTCGGGCCGAGAACGCTCGAATGCTGGACGCGATAGCCGGGGAAGACGACGCGCCGGCCGTCGTCGAGGCGCACAGGGCAGCTGACGATGAACGCGCGCTCGGGGAAGCGCAGCCGCTCGGCCACGTCGGGGTCGATGTCGGCATGCGGCACGGCCTGGTCGTACTGCGCGATCGCAGTGCGGTAGAGCGGAGAATCCCACTCGAGCGGCTCGTGGAGCTCCTCCTCGTGAATGCTCGCCATCGCGAGCCGGAGTCTACTCGGACACCCGGCTCTACGACCGGCCGGGCCCATCCGGGCAGCGGGCGAGCGGCTCCGTCTCGTCGGCGAGCGCGATCGAGCGCAGCAGGACGCCCACCGGCCGGTCGGTCTCCCCCGTGAGCGGAGCCGCGGTCGGATCCCGGTACACGTCCGAGACGGTCGGTGTCTCGATCTCGACGTCCGCGTGACCGCCGGGAGGAACGCAGACGCTCGCGCCGAGATCGATCGACTGCTCGGGCGGGACGAATTCGCGCGACAGGCCGAGGTTCGAACGGATCGTCAGAGGCCGGGGCTCGTCGTGCGACGGCGACGCAACCGACAGGGTGAGGAACCTTCGCAGCGGCGTACGCTGGCCCGGGAGCGCGTAGACGTGAATGCGCACCGGGATATGCGGCCTCGTCCAGCCGTCGTTGGAGATCTGGTCGGTGCTCCACTCGGCCCGCCAGGGGACGTCCACCTCCTTCAGGTACGCGCCGCGGTCGAACTCGACCTGCTTCCCCGCGAGGAGAAAGCGCACATCGGAGCCGTGGGAGAGCACGTAGCGCGTCGACCCCGGGTGCAGGACGACACCGGTGCGCGGATCGAACATGTCCATCCACGGCGCATCGTCCGGCGTGCCCGTCGCGGTCTCGCGCCAGGCAACCGCACTCTCGTTCCAGAACTCCAAGTCCCACCAGTACGCGACCCCGTCCCAGTAGTCTGGGCTGTTGACCGGGTAGGGGAACACCGTCACCCGTCCGTCCTTCCCGACGGCGCGGTCGACCCAGTCGAACACCACCCCCTGGTCGAGCGTGATCGGGATCCCGTTCGTCCCGTTCACCGCGAACAGGCGATCGAAGGCGCGGACGGCGCCCAGCGGAAGGGCGGCCGTCACGAGAACGACGAGCGCCAGCTGGGCCACACGCCGCGAGACGAGGACGCTCAGCTCGACGAAGATCGCGACCAGGACGGCTGTCGCCAGCGGCAGCAGCAGGTGAGCCAGCCGAACGGATCCGGCGACGCGGAGAAGGTCGTCATCGAGGACGGCGGCCGGGGTGTCGACGTTCAGCTTCTCGAAACGCGGGAACCGCATCGACGTGAACCCGACGAGGACGATCGCGAGCGGCGCGATCCAGGCCCACCACACCGGCCATGAGCGTGCGACGACGGCTCCCCCGAGGCCGATGAGGACCACCGGAAGGACGTAGAAGAGATAGCGGTCCTTCACCTCGCCCGCGCCGAAGCGCTGGGTGAAGGAGGCGACCTCGAACGTGAGCAGGACGACGACCGAGCAGCCGACCGAGGCGAACGCCCGCGGCGCAGGGGGCGAGGAGGGACGGAGCCGGTCGACGAGCCACGCCGAGCCGACGACGAAGGGGAGCACGGCCGACGCGAGCGCAAGCGTCGCGAGGTGCTCCAGAGCCAGTCGCCCGAGGCCGGTGTCGAGGTGGATCCCGCTGGCCGTGACGGCGTACGTGCCGAGCAGGAACGACGCATCTCCGACGGCGAGAACGACAGCGAAGGCGACGGCCCCGGCAACCACGAGCACCACCAGCACCCGCCTCGTTCGGAGCAGCTCGAGCGCCGCCGCCCGTGGCGCGGCGCGGCCACGGTGGCCGGAATCGATGCTCTGGAGCAGCGCCTCGGTCAGGACAGCCACCACGAAGACGACCGCGAGCACGGCGAATTGCGTCCGCGCAAGGATCGCAATGCCGACGGACGCGATCGCCACGAGATCCCACACTGTCGAGCGCCGCTGCACGGCGACCGTCAGCGCGAGAATCGCCCAGCAGAAGACGGGGTAGGCGAGCGCCTCGGTCAGCAGGAACGACGCCAGCACGGCCCACGGAGTCGCGATCGCGAGGAACGCGACCCAGAGGCTCGCGAGCCGACCGACGTCGATGCGGCGCGCGAGGAGGTACACCGGGATCGCGGCGGAGGCCATCACGAACGCGTTCAGGCGGTGTGCGGCGGCGAGGCTGGCCGGAACGTCGCCGCGGCCGAAGACGAGGCTGAGCAGCAGGGGGTAGAGCTGGTTGATGTTGTCGACCGACTCGCCGCGAAGCCGCGGGAGCAGCGATCCCGTCTGCGCGATCGAGATCCCGAGCCGCTCGTAGAACAGCTCGTCCGTCATCACGAACCAGTTGACGACCCGGGTCGTCGCCTGCGACAGCAGCCACCCGCCGAGGAGCACGAGGGCGCAGAGCGCCGCGGCGGCGCCAAGCGGCCGCCTTCCGCGCGAGAGCCGCTGTGCCAGGTCGGACACGGCCCGAGTGTAGCCGCTCTCCCGCAGCCCTCGGTGTCTGGCAAGGCAACGCTCGCCCGGGCGAGAGCCGTGCAACCCTGAGAAGAGACTGAAGTCTCTCCCCGAGCCGTCGGCCGCGGTCGGAGCCTTCAGTCTCCGATCAGGGTTTCGCCCCGCGGACGACCGGCAGGGCTCAGGGGACGTTCGGGAGTGCGCGTCCTCGAGGAAGGGCTCGCGGGCGAGCCCCTTCAGGACCTCGCGAAGCGAGCAAGAA